>JAUSBJ010000032.1 GCA_030652035.1 Sulfurimicrobium sp.
GCATCACACACCACTGCGACATCCTGGAAACCGGCAACGACTCCTTCCGCTTCAAACAGCGCAAGAAAAGCATTAAATCCGACTGATCAACTGGAAAGATTTGGACGCTGTTGCCTGGAAACTATTGGACGCTGATTGACATACCAACAGTGAAGAAATTCACAAGAGGGTCGAGTTGTTGGCCAATTTTACGCCCCTCAACGGCCCGACATTGATCTGCAATCCACACCTTGCCCGTATTGCATCGACGGGAATCGTGCTTGAGGAAACCCGGTGGCATGATTACGCCAGCCAAGTTGTGAGTAACGCCCGAACCATAGCATATGCATTGCGCGAGGAAGGTATACCTATGCGTGGAATGCATGCGAAGAATTACCCCGAGCCGACTTACTGTCATCAGGTAATTACCAATTATTCCAGGGAAGAGGGCATAGAGTTAAGGGACCATCTCGCCCGCCATCATATCAATGTTGATGGTTTCCTGAGAATCGGGACGAGCGAGATTACTCGATTGGGATTCAAAGAGGACGAGTGTCGAGTCTTGGGGAAACTGCTTGCGTACCTGCTTAAAAAGAACGAGAAGGACACGGCAAAAGTCGGTGAGCGGATTAACGATTTGATCCTGTCTCATAGGACGGTCGTGCTATAGCGTAGGGCCCGGCTTAGTATTGGCCGACCATCAGTGAGTTCCAATACTGATCAACAGGGGAGCGTTATATGAAAAGTGGAATGAGTCGAAGAGCTTTCATCAAGGCAATGGGATTGGGCATCGCTGGCGGCGCTATTTGTCATAGCCCGATGGTGCTGAGCGCATTGGCCGCAGAAAGTGAACCGGTGGACGTAATGATCATAGGCTCCGGCTTTGGCGGTGCAGTCGCGGCGTGGCGGCTTGCCGAACAGGGCATCCACGCTGTCATGCTCGAACGTGGCAAACGCTGGCCGGTGACGCAATCGCAAGACACCTTCTCGACATTGCAAAATCCGGATGGCCGTTCAGCATGGCTCAGCCAAGTTGCTCTCTTGGGAGATCCCAAGCCCATCGAAAAATTCATAGGCGTTCTCGAACTCGTTCTCGGCAACGGGGTCGCGTCGCTAGCGGGCGCTGGTGTGGGTGGTGGATCGCTGGTCTACGCTGGCGCTCTTTATCAACCGCCGCGGTTCTTGTTCAACAATGCCTTCGGTCGAAGCGTCGATTATCACGAAATGGACTCCATCTACTATCCGCGCGTGAGGTCAGTGATCTCACAGCACCCGATTCCGCAAATGATATTGGCACGCCCGGAATATGCAGCTGCCAAGACTTGGTGGCAACTCGGACAACGGGCTGGCTTGACAACAAAACTCATCGATATGGGCATCTCTTGGGATGCCGTATGGGAAGAATTGCTGGGAGCACGAAAACCCTCAGTCATCGCGGGTGAATTCTGGTATGGCAACAACAGCGGCGCGAAACTTTCGCTAGACCAGAACTACCTGAAATATGCGGAGCAATCCGGCCACCTTGACATCGTGACTCAGCAAAACGTGACCTCCATTCAGGAAGGTCCCCATGGACGCTATGTCGTAGTGGCGAACGAGATTGACACGAATGGATCCGTGTTGGCGCAACGAAAATATGTTGTCAAGAAGCTTTTCCTGGCAACGGGATCGGTGGGAACGTCAAAACTCCTAGTGCGCGCAAAAGGCAACAATTGGATGCCCGCACTCAATAGCGAAGTTGGAAGGAATTGGGGAAATAACGGTGACTTCTTTAGCCGACTAACCGATCTGAATACACGCATCCAACCCAATAGGGGGGGAACCGTACCCATTGTAATAGAGGATCACTATAACCCGATTTCCCCAACTTCTGTTGAGTGTTACGCAGACTGGTCCCTCGAAGGGCAAGCAGGCACGATTGCGTCAATCGGCATGTCGACTCCGCCAGCGAAGGGGTTCTTCACTTATGACAAGGCTACGGATGACGCGGTCCTGACATGGCCGGGAAACGATCCGCAAATCGCCAGAGTACTCGATGCTGGAGCAGACACATACGAGAGGATCGCCGCCGCCGGCGGGCGGACCAAACAAAGTATTCGCCAAGTGAAATCGGGACACTATGCCACACCTTCGCCCGTAACCGGATCTGTTACTGCGCACCCACTTGGTGGGGCCGTACTCGATTTGGCTACGGACAACATAGGAAAGGTCAAGAACTACAATAATCTCTACGTGATCGACGGCGCTCTCGTGCCAGGCCACACTGGATGCGCCAACCCGGCTTTAACAATTGCCGCGTTGGCGGAGCGAAACATCGAGCGGATTATCAGACGAGACTTTCGTTGACAGGGCGAAATCAACGGAAGCCCGCCGGACTTGATGAAGCTGGTGGGAATTGTGCTGGGCCGAGGGCGTTTTTTTGGCCGTGAGTCGTTTCCTTGCCGAAAAAGGCGACGCGAAAGCAACCTTTGGCAGTTGACGTAGTGGCCTTGCTGTTCGCTCTGGGGAAGTACAAAGAGCATCGTCGATAGTTCGGCCCATCGAATACCGACTCAAAAACACGTACGGGTAAACAAGATATGCCTTGCAAAGACGCGAAATTGCCTGCCGGGTTAAACCCAAAACTGCAATTCCTCCAGCCCTATCCCTTCGAAAAGCTGCAAAGGCTCTTTGAAGGGGTGGCGCCCAACCCTCGAATGAAGCAAATCAATCTGTCTGTAGGCGAACCGAAGCACCCAACCCCGCAGTTCATTCGCGATGCGCTCGGTTTGGACATCAATGGGCTAGCCAGTTACCCATCCGCGATAGGTTGCGATACCTTGCGTTGGACAATTGCCGATTGGCTGAAACGCCGCCACCATATTTCTGAAATCAATCCTGCCACTCAAATCATTGCCACGTTGGGTAGTCGCGAAGCACTGTTTTCTCTCGCGCAGGCGGTGCTGGATGGAAGCAAGCACGACGGCTTGGTGGTGTGCCCTAATCCCTTCTACCAGATCTATGAAGGGGCCGCATTGTTAGCCGGATTGCGCCCGTATTTCATCAATACCGTGCCGGAAACCCGATTCCATCTCGACTGGGCTTCCGTGCCTAAAGACGTGTGGCGGCGAGTGCAACTTGTTTTCACCTGTTCGCCCAGCAATCCTAGCGGCGCTGTAATGACGCTGGACTCGTGGCGAGAACTTTTCGCTCTTTCAGATCGGTATGGTTTCATCATTGCCGCCGATGAATGCTACACGGAGATATATTTTGATGAAGAAAATCCGCCTCTGGGAGCGTTAGACGCAGCTGAAAAGCTGGCTCGTACTGGTTTTCCGAGACTTGTGGTTCTGGGCTCGCTGTCCAAACGCTCCAATGTGCCAGGATTGCGTTCGGGTTTTGCGGCAGGTGATGCATCGATCATCAAAGAATTCACGCGCTACCGCACATATCACGGCTCAGCCATGGGCGGTGCAATTCAAGCGGCTTCCGTGGCCGCTTGGCAAGATGAAGTCCATGTCCGCGAAAACCGCCGTTTGTATTCGGAAAAATTCGACGCGTTTCGCGATATTGTCGACCCAATACTTCCGCTTTCAAAACCGACCGCATCGTTTTATTACTGGGTTGCAACACCAATTGATGATAAGGATTTTGCCGTACTCCTGCTGCAAGACACCAATGCCATCGTTCTGCCTGGCAGCTTACTGGCACGCGACGCTCACAGCACAAACCCAGGGAAAAATTTTGTCCGCATCGCGCTCGTTCCTTCGATTGCGGAAACCGTCGACGCTGCGCAACGCATCCGTAGATTCGTGGAAAATCTATGATCCGCACTCGTTTTTATCCTCTACGAAAATAATCCTGCGCGATCATCCTGCGAGTTCATATCGATGTGTTCCATGTTATGAATCCTGTTTGCCTTCCAGCCATTCGGCGCGGGCGGTACGGGCATGGCCGAAGACTTCTTCCAGCGCTTTGCCATCATTCTGTTCCAGCATGCGGCGCAGGCGGTCGAGCTGGGAATGGTAGGTGTCGATTTCCCGGATCAGCACGTCGCGGTTGGCGAGGCAGATGTCGCGCCACATTTCCGGGTGGCTGCCGGCGATCCGGGTGAAGTCGCGGAAGCCGCCTGCCGCATAGCTGAACAACTCTTTTGCGTTGGCGCGGAAGGCAATGTCCTCCACCAGGGCAAAAGACAGCAGATGGGGAAGATGGGAAACCGCAGCGAAAATCTCGTCATGCTGGAGTGCGGGCATGGAGTTGACGATGGCGCCACAGGTCTGCCACATGCTGGAGATTTTGGAGACGGCTTCCGCATCGTTTTCCGGTAGCGGCGTCACGACGACATTGCGGCCCTGAAACAAACCGGCAAAAGCCGCAGCGGCACCGCTCTTTTCGGCCCCGGCGATGGGGTGTCCGGGCACAAAATGAGTGATATGGTTTGGCAAATGCTTCCGGGCGTAAGCAATGACGTCGCGTTTGGTGCTGCCGGCATCGGTCACGATGGTCCCCACAGACAAGTGAGGCGCGAGTTCCTGCATGGCCGGTTGCATGGCGGCCACCGGCACGGCCAGCACGATCACGTCTGCATCGCGTGCTGCGCCAGCCAGGCTGGTTTCGATCCGGTCGATGATGCCCAGCTGCAGGGCAGTTTCGAGGTTTTCCCAGCTGCGCCCAACGCCAACGATTTCCTTTACCGCGCCTGCTTGGCGCAAGGCCATCGCGAGCGAGCCGCCGATCAGGCCGACACCGACAATGACGAGTTTGTTAATCATGAAAATGCAATTAAACCACGGGGTACATGGGGAGCATGGGGAAAGCAATAAACACTGGGGTTGCCCCCGTGCTCCCCGTGCTCCCCGTGCTCCCCGTGTACCCCGTGGTTAGACAAGGCTTAAAGAGTCCGGCCGATTGCGTTGGCGATCATGCCCAGTGTGCCCATCAGGTCTTTCAGTTCCTGTGGGGTGAGAGCCTGATCAGCATCGCACCAGGCTTCGCACGGGGTCGGGTGCATTTCCACCAGTAGGCCGTCGGCGCCTGCAGCGATGGCGGCGCGTGACAGTGCCGGTACCATCCATGCCTTGCCGCCAGCGTGGGAGGGGTCGACGATGACCGGCAGGTGAGTTTCCTTCTTCAGCACCGGGATGGCAGTAACGTCCAGTACATTGCGGTAGTAGGTTTCGAAAGTGCGGATGCCGCGTTCGCAGAAAATGATGTTGTGGTTGCCACCGGCGGCGATGTACTCGGCCGCCATCAGCCATTCTGAAATGGTGGCGGACATGCCGCGCTTGAGAATCACTGGCTTGTTGATTCTGCCCACTTCCTTCAGCAGATCGAAGTTCTGCATGCTGCGGGTGCCGATCTGGATCACGTCCACGTCGTGTTTCATGAAGGTTTCGAGTTGGCGGGCATCCATCAGTTCGGTGACCATGGGCAGATTGTAGCGTTCTGCCGCCTTGCGGAACATGGTCAGGCCTTCTTCGCCGTGGCCCTGGAAAGCATAAGGGCTGGTGCGGGGCTTGAAGGCGCCGCCGCGCATCAGGCGGCATCCGGCTTCATGGACGTACTGTGCGGCAGCATCCATCTGCGGCTGGGTTTCCACCGAGCACGGGCCGGCGATGATCTGTACCTGGTTGCCGCCCAGCTTGATGCCCATGATATCGACAATCGAATCCTGCTTGTGCCATTCGCGGGCCACGATCTTGTAGGGCTTGACGATGTGCATGGACTGTTCCACGCCGGGCAGTGCATCGATCAGTTCCTGATCCAGTTTGCGTTCGTCGCCGATGGCGCCGATCACCGTGCGTTCAGTCCCGCGAGAAATATTGGCCTCAAGGCCGAATTCCTTGATTTTCTTGACTACGCCGTCGATTTGTTCTTCGTTGGCACCATTGTTCATGACAATGATCATTTAGCTCTCCGTTAGCGTTAGCTGTATTCGTTAAGGCTGTGATTGTTCTGCAAGCGAATGTTCGAGTGCCTGGAGGAATCGGGCATTTTCCGTTTTCAAGCCGATGCTGACACGCAGGAATTCCGGCATGCCATAGTTTCCAATGGGGCGCACGATGACACCCTGCTTCAGCAGGCTGTGGTTGATGGCGGCCGCATTGCCTACCTTGACCGCAACGAAATTGCCAGCGGACGGGATGTAGTCCAAGCCCATCTGAGTGAGGCCGGTCGTGATTTGTTCCATGCCGCTACGGTTGATTTCCACGCACTCTTCCAGAAACGCTTCGTCCTGCATTGCCGCGACAGCCGCCGCCTGCGCCAGGCTGTTGACGTTGAAGGGCTGACGTACGCGATTGAGCAAGCCGATCACTTCCGGGTGGCCCAGCGCGAAACCGACGCGCATGCCAGCCAGCCCATAGGCCTTGGAAAAAGTACGGGTGATGAGCAGGTTGGAGTACTTCTTCAGCCAGGCTAGCGAATGGCTGCGCTGCGCCTCGGGCAGGTACTCGGTATAGGCCTCGTCCAGCACTACCAGCACGGTGTGGGGAACCTGGTCGAGGAAATGCTCGAGTTCTGCGCCCCCGAGCAACGTTCCGGTAGGGTTGTTGGGGTTGGCAATAAAGATGATGCGGGTGTCGTCGCTGATGGCTTCCAGCATGGCCTTGAGGTCGTGGCCGTAATCGCGCGCCGGGGTTTCGATGCCGCGCGCCCCGGCAGCCTGGGTGGCCAGCGGGTAGACAGCAAAAGCGTATTGCGAGTAGATGGCGGAAGTGCCGGGCGCGAGGAAAGCACGCGCGGCCAATTCCAGCAAGTCATTGGAACCGTTGCCGAGGACGATCTGGTTCAGTGCGATGCCATATTTCTCCGCCAGTGCCGATTTGAGCAGGAAGCCATTGCCGTCCGGGTAGCGGGCAATTTCCATCAGCACGTTTTCCATCGCCGCCAGGGCGCGCGGGCTGGCGCCAAGCGGATTTTCATTGGAGGCGAGCTTGACGATATCTTCTTCGGCCAGGTGCATTTCCCGCGCCAGCTCGGAAATGGGTTTGCCGGGCTGGTAGGGCGCAATGGCGCGCACATAGGAGGGCGAAAGGTTACAGAGTTCCATAAGTCAATATTTGTAATGGGTGATGGGTAATGAGTAATGGGCAGGGGGCTCGATCACCCATCCCTCATCACTCATTACCGTTCTCTTTATAACACCGCAGCCGGATACGATCCCAGCACTTTAAGGAATGCAGCCTTGTCGCGCAATTCGGCCAGCGCTTGCGCCACTTTTTCGTCCTGGTGATGGCCTTCGATGTCGACAAAAAACATGTATTCCCACAGGCCGGTGCGTGAAGGCCGGGATTCCAGCTTGCTCATGCTGACGCCGTGGCGGGCGAGCGGCCCCAGCAGTTCGTAGACGGCGCCGGGGAGATTCTTGGAGGACAGCACCAGTGAGGTCTTGTCCTTGCCGGAAGGTGCGGCATCATGTAGGGCGATGACCAGAAAGCGGGTGGTGTTGTTGGGTTCGTCCTCAATGTTCTCCGCCACTTTTTCCAGGTCATAAACCTCGGCTGCGGTTTCGCCTGCGATGGCGGCGGCGTTCTCGTCCTCGGCGGCCAGTTTTGCCGCTTTGGCGTTGCTCACTACCGGAATGCGTTCTGCTCCTGGCAGGTGCTGGTTGAGCCATTCATGGCACTGGGCGAGGGACTGGGCATGCGAATACACCTTGATCGCCCTGGATGTCGCGCCGGGTTTGCGGAGCAGGAACTGGTGCACGCGCAGATCGACTTCGCCGCATACTTTGAGGGGGGTTTCCAGCAGCAGGTCCAGCGTGGTGCCGACCGCGCCGCCGGTGGAGTTTTCCACCGGCACTACGCCGTAATCAGCGTTGCCAGCCTCGACATTGCGGAATACTTCGTCGATCGAAGCGCAGGCATCGGTATTTGCAGCATGGCCAAAGTGTTTGACAGCCGCGGCTTGAGTGAAAGTACCCTCGGGGCCGAGAAAGGCCACCTTGAGCGGTTTTTCCAGTGCCAGGCAGGCGGACATAATTTCGCGGAACAGCTTGGCGATCGATTCACCAGACAGCGGGCCGGGGTTGTTTTCCTTTACCCTGCGCAATATCTGCGCCTCGCGCTCGGGACGGTAGACCAAGCCGCCGCCCTTGAGCGCGCCGATGGCCTGGGCGTGCCGGGCGCGGTCGTTGATGAGCTTGAGCATCGCGTCATCGATCGCGTCAATCGCATCGCGGTGCTGGCGCAGTTCCTTATCCATGGCTGCGCTCGAAATCCTGCATGAAACTGACCAGTGCCTGAACACCTTCCAGTGGCATGGCGTTGTAGATCGAGGCGCGCATGCCACCCACCATCTTGTGGCCCTTGATGGAAACGATGCCCTGTTTCTTTGCTTCGGCGATGAACGCCTCGTCGAGTCCTTCCTTTTTCAGGGTGAAAGGCACGTTCATACGCGAGCGGCAGGAGGGTTCAACCGGATTATGGTAGAGGCTGCTGGTGTCAATGGCCTCGTAGATGAGCCTGGCCTTGGCAATATTGGCTTGCTCGATGGCAGCAAGGCCACCCTGTTTCTTCAGCCACTGGAATACCAGTCCCGCCACGTAGATCGAATAGGTCGGCGGCGTGTTGAGCATGGAGCCGTTTTCGGCCTGCACGGCATAGTCGAGCATGGTCGGGAGGTTGGCGGGCGCCTTGCCCAGCAGATCCTCCATCACGATCACCAGGGTCAGCCCGGCCGGGCCGATGTTTTTTTGCGCGCCGCCATAGATCAGGCCGTATTTCGATATGTCGATGGGGCGCGACAGGATGTGCGAGCTCATGTCGGCAACGAGCGGAACCGAAGCGCCCAGCGTGGTGATATCGTGCATTTCCACACCATGCACAGTCTCGTTGGTGCAGACATGCAGATAGGCTGCTTCGTTGCTCAGGCTGATTTCTTCTGTGCCGGGCAGGCACGTGAAGTTGCTGGCCTCGGTGGTGGCGGCAAGGCGCGCATTGCCGACCTTGCCGGCTTCCTTGAAAGCCTTCTTGGACCAGGCGCCGGTGATGATGTAGTCGGCCGAGCGGCTGCCAAGCAGGTTCATCGGTATCTGGGCGAACTGCATGGTCGCGCCGCCCTGCAGAAACAGCACTTTGTAATTGGAGGGAACGTTCAGCAAGTCGCGCAGATCGGACTCGGCCTGAGCGATGATGCCGGAGAAATCCTTGCCGCGATGGGTCATCTCCATCACCGACATGCCGCTGCCGTGCCAGTCCAGGAGTTCGTCGCGAGCCTGCTCCAGAACGGGCTGGGGCAGCATGGCGGGACCGGCACTGAAATTGTAGAGTCTTTCCATACAAAGCCTTTTTTGCCGCGAAGGTCGCAAATTTTTGCAAAGGAAAGTCAAACCGACGTCCATCGCGTTACTTTGCGTCCTTTGCGGTTAAATCATCATTCTTCTCCCGGCTCGTCGCCGGCTTCTTCCTGTTCTTCCGATTCGACCACTTTCTGCAGGCCGGTCAGCTTCTCGCCCTTGTCCAGGTTGATCAGCGTCACGCCCTGGGTAGCACGGCCCATTTCTCGGATTTCGCGTACACGGGTGCGGATCAGCACGCCACCGGTGGTGATCAGCATCAGTTCGTCGCTTTCTTCCACCAGCGTGGCGGCAACCACCTTGCCGTTGCGCTCCGAGGTCTGGATCGCCATCATGCCCTGGGTGCCGCGGCCATGACGCGTGTACTCGGTGATCGGGGTGCGCTTGCCATAGCCATTTTCGGTGGCGGTCAGGACGGACTGGTTTTCGCTTTCGGCGACCAGCAGGGAAATGACCTTCTGGTCCTTTTGCAGGCGCATGCCGATCACGCCACGCGAATTGCGGCCAGTATCGCGCACGTCGCTTTCCTCGAAGCGCACCGCCTTGCCGCCGTCCGAGAACAGCATCACATCGTGCTGGCCGTCGGTAATGGCGACACCGATGAGGAAGTCGCTCTCGTCCAGATTGATGGCGATGATGCCGCGCTTCATCGGGCGCGAGAAACTGGTCAGCGGGGTCTTCTTGACGATGCCGCTGGAAGTGGCCATGAAGATGAAATGATTTTCGTCGAATTCCTTGACCGGCAGGATGGCGTTGATTTTCTCGCCTTCGTCCAGTTGCAGCAGGTTGACGATGGGCTTGCCGCGCGAGATGCGGCTACCCTGCGGCACTTCATAGACTTTGATCCAGTACACCCGGCCATGGTTGGAGAAGCACAGGATATAGTCGTGGGTATTGGCGACGAAGAGGTTGTCGATGAAATCCTCTTCCTTCATCGCTGTCGCCTGTTTGCCGCGTCCGCCACGTTTCTGTGCCTTGTAGTCGTCGAGCGGCTGGGATTTGATGTAGCCGGTATGCGAGAGCGTGACCACCACGTCTTCCGGCGTGATCAGGTCTTCCATGCTCAAGTCCTGGGCATGGGCGATGATCTCGCTACGGCGGCGGTCGCCGAACTGGGCTTTGACTGCATTCAGTTCGGTGACGATGATTTCCGTGACCCGTTCCGGGCGTGCCAGGATGTCCAGCAGATCAGCGATCTTCAGCATCACGTCCCGGTATTCGCCGACGATCTTGTCCTGCTCCAGCCCGGTCAGGCGTTGCAGGCGCAGTTCCAGGATGGCCTGGGCCTGGGCTTCGGACAGGCGATAGCCTTGGGCGGAAAAGCCGAATTCCGGCGCCAGGTTTTCCGGGCGTGAGGCGTCGGCAGAGGCGCGCTGCAGCATTTCTTCCACCAGCGGCGAGCGCCAGGTGCGCTCCATCAGTCCCTGCTTGGCAATGGCCGGTGTGGCTGCGGCCTTGATCAGGGCAATGATTTCGTCCACGTTGGACAGCGCGACGGCCAGGCCTTCCAGGATGTGGCCGCGCTCGCGCGCCTTGCGCAGTTCGAACACGGTGCGGCGCGTGACCACTTCGCGGCGGTGGCGCAGGAAGGCGTCGAGCATCTGCTTCAAGTTCAGCAGGCGCGGCTGGCCGTCCACCAGGGCCACCATGTTCATGCCGAAGGTGTCCTGCATCTGGGTGTCTTTGTACAGCTGGTTCAGGATCACTTCCGGCACTTCGCCGCGTTTCAGCTCGATCACCACGCGCATGCCGGACTTGTCCGACTCGTCGCGCAGATCGGAAATGCCCTCGATCTTCTTCTCGCGCACCAGTTCGCCGATCTTGATGCACAGATTGGCCTTGTTCACCTGGTAGGGCAGCTCGTCGACGATGATGGCCTGGCGCTCACCCTTGCCGATGTCCTCGAAGTGGCAGCGTGCGCGCATCACCACTCGACCGCGGCCGGTGCGGTAGCCTTCCTTGACGCCTACGGTGCCGTAGATGATGCCGGCGGTGGGGAAGTCCGGCGCGGGGACGATCTCGATCAGTTCTTCGATGCCGGTTTCAGGTTCGGCCAGCAGCTTGAGGCAGGCATCCACCACTTCGTCGAGATTGTGGGGCGGGATGTTGGTCGCCATGCCCACCGCGATGCCGGAAGAACCGTTGATCAGCAGGTTGGGGATCTTGGCTGGAAGCACCAGCGGTTCGAATTCCGAGCCGTCGTAGTTGGGGCCGAAATCGACGGTTTCCTTGTCGAGATCCGCCAGCAGCTCATGGGCGATTTTCGTCATGCGGATTTCGGTGTAACGCATCGCGGCGGCATTGTCGCCGTCCACCGAGCCGAAGTTGCCTTGGCCGTCTACCAGCGGGTAGCGCAGTGAGAAAGGCTGCGCCATGCGCACGATGGTGTCGTATACCGCGGTGTCGCCGTGGGGGTGGTATTTACCGATGACGTCGCCGACGATACGCGCCGACTTCTTGTATGCCTTATTCCAGTCGTTGGATAGTTCGTGCATGGAGAAAAGCGCACGACGATGCACCGGTTTCAGTCCGTCGCGTACGTCCGGCAGGGCGCGTCCCACGATCACGCTCATGGCGTAATCGAGGTAGGAACGGCGCATCTCTTCTTCAAGGCTGACCGGGATTGTTTCTTTGGCGAATTGATCCATAAATTTTAAGTGTTTGCTCTATCAGACGGCAGAATTTGAACTCGCGATATTAGCACGCGAGGATGTTTCAGGCCATAATTCAACGCCCTTCATGCATGGATAACGAATGATGACTGCGCCCTGGCGCGTGATAGACACGGGTTTGCGCCCTGCTGCGGAAAATATTGCCCTCAACCGGGCGTTGCTTGATGCACGGCAGGCAGGCGAGTGCCCCTCCACCCTGCGTTTTCTGCAATTCATGCCTTCCGCCTTGCTGGGTTTTCATCAAAGCGCAGAGCAGGAACTCGATCTGGATTATTGCCGCGCGCATGGCGTCACGGTGCAGCGGCGCATCACCGGCGGTGGGGCGATCTATTTCGATGAGACCCAGATTGGCTGGGAGTTGTATCTGCACAAGCGCGATCTCGGCACGGCGGACATGACCGCCATTGCGCGCCGCATCTGCGAGGCGGCCGCCCGCGGCATCAGTGCTCTGGGGGTGGACGCGCGCTACCGCCCGCGTAACGACATCGAAGTGGATGGAAAGAAGATTTCCGGCACCGGTGGCGTGTTCGAGGGCGATGCGCTGATGTACCAGGGGACGCTGCTGGTCGAGTTCGACGTGGAAAAAATGCTGCGCGTGCTGCGCATCCCCGCAGAAAAGCTTTCCGATAAGGCCATTGCCTCGGCCCGTGAGCGGGTGGCAAATCTGGCGGACTTGCTGGGTTTTGTGCCGCCGCTGGAGCGCGTCAAAGCAGCTTTATCCGAGGCTTTGGGTTCGGAATTCGGCGTGCATTTCGCCGAGGGCGGACTGTTGCCGCAGGAGCAGGTGCGCTTCCGGAATGCGCTGGCCGAGATCGATGCGCCGCAGTGGCTTGATCAAGTGGCGAGGCCGGTGGCTGACATGCCGATTGTGGAAGCGGTGCGGAAATTCCCAGGCGGCATGCTGCGCGTCTCCCTGGCTTATGACGCCACGCGGCGACGCATTGCCCAGGCATGGTTCAGCGGCGATTTTTTCATCAGTCCGCGGCGTACGGTGGCTGATCTGGAAGCAGCGCTACGCAATACACCGGTCGATCAGGCAGAGAAAAATGTGCGCGCCTTTTTCTCTGCACATGCAGTAGACATGCTCCTGCTTGTGCCGGACGATTTTGTGGCAGTCATCCAGGAGGCGCTGGCGGGTGCGGATTGAAACCGATGTGCTGGTGATTGGACTCGGTCCGGCAGGCGGGGCGGCCGCCCTGGCTGCGGCCCGTGGCGGGGTTTCAGTGCTGGCCGTCGAGCGCAAAAAGGCAATCGGCGTGCCGGTGCAGTGCGCCGAATGGATTCCGCTTGCGCTGGGCCGTCATGCCCAGGCGCCTGGCGTGCTGGTGCAGGCAATCAGCGGCATGGAGAGTGTGTTGCCTTCCGGGGTGGTGGTGAAAACCCATGCGCCCGGCCTGATGGTCAACCGCGCTGCCTTTGATCAGGCGTTGGCGCATGCCGCAACCGAGGCGGGGGCGAAATTGGAATTGGGCTGCACCTTGCGGCAACTTGATGCTGCGCAGCGGCTAGCCTGGTTAGAGTCGCCACAGGGGTCGATGGAGTGCCGTTACAAGCTGCTGATCGCCGCTGATGGCCCTGATTCCAGTGTGGCAAAGCTGCTGGGGCTGCCGCGCCAGCCGGTGGCGCATGCACGGCAATATAGCGTATCGCTCAGGCAGCCGCTTGACGAAACACGGGTCTGGCTCTCTGATCAATATCCCGGGGGTTATGCCTGGCTTTTCCCCAAGGGCGGGGTCGCGAACCTGGGGGTCGGGATGGACAAATCCCTGGCGCCGGACCTGAAAACGCCGCTCGACCGGCTTCATCAAAGACTGGTCGCAGAGGGTGTAGTGGGTCAGGAGATTCATGGTCGCACCGGTGGCGCGATTCCGGTGGGTGGTTTGCGGCCCGGGCTGACAGTCGGCCATGTGATGCTGGTGGGCGATGCGGGCGGTTTTACGCATCCCATTACCGGCGCCGGGATTGATGCCGCGGTGAGTAGTGGAGAACGCGCCGGGCAGGCTGCCGTTGCCTGGCTGAACGGCAAGGGAAATGCGTTGCTGGAATTCGAGAGCGATATGAGAGATCAGTTTGAATCGTCTTTGCAGCGGGCTGTGAAACGGCGCTCCATGTTAAGCCTCGCCGCCCAGGACGACTTGGCGTTGCGCAAAGGCTGGGTGGCATTTCCGGAATATTTTCTTTGAAGAGGTGGTTTGAATGAGCGAGCTGCGCTCCCCCGAATACGTACAGTTAAGCACGGCGGCAGCCATCACACTCGGTCTTGTTCCGGGCAAGATGTATCGCACCGAATGCACGCATTGTCTGAACCTGCTCGTGACCTACCCGGAAGGCTGCCGCGCCAATTGCGCCTATTGCGGACTGGCGCGGCACCGGGAAGAGGGGCGCGACTACGCCGAGCGCAATTTCATTCGGGTGGATTGGCCAACACTTTCCTATGATGAAGTGATTGCGCGGGTCAAGGCGGGTGAAGATAAAGGGCAGTTCCAGCGCATGTGCATTTCCATGATCACGCATCCGGATTCCGATGAAGATACCCGTATTTTGCTGAAGAAATGGGTGCATGAGCTGCCTCATATCCCGGTTTCCATCCTTTCCAATCCGACGACCATGGAGAAATCGGATCTGCTTCAATTGAAGGAACTGGGCGCGGATATTTTTACCATTGCACTCGATGCCGTCACCCCGGAAATATTTGAGCGCACACGCGGGAAGACAGTGGATAGCCCGCATCGCTGGGATAGATACTGGCAGGCGATCGAATGGGCTGCGGAAGTGTTCGGGCCAGAAAGATTTGGCGTCCACCTCATTAGCGGCATGGGCGAAACCGAGCGGGAAATGCTCGCGATCTGCCAGAGAATTCGCGACCTGGGCGGGCACAACCACCTGTTTGCCTTCTTTCCGGAGCGCGGGTCGCTGATGGAAGACTGGCCTGCTTGCGATATGGCGCAATGGCGGCGGGTGCAACTGGCGCGCTATATCATTGACTACGGTGGCGGTAATGTCAGCCAGATGCACTTTGACGAGCATGGCTGCCTGACGGATTTTGGCCTGCCGCAAGCCGACGTGGAGCACTTGCTTCAGTCCGGCACGCCTTTCCGCACCTCCGGTTGTCCCGGCACGGAAGAGGATGTTTCAGCCTGCAACCGTCCCTATGGAGATTCGAAACCTTCGGACATTCTTTCGTATCCTTTTAAGCTGGATGCCGATGATCTCATTTTGGTGAGGCAGCAAATTCAGGAATGAGCTGTAATTCTGCGTTGTTGTATGGAAGCAACAGTTGATTTGAAAGCAGCGTGAGCAGGCTTGCCCCGTTAGCATTTTTATGTAACATTGACCCAACAAAAAAAGAGTTATAAAGCTGAAACAGAAACCGTTGCACAGCATAAACAATAAACTTTTCTCATTTAGAGGGGATGACAGCATGAAATTGAAAAAAATTGTGGGCGTTCTGGCCGCTATCGGTATTGCAGCACCAGGCGTTGCCATGGCAACCAACGGCATGATGATGGAAGGCTACGGCCCGATTGCTACCGGTATGGGTGGCGCATCCATGGCTTATGATAACGGCGCAGCAGGCATGGCGAATAATCCGGCTACCATCGGACTGATGGCTAATGGAACGAGCCGTCTGGATCTGGCGGTGGGCGGCCTGCATCCCGATGTAAATTCCAAGATGACCGGCATGCCGGATGCCAAGTCGGGTGGTGACGCCTATTACATGCCAGCAGTTGGCTGGATAAAGAAAAACGGTGCACTTGCTTATGGTATTGGCGTGTTTGCACAGGGTGGCATGGGTACCGAATATTCGGCAACGGATTGGGTAAGTGCAGGCTCAGGTAAAACCAGCCGTTCCGAATTGGGTGTGGGAAACCTGATTGTTCCCATCTCTTATGATGTGACGCCTGACCTGAACATCGGTGGTTCCATTGATTTCGTATGGGCAGGTCTTGATCTGCAAATGGCGATGTCGGCTCCTCAGATGTTGGGCTTGGCCATGGGCGGTAATTTGAGTGCAACGGGCGCGGCTTCTGCTGGCCTTCTGCCATTTGTAGGCGGCCCTGCATCGAATGTCGGATATTTCGATTTTTCAAATAGCAACGATTTCTCCGGCAAGGCACATTCCACTGGATGGGCGGGAAAATTGGGTGCGACATACAAAGTTAACAAACAATTGACCCTTGGTGCGACTTACCACTCACAAACAAATCTGGGTGATATGGAAGCGGATGGCGCCAAAATGTCGATGATTGACGCAACGGGCGTAAACCCAACAGCGACTTTGAGCGGCAAGGTTAAAATTGTTGACTTCCAGTGGCCGGAAACATACGGTATTGGCCTGGCTTACCAAGCAAACGACAAGCTGATGGTGGTTGCGGACTATAAGCGCATTGGTTGGGCAAATGTAATGAAGAACTTCCACATGGTGTTCACCAGTGCGGACTTGGGTGGCCTTGCGCTAGACATGAAACTGCCGCAGGAATGGAAAGATCAGGACGTATACCAGTTGGGTGTGGCATACAAGGCAACGGATGCGCTGACTCTGCGTGCCGGTGTGAATATTGCCAACAACCCAATACCTGATTCCTATGTGAATCCACTGTTCCCGGCTACAATCAAGGATCATTACACCTTGGGTGCAGGCTATGTTTTCAACAAGATGTCTGAGGTGAATGCTTCCTATGTCTATGCGCCAAATGTATCCGTGACTGCACCCGCAACTTCGGGTGGCTACAGGATCGATCACAGCCAAAGCAATTGGCAGCTGATGTACAGCCACCGCTTCTAAGCGCAGACTGAACACCTTGTTGTGTTGAACTGAATGGGCTGAGCAGTTACACTGTTTCAGCCCTTTTCATTTGTGGCGATTAAATAGAACAAACATGGAGAAATAAACATGAAAAAAATATTAGGGGCTTTTTTGTTGGCTGTGTGGACGCCACTTGCGTTCGCGATTACGCCTTATATTTCCGGCGATAAAGTGACGGGCGGCGATGTGAATGCCGTGATGGGCCAAGTCGAGAAAAAATTGGCTGCAGACGGCTTTAGCGTGGTGGGAAAGTACTCTCCCAAGGGTGTGAACACGCATGGCGTGGTTGTGGTGACCGATAAAGGTATTCTGGATGCGATTCATAGTGTTGGTGGTGCAAGCATTGTGGGTGCGGGCATTCGCGTAGCAGTGAAAGCGGATGGTTCGGTGAGCTATCAGAATCCGGATTACTGGTATCGCGCTATTTTCCGCAAGCAGTTCAGTTCCGCTGAATCCGCCGTGAAAGCAGTGCAGGCAAAACTGCAAAAGTCCCTAGGTGCGGGTAAAGGCTTTGGAGGCGACGAATCTGCAGGCGACCTTCCCAGCTATCGCTATATGATCGGCATGGAGCGTTTCGAGTCTGACAAGAATGAACTTAAATCTCACGGCAGCTTTGAAGCTGCTGTAAAAACCATTCAGGACAATCTGGCAGCAGGTAAGAACAAGACTTCCAAGGTGTATGAAGTCATTTTGGCCGACAAGAAAATTGCAGTATTCGGCGTTGCCATGAATGACCCTAAGACCGGCGAAGGCGTGTGGCTGAACAAGATTGGTACCGACAATATGGCTGCGATGCCATACGAGATCTACGTGGTTGGCGGCAAGGTGAGTGCCTTGTACGGTCGCTACCGTATCGCGCTGGGCTGGCCAACGCTTGGCATGGGTACTTTCATGAAAATCAGCGATTCTCCAGATGAAATTCTGGAAACCCTGACAGGCGTTGCTGGCGGTACGTTTGAAAAATCCAGCGCCTTCTGAGTTTGAATTCTTAATTGTAGGCTTATGGTAATGAAAAAATCCCCGCGCGAGCGGGGTTTTTTTTGTGTTTAAAAAACAATATTCAAGGGCTTAAAATCAAAATTTTGTCACTACACTCCGCCATGTAGCCTCATTGTTTGATCTGGCCGGGTTCATGAAGATCAAAAATTATCCGTTTGACATTCTGGAAATCCTGCAGCTTATTTTAGGTAGTGTTTATGAGCATTCAAGCGTATTCTAATGTTTCATAATCTTGCCGCGGCGAGATTAGGGTGTGTTCCAAACCCCGCGCGAGCGGGGTTTTTTTATACATAAATAAAGAGGTTGGTATGCAAATTAAAAAAATGGCTGCAGCCATGGCATATATGGCAATTCCGGGGATTGCATTCGCCACTAATGGCATGAATATGGAAGGCTATGGCCCGATTGCGCTTGGTATGGGGGGGGCGTCCATGGCTTACGACAACGGTTCCGCTGCAATGATGAATAACCCCGCTACTTTAGGGTTGATGGAGGACAACCATCGCCTGGATCTGGCATTGGGTGTTCTGGCCCCTGATGTGAATTCCAGCATGGGTGGAAATTCTGCCCGTTCTTCAGCGGATTCATTTGGGGGACCCGCTCTGGGGTGGAGTCGCCGGCATGACAAGATGACCTTTGGTATGGGCGTTTATGGCCAGGGAGGAATGGGCACTGAATATGGTGCTAATAGCTTTATGAGCATGGGCTCTGGACTGCCGACACGCAGTGAGCTCGGGGTGGGTCGTGTGCTTTTACCCCTGGCCTACAACGTTTCTCCGGATTTCATCGTGGGAGGGTCGATTGATTTTGTTTGGGCGGGGCTAGACCTGCAAATGGCGATGCCTGCACCTCAAATGATGGGCTTGGCTACAAGTGGAAATCTATCCGCGAGTGGCGCTGGCGCTCTTGGCCTTATGCCTTGGATGGGTGTTCCAAGCAATGTAGGGTATTTCGATTTTTCCAATAATAATGATTTCTCCGGAAAAGCGCATTCAACTGGCTGGGCAGGGAAATTGGGGATGACATACAAGGTCAATACGCAGTTGACCCTGGGTGCGACTTATCACTCAAAAACCAATTTGGGTGATATGGAAGCCGATGGTGCCAAAATGTTGATGATAGACGCACTGGGTGTAAATCCAACGGCGACTTTGACAGGCAAGATCAAAATCGTAGATTTCCAGTGGCCTGAAACCTATGGCGTGGGTATAGCATACCAGGCAAGCGACAAGTTGATGTTCGCTGCGGATTACAAGCGCATAAGCTGGGCAAGTGTAATGAAAAACTTCCACATGGTCTTCTCCACGGCAGACTTGAACGGCATCACCCTGGACATGAAACTGCCACAAGAGTGGAAGGATCAGGATGTCTGGATGTTAGGCCTTGCCTATCAGGCAACAGATGCATTGACCTTGCGCGCCGGCGTCAATATTGCCGATAATCCGGTGCCTGATGCCTTAATGCATCCTTTGTTTCCCGCGATTGTCAAGAATCACTATACGGCGGGGTTCGGCTACCGTTTCAGCAAAGCTTCCTCGATTGATTTCGCTTACAGTTATGCGCCAGAAGTGGCCAGCACTAATAGTTCTGGGGTAACGGTGACCCACGGGCAAAATAACATGCAGTTTATCTATAGCTTCCGTTATTGAAAGTGAAACCCAGAGAAAAAGCCGGCGTATCGCCGGTTTTTTTTCATTCTCAGATTTGAAAAATATATTTTTGTATCACGCAACAAGAACTTGACAGAATTGGTTATTCACATCCTGGCATGTGAAGATGTTGTCATGTCGTGTGCAGCCATAGGGTATTGAGATGCGGACGTAACTATCTGTAAATAAACGAGTAATAAATTGTTCATTTGCTGCGCGTTGTAGAAAAAACGTATGCCTTCAATGGGGTTAGGTGCGCTATGGCTGGGCTATCCACAGAGTTATCCACAGATTCTGTGGGTAACAAAATAAGTCTATTTAATTGAGTGGTTTGCCATGTGTTCCGAAAGATTACTTTAACCGATGACGCTAACTGGTGCTTTACGTTTTTTTGATTGTTTCCCATTGTTTTTCAAGCCTTTTTACAGAAACAGGCGAGATGGTCTTGAGCTCCTGAGCAAACAGCGATACGCGGAGTTCTTCCAGCATCCAGCGAAAATCCTTGAGCGCTTGGCTGTTTGCTTCCCCTTTACTATCGTTTTGAGTCGTTCTGTCCAGGTGATGCTGCCATAGCAGAGCCACTTGTGCCTGGTTTTGTCGGTCGCGCTCTGGCGCGCTGGCGAGCTTTTCTAGGCGCAAAGAAATGGCCTTGAGGTAGCGCGGGTAGTGGCGAAGCCATGTGAGCGGTGTGCGCGCGACGAAGCCAGGATAAATCAGTTGAGCCAGTTGTTTTTGCATGTCTGAGATGGCGTCAGGGCTGTGCTTGGTCGTTTGTAATTTATGCGCCACGATATGAAATTCGGCCAGAATTTCTGCCGCGAGTTTACAGATCTGGTTTGCGCCGGCCACCAGCAGGGGCCGCGTCTCGTCTCGGCGCTGGTTAAACTGGGCTTCATTGCGTACCGGTGGTTTGTCGCCAATCAAGACATGCTCGGCGATGGCCTGTTGCAATGACTGTTTCAGCTCATCGCATGAGCCTAGTGGCAAATAATGTAGGCAGGTCGCTTTGCTGACGGGCAGGGACTTCTCCAGAAAGCGTGCCTGCTCCGGCATTTGCAGCAGGAGCAGGCGCGTCAGTCCGCCCTGCATGGCCTGATCAGCCTTGGCTGGCGTGTCGAACAGGCGCAGCGCAATATGGCCATCTCGATATTGCAGAGCCGGATAGCCCAGCAGTGTTTGACCATGGCGCTGGAATTCAAGTTTTTGCGGCAGTTCGCCAAAATTCCAGGATGTGACCGAATCGCGTTCGAAGGTGGATGACAGTACGCTATCGAAGCTTTGCGCGGCTTGTCCACCAAACCTCTGGCGAAGTTCAGCGAGATCGCGGCTGCTGGCGATTTCATCGCCAGTTTCCGAAACCAGGCTGAAGTTCATTTGCAAATGTGCCGGAAGTGATTCCACTGGCCATGCTTCCGGGGGCACGCTGATCTTCTTGTGAAGAGCGACGAATCCGGCAAGAGCTTCGACCAAGGTTTGTTCACCTGGCTTGATTTGACCCATGGCTGCCGTAACAAACTCCGGTACGGGAACGCAAGCGCTACGCAGCTTGTGTGGCAAGCCGCGAATAAGCCAGGTGATTTTCTCCCTTAGCAGGCCAGGAACCAGCCAATCACAGCGCGCGGCGTTAATCTGGTTTAGCGCGGGCAGCGGCAGTGTTAGGGTGACGCCGTCGAGAGGGTGTCCATGCTCGAAGCGATAGGACAAGTTGTATGTGTTGCCGCCGAAACTGAATGTGGGTGGGAACAGTTCTTCGGTGACATGATCCGCTTCGTGTCGCATTAGTTGCGCGCGGCTGAGGTAAAGCAGACGTGGCTGATCGCGCTCTGCCTCGCGGCGCCACTTGTCGAATGCCGCTCCGTTGTGGATGCCCGTGGGGATTAGTGCATCATAGAACTCGAAAATTCGCTGCTCGTCCACCAGAATGTCCTGCCTGCGTGCCTTGTGCTCCAATTCCTCGATATCTTCTACCAGCTTGCGGTTGTGAAGAAAAAATGGGGCTTTGCTATTGAATTCTCCCTCCACCAGGGCTGAGCGGATGAAAATTTCGCGTGATTCCGATGGATTTATGGGGCCGTAATGAATTTTACGTCTAGGTTCGATCACAAGGCCGTATAGCGTGACCCGTTCGTAGGCTGATACGCGTGCCGACTTCTTTTCCCAGTGCGGTTCAAAATAGCTGCGCCTGATGAGGTGACTAGCCAGCGGCTCGATCCATTCGGATTCGATGCGTGCCAGAGTGCGTCCGTAGAGACGGGTGGTTTCAGTCAGTTCGGCGGCCATCAGCCATTTGGGGCTGGTGCCTTCTGTCGGGTTCGTCTGCGCTTTCTTCTGATGTGGCTTGAACAGCACCGATCCTGGGAAAATGGAGAATTTTATTCCACGTGCGCCCAGATATTCGCGGTTATCGCCTTTAAGGCCAATGTTGCCGAGGAGTCCGGTGAGCAGGGCGCGATGGATTTGGCCGTAATCTGCTTCGATCTCGTTGGGGCGCATGCCCATTTCCTTGATCATCACAGCCAATTGACCGTGGATGTCGCGCCATTCGCGCATGCGCAATGCTGAAAGGAAATTGTCGCGGCATTGCTGGGCCAGCTTGCGGCTGGATTTCTTGTGAACCAGCGCGTCCTCGTAAAAGCGCCACAGCTTGATAAAACCAAGAAAATCCGAACGTTCGTCCTGGAAACGGCGATGCGCTGTGTCCGCTGCTTCCTGTGCTGCAATGGGACGCTCGCGCGGATCCTGGCTGGAGAGCGCGGCAGCAATGATTAGAACTTCAGTGAGGCAGTTTTCTTTTTGAGCTGCCAGGATCATTCTCGCAATGCGGGGATCGATGGGCAACTGGGCCAGTTGCTTGCCTTGCGGCGTCAGTTGGCGCGCTTCATCCATGGCGCCGAGTTCTTCCAGAAGCTGGAATCCGTCCGATATGGCGCGCGGATCGGGTGCTTCTAGGAAGGAGAAATTCTCAACATCACCCAATCCAAGCGTCTGCATACGCAGGATTACAGCGGCCAGATTGCTGCGTCGTATTTCCGGGTCGGTAAAGGCTGGGCGTGCGTTGAAATCCTCCTCGCTGTAAAGGCGGATACAAATGCCTGCCGCCACGCGTCCACAACGACCCGCGCGCTGGGAGGCTGAGGCACGCGAGGTTTTTTCAATCTGCAGGCGTTCCACCTTGGCGCGTACGCTGTAGCGTCGGATGCGGGCGTAACCCGGGTCGATCACATAGCGGATGCCGGGCACGGTGAGGGAGGTTTCCGCCACGTTGGTCGCTAGTACGATGCGCCGCGCGTCGCCGGATTTAAAAATCCGGTCCTGCTCGTCGCTGGATAGTCGGGCGAACAAAGGCAGGATTTCTGTAGCCGGCGCTTGTCCACGGGTGGGGTTGCCGGGAAGATGGTGCTTGCGCAGTGCTTCAGCTACGTCGCGAATTTCGCGTTCCCCTGGCAGGAAAATCAGTATATCCCCGCTGTGTGGGGAGATCTCATCCACAGCATGGAGTATGGCAAGTTCCAGTGCCTCTTCGCCGCCGCCATCCCCTTCGACCTGAAGCGGACGATAACGTATCTCTACCGGGTAAGTCCGACCTGACACCTCGATCACGGGCGCTCCATTGAAATGGGCAGAAAAACGGTCTGCGTCGATGGTGGCCGAGGTGATGATAAGTTTCAGGTCGGGGCGGCGCGGCAGGATGCGCTTGAAGTAGCCCAGCAGAAAGTCGATATTGAGGCTGCGTTCGTGTGCCTCGTCGATAATGATCGTATCGTAGGCATCGAGGAAGCGGTCGCCCTGGGTTTCGGCCAGCAGAATGCCGTCGGTCATGACCTTGATATAGTTGTTCTCACTGACCCGGTCATGAAACCGTACCTGATAGCCCACGGCCTGGCCAAGATCGGATTTGAGTTCTGCGGATATGCGCGTAGCCACGCTACGTGCAGCAATCCGTCTTGGCTGCGTGTGGCCGATCAATCCGGAGACGCCGCGTTTCAGGTCAAGACAGATTTGTGGTAGTTGCGTGGTTTTCCCTGATCCTGTTTCTCCGCAGACGATGATGACTTGGTGAGAGGCAATGGCCTTGGCAATTTCTGCGCGTTTTTCATTGACGGGTAGGTCGGCCGAAAATTCCGGCACAGGAATGTTTTCCAGGCGCTGCAGGCGGAGTTGCGCAGAAGTCGAAATTTGAGATTGCAGTCGAACCCATGCGGCATCATCTTTTTTTCCTGCGCTCTGCAGGCGTTGTAATTGGCGCGTTAGCCGGTGTCGGTCGCGCTGCATGCACGAGGCAATCAGATTGGAGAGGTCAGGGGGGTTCGAAGGCACGGCAGATGGGTTGAATTGGATCGCTGCTATTATACATGGGCGTTGAAAATGAAAAGGGACGCGGGTCTCTTCGACACCACGTCCCTTGCGAATGCGCCGGTCAAACCCGGCTTTGGATCATACGCAGCCGGTAGGCTTGGGCAGTCCGCCGTATTTGGTGATCGGTTTCATCGGGCCAGTCATCCAAGTGTTGAAAATGACTTTCTGATCTTCGTTGATGTACTTGGCGAATTTTCGAATCGGTGGTACGGAGCTTGATTCTTCATAATATTCGCGGGCTTTCAGGATGTGGCCCCACTTTACGTCATCCAGCTCTACGCCATCTGCCTCAGCCATGGCTCGGCCGATTTCCTCGGTCCATTCGCCCATGTCGTTCAGGTAACCATCTCCATCACGTGCTGGTAATTCCATTTTTGACTCCTTAACTTAAGATTAAAAATTATTCGTTGCTCACGCCAGCAATTTCATTGCCGACTTGAGTGCGGATCTATATCCGACCGCAATGTGAGGTTATTAAACAATATATGATCAAAACAGTCAACTATTATTTTGATTTTTTAGCGTGTGTCTATGGGTTATGCGCGGAGAGCTGTGTTTGCTATAGAATAGGTTTATCACAAAGCGCTAAAGGGTTTTTAAGATGATTTCCATCGAACACCATGACCAGATCGTCAAGGTATCCGTTTTTGGTGAATTTTCCCTCGCCGATTACAAGCAGTTGGAAGAGAGCGTGGTCTATGAGCTGAAATTCAAGGGCAAGGTCAATCTGCTAGTCGATTTGCGCGACATGGCGGACTTTACCTTGGACGTGGCGTGGGAAGATGCGCGCTTCAACTGGCAGCATGCTCATGATTTCAAGAAGGTCGCAGTGATCACCCATGGCCGTCTGGTGGCTTGGAGTGCCTGGCTGGCACGTGCCTTCCTCGATGCTGAGATTCAGTTTTTCGAAAACTATGAACTTGCCAGCGATTGGGTTGAAGAGGGTTTCTGACGGATTGCAACTTTATGGTGCCTTCTGTAGTCTTAGTTAACTGAATTGTCTGTTTTACACCAAAGGAGTTAATTTGATGCAACCTCAATTACGAATGGCTACCCAAACTGTAGGCTTATCGCAATCGACGAACAAGGTTTTGCGTAACACCTACATGATGCTCGGCCTGACCATGATCCCCACAGTAATTGGTGCGGTCATCGGCATGAGCATGAACTTTTCCTTCATGGCTCAGAGCCCGATTCTGGGTACGGTGGTCATGCTTGCAGTCATGTTTGGGCTGTTCTGGGGTATTTCCAAGAACCGGGATAGCGGCGTGGGCGTTGCCTTGCTACTGGCGCTGACTTTCTTCATGGGGATTATGCTGGGCCCGATCCTGCAAGTGGCCTTGCATCTGAAAAACGGCGCACAACTGGTGGGTCTGGCTGCAGGCGGTACGGGCGTGATTTTTCTCGCACTGTCCACCTATGCTACGGTGTCCAAGAAAGATTTCAGCTTCCTGGGTAATTTCCTTTTCGTCGGCCTGATTCTTTTGATCATCGCTTCCCTGGCCAATATGTTCTTTCAGGTTCCTGCGGCTTCCCTGGCGATTTCCTCGGTTGCGGTGCTGATTTTCTCCGGCTTTATCCTGTTTGATGTGAGCCGCATTGTGCAGGGCGGCGAAACCAACTACATCATGGCGACCCTGGCGCTATACCTGAATATCTATAATCTGTTTGTCAATCTGTTGCAATTGCTGATGGCATTGAGCGGCGAGCGTGACTAGTCGAACACGTGAATGTAAAAAGGGCAGCCTTGGCTGCCCTTTTTATTTGTGCATGTTTGCCTTCTCTGCAACCTTATCCTGCTAAAGCAGGACAAGGTTGTCACGATGAATCAGTTCCATTTCGTCTACGTATCCCAGGATGGATTCAATTTTGCTGCTGGGATGGCGCATGATTTTCCTGGTTTCCCCGGCGGCGTAATTGACCAGTCCGCGGGCAATTTCCCGGCCATTCAGGTCCACGCAGGTTACCACCTCACCGCGCTCGAAATTGCCGTTAAGGTCACACACGCCTATGGGTAGCAGGCTTTTCCCGCCCTGGCTCAAGGCCTTGGCTGCGCCATCATCCAGCACAAGCTTGCCGCGTACCTGGAGGTGGTCGGCAAGCCACTGTTTTCTGGCGGCGATGGGCATGGTTTCAGCGATAAGCTGGGTGCCTATGGCTTCACCGCGCGCGAGGCGCACCAGTACTTCCTGCTCTCGCCCGGAAGCGATGATGGTGTGGGCGCCACTGCGAATGGCGCGCTTGGCAGCAAGGATCTTGGTCAGCATGCCGCCGCGGCCAATATCGCTGCCTGCGCCACCGGCCATTTTTTCCAGTTCAGGATCGCCTGCGCGGGCCTCCTGAATCAGTGTTGCGGCAGGATCCTTGCGCGGATCGGCACTGAACAGGCCGGCCTGGTCGGTCAGGATCACCAGCGTGTCGGCCTCGATCAGATTGGTGACCAGGGCGCCCAGGGTATCGTTATCGCCAAAACGGATTTCGTCGGTGACCACCGTGTCGTTTTCATTGATGATGGGGATGATGTTAAGTTGCAGCAGCGTACGCAAGGTGGTCCTTGCGTTGAGGTAACGTTTGCGGTCCGAGAGGTCGTCGTGGGTAAGCAGGATCTGCGCGGTATGCAGGCCATGCTGGCGAAAGCAGGTTTCATAGACCTGTACCAACCCCATCTGACCCACTGCTGCTGCGGCCTGCAGTTCATGCACGGCGCTGGGACGCTTTTTCCAGCCCAGGCGTTGCATGCCTTCGGCAACCGCGCCGGAAGAAACAAGAACGACTTCCCGGCCCATTTTCTTGAGCTCGGCGATCTGCGCTGCCCAGTTTGCAATGGCGGCATGATCGAGGCCTGTGCCGCTGTTGGTGACCAGGCTGCTGCCGACTTTGACGACCAGGCGTCGCGAGTTTTCGAGTATGGATTTCATGTTTTATTCGGTTGCAGTGGGAGTTATCTGTCCTGCGTCGGCCGATTCCACGGGCGTTTCCGCAGGTTCTTCCGTATCTTCCAGCGGTGGGCGGTTGTGCTCCAGATATTCCATGATGGCGTAGGTGAGTTCCCTGCAGCCTTCGCCCGTCAGGGCGGAAATCATGAAGCTTTTCCCTTCCCAGCCAAACTCGTGCAGAAATTGATGCAGACGCTCGCCGCGTTCATCGGCAGGAAGCGCGTCCATCTTGTTCAGCACAAGCCAGCGGGGCTTCTGGTAGAGGCCTTCGTCATATTTGCGCAGTTCTTCGATAATCGCATGCGCTTCCCGCACAGGGCTGACTGCTTCGTCGAAAGGGGCAATATCCACCAGATGCAGGAGCAGACGGGTGCGAGCCAGATGGCGCAGGAACTGGTGGCCCAGGCCGGCGCCTTCAGCCGCGCCTTCGATCAGGCCGGGAATGTCGGCAATGACGAAGCTGCGTTCATTGTCCACGCGCACTACACCGAGATTGGGGTGCAGCGTGGTGAAAGGGTAATCCGCAACCTTGGGCTTGGCAGCGGAAACAGCACGGATGAAAGTGGATTTCCCAGCGTTGGGCATGCCCAGCAGGCCTACATCGGCTAATACCTTGAGTTCCAGCGCCAGTTCGAATTCTTCGCCTTGCTCGCCTGGCGTACACTGGCGCGGTGCGCGATTGGTGCTGGATTTGAAATGCAAGTTGCCAAGGCCGCCTTGTCCTCCCTTGGCAATCAGGGCTTTCTGGCCGTCACTGGAAAGATCTGCAATGAGCCGGCCGGTTTCCTGTTCGGTAATGACGGTGCCTACCGGTACACGCAGGATCAGATCTTCTCCACCCTTGCCGTAGCGATCGCTGCCATGGCCGTTTTCGCCGCGCTCGGCGCGGTGAACGCGCCTGTAGCGATAATCGATCAGGGTGTTGATATTGCGATCTGCCACGGCATAAATGCTGCCGCCGCGTCCGCCGTCTCCGCCATCCGGTCCGCCCTTGGGGATGTATTTTTCACGCCTGAAACTGGCGGCACCGTTACCGCCATTGCCAGCGTGGACCTCGATCTTTGCTTCGTCTATGAATTTCATGTTTTATCTGTCAATACTTGTAGGGTGCATCGGGTGAAGCTGTGTTTCTGGATTCGGCGCAATTCGCTGCGCTATTGCGCCCTACACCGACTGATTTCCATAAAATAAAAAGGCCCTATCGGAACGATAGGGCCATATCGCATTACCTGTGGTGCCTTGAAATCAGGCTGCCGGGATGATGCTTACCATGGTGCGACGCAGCGCGCCTTTGACCGAAAATTGAACGTGACCGTCAATCTTTGCGAACAGGGTGTGATCCTTACCGATGCCAACATTGTCGCCGGGGTGCATCTGGGTGCCGCGCTGACGTACGATGATGCTGCCGCCGGAAACCAGTTCGCCGCCAAAGCGTTTGACGCCAAGGCGTTTGGAATGAGAGTCGCGGCCGTTACGTGAACTACCGCCTGCTTTTTTATGTGCCATGAGATTTCTCCTTGCTCAGCGCTTTTAATTGAGCAGCGCTTACTGGGCGATTTGATCGATACGGATTTCGGTAAAGTTCTGCCGATGTCCCTGGGTTTTACGATAGTGCTTACGACGGCGCATTTTGAAAATCATCACCTTTTTCGCACGCCCCTGCCCGATAACGGTAGCCTTCACCGTTGCGCCTGCTATAAGAGGGGCACCCACTGTTACCGCTTCTCCATCCGCGACCATCAATACTTGATCCAGTACGATTTCGCTGCCGATGTCTGCCGGTATCTGTTCTATTTTAAGTTTTTCGCCAGCGACGACGCGATATTGCTTGCCGCCGGTTTTTATGACCGCATACATGTTGAGCTCCATTGCTTCACTTTTAAATGAACCCGGAATTATGCCTAAGCTTATGATAGAGGTCAAGATTTGTTTGCTGCCCATGACTGTGGCAAGGCCTGTGATTTTATCTCCCCTTGACACCTTCTTGTGAACATTCCTAACATTCAGTTTTTTGGATTATTTCGTGCCACTCGAAGCCATTCGCCACTGCATTGAAACAGACATGCATGCCGTGGACGCGGTTATTCGCCAGCGTCTACATTCAGAAGTAGTACTGATCTGCCAAGTCAGTGAATACATCATCAATAGCGGTGGCAAACGTCTCCGACCAGCCCTGGTGCTGCTGGCAGCGGGAGCGTTCGGTTATCGCGGCACGCATCATCATGAGCTGGCTGCGGTGGTTGAGTTTATCCATACCGCCACCCTGCTGCACGACGATGTGGTTGACGAGTCCAGTTTGCGTCGCGGGCGAGAGACGGCCAATGCGATGTTCGGTAACGCCGCCAGTGTGCTGGTGGGTGATTTTCTTTATTCCCGTGCTTTTCAGATGATGGTCGGCGTGAACAACCTGCGCGTCATGGAAGTTCTCGCCGATGCTACCAATATCATTGCTGAGGGAGAGGTCCTGCAGTTGCTCAACTGCCATGATCCGGATATTGACGAAGACCGTTATTTGCAAGTGATTCACTACAAGACAGCCAAGCTGTTCGAAGCAGCCAGCCGGCTGGGCGCGATTCTTGGAGGTGCGCCTCGCGAGATCGAGGATGCCATGGCGGAGTATGGCATGCGCTTGGGTACGGCATTCCAGTTGATTGATGATGTGCTGGATTATTCGGGTGATCATCAGGATACGGGCAAGAATGTGGGAGATGATCTGGCCGAGGGCAAGCCGACGCTGCCGCTCATCTATGCGATCAAGCATGGCGATGCAGTTCAGGCGGGCGTGGTGCGCCATGCGATCGAGGAGGGTGGCCTGGATGATCTGCAGGGCGTATTGCAGGCGATTCGCGATACCGGTGCCCTGGATTACACGCGCCAGCAGGCCGAACGTGAGGCACAAGCCGCCTGTGCGGCGATTGCCGCTTTGCCCGTTTCAAAATACAAGGATTCTTTGTTACAATTGGCCGACTTTGCGGTGACGCGGAACCACTAGCGTGCCGTTGCCATTCGGGGTGTAGCTTAGCCTGGTAGAGCGCTACGTTCGGGACGTAGAGGCCGGAGGTTCGAATCCTCTCACCCCGACCATTCCTGTAGCATAATCCTCGCTTTTTCTTGGCGTCAGCCCCGTAGTCCGTAGCGGATCAGTTTACGGTACAGGGTTCGCTCGCTAATCCCCAGAATTTCCGCTACCTGGCGTCGATGGCCCTGATATTGTTCCAGCAGCCTTGCGATATGCGCCGATTCCAGTTCGGAGATCGAAGCGACTTGCGTGAGTGTCTTTCCTGCATCCTGACGGATGCTTGAAGGCCTTGGTGATGCGCCTGTATTCCACTGGGCGCTTGCGTCGAAGCGAATGTGCTCGGCTGTAATCAGGCCGTTGTTGCTCAATATCAGGGCTTTTTGCAGGATGTTGCGCAGCTCGCGTACGTTGCCGGGGTAGTCGTATTCCATCAAACGTGCGGCGGCATCTTCGCGAAGATGGTAACTCCTGCCGCCGTTCATGCGTGACAGCAATGCCTTGGACAGGGGCGGGATGTCGCTACGTCTCTCCCTTAGAGCGGGAAGGGTGACGTCGATGCCTGCTATGCGGTAGTACAGGTCAAGCCGGAATTGGCCTTGATCCACCATGTCCAGTAGATCCCGGTTGGTGGCGCTGACAATGCGGACATCCGCACGCAAGGTTTCGGTTCCGCCAACGCGGCGGTATTCTCCGCTCTCCAGTACGCGCAGTAGTTTGGCTTGCATCGAGAGTGGAATTTCTCCGATCTCGTCGAGAAACAGTGTGCCGCCATCAGCCAGTTCGAATAGCCCCAGTTTGCGTCCTACGCATCCGGTAAATGCCCCGCGTTCATGACCAAAGAGTTCGCTTTCAAACATGGATTCGGTAATGGAAGCGCAGTCCACGGCGATGAATGTCTTGTTCTCCCGACTGGAGCGGCGATGGATGTACTGGGCAGCCAGCTCCTTGCCCACCCCACTTTCGCCGTATAAAAGAATGGATGCTTCCGATTCAGCCACGCGGGTCAGGTTGTCCACGCAGGCGAGAAAGGCGGGTGATTTTCCGATCATTCGCATTTCGCTGCAGTCGAGTGCAGTGGAAGGGGCGAACGGGAAGATGGCTTCTCCCAGATACATTTCTCCGCTCAGCCCGCGTATTGGGTGCCCCTGGATGCGCACGTGTTCCGGCCGGTTGTGGTTGTCATAATGGGTGTGGAGAACCTGCTGTCCTTCGCCGGTATCGAATACCTGCTGGTGGGGGCAGGTTTCGCCATTGAGATGGCAGGGGACGGAAGAGTGGTGTGATATTTCGTGGCAGGCGCGTCCTATGACCTGCTGCTCGTCAGCGCCGTAGCGTATGCAATAAGCGCGATTGGCGGCGACAATGCGGTAGTTATTGTCAATCAGGACGAATGGATTTTCCTGTGCGTCAATGAGCGATTGGAGTTGTATGGGGATATGGTTCATGAATATGTGTCATGACAGAATGTCATGACAGTATACGTCAAGATGGATGTGTTGCAACGTGCGTGTTTGGCATGTCTTGTATATAAAACATGATCTTGAATGGATGGCACAGGACTTTCCTGTATTTCGCTGTCAAAATGTAATTATGAAAGTGATTAATAAACAAAGGGTTGCGTGCTGCTGCCAGAATGGCATGAATTGCTGTCATGTTTTGCTAAGCGCATCATATTATTCTCAATAATTACAGCCTGTTAGTAACCTGGCATGGCAATTGCTACTGTCCTTGATTAGATCGGTTTTGTTTTTTATGCGGCAGTCAGAATGGAGGATGGAGAAATGGCACATATCGTAATTATGGGTGCAGGCATCGGTGGCATGCCGATGGCTTATGAAATGCGTGAACAATTGAGGCCTGAAGACAAATTGACGGTGATTTCCAACACCGACAGTTTTCATTTCGTGCCTTCCAATCCTTGGGTGGCCGTCAACTGGCGAACGCGTGAGGATATTCAGTTCCAGGTGAGCCCTTATTTTGAACGCAAAAATATCGCCTTTATCCCGACTGCAGCCAAAAGAGTACATCCTGAAAAGAATCAGGTGGAATTGGCAGACGGGATGATGGTCGATTATGACTTTTTGGTGATTGCCACTGGTCCCAAGCTGGCATTTGAGGAAGTCGAGGGCTTGGGTCCAGAGGGGCATACTCAGTCGATTTGTCACGTGGACCATGCAGTAAAGGCGGGAGAAGCCTGGAACGAATTTGTCAAGGATCCAGGCCCGATCGTGGTGGGCGCCGTTCAGGGCGCCTCCTGCTACGGCCCGGCTTATGAGTTTGCCTTTATCATGGATACTGACTTGCGCCGTCGTCGCATCCGTGACAAGGTTCCCATGACTTTCATTACTGCCGAGCCATATATCGGCCATCTCGGCCTGGGTGGTGTCGGCGATTCAAAAGGGCTGATGGAATCTGCCATGCGTGACCGCCACGTCAAGTGGATCACCAACGCCAAAGTGACCAAAGTCGAGGCCGGCAAGATGTTTGTGGCAGAGCATGACGATATGGGTAACGTCAAGAAGGAGCATGAGTTGCCGTTCAAATACGGCATGATGTTGCCGGCTTTCAAAGGAGTGGATGCCGTATTTGGTATCGAGGGGTTAACCAATCCGCGTGGCTTCATCCTGATTGATCCGTACCAGCGCAACCCGAAATACCAGAATATCTACTCGGTAGGGGTGTGTGTGGCGATTCCGCCGGTAGAGGCAACCCCCGTGCCAACCGGCGCACCCAAGACCGGCTATATGATTGAAACCATGGTCACGGCTGCGGCCCACAATATCCGTGCTGTACTGGATGGCAAGGAGCCGGATCAGAAAGCTACCTGGAACGCTATCTGCCTGGCTGATTTCGGCGATACCGGCGCGGCTTTCGTGGCCCTGCCGCAGATTCCACCGCGCAACGTGAACTGGTTCAAGGAAGGCAAATGGGTGCATCTTGCCAAGATCGCATTCGAAAAATACTTTATCCGCAAAATGAAGAAGGGCACGACAGAACCCCTGTATGAAAAATATGTACTGGGTGCATTGGGGATCAAGAAACTCAAGGATAAATCGTAACGAGACGCCAGTAGGGTTTTTTCGCCCGCATGGTATAAGTGGACTATTGCCAATGCGGGCGTGATAGGTAAAATCAGACGAGATTATCGTGTTTGATGAGCAGCCAAGTACTTAAATAAACACAGGAGCTTTACGCATGAAAAAAATTATGACCATGTTGTTTTTGGCTTTTGGCGTCGCGACGATGCCGGTAGTAAATGCTGCAGACGAAGCTCCAAAGGAGCAGAAAAAAGAGCAGAAGGCCGACGGTGATAAAAAAGATGGCAAAGCCGGCGAGCCGAGCGAAAAGAAGGAAGAAAAAAAAGGCGGGGGCAGCGCTGAACCCGAGTGCAGTTAAGTTGTTTGAAAGTTGTACATTGAATTAAAAATTAAAATTGGAGGATGGAAATGACTGTTAATAAACTGCTTGCTTCAACCGCTTTGCTGGCCAGCTTCATGCTACCTGGCGTGTCGATGGCACTGGATGTGAATATCACTGCTGACATGCCATCGCTGGAGGTCATGCACAATGGCCAGAAGGTCGTCATACAACGTAACCAGAATCAGGAAAACAATGTTAATCCGGCATTTGGCAAGACATCTCGCAAATGTCCTCCGTTCTGCATCCAGCCTGGTGAATTGGCTCCCGGGGTTGAAACCATCGGTGAACTTGAATTGATGGCTTACCTGAAAAAAATGAGCGATGGCGACAAATCCATCATGGTAGTGGATTCCCGTACGCCGGACTGGGTTGCCAAGGGCACCATTCCTGGTGCAGTGAACATTCCCTGGGACAAGCTGAATATCGGCAAGTCCGACCCGATCACGGTACAGGAAATCCTTGAAAAGCAACTCGGTGCGAAGCAGCAGGATGGCTTCTGGAATTTTGATGGCGCCAAGACCCTGGTGTTGTTCTGCAACGGATCCTGGTGCGGTCAGTCCCCTACCAACATCAAGGGCCTGCTCAAGATTGGCTACCCTGCGCACAAGCTGATTTGGTACCGCGGCGGCATGCAGGATTGGGAGCTGCTGGGTCTGACCACAGTCAAGTAATAACTTGGCAACCATAACTATACAAAATTCGTAGGAGTGACGTTTATGAAGAAGAATCTGCTCAAGTTTTCTGGCCTTACCTTTGCTCTGGTTGCCATGCTCGGTATGTCCGGCTGCGCCTCCACCGGCGGCAATACGAATACTGCCGCTAAATCCCTGGAGGTTGGCATTGCTGCGGATATTCCGTCTGTGGACGTGATGCATAACGGCCAGAAAGTGACCATCCAGCGTAACCAGAATACTGACAACAATATCAATCCGGCCTTTGCCAAAACTTCGCGCAAGTGCCCACCATTCTGCATCCAGCCGGGTGAAGTGGCCGCAGGGGTGAAGACCATCGGTGAACTGGAAATGCTGCAATACCTGCAGAAGGTGAGTGCGGGTGATAAGTCCATCGTGGTGGTGGATTCTCGCACGCCTGACTGGGTCGCCAAGGGCACTATTCCAGGGGCGGTGAACATCCCTTGGGACAAGCTGAATATCGGTAAATCCGACCCGATCACGGTGCAGGATATTCTGGAAAAACAACTGGGTGCCAAGCAGCAGGACGGCTTCTGGGATTTCTCCAACGCCAAGACCTTGGTGATGTTCTGTAATGGTCACTGGTGCGGTCAGTCCCCTACCAACATCAAAGGACTGCTCAGGATCGGCTACCCTGCGCACAAGCTGGTGTGGTACCGCGGTGGCATGCAGGAATGGGAAACGCTGGGGCTAACCACAGTAAAATGATTTGAATGCTGATGTGTCTCCGTTGAGGGCGGCGTAAGCCGCCCTTTTTTAACACTCAAAAATGATCGAATTGCAAAGGAACGCATGATGACAAAACACCTTGTTGCGTTGATGGCTTTGCTGCTGGCATTTCCTGTAAGTGCTGCGGAACGTTTGTTGTTAGGCGTCAACACAGGGGTTCCTGCCAGGGATGAGCAACGGGACATCAATGAGAAATACAAACCGCTAGCCGACTATCTGGCGGCTGCGCTGAAACGGCCTGTCAGGTTGGAGGTGAGCCAGAGTCTTTCCGCTTCCGAGCGGCGCCTGAAGAAAGATGCATTCGATCTCTTTTTGGGGCCGCCTCAGGTGATAGCCCAGGCCATGAAGAGCGCGAACTATGCGCCGATCGCCCGTTACCCGGGCAAACTCAAGGCGGCATTTGTGGTCATGGAATCCAGCGGCATCAAAAGCCTGGGTGATATGAAGGGGAAGCGGCTAGGTTTGCCGGATAAGGAAAGTCTGGCGTCCCAGCTTGCGCTGGCGAAACTGCGCTTTTCCAGAATTACCCCTGACAATTATTTTGCTGAAATTTTTTACCAGCGTTTCCAGGATGCAACACTTAATGCGCTCAAGATTGGGCGTGTCGATGTGGCGGTTGTGACTTCGGGGTTCGCAAAGAACTGGGTGCAGGATCACCCGGGATCGCGTGTGATCGAAGAAAGTTATGAAGTGGTTCACTTTGCCTTTGCGGTAAGCGAAGACATGAGCGAGGCGGATGCTCGGCACATTCAGCAGCTCTTGCTGGACGCGCCCAATACTGCCGATGGCCGTATCATGCTGGAGAAAATGGGGCGCAAGGATGGCTTTGTATCGGCCAGCAAGGATGATTATGCGCCCTTGGTCCGGCTATTCGGGCTTTAATCAGGAATGACTTCAAGGCTGGTGCCTTGAATGCTAGTTTGACCCAGATCATAAACCGCGAGAGCCGGATCGCGTACAATGCCGTGCCCTTATGAATGCATCAGCCAACCCTGACTGTGCCGCGGAGGAGTGTTTCCACTGTGGCCAGCCAATTCCTCAAAACACCCACTATCCCGTGGAAATCGAGCGCATTTCGCGCGATATGTGTTGCCGTGGCTGTCAGGCGGTAGCCCAGGCAATCGTGGATGGCGGGTTGGTGGATTATTATCGTCACCGCACTGCAAAATCCGGCACGGCGGCACTGGATGCCTCCGAAGTGGTGCCGGAATGGCTGCGTCAAGCCAAGCTCTACGATTTGCCGGAAGTCCAGCACAGCTTCGTGCGGCAGGAAGCGGGGGAAGTGCGCGAGGCCTCACTCATTCTGGAAGGCATCGTTTGCGCAGCATGCATCTGGCTGAACGAGCATCATATTTCCAGCTTGCCGGGTGTGCTTTCGGTCGAGATCAACTATTCCACCCATCGCGCCCGTGTGCGCTGGGATAATGCACGCATCCGGTTATCGGAAATTCTCCATGCCGTGGCGGCCATCGGCTATACCGCACATCCCTTCGACCCCGGACGCCAGGAGCAGATTTTTCAGAAGGAGCGCCAAGCCGCTTTGCGTCGCTTGTTCATCGCCGGTATAGGCATGATGCAGGTCATGATGTACGCGGTTCCAATGTATTTGGCTGCGGATGACGGCTCCATGCCGGCATGGATCGCAAGTATGATGCGCTGGGCTAGTCTGGTGCTGACATTGCCTGTCGTGGCATATTCCGCGTTGCCTTTTTTCCTGGGGGCTTGGCGCGATATGAAATTGCGAAAGACCGGAATGGATGTGCCGGTAGCGCTGGGTGTTGGCGCCGCATTCCTGGCCAGCGTGTATGCGACCTTAACAGGTGAGGGCGAGGTGTATTTCGATTCTGTCACCATGTTCGTATTTTTTCTGCTTTCCGGGCGCTTTCTTGAAATGGGTGCGCGTCGCAAGGCTGCAGATGCAGCTGAGAAGCTGGTCAAGCTGCAACCGGCGATGGCTAATCGCCTCGTGGCTTATCCCGAATCCTGGAAAGATGAACTGGTTTCGGTGAGCGCCCTGAGCCTGGGCGAGTATGTCCTGATTCGGCCTGGTGAAGGCGTTCCTGCGGACGGTTTGGTGGAGCAAGGAGCGAGCCAGGTGGATGAGTCCTTGCTGACCGGCGAAAGCCGGCCTGTTGCCAAGGGGATTGGCGAGCGTTTGATTGCCGGCACAGTCAATGTGGACAGTTCGCTGGTGATGAAGGTGGACGGACTGGGGCAGGATACTGTGCTGTCTGGAATTGTGCGCCTGCTTGACCGGGCCATGGCTGAGAAACCGGCCCTGGCTCAACTTGCCGATCGGGTGGCCGCCTGGTTCGTGCTGGTGTTGCTGGTGATTGCGGTAGTGACGGGTACGATCTGGTATTTCATCGAGCCTGCACGGGCGTTCTGGATTACTGTGGCAGTGCTGGTGGTGAGTTGTCCCTGTGCATTGTCTCTGGCCACGCCTGCTGCGCTTACGGCGGCTACCGGCAGCCTGACCCGGTTGGGATTACTGACGACGCGTGGCCATGCGCTGGAAACACTTGCACGGGCAACGCATTTCGTTTTCGATAAAACGGGCACCCTGACGCATGGCAAAATGAGCTTGCTGGAAGTGATCCCGCTTGGTGGGGTGGTCAAAGAGCAATGCTTGCGGCTTGCTGCTGTGCTGGAACATGCTTCGGAACATGCCATCGCTCGTGCACTTTCTGCCGCTGTGGAGGCGGATAGTCAAGCACTGGATGTTGGTGAAACGGTTAATGTGCCGGGAAGCGGAGTGGAGGGGATTGTCGGTGGGCGGCGCTATCGCCTGGGTCGGCCGCAGTTTGCTGGAGAGTTGTGCGCTGGAGAAGTGCCAGAAATCGCATTGTTAGGTCGCAATGGCGCCACCATAGTGGCCCTTGCGGATGAGTCTGGCTGGCTGGCACTGTTCGTCATGGGCGATTCGTTGCGACCGGATGCCGCAGGTTTGGTGGCCGGTCTGCAGCAGCGCGGGAAAACGGTGGTGCTGTTATCCGGCGACCAGGAGGATGCCGCCCAGCAAGTAGCAAAGGAACTGGGCATTCAGGTTGTGCGTGCTGGCATGACGCCTCAAGGCAAGCTGGATTATGTGCGTGAGCTGCAATGCGAGGGAGGCGTGGTGGCGATGGTGGGCGATGGTGTAAATGATGCGCCGGTACTGGCTGCAGCCGATGTTTCCATTGCCATGGGCGGCGGCACCCAGGTGGCGCGCGCCAGCGCGGACATGATTCTGTTATCAGAGCATCTGCCGCATTTGAATGCCGGGTTGGACATTGCAGTAAGAACTCAGCACGTTATCCGTCAGAATTTGACCTGGGCCTTTTCCTATAATCTACTTGCGATTCCTCTCGCCGCTCTGGGCTTTATAACCCCCTGGATGGCAGGTATCGGCATGTCTGCGAGTTCGCTGCTGGTGGTTCTGAATGCCTTGCGCCTGGTTCAATCCGAGCCGGGGGGCGAAAAAAAGATTCGATAAGATCATGGAAATTCTTTACTTGCTGATTCCTTTGAGCGTCGTCCTGATCTTTCTGATCGTCGGGATTTTCCTTTGGGCGGTGCGAAGCAGGCAGTTTGACGATATGGAAGGCCCTGCACACCGGATTCTGATGGATGATGACCGTCCCCAGTTACCTCCTGATGCCTGATCATGGGTTGCTTGAAGGCAGAAATCTGCGGCATTTGACCGCACGAAATGCACCAAGTTTGATCTAGCGCAAAATATACCCCTGCTGATAACGCTATTATTCCGGACCGTAATGTCCAGAAAGGGATTACGGCGGGTTTTTATTGTTACTCAGGAGGGATTTTATGGAAGCGCAAGCCACATATAACTACAAAGTGGTGCGGCAATTCTCCATCATGACGGTAGTATGGGGAATTGTCGGCATGCTGGTAGGGGTGATTATTGCCGCACAGCTGGTCTGGCCGGATCTTACATTTGGGATTCCGTATTTGTCTTATGGTCGTTTGCGGCCACTGCATACCAACGCAGTAATTTTTGCCTTTGGCGGGTCGGCACTCTTCGCGACTTCTTACTACGTTGTACAGCGCACTTGCCACACACGGCTTTTCGGTGATGGTCTGGCGGCCTTTACCTTCTGGGGTTGGCAGGTCGTTATTCTGCTGGCGGCCATTACCTTGCCACTGGGCTTCACTTCTGCCAAGGAATATGCCGAACTGGAATGGCCGATCGACATCCTCATCACACTGGTGTGGGTCACCTACGCGGTCGTGTTCTTCGGCACCATCATGAAGCGCAAAACACCGCACATCTATGTGGCAAACTGGTTCTTTGGCGCCTTCATCCTGACCGTGGCGCTACTGCATGTGGTCAATAGTGCCGCACTGCCGGTCAACCTGTTCAAGTCATACTCGGCTTATGCCGGCGTGCAGGATGCCATGGTGCAATGGTGGTATGGCCATAACGCGGTGGGTTTCTTCCTGACTGCAGGCTTCCTTGGCATGATGTATTACTTCGTGCCCAAGCAGGCAGGCCGTCCGGTGTATTCCTACCGCCTCTCCGTGGTGCACTTCTGGGCGCTGATCTTTACCTACATGTGGGCCGGTCCGCACCATCTGCACTATACGGCGCTGCCTGACTGGACCCAGTCCATCGGCATGTTGTTCTCGCTGATCCTGTTGGCACCTTCGTGGGGCGGCATGATCAACGGCATCATGACCCTGTCCGGTGCCTGGCATAAATTGCGTACCGACCCGATCCTGAAGTTCCTGGTGACTTCGCTGTCGTTCTACGGCATGTCCACTTTCGAAGGCCCAATGATGGCCATCAAGAGCGTGAACGCGCTGTCCCACTACACCGACTGGACCGTGGGCCACGTGCACTCGGGCGCGCTGGGCTGGGTGGCGATGGTGTCGATCGGCTGTATCTACTACCTGATTCCGCGTCTCTTTGGCCGCGAGCAGATGTACAGCATCAAGCTCATCACGGCGCATTTCTGGATCGCGACCATAGGCGTGGTGTTGTATATCGCCGCAATGTGGATTGCAGGTGTGGCGGAAGGCCTGATGTGGCGCGCGGTTAACCCGGATGGCACGCTGACCTACAGTTTTGCCGAAGCGGTGAAAATGACCTATCCGTTCCTGACCATCCGTTTGCTGGGTGGCCTGATGTTCCTCAGCGGCATGCTGATCATGGCCTACAACGTATTCAAAACGGTTGTAGGCGCCAAGGCGGTGAATGATGCGGCAATTCCCGCAGTCGCCGGCGCACACGCTTAAGTTTGGGGAAGGAGAAAATAATGAGTGCAAATTCATCGCATGAGTTTCTGGAAAAAAACATTGGCCTGATGATCGTGTTGATCCTGCTGGTGGTGAGCGTGGGAGGACTGGTGGAGATCGTGCCACTGTTCTTCCAGAAGTCCACCACTGAGCCGGTGGCGGGCCTCAAGCCGTATACCGCGTTGCAACTGGCCGGGCGTGACATCTATCAGCGCGAAGGGTGCTACAACTGCCACTCGCAGATGATACGTCCGTTCCGTGCCGAAACCGAGCGCTACGGCCACTACTCGGTAGCGGGTGAGTTTGTTTATGACCATCCGTTCCAGTGGGGTTCCAAACGTACCGGTCCTGATCTGCATCGCGTTGGCGGCCGCTATTCTGATGACTGGCATCGTACCCATCTCGATAACCCGCGTGATGTGGTTCCGGAGTCCAATATGCCGGCTTACCCATGGCTCAGGACCGCCATGGTGGAAGGCAAGGACATTGCCGCCAACATGCGCGTACTGCGTACCTTGGGCCTGCCCTACACTGACGAACAGATCGCCAAGGCCAATGATGAGCTGAAGGGCAAGAGTGAGCAGGACGCCCTGATCGCCTATCTGCAGAATCTGGGCACCGCCATCAAGAGCACGAGGTAAAACCATGGACATCAACGATCTCAGATCAATCGTGACGGTGGTGTCGTTCATTACCTTTATTGGCATCGTTATCTGGGCCTTCAGCGGAGGCCGCAAGTCGGCCTTCGATGAGGCAGCCCGGCTGCCGATGGAAGATGATGAATACGAACGGGTTAATGTGAATTCCGTGCCCCGGGCAGCGGAACACTAAGGAGGAAATAATGAGTGATTTTGTGAGCGGCTTTTGGAACTTGTGGGTCGCGGGGATTACCCTCGTCAGCATTATCGGCTGTGCGGTATTCCTCAAGGCGGTGAGTATCAAGCGCACTTCGGGACAGGTGGATACGACAGGCCATGTATGGGACGGCGATCTGGCGGAATGGAATAATCCACTTCCGGCATGGTGGAGCTGGCTGTTCTATATCACAGTAGTGTTCTCTCTGGTCTATCTGGTGCTTTATCCCGGTCTGGGCAGCTTCAAGGGTATCTGGGGCTGGAGCTCGGTTGGACAGTGGGAAGGTGAAATGAAGCATGCGGCGGAAACCTATGACCCGATCTTCAACAAATTTCTGCAGCAGGATCTGAAGACAGTTGCAGCCGATCCGGAAGCGAAACAGATGGGGCAACGCTTGTTTGTTACGTACTGTTCCCAATGTCATGGTTCCGATGCAGGTGGCGCCAGAGGATTCCCCAGCCTGAGTGATAAGGACTGGCTCTATGGCGGTGACCCTGAGACGATCAAGGCCAGCATCTTGAATGGCCGTACTGGGATCATGCCGCCGCACGGACCTGTGCTGGGCGACGCGGGCGTGAAGGAAGTGGCCAATTATGTATTCTCGCTGTCCGGCCACAAGCATGATGCCAGCCTGGCTGCGGCCGGCAAGCCCAAATTCGATCAGACTTGTGCTGCCTGCCATATGCCCGAGGGTACAGGTATGCATGCTTTGGGTGCCCCCAACCTGACAGACAAGGTATGGTTGTATGGCAGTTCCGAAGCGGCGGTTATCGAGACCATCGCAAAGGGCCGCAATGGCGTGATGCCAGCATGGAAGGATTTCCTGAGCGAAGCCAAGATACATTTGTTGGCTGCCTATGTGTATGGCTTGTCGGAAGGCAAGTAAATTGTTGTAGTCAGATCGGGCCGACAGGAGATATCCATTCGGCCCGGTTTTGTCAGGGAGTTTCTGCATCGATTTTATGCTAGAGTCGATGCAGGGGTTTCTTCAGGAGTCTGCTTTGAATCAGGCAAGAAACACTTCGGCTTCACCGGTTGAAGGTGAAGGCGATGAGTTGTATGCGGTAAGAAAGAAAATCCAGCCACGCTCGGTTAGCGGTATTTTCGCGAGCTTACGTGTGTGGGGCGTAGTGCTGACTCAACTGGTTTTCTATGGCTTGCCCTGGTTGACCTGGAATGATCGGCCGGCGGTTCTGTTTGACCTGCTGACGCGAAGATTCTACATTTTTGGCACAGTGTTTTTCCCCCAGGATTTTATCTATCTCACCGGCCTGCTGGTGATTTCTGCCTTGGGGCTGTTTCTTTTTACCGCAGTGGCGGGACGGATCTGGTGTGGATATGCCTGTCCACAGACGGTTTATACCGAACTTTTCATGTGGATCGAACAGCTTATAGAGGGTGACCGGCAGAAGCGCATCAAGCTGGACAAGGCGGATTGGGGGGGGCGCAAGATCTTCCTCAGAACTGCCAAACATACCGCCTGGATCGTGGTATCGCTGTGGACCGGATTTACCTTTGTGGGTTATTTCACGCCCATCAGGGAACTGGCTGTTTCATTCATAAGTTTTGGCATGGGACCGTGGGAAACCTTCTGGGTTTTCTTTTATGGTTTTGCCACCTATGGGAACGCCGGGTGGTTGAAGGAGCAGGTGTGCCTTTACATGTGTCCCTATGCGCGCTTCCAGAGTGTGATGTTCGATCCGGATACGCTTGTTATCACCTACGATGAAAAGCGCGGTGATCCCCGTGGGCAGCGCAGGAAAGGGTCAGACTACCGTGCCGAAGGCAAGGGTGACTGCGTGGATTGTGGGATCTGCGTTCAGGTTTGCCCAACCGGTATCGATATCCGTAAGGGTTTGCAGTATGAGTGCATCGGATGCGCCGCTTGCATTGATGGCTGCAACCAGGTCATGGACAAGATGGGTTATGCGCGCGGCCTGATCCGCTATTCGACGGAAAATGTCATGCTCGGCAAGTTTTCCGAGCGCACCATGATGGCTCATGTATTCAGACCGAGAGTGCTGTTATATGCCGCTATTCTTGGCGCAATCACAGTGGCACTGGGTGTGGCGCTGTATGTGCGCACGCCGCTCAAAGCCAATATCATGCGCGACCGTATGACCTTGGTGAGGGAGACCGAAGATGGGTTGCTGGAAAATGTTTATCGCATGCAGATCATTAATATGGATGAACGGCCTCACCGCTACATGCTTACCACCTCGGGGCTGGAAGGTCTGAAAGTGGTGATGGACGAGAAGCAGCCTCTGGAAGTGCATGCAGCTGAATCGCATACGATTTCCATCAGTTTGCGGGTAGACCCGAATGATGTGAAACCAGGTTCTACACAAGTTTTTATCAGGGTGCAGGATGTCGATAATCCAGCATTTTTCGTCAATGAAAAAACCAGTTTTATCGTGAGATGATGATGACAACCATGACTGAAACCAATAAACCCTGGTACCGTGAACCGTGGCCATGGATACTGATGGCTGGGCCGACAGCAGTGGTGCTGGCTGGCATTGCGACTGCCTGGATCGCTGTTGCGACGGATGATGGCCTGGTGGAGGATGATTATTACAAGAAAGGTTTGACCATAAATCAAACCATAGAGCGCGATCAAATGGCCCAATCTCTCCACCTCAAGGCGCAGTTGATGGTTGGCGGAGATGCCTCACAATTGCGCGTGATGCTACAGGCGGGTGATTCCGTAACGCTGCCGTCAACCCTTAGACTCAAAATACTGCACCCAACACGATCAGACCTGGATCGATTGGTGACTCTGGAGCAGGGGGCTTTGGGTTATTACGAAGGTCAACTCAATGCGCTGGAGCCTACGCGGTGGCGATTGGTTCTCGAAGATGCGGACAGCCAATGGCGCCTGACCGGTAAATTGCATCTGCCCAAGGATAATGTCGTTGCGATGCAAGCCAATATCGAATAGATTTTTTCAATGAAGCAAAAAGGAGGGTGAAATGGTAATTATGGATCTGCTCTTTAAAACGGATACGGGGCTGCTCAGCATGTTCACGATTGGTTTTGTGCTGTTGATGGCTGTGTTTTTCATTATCTGGTTTATCAAAAAATCAGGCGACCCGAACGCTTGATCAGAGACGTTGCAATTCTCAGTTCTTGCAGAGAGGGCCGCTTGGTCGTGTGCGCTCAACGGTTTGCTTCAGGCGGGGCAGATCGTTGAGAACCAGAAGCCGGTTCTGTACGCTGATCACGCCCTCGTCCTGGAACTTTGATAAGGTTCTGCTTACCGTTTCCAGTTTTAGCCCGAGGTAGCTGCCGATTTCACCTCGCGTCATGCGGAGTTGAAATTGGACCGGTGAATAGCCACGTACCTCGAAGCGTTGCGACAGGTTGATCAGAAATGCTGCGATACGCTCATCCGCGTGCATGCTGGAGAGCAAGACCATCAGGTTATGGTCGCGCGAGATCTCTCGGCTCATGATTTTGTGGAACTGATGTTGCAGGGCGGGGATTTCCCGGCATAGGCTTCCCAGCGCAGCGTACGGAATCTCGCAAATTTCGCTGTCTTCCAGCGCAATGGCATTGCAGCTATGACTGTCATTGCAGATGGCATCAAGCCCCAGTAATTCGCCGGTCATGTGGAAGCCGGTAACGTATTCCTGACCATTCTCGCTACTCAGGACTGTTTTGAAAAAGCCCATGCGCAAGGCGTAGAGAGAGCGGAATGAGTCGCCCGAGCGATAGAGATATTCGCCGCGCTTGATTCGCTTGCGGCGGTTGATGATGTTATCCAGTTGCAGAAATTCTGGCCCCTTGAGCCCGATGGGTAGGCACCATAGGTCGCGCAGATCGCAGGCAGAACATGCGGGTTTTGGGTAACGGACATCAACAATATCGGCAAACAGCTTCTGCACTTTCTGTTGCATATTTAGTTATCGCGCCGGTTTACAGAATGGGGCCAATCATCGCATGATTGGGCATGTTGCGCCAGCGCCCAAGCAACATGTTCTCGCACCATTTCGGAAGAATGATTCAGATGGACATTTAGCGCCTGAATTACTGCCTCACTGGCCGGGGCATTACCCAGTGCGACCGCGATATTGCGCAACCAGCGTTCAAAACCGATGCGGTGGATGGCGCTGCCCGCAGTTCTTTCCTGGAAGGTTTCTTCGCTCCAGCGGAATAGTGTCAACAAGTCAGGGGCGTCGAGGCCGTGGCGCACCAGGAAATCTTTCTCCCTGCTCGATTGCGCGTAGCGGTTCCATGGGCAGATCAATTGACAGTCGTCACAGCCATAGATTCGGTTTCCCATCAAAGGGCGCAAATCCAGGGGAATGCTGCCTTTCAGTTCTATAGTGAGATAGGAAATACAGCGTCGCGCATCCACCTGATAGGGGGCAATAATCGCCTGGGTGGGGCAGGCCTTGATGCAACGGGTGCAGGTGCCGCAATGGCTAGCTTGGGGAGGGTCAGGAGGCAGGGGGAGATCGGTGAAGATTTCTCCCAGGAAAAACCACGAGCCATGTTCGCGCGACAGGAGCAGGCTGTGCTTGCCGCGCCAGCCCAACCCGGCCTGGCTTGCCATCTCGACTTCCATTGCGGGGGCGCTGTCGGTGAAAACACGGTAGCCGAAGGGGCCGATGGCTTCCTGAATGCGGTCGGCCAGTTTTTGCAGCCTGCTGCGCAGCGTCTTATGGTAGTCGCGGCCCAGCGCATAGCGTGATATAAAGGCCTTGTCCGCGCTAGCGAGGACTTCCTCGCTGTCGTGGGCATCCGGTGGCAGGTAACCAAGCCGAACGCTGATTACAGTCACTGTTCCAGGCACCAATTCGGCAGGACGGCTGCGCTTCACGCCATGGCTTGCCATATAATGCATTTCGCCGTGGTAGCCATGAGAAAGCCATTCCAACAGGCGTGTTTCGGCCTGCGCAAGTTGTGGTGCACTGATGGCGACAGCCTCGAAGCCTAATTCCAAGCCCCAAGTTTTAATATTTTCGCTCAGTTTGCCGTAATCAGGGTCTGAACATGAAACCTTCACATGCGTCCAATATGGAAATATCGCGATTCCTCGCGGATGAAAACAGCACCCTGAAAATGGGTGCGGAATTGGCTCTGGTGCTGCATCCGGGCTTGGTCATCTACCTCTCCGGGGACCTCGGCGCAGGGAAAACAACCCTAGTCCGCGCCATTCTACGCGGGCTGGGTTACATGGGAAAAGTAAAAAGTCCGACCTATACATTGGTTGAACTTTACGTTGTTTCTAGTTTAAACTTATACCACTTTGATTTATATCGATTCGCCGATCCTGAAGAATGGGAAGGGTCGGGTTTTCGGGAATATTTCAATCCGGCCACCGTATGTCTGGTGGAATGGCCGGAGAAAGCCACAGGCTTTTTGCCCCCGGCGGATGTGGAGATTCGGCTCCAGATTCAGGATGACGGACGGGGTGTGACGCTGGTGGCGATAACGGAGGCAGGCAGACAATGTTTAAACAGGCTTCAGAATATGCACGCGATCTGAATGTGCTGACGCCTTCCCGGCGCAGCCTGGTCGCATTGCTCGGCCTGGGTGTTTTGTGGGTGGTGTTTCTGCTGGGCTTGTTCGCAGTGAATACAGCCAATGCGGCGCCCATGGTCACTGCCTCGCGGGTTTGGCCTGCTGCCGAATATACGCGCATTACCCTTGAGCTTTCCCAGCCCGTCAAATTTTCATTTTCCACCATCAAGAATCCAGAGCGTTTGGTGCTCGATCTTGAAGGTGTCGAGCCCAATACGGTTCTAAGCGATCTTTCGTCCAAGATCGGAGAGTCTGATCCCTATGTCAAGCTGGTTCGCGTCGGGCGTTTCAAGCCTAATGTGCTGCGCGTAGTGCTGGATCTAAAAACCGAAATCAATCCGTCGGTGTTCAGTCTTCCTCCGGTGGGGGAATATGGCAATCGACTGGTCGTCGATATTTATCCATTGCAGCCAATTGATCCCCTGATGGCTCTCGTGAATTCGCCTCGGCAGGCTGCTGGCGGCTTGAAGGATGAGGTGAAAGGAGAAGAAAAAGTGGCGGTAGCGCCACCTTCCACAGCAGCTCTTCCCGCTCTGGAGGCAATGGAAATGGCGAAGAAGGCTGCCGTGCCAGAGAGCGGGAAAGATAGCTCGTCGAAATCTGCCAAGCTTGAAAAACGCAAACCCGAATTGCAGGTCACCCGTTTGGTCACGATTGCCATCGATGCAGGGCATGGCGGCGAAGATCCCGGCGCGCGCGGGGCGAGCGGCACCAACGAAAAAGACGTGACGCTCTCGATCGCCAGACGGCTCAAGGCTTTTGTGGATGATGAGCCGAATATGCGGGCCGTGCTGATCCGGGATGGCGATTATTTCATTCCGCTTCAAGGCAGGGTGCTCAAGGCGCGTAAAGTCAGCGCGGACCTGTTCGTGTCCATTCATGCGGATGCTTTTATCCGCCCTGAAGCCCGAGGCTCGTCGGTTTTCGCGCTTTCGGAACGTGGCGCCACCTCGGCTGCTGCTCGCTGGCTGGCAAAGAAAGAGAATGACGCGGATCTGATCGGCGGCGTGAACCTGGATGTTAAAGACCCTTATCTGGCGCGTACCCTGCTTGATCTATCCCAGACCGCGACGATTAATGACAGCCTGAAACTGGGCAAGGCGGTGTTGGGCGAGTTGGGCGGGATCAATTCACTGCACAAGGCCGCAGTGGAACAGGCAAGCTTCGCGGTTCTGAAGTCACCCGATATTCCCTCCATCCTGGTTGAGACAGCTTTCATCTCCAACCCTGAAGAAGAGCGCCGCCTCAATGACGACGCCTATCAGGATAAAATGGCCAAGGCCATTTTAGCCGGCATCCGCAACTACTTCGCCAAGAATCCGCCGCTGGCCAAATCGAAGCTGGCTCAGGCTGACTGACCTGCAACCCAGCCCGACGACCACGCCCACTGGAAGTTGTAGCCGCCCAGCCAGCCGGTGACGTCCACCACTTCGCCGATGAAAAAGAGCCCCGGCTGCGCCTTGGCTTCCATGGTCCTGGACGAGAGTGCATGGGTATCCACCCCGCCCAGCGTCACCTCCGCCTTGGCGTAACCCAGCGTCCCGGAAGGCATCAAGGCCCAGCCCTTGAGCGCTTCGGCTGCGGCTTGGATATCTCGCTTGGAAAGTTCGTTGATCGGGCGCCCCCAGCCGAACAGCGCGCACCATTCATGCGCGAAGCGGCGCGGCAGCTGCTCCGCCAGCAGGTTGGAAAGCAGCGCCTTGCTCTGGCGATGCTCGGCCAGCCAGGCCGCCGTATCCACATCGGGCAGCAGGTCGATCTCGATCGGCTGGCGCTTGCCCCCGCCATATTCCTGCATCTGCCAGTAGCTGGAAATCTGCAATATGGCCGGCCCGGAAAGCCCGCGGTGGGTGAGCAAGACATTCTCGCGGAATGATCCGCCGTTGCAATGCGTGCTGGCATCGAGCGTGGAGCCGGACAGCGGCTTCAGGGGCACCAGCGTTTCCGGCGCCAGCGCCAGCGGCACCAGCGCCGGTTTCGGCGCCACCACGGCCAGGCCGAACTGCTCCGCCAGCTTGTAGCCGAAAGGGCTGGCCCCGATCTGCGGCGCCGCCAGGCCGCCCGTGGCAACCACCAGCGACTGGCAACGGAAAGTGCCGCGCTCCGTGGCCACGGAAAAGCGCATGCCGTCCTTGTCCTCGATCCGTGACACCAGCCGCACGGCGCAGGGCATGGCCCATTGCACCCCGGCATCGTCGCAGGCGTCCTTCAGCATGTCGATGATGTCCTGCGCCGACTCGTCGCAGAACAGCTGGCCGTGCTCGCGCTCGTGGTATGGGATGCGGCGGCGCTCCACCATCTTGATGAAATCGTGCTGCGAAAAGCGCGCCAGGGCCGAGCGGCAGAAGTGCGCATTCTGCGACAGGTAATTTTCCGCGCCCACGCTGCGGTTACTGAAATTGCATTTCCCGCCGCCGGAAATGCGAATCCGCTCGCCGAGCTTTGAGCCATGGTCGAGCAGCAGCACGTGCCGCCCGCGCATGCCCGCCTGCGCGGCACACATCATGCCGGCAGCCCCGGCACCGATCACGATGACATCGAAAGAACTCAATCGGTGGGGCTTTTCTGGGTGGCAAGCAAGGCCAGCCCCAGCGGGAACGCACCGGAGAGGATCAGCGCGATGCCGGAGACCACCAGCGCCAGGCCGCCATCCGTATTGAGCAGCGGATGCACCTGGCGCAGCAGCCCCGCCATGGCCAAAAAGCCCACTACCAAAGTGATCAGGCCAAGCACTCCGAAAATGACCGAGCTCACGGGAATACGAAAACGTTCAGAAGCCAAACCGAGTTACTCCATCAAGGGGGACAATTGCTGATGCAGCGCGTCTCGGGAATCTTCTTCCCGCCGCAGCTCAGGAAACAGGCATCATAAACCGGCTGGCAGCCGCAATCCACATCGCAGCGCTCCTGCCGCAACCGCTCGAACACAGCGTTGCGGCTGGGTTTGATCGGAGGAAAAGGAGGGGAATAATAGGGCATCCCAAAAGGAGAATAAGGCCACATGCCCCGGCGCCACAATGGGGAAGGGTAGCCCCAATTCATCGACAGATAGAATTCATATTGCACCAGTTCCTGGCGGTAGCGATCCAGAGCGGCTCCGTAATGACTCATGGCTGCGTTGTAGCGCTCGTCCACCAGCGGTTCCAGGTCCTTCAGGCACGCCTGGGTTTTCGTGGCGCACTGCTCGCGGCATGCGGTTATTTTCTGCTCGCATCTTTCCAGGCAGGCGCGACCTGCCTCGTCAGCGGGCGCTTCATAGCGATAAGTGGACTGATGCCGGGGGGCGGCACAAGCCGCCAGTCCAAGCGCCAGAATCAGCAATGTCAGAGTTCGCAAGGCGGAGCGCATGGGATACCTCCTGCAAATACAGTGAAATGAATGTCTATCATAACTTACGCTATGACCATTTTAGAATGGGTTTTATCCCTAAGGGCGCGCAGGTATGGCATGCCCGGTCTTGCTGTTGAAGGGTTGAACAAATCATAATCGCTACTTGGTCTGGCACAGGGAATACATAAAACGCCTGAAAATGTGGCCCTCCGGAGAATATGTAAACTTCAAACCTGAATTGGAAGCATGGATGAGTAAAAAATCACCCGCTCTCGCTGCATTCGTCATCGCCCCCTTGATGGCCCTTTTCCTGCTCACCGCCTGCGAAAGCAAGCCCAAAACCGAGGCCGAGCGCACGGTGGAATTCCTGCGCGACCTCACGGATGAAAAAGTCGCCAGGGAATTCCATCCAGCCTACTGGGAAGGGCAATGCAAGGAAAACACCCAGATCTGGAAAAACGGCCTGAAAATCTGCCGGGACGGCGGGCCGCATCACTGGATGTGCGATGTCATCACCACCATGCAGGATTGCCAGGCCCGTTCAGTCGGGGTTCACTGATTTATCGTTGCAGCCTGTTTCACAGGCCGAGCCGGCATTTGGCGCGTTCAGCGCAGCTCTTCATCTGCGCTTTCGGCGCCTTCTGCAATGCCCGCAGAAACTCGTGCGGAACGGCGCTCAGGCCAAATTGTTGCTGGATGTCCGACAGCATTTTTACCCATAGATGGGCAGTCATTTCCGCGTCGGCCAGGGCGCGGTGATGGCGGGCCGCCGAGGGCAGGCCCAGGTGCCGGACCAGCGTTCCCAGCTTGTGATCCGGTGCCGCCGGATACACCCGGCGCGCCAGCAGCAACGAACAGGCAAATTCCTGCCGCCGCTGCTGCCTGATCCGCAACCACTCGGCATCCAGGAACTTGCTGTCGAACGCGGCATTGTGCGCCACCAGCGGCACGTCGCCGACAAACGCCGCCAGCGCAGCCATCACCTCCGCCGCTGGCGGCGCCTTGCGTATCATGGCGTTGGAGATGCCGGTCAGCGACTCGATAAATGCCGGAATGCGCACCCCCGAATTCATCAGGCTCTGATAGCGGTCGAGGATTTTGCCGTCTTCCACGATGACCACCGCCACCTCGGTCGCCCGATCCCCCATGGCCGGCGAAAGGCCGGTTGTTTCAAAGTCGATGACGGCTACGGTTTCCATATTGCTTTGGTCTTCAGGGCAGCGCTGTTTGAGGTGATGTGGAGATCAAGATAGTGGCGCCAAGGTGGTAACTTTTTCAAGCAACAAGTCCGCCACTTGGATAAGTTCCTTGACCAGTTGTTCATCGATTTCCAGATGACCTTCATATTCCGCAAGGTTGCGGCGCTCATGACACAACGCCAGTATCCGCCAATGCCCAGGGCCAAAATCCAGTGTATGTTGCAGACATTGAAAAACGATGTAACGGTTTTCCGAGCGGTAACCGTGCCAGCGCAAGGCCGCAAGTGCCAAAGCATGGGAAGCGTTGTAGCCCAGATCAAAGCGGCTCTCGATGGAAAGCGTTTCCATATGCGCATCTTTCAGCCGAGCGCGGGCGGAACGCACCAAACCGTCGAATTCCTTCCGGCTGGGTGCTTCCGCTTTAAGCTGGCCGGTCTTTGCCAGATTAGCCAGGTTTTGGGAGATCACCATCCGCTCCAATTAAAAATATCTTCGGCTGTTCCAGCAATCGGAACAGAAAGTCATTGCCATCCGAAAGCTTGCGTTTGAATTCATCTGGGCTGTAAACCGTCGGGTGAATGGCTCGGCCGATTTGGCTTTCGGTTTGAGCCAGAGAGGAAAACACATCGCCATAGGACAAATCTTCGCCAATCACCATCACGTCAATATCGCTACGTGCAGTATCGCTGCCCTTGGCAATCGATCCATAAATGAAAGCCGCGAGGATTTGATCATGCAAAGGGGTCAATGCCTCACGCAGCACATCCGCCACGCCGAAGGTTTTCAGGACAATGCCGCGCAGTTCCTCGAAAATCGGCGATTGACGGTTTGCCTGGTAGTGCTTCTGGTTGCCTATCTTCGTGACCGAAAGCAGGCCGGCTGCCGTCAGCTTTTCCAGCTCCCGTTGCACCGCACCGGTGCCAGCGCCTGCAAAGCGGACGATTTCGTTCGCGTAGTAACTCCGGTCAGGATTGCCAAACAGCAGCCCGACTACGCGCTGCTGTGTCTTGGTGAATAAGGCATCTGATAGGCTGGCTTTAATCGTTCCCATTTGGGGAATGATAATACCCATTAAGGGAGTTATCAAGCTTTGTGCATTGTCGTAATAGATGATCGGGATACGTTTCCTATTGTTTGAAATTCAGCGCCACACCCTTTGATCGGCGGGTCTCATGGGGCCGAATATGCTAGGATGCTGAAAACCCAATCATTAAACAATGTCTCCAGAAGCCACTGCCCGTAAGAATATCGACCGATTGCTGCAAGCGGCAGGCTGGCACGTCTGCGATGCGGCCGCCGCCAACATCCACGCCGCGCGTGGTGTGGCGATCCGCGAGTTCCCGCTCCCCGGCCACGGCTTTGCCGACTACCTGCTCTACATCGATGGCAAAGCTGCTGGCGTGATCGAAGCCAAGAAAGAAGGCGTCACCCTCAGCGGCGTCGAAACCCAATCCGACAAATACACCCAGGGGCTGCCCGCCGGCCTGCCGCGCTGGGGCAATCCGCTGCCGTTTTCGTACCAATCCACCGGCGTGGAAACGCGCTTCACCAATGGTCTCGACCCCACACCCCGCGCCCGCCCGGTATTTGCTTTTCACAAGCCCGAGTTGCTGGCCGACTGGCTGGAAAGCACACAGAACAAAGCTGCCGAGCCTGCCGCAACCTATGGCGCTGATGGCAAAACCTTCCTCGCCCGCCTGCAAGCCATGCCGCCGCTGAAAGAAGAAGGCCTGTGGCCCGCCCAGATCACGGCGATCAACAACCTCGAAAAATCCCTCAAGGAAAACCGCCCGCGCGCCCTGATCCAGATGGCCACCGGCTCGGGCAAGACCTTCACCTCGATTTCCTTCATCTACCGCCTGATCAAGTTCGCCGGGGCGCGGCGCATCCTGTTCCTGGTCGACCGCGGCAACCTCGCCGACCAGACCCTCAAGGAATTCCAGCAATACGTCTCGCCCTACAACAACTTCAAGTTCAGCGAGGAATACATCGTCCAGCGCTTGCAGGGCAACCAGATCGACAGCACTGCCCGCGTCTGCATCTGCACTATCCAGCGCCTGTATTCCATGCTCAAGGGCCGCGACCTGCCGGCCGACCTGGAAGAAGAATCGGTGGACCAGCTCGGCAAGCTGTTCAAGGAACCCGAGCCCATCGAATACAACCCCAGCATCCCCATCGAAACCTTCGACATCATCGTCACCGACGAAGCCCACCGCTCCATCTACAACCTGTGGGCGCAGGTGCTGGAATACTTCGACGCCTACCTCGTCGGCCTCACCGCCACGCCAGGCAAGCAGACCTTCGGCTTCTTCCACCAGAACCTGGTGATGGAATACAACCACGAAATGGCCGTGGCCGACGGCGTCAACGTCAACTACGACGTCTACCGCATCAAGACCGCCATCACCGAGCAGGGCAGCAAGGTTGAAGCCGGCTACTACGTGGAAAAGCAGGAACGCGACACCCGCAAGACCCGCTGGGAGGAACTCGACGACGACTTCGCCTACGACCCCAACCAGCTCGACCGCGACGTCGTCACCCCCGACCAGATCCGTACCATCGTGCGCACCTTTCGGGATAAATTATTCAGCGAAATCTTCCCCGGCCGCACCGAAGTGCCCAAGACCCTCATCTTCGCCAAGGACGACAACCACGCCGAAAACATCGTCGAAATCCTGCGCGAGGAATTCGGCAAGGGCAACGACTTCGCCCAGAAGATCACCTACCGCACCACCGGCGCCACGCCCAAGGAACTCATCAAAGCCTTCCGCAACAGCTACCACCCCCGCGTCGCCGTCACCGTCGACATGATCGCCACCGGCACCGACATCAAGCCGGTGGAAATCGTCTTCTTCATGCGTGCCGTCAAGTCGCGCGGCTTCTTCGAGCAGATGAAAGGCCGCGGCGTGCGCGTCATCAAGCCCGACGACCTCAGGGCCGTCACCCCCGACGCCCAAGCCAAGGACCACTTCGTCATCATCGACGCCGTCGGCGTGTGCGAGCAGGACAAGACCGACGCCCGCCCCATGGAGAAAAAGCCCAGCGTCAGCTTCGAGCGCCTGCTGCAAGCCGTCGCCTTCGGCAACACCGAAGACGAGGTCATCACCAGCATCGCCGGCCGCCTGGCCAGAATGGAACACCGCATCAGCGCCGAAGACGACGCCAGGATTCGCGCCGCCAGCGGCGGCCTAGGCCTGAAAGACCTCGCCCATCAGTTGGTAGCTGCACTTTCGCCTGACCTCGTAGAAGCGGCGTCCCGCCGCTTGCCAATGGAAACCGCTGACGATTACGCGGGATACGGCTTCCTCGATCCCAATGCGCCTATCGAGATGCAGCGCGCCAACCTTCCACACTGGCGGCAGGATGAGGCCAGCTATTTCGTCACCTTCCGTCTGGCGGATTCGCTACCCAAACAACGTCTCATCGCTTGGCGGGAAGCACGCGCCGACTGGCTGACGCGCAACCCACGCCCCTGGTCAGCCTCACAGGAAACCGACTATGCAGAGCGCTTTTCCGCCCGCATCGAGATCGAGTCCTGGCTGGACGCCGGTGTGGGAAGCTGCGCTCTGGCAAACCCTCAAACACGCGAGCTGATGGAAAAGGCATTGAGGCATTTCGATGGTGAACGCTACCGGCTCGGAAAATATGTGGTGGCCGCCAACCATGTCCACGTGATCGTCACGCCACTGCCGGGACACGAACTCTCCGCAATCCTGCATAGCTGGAAAAGCTACACGGCCAAACAGATATTGCAGTCAGAAGCGGCGTCCGTCCGCCTGTCGGAAGGCACGATCTCAATCTGGCAAAAAGAATCCTACGACCGTATCGTACGCTCGTCCGAAGAGCTGTTTCGCATTGAGCACTATATTCAGCGGCATTCCGAATACGAATTGAGCGCGGCGGACAAGCGGCGAGACGCCGCTTCCACGGCGATGCAGCAGGCTCGGACAATCGCGTCCAAACCCCTCTGCGACCCCGCCCTGCGCCAGTTGATTCTGGATATCAAGGCCAAAAACGAACTCACCATCGACCACGTCAGCCAGGACCAGGTCATCGAAGCCGGCTTCAGCCAGGCAGCCCTCGACCGCGCCAAAGGCCTGGTGAAGTCCTTCGAGCAATTCATCGCCGACCACAAGGACGAAATCACCGCCCTGCAAATCCTCTACAGCAAGCCCTACAAACAGCGCCTCACCTTCGAGGCCGTGAAGGAACTCGCCGACGCCATCGAAAAGCCGCCCTACCTGTGGAACGAATCCCAGCTCTGGCAAGCCTACGCCGCGCTGGAAGCCAGCAAGGTCAAAGGCGCCAGCGCGCCGCGCATCCTCACCGACCTGGTTTCCCTGGTGCGCTTCGCTATCCATCAGGACAACGAACTCGTGCCGTTCCCAGAACGCGTCAACGCCAACTTCAAGGCTTGGGTGGAAGCGGCGTCCCGCCGCTTGGCTGAAACAAAGCGGCAAGATGCCGCTTCTACGGGCTTCACCCCCGAACAAATGAAATGGCTGGAAATGATCCGCGACCACATCGCCGCCAACCTCGGCATAGCACCGGACGACTTCGAATACGCGCCCTTCGCCCAGGAAGGTGGATTGGGCAAGGTGTATCAGCTCTTCGGCGATGAACTGAACACGCTCATTGAGCAACTGAACGAGAGCTTGGCGGCATGAATAAAACCAAGAAAAGGACTATAATAAAGTCCAATTAAACGGTCATAACGGAGCCCGCCATGGAACTGCTCTACACCAACGCATCAGTCAGCATCAGCGAACTCAAGAAGAACCCCACCGCCGTCATCGAGCATGCGGAAGGCTTTCCCGTCGCCGTGCTCAACCACAACAAACCCGCCGCCTACCTGGTGCCCGTTGCCGCCTTCGAGGCCATGATGGAAAAGCTGGACGACATCGAGCTGGCGCGTCTGGTCAAGGAACGCGAGCACGAGCCCACGGTCCGAGTCGAGCCGAATGCCCTATAGCCTCGAATTCCGGGAAAGTGCCTGGAAGGAGTGGCAGAAGCTCGACCGCCCCCTGCGGGATCAATTCAAGGCCAAGCTCCTGGAGCGGCTGGAAAATCCCCGCCTCGAATCCGCACGGCTCACCGGTATGTCCGACTGCTACAAGATCAAGCTGCGCGCCGCGGGCTACAGGCTGGTCTACCAGGTATTCGACGAGCGCGTGGTCGTGGTCGTAGTGGCCGTGGGCAAGCGGGAAGACAGTGCCGTGTACCGCAAGGCTGGGAAGCGGCTGAAATGATCCGCGACCACATCGCCGCCAACCTCGGCATTGAGCCGGATGATTTCGAATACGCGCCCTTCGCCCAGGAGGGCGGCCTGGGCAAGGTGTATCAGCTCTTCGGCGATGAACTGAACACGCTCATCGAGCAATTGAACGAGAGCCTGGCGGCATGAGCGACAAGCAGCGTCTTTTCATCAGCTCCGTGCAAAAGGAATTCGCCGCCGAGCGCCGTGCGCTCAAAGAGTTTGTGCATGGCGATCCGCTGCTGAAGCGCTTCTTCGATGTTTTTCTGTTCGAGGATATCCCCGCCGCAGGCCGCCGTGCCGACGAGGTCTACCTGGCCGAAGTCGACCGCTGCGCGGCCTATATCGCCCTGCTCGGCAACGATTACGGCCACGAAGACGCCGGCGGCCTTTCGCCTACCGAGCGCGAATTCGACCGTGCCACGGAGCAAGGCAAGGAACGCCTGGTCTACCTCGCCGGCCAGGATGACAGCGCCCGCCACCCCAAGATGCGCGCCTTCATCCGCAAGGCAGGCGACCAACTCATACGCAGGCGCTTCGCCAGCATTCCGGAACTGATCGCCGCCCTCTATGCCAGTCTGGTCGAACACCTGGAACAGAGCGGCGCCGTGCGCACCGGCCCCTTCGACGCCGCCGCCTGCCCCGGCGCCAGCCTGGACGATCTCTCGGATGAAAAACTGGCCGATTTCCTCGGCCGTGCCCAGCGCCATCGCGGCTATGTCCTCAGCCCAGGAACCGCCATGGACCGGGCGCTCACCCACCTCAACCTGCTCGACCGCGGCCGCCCCAGCCATGCCGCCGTGCTCCTGTTCGGCAAGGCCCCGCAGCGTTTCCTGCCCAGTTCCGAGATCAAGTGCATGCACTTTCACGGCACCGAGGTGCGCAAACCCATCCCGTCCTACCAGATTTACAAGGGCACGGTGTTCGAGCTGACCAACCAGGCGGTGGACTTCGTCCTGTCCAAGATCGCCCGCACCGTCGGCACCCGCGCCGCCGGCCCGGCCGCCCCCGTGGACTACGAACTGCCGCGCGAGGCCGTCGCCGAGGCCATCGTCAACGCCATCGCCCACCGCGACTATGCCTCCAACGCATCCGTGCAGGTCATGCTCTTCGCCGACCGCCTGGAAATCTGGAACCCCGGCCAGCTGCCCGCACCGCTCACCATCGAAAAGCTGAGCCGCCCGCACGCCTCCATCCCCCACAACCCCCTCATCGCCGAGCCGCTGTTCCTCGCCCGCTACATCGAAAAAGCCGGCACCGGCACCCTCGACATGATCGCCCTGTGCAGGGACGCCGGTCTGCCCCCGCCTCAGTTCCGGCAGGACGGCGGCGAGTTCATCCAGACCCTGTGGCGCCCCGCAGCGGCTGCGACCCAGCCGCCGGAAACGGCGCCCGGCACCCAGTCAGGGACCAAGTCGGGACCAAGTCGGGACCAAGTCGAAATCCTTGTGAAAGCCGGAAATGGCGCGGCTTTGACCGATTTGATGAGCGTGGCCAACCGCACCAACCGGACCAAGTTCAGGGACCAAGTCATCAAGCCACTGATCGAGCAAGGCTGGCTCGAAATGACCCTCCCCGACAAGCCGCGCAGCAGCCAGCAGAAATACCGGCTCACGGCCAAGGGCGAAGCGTGGTTGAAGGCGAACGTGACAGGGAAAGACGCATGAAGGCCGAAGAAATGCGAGCGGAATACACCGTAGGGTGGGTTAGGCCGGAGGCCGTAACCCACCCTACGGGTTGGCCAGCTACAACCATCGAAGAAATCGCCGACGTTAATCCGCGTGTCGATAAGGCCGCGATACCCGATGACTTGCCGGTTTCGTTTGTTCCGATGCCAGCGGTCGGCGCTGCGGATGGCTCAATTCGCGTCGAGGAAACACGCCCAGCGGGCGAGGTGAAAAAGGGATTTACTGCCTTCCTCGAAGGCGATGTGCTCTTCGCCAAAATCACGCCCTGCATGGAAAACGGAAAGATGGCCGTCGTACCCAAGCTGGTGAATGGTTACGGGTTCGGTTCTACCGAATTCCACGTGCTTCGGCCCAAGTCGGGAATGGATGCCAAGTACATTTACTACTACGTTTCGAGCCAGGTATTTCGTGGCGAGGCGGAGAGGTACATGACCGGCGCCGTGGGGCAGAAGCGTGTATCCACGACCTATCTGAAGCAGAGCACGATCCCCGTTGCCCCCCTCGACCAACAAAAACGCATCGTCGCGGAAATCGAAAAACAATTCTCCCACCTCGACGAAGCCGTCGCCAACCTCAAGCGCGTCAAGGCCAACCTCAAGCGCTACAAAGCCGCCGTCCTCAAAGCCGCCGTCGAAGGCCGCCTCGTCGAAACCGAAGCCGAACGCGCCCGCAAAAGAACTCCCTCTCCCCTGGCGGGAGAGGGCGGGGGAGAGGGGGCAGGCTACGAAACCGGCGCCCAGCTCCTGCAACGCATCCTCGAAACCCGCCGCAGCCAGTGGAAAGGCAAGGGCAAATACAAAGAACCCGCCGCGCCCGACACCACCGCCCTGCCCGAATTGCCGGAGGGGTGGGTGTGGTCAACGATGCCTCAGCTTGGCGAACTTAATCGCGGCAAGTCAAAGCACAGACCGAGAGACGATGAAAGGCTATACGGCGGACCTTATCCTTTCATTCAGACTGGCGATGTTCGGAAATCTGGCGGCTCGATAAGGACACACAGTCAAACGTACAGTGATTTTGGGCTTCAGCAGAGCCGTCTATGGCCAGCTGGAACGTTATGCATCACGATTGCAGCCAACATTGCCGAAACAGGCGTCTTGAAATTTGCGGCTTGCTTTCCGGACAGCGTGGTCGGTTTCCTGATGGAGGCAAGCGAAATTACGACGAGGTATGTCGAGTATTTCATCCGTACAGCGCGCGAGAAGTTAGAACGATTTGCACCCGCTACGGCTCAGAAAAACATCAATCTTGAAGTGCTTGAAGCCGTGTGCGTTCCTTTACCACCCCTGTCCGAGCAACATCGCATCGTCGCCGAAGTCGACCGCCGCCTCTCCATCCTGAGCGAAACTGAGGCCCAGGTGGAAACCAACCTCCGGCGCGCCGAACGACTGCGCCAATCCATCCTGAGCCGGGCCTTTTCCGGGGATCTTAACTCATGGAGAGAGCACACATCTGTAAAGGAAGCTCACGCCTATGGCTAAAAGGGATCAACCAAAGGTGCAGGCAAGCGAGGTCTCATACGAGCTTCACTCACTTGGGTGGAAAGCTTTTCAGCAACTTTGCGCAACTGTCACCAGTGAGGTGTGGGGTCAGACAGTTCAGGGCTTCTTTGATTCGCATGATGGTGGGCGCGACGGGGCTTTCTATGGCACTTGGACTAAAAAGGCTGGGGAAACCTTTGAAGGCGCTTTTACAGTTCAATGCAAATTTACATCCCAACCCGCCAGCACCATTCACCTCTCGGAGTTGCGGGACGAGCTAACCAAGGCAAAGCGGCTCGCAGCTCGTGGCCTTGCGGACAACTATCTCCTGCTTACTAACGCACGGCTAACGGGGGTATCTGACGAAAGGATTCGTGAGGCATTTGAATCCATACCCGGTATTAAACACTTCGCGGCCTATGGCGCAGAGCGTATATCGCAGTTCATCCGTGAAGCTCCCAGGCTACGTATGCTTGTTCCTCGGGTGTATGGCCTCGGCGATTTGAGCCAAATATTGGACGAGCGCGCATACACCCAATCACAAGAGATACTCAGTGCGCTTGGAGACGACTTGGCGAAGTTTGTCATTACTGATGCATATCAGAGGAGTGCAAAGGCATTAGTTGAGCATGGTTTTGTGCTTCTGCTCGGCGAACCAGCCTGCGGTAAGTCTACGATCGCTGCGGCATTAGCCGTAGCGGCGCTTGATGAATGGGGATGCTCGACTGTTAAGATCCGAGACGCAGATGACTTTGTTAGGCACTCGAATCCGCATGAACCCAAACAGTTCTTTTGGGTGGACGATGCCTTCGGTGCAACTCAGCTTGACTGGTCAAGTACTGTAAGGTGGAACGGTGCGTTTCCCCATGTGCATGCGGCAATTCGCCGTGGGGCTAGAGTTGTCTTCACGTCACGCGACTACATTTATCGCTCTGCGAGGAACCACCTAAAGGAGTCTGCATTTCCTCATATCCATGAATCTCAAGTAGTGATAAATGTGGAACGTTTGTCGCGGGATGAGCGGGAGCAAATCCTATACAACCATATCCGGCTCGGTACACAGCCATCCCGGTTTAAGACCAGGATCAAACCATTCTTGACAGATGTTGCATCCCATCAGCGTTTTAGCCCTGAGATTGCAAGGCGACTCGGTAGCCCCCTCTTCACAAAGATCCTCTCTCTTTCGAAGAGTGGGCTGGATGAGTTCGTAGCGCAACCAATGGAGTTGCTCAGGGAAATCATACGGACGCTTGATGCGGGCAGTCGCTCGGCGCTTGCCATCGTCTTCATGCGTGGGGGGATAATGCCAAGTCCAATGAGAATCACTAGTGAAGAGGAAAAGGCTGTCACTCTCCTGGGTGGTTCACAAGCGGATGTTCGAAACGCGCTTAATGCGCTCGAAGGGAGCCTCCTTAGTCAGGTACGCCAAGGAGCCGGGCATTTCTTGAAATTCAAGCACCCAACCATTCGTGATGCGTTCGCAAGCTTGGTGGCAGAAGACCGCGAATTGCTGGATATATACCTTACCGGAACACCGATCGAAAAGCTTTTCAGCGAAGTGTCATGTGGGGATGTGGGGTTAGAGGGTGTCAAGGTAATTGTCCCGTCAGACCGCTACGAGGCGCTAGCGAGCCGAATCGAGTCGTTCTTTAGCAAGCGGCGCGAGAACGAAGACAGAGTCAATCGTTTCTTATCCTATCGATGCGATAAAGAGTTTCTCATGCTCTATATCGCCAGGAAAACGAATTTTGTCTCAAACCTTCGTGTCGGGTCGTATCTATATGCCATATCTGACGTGGACGTAATTGTCCGCTTGAATCAATTGGGACTGCTGCCAGAGAGCAAGAGACTTAGCGTAGTCTCCGCAATTCGTGACTTGGCAGTGGTCACACCGGATTCAGGGTTCTTGCGGGACGAGATACGTCGGCTTTTTACGCAAGCAGAACTAGATGAGATCTTTGATTATGTGAAACAGACTTTGCTTCCGAATATCGACGAGCATATCGATAACTGGCGGGCAAACTACAACGGTGACGATGACCCTGAAGACTATTTCAGTGAACTCAAGAGCACGTTAAAAAAGTACCGAGAAGTGTTTGACGAGGATATTTCTGCTGTATGCGATATCGATCGTGCAATGGATGAGATAGATGAGGTTGTCGAAGAGTTGCGTTCAGAGATGCCCGAGGAGCCAGACGCGGGCGACTTTTTTGGTGGGAGCGTCCAAGGTGGTGAACCAGACGATTCTCGATCGATTTTTGATGATGTGGATGCATAAAAACCATGCGGTATATGCGACCGTAAGATAGAAGCCAGGAAATAGATACGTGAACACTACAGCAATCGTCCAAAAACTCTGGAACTACTGCAACGTCCTGCGCGACGCGGGTCCGTGCTTCCAGCCAGGTCCAGCGCGAGTGTTGCAGGATGGGGGGCTATCAAGGTGTGTTCGATGACCCGCTGGCTTCCTCTCCGCGGTCGCA
>JAUSBJ010000010.1 GCA_030652035.1 Sulfurimicrobium sp.
CCCGATGCCACGCCGATAAATTGCAAATACACGTGGCGCATCGCGGCGGATGTTGGCAACATCGCCGGCCAGCAGCGATTGCATCACCAGCCCCTGGATGGTGCCGATGAAGAGGGTGGCGGCAGCCTCGGTATCGAGCGCCACATCCAGTTCTCCCTGCGCTTTTCCTTCCTCAATCAGGCGATGCAAACGCTCCCCATAGTGGTGGATGAGCGTCTGCACCATGCGCTTGGGTGCCGTCTCCCCCGCGCGCTGCAATTCGCCGAACATCATCCGTGGCACCCCGGGATGCTTGGCCACGAAATCAATATGTGTCATGAAAATTGCCTCCAACGCAGCAATCGGGGACGCAACGTCCAGCGCGGCCTTGTCCACCCGCGAGAGCAGGCGCTCTGCCACCCACGCCATGACCGCCTGCAGGATGGCGTCCTTGTTAGGGAAGTGACGAAATATCGCGCCCTGGGTCAGACCCATGCGCTTGGCAATGGCGGCTGTGGTGATGTCGTTGGGATTCTGTTCGGCAGCCAGTTCGACCACCGCCTCGACGGTAACGACCCGCCGCTCATCTGCGGGTAGATGTTTTACACGGGTACTCATTGTTGTCGCCTTCAATAGGTAGTAATCTATTACTATCTTACCAGATTGTGATGTCCGCGCAAGAGGACATCACAACTTTTGTGAAGGAACAGCCATGGGCCGAAGGCCAAAAATCCCAGAGCGCGAGCGTGGATTGAGCCGTCGCTCAATCGGGCAACCTCTTCCCGAAGCAAATTCCCCTGACGAAATGTGCGGGCATGGCTCACGCCAAGGTACATGAACTTGGAACTGCGACACCTCCGCTATTTCATCGCCGTCGCCGAAGAGCTTCACTTCGCACGCGCGGCCGAGCGGCTGCACATCGAACAGTCGCCGCTGTCGCGGGCGATCAAGGATCTGGAGTATGACTTGAGCGTGCAATTGTTTGAGCGCACCACACGCAGCACGCGTCTGACATGGGCCGGACAAGTATTCCTGGACGAAGCGAAGCACGTACTGTCCGCCGTAGATCAGGCCAAAGCCAGTGTCAAGGCCGCTGCCACCGGCTATCGCGGCACGCTGCGCATCGCACTGTCCGACGGCATTGACCCACTCCGTCTCGCTGCTCTACTGGCGCAGTGTCGCGAGGATGAACCCGATGTCGAAATCCGCCTGTTCGAAGTACCCCTGGCCCAGCAGCTAAAAGGCCTGCGCGGTGGCCTGTATGACGCGGGATTCGCCCAGGCATCCGATGTCGGAGAAGATGTCGTTGTTCAGTCCGTGTGGAGTGATTCGTTGATCATCGCTGTTCCGGCGCGTCATCCGTTGCTGGCGCACAAACGAATTCCATTGACGGAATTGATCCGCTACCCGCTGGTGCTCTGCCACCCGGAGATTTGTGAAGGCTGCTACCGGCAGATCGAGCGCATCTTGCGCACTGTCGATGTAGAACCTCTCGTCGCCGAACATGCGGCGACCTTCGACCTGATGATGACGCTGGTGGCCGCTGGCTATGGACTCAGCTTTGCCAGTGAATCTCACATGATGGTCTGCCGTCACCCGGAGGTTGTGGCTCGCCCACTGGCGGGTCGAGCTTTCATGCTGACCACCTACCTGCTGCGCCCCAATACGGAATCCTCCGAACCGTTGAGCCGCTTCGTCGCCCGAGTGCTTGAGGCAACCGTCAGCCCCGCCACCATCAAATGAGAGGTCATGCAATGAAAACATTCCCAGCGTTGATGCTTACCATCGCGCTCACCGCCTGCGGTCAATCTTCTCCCACTGATACGGTCGAATCGCTGGCGGCTAACCCGGAACGTTTGAAGGAACTGCGCACGCAGTGCAAAGCCGACCGCACCAAGCTCGGCGACGCGTTGTGCAACGCCGTGGCCGAAGCCACACGCAAGCGCTTCATGGGCAACGGCACGCCGTACACGCCTGAGTCGGCCCCGAAGAACTGATCGCATTGCGCAAGTAGCGACGCCGCGGCCGGCCAATGCTGGTCGTATGGCTCGGTACGTGTCGATTCATCACATCGGCAAAAAATCTTTCAACAAATCATCCTACACGCCGCAACGCACTGTCCTTTGTGGCGATGCGCTCCGCATGTCCCTAGCTAGAAATCTTGTTTTCTTCGTCTTCGCTATCCCGATAACGGTCTTTGACCGGCACTGAGTTGACACCGAACCTCACGTCTGCGGCACGTCTTTGTGCGCGTGATGTGCAGAAGAAATTCGGAGGTCGGGATGCAAGGGACTAGTGTGCTATTCGGTCAGGTGTTGACGGTGTTCGGCATTGTCATCGCCGGTGTGTGGGGTGCCACGCAATGGACCGCCGCCGCACTGGGCTATCAGCTGCGCCTGGGCGCTCCCTGGTTCGACTTATTCGGCACGCCGGTCTACCACCCTTGGCGTCTGTTCGAGTGGTGGTTCTTCTTTGACGCTTACGCGCCGCACGTCTTCACCACGGGCGGCACTATCGCCGGTGCCAGCGGCATGGTCGCGGTGGTGGTTGCCATCGGCATGTCGATCTGGCGTTCTCGGCAATCGCGCCTGGTCACGACCTACGGCTCGGCACGCTGGGCCGATGCTAAGGAAATCCGCAAGGCCGGACTGACCGGCCCGGCCGGCGTCTTCCTCGGTCTGCATGACAGTCAGTATCTGCGCCATGAAGGGCCGGAACACGTCCTGACCTTCGCACCTACACGCTCGGGCAAAGGCGTGGGTCTGGTGGTGCCGACGCTATTGTCATGGCCTGCATCCGCAGTCATCCACGACATCAAGGGCGAGAACTGGAACATCACTGCCGGCTGGCGCTCGCGCTTCTCGCATTGCCTGCTGTTCAACCCCACTGATCCGAAGTCGGCCGCGTACAACCCGCTGCTGGAAGTCCGACGCGGTGCGCATGAAGTGCGCGACGTGCAGAACATCGCCGACATTCTGGTCGATCCCGAAGGCGCGCTGGAGCGGCGCAACCACTGGGAGAAGACATCGCACGCGCTGCTGGTCGGAGCGATCCTGCATGTGCTCTATGCGGGCGAAGACAAGACGCTGCGCGGCGTCGCCAACTTCCTGTCCGATCCGGCGTGCCCGTTCGAGGTCACGTTGCACCGGATGATGAGCACGCGACACCTGGGCGAGAGCACCCATCCTGTTGTCGCATCGGCCGCGCGAGAAGTGCTCAACAAGAGCGACAACGAGCGTTCCGGCGTGTTGTCCACGGCCATGAGTTTTCTGGGTCTGTACCGTGACCCCACCGTGGCCGAAGTCACGTCGCGCTGCGACTGGCGCATTGCCGACCTCATTTCGGCCGAGCATCCGGTGTCGCTGTATCTGGTGGTGCCGCCTTCGGACATCAGTCGCACCAAGCCGTTGATCCGCCTGATCCTCAACCAGATCGGCCGGCGCCTAACCGAATCTCTGGACGGCTCCGATGGCGTGGAACGCAAGCACAAGCTGCTGCTGATGCTCGATGAGTTTCCGGCGCTCGGGCGTCTCGACTTCTTCGAGTCGGCCCTGGCCTTTATGGCCGGCTACGGCCTGCGCGCCTTCCTGATCTCGCAATCGCTCAACCAGATCGACAAGGCCTACGGTCAGAACCACTCGATTTTGGACAACTGCCATGTGCGCGTGACCTTCGCCACCAACGACGAACGCACCGCCAAACGCATCTCCGAGACGCTGGGAACCGCCACCGAGTTGCGCGCGCAGCGCAACTATGCGGGCCATCGTCTGGCGCCCTGGCTGGGCCATCTGATGGTGTCGCGCCAGGAGACGGCGCGGCCGCTGCTGACACCCGGCGAAGTCATGCAACTGCCGCCGGATGAATCGGTGGTGATGGTTTCCGGCCATGCCCCCATCAAGGCCAAGAAGCTGCGCTACTACCTTGACGCCAACTTCAAGCGGCGTGTACTGCCGCCGCCCACCTTGACGCCGGGGCGCTACGCCGACGTGCCTGCCACCCGCGCCGACGACTGGAGCGCCTTGGCCATCCCCGCCGTGCCAGCCACGTCCGCCACGGCTGGGCTGGGTGAATCGGACGATGACGGCGGCCCGCGCCAGCAGCCGGAGCTGTCCGAGGTTGCCACCTACAGCCCCGAACCCGAGCAGTCGGCCAGCGACCTCTCGCTGCTTGATGACGACGATTTCCTTTTGCCTCCTTCGGCATCCCTCCCATCCCAGTTCGACCCGCGCTTGCAGCGCACGGCACGGCTGGCCGCTCTCGACCCTGACGACGGAATCCAGCTATGACACAAGCCCGCCTGAATCTCTTCATTCAACCAGACCATGCAAAACGCCTGGACGAACTGGCCGCCAAGAAAGGCGTGTCCAAGTCCTCCATCGTTGCGGCGGCGCTGGCGTCCTGGCTGTCGCCGGACGCGGGCGACCAGCGGGAAGCGGCCACCACCAAACGGCTGGACCGGCTATCGCGCCAGTTCGAGCGCTTGGAGCGTGATCAGAACATCCTGATCGAGACGATGGCGCTGTATGTGCGCTACTACCTCACCGTCAGCACGCCGGTGCCGGAGGCCCACCAGGAAGCCGCAAAAGCACAGGGCAAGGCGCGCTTCGAGCAGTTCATCGAACAGCTCGGCCGCCATGTATTGCGCGGGCGTAGCCTGGTCAAGGAGGTTTACGAAGAAATCCAGCCTGATGCCACTCGGCTGGCAGAAGCGGCCATGCAGGAGGACGGAGCATGAGCGCCGTCCCAAAATTGCCACCCGAGTTGCAGCTTAAGCCGCCATCATCCGCCGCCACATCGATGGACCGGCGCATCCGCATGCTGCGCACGGCGATGGGGCCGCTGATTGCCGCTGCGCTGGAAGACCCGGACGTGGTGGAGATCATGCTCAACCCGGATGGCTCTTTGTGGATTGATCGGCTGTCGTCGGGCCGCTCGCCGACAGGCGTCAAGCTGTCCGAGGCCGATGGCGAACGCATCATCCGGCTGGTTGCCGCCCATGTCGGCACCGAGGTGCATCGCGGCCAGCCGCTGCTGACTGCGGAGCTGCCGGAAACGGGCGAGCGCTTCGAGGGCATCCTGCCGCCCGCCGCGCCGGGGCCTGCCTTTGCCCTGCGCAAGCGCGCCGTGAGCATCATCGGCCTGGAGCGCTATGTCGCCGACAGCATCCTGACCGAGGAACAGGCCAAGTTCCTGCGCCGCGCGGTGCGCGAGCGGCTGAACATCCTGATCGCCGGGGGCACCAGCACCGGCAAGACCACGCTGGCCAACGCGCTGCTGGCCGAGATTGCCGCCACGGGCGACCGGGTGCTGGTGCTCGAAGACACCGTGGAACTCCAATGTGCCGCCCGCGACCACGTATCGCTGCGCACGCGGGCCGGCGTGGTGTCAATGGCCGAGTTGGTGCGGGCCACGATGCGGCTACGCCCGGATCGCGTCATCGTCGGCGAAGTGCGCGGTGGCGAGGCACTGGATCTCATCAAGGTCTGGGGCACCGGGCACCCCGGCGGTATCGCCACGATCCACGCCAGCTCCGCCCACGGTGCGCTGCTGCGTTTGGAACAACTGATCCTCGAAGTCGCTTTGACGCCGCCGCGCGCGCTGATCGCCGAGGCGGTGAATGTCGTCGTCTTCATCGCCGGGCGCGGCCGCGCCCGTCATGTCCAGACCATCGCCCGCGTTGTCGGTTTCGACGGCCATGGCTACCAGCTCGACGATGCGCTCGCGCCGCCGCTTCCAACTCTTTCGCTTCCTTCCTTAACCACCCCTGGAGAACTGTCATGACGCATACCTATGCCCCTGCCTTTCGTATTTATGTAAATCCGCATCTGCGGCTGGCGTTGCACGTTGCCGTGCTCGCTGCACTGATGCTGTGCCTGGCTTTGCCGGCACATGCGGCCGGTTCCAGCATGCCCTGGGAAGGGCCGCTGCAATCCATCCTTGAATCGATCCAGGGGCCTGTGGCCCGGATCGTCGCGGTCATCATCATCATTTCCACCGGCCTGGCCCTGGCCTTCGGCGATACGTCTGGCGGCTTTCGCAAGCTGATCCAGATCGTGTTCGGTCTGTCCATCGCGTTCGCCGCGTCCTCGTTCTTCCTGTCGTTCTTCTCGTTCTCGGGCGGGGCGGTGGTCGCATGAATGCCCCCAACGAATTCGCTGCGGGTTTCGCCAGTGGTTTCGAGATTCCGCTGCATCGCTCGCTGACCGAACCGATCCTGCTGGGCGGCGCACCGCGTACCGTGGCGATTGCCAACGGCACATTGGCCGCCGCCGTTGGCTTGGGCCTGCAACTGTGGATTCCCGGTTTGGTGCTGTGGATCGTCGGCCATTCGCTGGCGGTCTGGGGTGCGCGGCTCGACCCGCAGTTCATGGCCGTGTTCGCTCGGCACATCAAGCATCGCCCACTGCTGGACGTGTGAGACCGACAAGGAGAACACGCCATGATGAATCTCGCCGAATACCGCAAGCGTCCCGCGCTGCTGGCCGACTGGTTGCCCTGGGCCGGGCTGGTCGCGCCGGGCGTCGTGCTTAACAAGGATGGCTCGTTCCAGCGCACGGCGCGTTTTCGCGGGCCGGACCTGGACAGTGCCACGCAGGGCGAACTGATCGCCACGTCGGCGCGTTTGAACAACGCGCTGCGCCGGTTGGGGTCAGGCTGGGCCTTGTTCGTGGAAGCCGAGCGGCGTGCCGCCGCCGATTACCCGCACTCGGAGTTTCCCGAACCACTGTCTTGGCTGGTGGACGAAGAGCGCCGGGCGTCATTCGAGGAAGACCACAGCCACTTCGAGAGCAGCTACCACCTGACGCTGGCGTACCAGCCTGCCGAGGAATCCCGCGCTCGCGCGGCCAAGCTGCTGTACGAGAACACACCGCAGGGCGGCGTGGACTGGCGCGAGCGGCTGGAATCGTTTATCTCGGAGACGGATCGCTTTTTTGACCTGCTCGATGGCGTCATGCCAGAGATCGTCTGGTTGGACGACAGCCAGACGCTGACCTATCTGCATGCGACGGTCTCGACCCGGCGTTATCGGGTGGCTGTGCCGGAACATCCGTTCTACCTCGATGCCTTGCTGGCCGATTCCGCACTGGTAGGAGGTTTGGCACCCATGCTGGGAGACCAGCACTTGCGCGTGGCATCGGTGCGCGGATTCCCGACCTCGACCTGGCCGGGATTGCTGGACGACCTTAACCGGCTCGGCTTCGCCTACCGCTGGTCCACACGCTTTCTCTGTATGGACAAGGCCGAGGCGGAAACGGAATTGGGCCGACTGCGCCGCCAGTGGTTCGCCAAGCGCAAGAACGTGGTGGCCTTGCTGCGCGAAACGATCTTCCAGCAGGAAAGCCCGCTGGTCGATACCGATGCCTCGAACAAGGCGAACGATGCCGATGCCGCCTTGCAGGAGTTGGGCAGCGATCAAGTCGCCTTCGGCTATGTCACCGCGACGGTGACGGTTTTGGATGCCGACGCCGGTTCGGCGGACGAAAAGCTGCGCCGGGTGGAACGTGTCATCCAGGGCCGTGGCTTCGTCACGATCCCGGAAACGCTCAATGCCGTGGAGGCGTGGCTGTCCTCAATTCCGGGCAATGCCTACGCCAACGTGCGGCAACCCATCATCTCGACATTGAACCTGGCGCATCTGATGCCGGTATCGGCGGTATGGGCCGGGCCGGAGCGCAATGAGCATCTGGACGGGCCGCCATTGATCGTGACGCGCACCGACGGCGCCACGCCATTCCGGCTGGTGATGCACATCGGCGACGTGGGCCACACGCTGGTGGTCGGGCCGACTGGCGTGGGCAAGTCGGTGCTGCTGGCGGCCTTGGCAATGCAGTTCCGCCGCTATCCCGGCTCGCGCATCTTTGCCTTCGACATGGGGCGCTCCATGCGCGCCACCATCCTGGGCCTGGGCGGCGAGCACTATGACCTGGGCACGGACGGCGAAATTGCCTTCCAGCCGCTGGCCCGCATTGACCAGGAGGGCTACCGTACCTGGGCCGCCGAATGGGTGGAAGGTCGGTTGTTGCATGAAGGTGCAACCGTCGGCCCGGAAGAAAAAGCCATGATCTGGTCAGCGCTGGGGAGTCTGGCCGGTGCGCCGGTGGAGCAGCGTACGCTGACCGGGCTGTCGGTACTACTGCAATCGAATGCCTTGCGCCAGGCCTTGCAGCCTTACGTGCTTGGGGGTGCGCACGGCAAGTTGCTGGACGCGGATTCGGACCGCCTGGGGTCTGGTTCGGTCCAGTGTTTCGAGATGGAAGAGCTGATGCACAGCAAAGCCGCCGTACTGGCCGTGCTGGGCTATCTGTTCGCGCGCTTCGACGAACGCTTCGACGGCGCGCCCACGCTCTTGATCCTCGACGAGGCCTGGCTGTTCCTCGATGACCCGGTGTTTGCCGCGCGCATCCGCCAGTGGCTCAAGACGCTGCGCAAAAAGAACGTCAGCGTCATCTTTGCCACGCAGTCGCTGGCCGACATCCAGAACTCGTCCATCGCTCCGGCCATCGTGGAGAGCTGCGCCAGCCGCATCTTCCTGCCGAATCCGCAGGCGACCGAACCGCAGATTCGCACGATCTACGAAGGCTTTGGTTTGAACCGCCGCCAGATCGACATCGTGGCCGAGGCGGTTCCCAAGCGGGACTACTACTACCAGTCGCGGCTGGGCAATCGCTTGTTCGACCTGGACCTGGGGCCGGTCACGCTGGCCTTTGCCGGTGCCTCGACGCCGCAGGATCAGCGCGACATTGACGCGGTATCCCGTTCGATGCCGTCTTCCGACTTCGCAGCCGCTTGGCTGCGCCATCGCGGCCTCGACTGGGCCGCCGACCTTGTTCCGTCCTTTCCGCCCTTTTCGTCCCCTTCGTCAGTTCAACAGGAGTATCCATCATGAAAAAGACCATCCTCGCCATTGCCGCCGCAGCGCTGGTAACCCTGATGCCAGTCGCACACGCGCAGTGGGTCGTGATCGACCCGTCCAACCTGGCCCAGAACATCATGACGGCCGCACGCACGCTGGAGCAGATCAACAACCAGATCAGGCAACTCCAGAATCAAGCGCAGTCGTTGATGAACCAGGCAAAGAACCTCACCGGTCTGGACTTCAGCGCGTTGAATGAACTGCGTGCGTCGCTGTCGGCGACCAACCAGCTCATCCAACAGGCGCAAGGTTTGGCGTTCAACGTGTCGCAGATGGAGACCGAATTCCAGCGGCTCTACCCGGATGCGTATTCCGCTGCCACCTCGGGAACTCAAATGGCGACCGATGCGCGTTCGCGCTGGCGCAATTCGCTGGAAGCGCTGCGCACCGCGACCAAGGTGCAGTCACAGGCGGTGCAGAACTTCGCGTCCGACGAGCAGACGCTGACAGACCTGGTGAACCGCAGTCAGTCGGCCGTGGGTGCCCTGCAGGCTACGCAGGCGACCAACCAACTGCTGGCTTTGCAGGCGCGGCAGGCCATCCAGGCACAGCAGTTGCAAATCACGCAAGACCGTGCGACCGCGCTGGAGCAGGCACGCATCGTTGCCGTGCAGGAGCGTGCCCGCGAAGTGCGGCGTCGCTTTATCGGTGACGGTACGCCGTACAACCCACAGGCCGTTGACTTCTACGGCAACTGAGGTGATGCCATGAACGACGTTTCTGTCATCGACCATTTCCTCAGCGTCTTCTCGCACTACATCGACTCCGGTTTCGGTTTGGTGCGAGGCGAAGTTGCTTTCCTGACGACCACGCTGGTGGTGATCGACATGACGCTGGCCGGCCTGTTCTGGGCCATGAGCCATGCCAGCGGTGGCGGGGACGACATCATCGGCAAGCTCATCAAGAAGGTGCTGTATGTGGGCACCTTCGCCTACATCATCGGCAACTTCAATCTGCTGGCCGGCATCGTGTTTCGGTCCTTCGCGGGCTTGGGGTTGGTGGCGTCAGGATCGACCATCACACAGGCCGAGTTCCTGCAGCCGGGGCGGCTGGCCAAGGTGGGCATCGACGCGGGTGCGCCGATCCTGAAGCAGATCGGCGACATGGCGGGCTTCCCTGAAGTGTTCGTGAACCTTGACGCGATCGTCGTGTTGTTCCTGGCCTGGCTGGTGCTGATCGTCAGTTTCTTTGTGCTCGCGGTGCAGCTCTTCGTCACCTTGATCGAATTCAAGCTGACCACGCTTGCAGGCTTCGTGCTGGTGCCGTTCGCCCTGTGGAACAAGACTTCGTTCCTGGCTGAAAAAGTATTGGGCAACGTGGTGTCGTCAGGCATCAAGGTGCTGGTGCTGGCGGTCATCGTGGGGATTGGCACGGGCTTGTTTGCCGAATTCCAGGTGACGCCGAATGAGCCCTCCATCGACCACGCGCTGACCATCATGCTGGCCGCACTGGCGATGCTGGGCCTGGGGATCTTCGGGCCAGGCATCGCGACCGGGCTGGTGTCTGGGGCACCGCAGTTGGGCGCGGGTGCCGTTGCCGGAACCGCGTTGGGTGTCGCGGGAGCGGCGGTCGCTGTGGGCGCTGCCGCCACCGGCGTGGGCAGTGCGGTGGCGGCCGGTGCACGCATGGCACCGGGTGCCGCCAAGATTGCCGCGAGCGGTGCCAGCTCGATGGCCTCGACCGCCAGTAGCGCGAAGTCTGCGTTCCAGGCCGGCTCTGCCGGTGCGGGTGGTGGACTCAAGGGTGCGGCGGCTGGCCTGGGCAACGTCGCCAAGACGGGTGCGCAATCGGTGGGGCAGAAGGTCGCCGCCGGAGCCAAGTCGATGAAGGATCGGGCTGCGGCGGCCATCAAGCCGGATGCCCCGGCATCTGGGACTGGCGCTGGTGCCGGTTCAGCCAGCACGGCCAGTAGCCCGGCCGCTCAAGGCGGCAACGATGCCGCACCCGCTGACACCCAGCAACCCGCGTGGGCCAAGAGCCTGCACCGTCGCCAGCAGATCAGCCATGCCGCCTCGACCGTCGCCCACACGCTGCGCGGTGGAGACGGCGGCGGCTCGGGCAGTAGCCCCAGTCTGCGCGACCCATCGGATTCATAAGGAGAACATCCATGCGATTCAAACGTTCATTGGTGCGCTATGCGGACACGCCGCAGCCTGCCACCCCATACCAATCCGCCGAACAGGTCTGGGACGACCGTATCGGTTCGGCCCGCGTGCAGGCAAAGAACTGGCGGCTGATGGCTTTCGGTTGTTTGGTGCTGGCCCTGCTGATGGCGGGCGGGCTGGTTTGGCGCTCGGCGCAGTCTATCGTCACGCCTTTTGTGGTGGAGGTGGACAGCGGAGGGCAGGTGCGTGCGATCGGTGAAGCGGCCACGCCGTACAAGCCCAACGATGCGCAAACCGTGCATCACCTGGGGCGCTTCGTCACGCTGGTGCGCTCACTCTCGATCGACCCTATCGTCGTGCGGCAGAACTGGCTGGATGCCTACGACTACACCACCGACCGTGGCGCGGCGGTGCTCAATGACTACGCCCGCACCAACGATCCTTTTGCCCGCATCGGCAAGGAGTCGGTGACGGTACAGATCACCAGCATCGTGCGCGCCAGCGATGCGTCATTCAACGTGCGCTGGACCGAGCGCCGCTATGTCAACGGCGCAGCCGCTGGACTGGAGCGCTGGACCGCTGTTGTGTCCGTCGTTTTGCAAACGCCGCACACCGAAGAACGGTTGCGCCGCAATCCGCTGGGCATCTACGTCAATGGGTTGTCGTGGAGCCGTGAACTCGATTCTTCCGAAGGAACCAAACCATGAAACCGTCTTTACGCATTTACGTATCTCTGTCTCTTCTGGTCGTCATTGCAGGCTGCGCCACGCAGGGCAAGCCGCCGCCGACCATTACGCTCGATGACCCAGTCGCGGCGCAGCCGCTACCCGAGTTGCCCAAGCCTATCGAGGTGGTCGCGGTTCCGCAGCCTTTGCCATTGCCCGAGCAGTTGAAGCTGTTGCCAGATGAGCTGGAGGCCAAGACTGCCCCTGAATCGACCGACGAGAAGGTACGGGTCACGCGGGCCAATCAGGAGGCCCGAATTGCACCGACCCGCGAGGGCTACGTCAATGCGATCCAGGTCTGGCCATTCACCGATGGTGCGCTGTACCAGGTCTATGCCAGTCCGGGCCGGGTGACGGTGGTTTCGCTCCAACCCGGCGAGGAACTGGTGACGGTCGCTGCCGGCGACACCGTGCGCTGGATCGTGGGCGACACTTCCAGCGGCACGGGGGCCGGTCTGCGCGTTAGCGTTCTGGTCAAGCCCACGCGTAGCGGTCTCAAAACCAATCTAGTCGTGACTACTAACCGACGCACCTACCTGATTGAGTTGACCTCGACCGAGAAGGCATGGATGGCATCCGTTTCCTGGGACTATCCGAAGGACCGCATGCTGGCCTTGCAGCGTCAGGCACAGGCGGCACAGGTTGCCGCACCTGTGGATGCAGGCCTGTCCCTTGAGAAAATCCGGTTTCGCTACGCGATCACCGGCAGCAATCCGCCCTGGAAGCCGCTGCGCGCCTTCGACGATGGCGAGAAGGTCTATATCCAGTTCCCCGGCGGCATCGCGCAGGGCGAGCTGCCGCCGCTGTTCGTCATCGGCGCGCAGGGAGATGGCCAGCTCGTGAACTACCGTTTCCGTTCGCCGTACTACATCGTGGACCGGCTGTTCGGCGCTGCCGAACTGCGCCTGGGCGCCGACAAAGGCGACGTGGTGCGGATCGAGCGCACGGATGGGATTGTGAGCGGGACGCGGAGGAACTGACCATGAGCCATGCGAACGATACCCCTGACACACCGGTGCCAGACGTGCCGCCCAAGGTGGCTCCGGAAGACGTGACGCTGCGCTCCCAGCCGCGTCCAGTTACGCGCCTGAATCGGCGCATGCTGGCCGTCCTCGCTGGAGGGCTGGCGACTGCCGTACTTGGTGGAACTATCTGGTCGTTGCAATCAACGCAGCGCCGTGGTGCTGGCGACCAGAAGGAGTTGTACAACGTTGATCGCGTGTCACGCTCGGAAGGGCTTGATCGACTGCCAGCGGACTATTCGAAGCTGCCGCCGACCCTGCCAGCCGCAGTGCCACAACTCGGTGTGCCGCTGCCAGGCGACCTGGGCGGACCGATTCACAAGGCCGAGCAACAAGCGCAGGGTTATGGCTATCAGCAGCCTGGCCATGATCCGGCCGAGGCCGAGCGCCTGGCGCGCCTGAAGCAGGCCGAGGAAGCGGCGGCTTCTTCGGTGTTCTTCCGTTCGGGTGGTCAAAAGGGGGCCGCTACCGCGCAGCCGCAGGCCTTGCCTGCGGCCACAGCGCTGGCCGCGAATGCCGCCTTTGATCCGATGGCCGCTGGCCCGGCCTTGACAGCAGCGCAGCCCGCCGATCCCACGACGGTACAGAACCGGCAAGACCAAAAGGAGGCGTTTCTGTCCAAAGCCGGTTCTACGGAAATCCGTAATTCCGGCTCCCTGCAAATGCCCGCATCGCCATATCAAGTCATGGCCGGTACGGTTATCGCCGCTGCGCTGGTCACGGGCATCAAATCCGACCTGCCGGGCGATGTGATCGCCACGGTGACGGAGCCGGTCTACGACACGGCAACAGGCAAGTACGTGCTGATCCCGCAGGGCTCGCGCCTGCTGGGCAAGTACAACAGCCAGGTGAGCTATGGGCAGAGTCGCGTGCAGGTGGTGTGGAATCGGGTGATCCTGCCGGATACGTCCTCGTTCCAGCTCGACAAGCTGGTCGGCACCGATCCGGCGGGGTATGCGGGTCTGGAAGACGGTGTGGACTGGCACTGGGATCGCGTGTTCGCAGGTGCTGCGCTCACCACCTTGCTGGGCATCGGCGCCGAGCTGGCCGCACCGGAGAATCGCAATGGAGGGGACCGCGTGGTTATCGCCGGACGCGACAGCCTGAAGGATTCTGTGAACCAGGTGGGCCAAGAGATGACCCGGCGCAACATGAACATGCAGCCGGCGCTGACCGAGCGACCCGGCCTGCCGGTGCGCGTCATCGTCAACCGGGATCTGGTGCTGCGGCCGTATCAACCACTTTTCTTTGTACGTGAGGGTTCGCGATGAGCACGTTGCCCAAAAAATTACGCCTCGGGCCGCTCCCGAAGACTGAAAGCGTCAAGCTGACCTTTGCTTGCCCGGCCAGCTTGAAGACCGACCTCGACCACTATGCGGCGCTGCACGCTCAGGCCTACGGCGAAACAGTGGATGCGGTGACGTTGATTCCGCACATGCTGGAAGCGTTCATGGCTGGAGATCGGGGATTCAAGAAAAGGGACGAGTCAAAGCCGGCGTTGCAGAAGTCCCCCCAGCGAGAAGCAGCACCTCCATAAGCAAAGTCACAGTCCAAAGCACCGTTGAACGCGCAGTCCCCGAACTGCGCGTTCGCATTTTGGGATCAGCCCTATGTATTGCTCACATATGATTACGGAGGACGCGACCAATGCCTGCATCCATGTTGCCCGCCCTGGCACGCCAAGACCCGCAACCGCAAGGCTCCTATGTGGCCCCCAGCCTGCAAACCTACAGCAGGCTGAAGTCTCCAGGAAATGCCCTAAGCTGTTACTTTATATATGGTTTTCGCGTTGCGCCCGACATAAAAAAGGCTTGACAGCGGACATTTTTTATTACCTCAAAATCATCGGCATTGTCGCGTTTGTTGTTGGCGGCCTCTCCTTCGCCACGCTGCTCCTGCTGCTCGCCTTCATCAGCGAAAACTCCGGCTCTGCCTACTGGGATATCGTAAAATCGGGTAGCATTACGCGCCAATCCCTGGGGCCGGGCATGCTGCTGGCAGGCTTGTTCCTGGTCAGCGCCGCGGCGGCCATCACCTGGCTGATTTCCCTTTATGCCAGCTTCCGCATCGCAGGCCCGTTATTCCGTTTCTCGCGCAATATGGAAATGCTGATCGAATCGGGCGCCGTCACACCTCTCTCTATCCGCAAGGAAGACCAGCTGCAGGCAGAAGCCCAGCAGTTCGCTCAGAGCGTTGAGTCACTGCAAGGCCACTACCGAGAGATAGGGGCTGCCACCGATTACGCATTGGCCCAAATCGACACGGGCGGCCAGGACCTCTCCCATTCTCTGACGAAACTTCGGGAAATGGACCGCCGTGTACATCTCTAGTCCGAAATGGCTGTGGCTATTTGCCATGCTGGCCGCGCTGGTGCTGGCGGTCAGCGCCGGGCTGCATGCGTCCTTGAATCCGGCCCAGAAGCACATGACCGAACGAACATGCTCCGGCTGCCATTTGGCTGGCGACGATGTCAATCAGGGAAACGCCCACATGCTGGTCGCCTCCCAGGAAAAACTGTGTGCCGGTTGCCACCCCAAAGCCGTGCAGGTAAGCCATCCGAGCGGCATTCGGCCCATGCTTGCCGTTCCACCCACCTACCCGCTGGACTGGAAAGGCGATATGACATGCAGCACCTGTCACCATGTGCATGGCGATACACCCGGCCTGATGCGAGGAAGTGCGCGCGGGCGGAAGCTTTGCCTGTCCTGTCACGACAGCAGATTCTTCGACAAGATGGCCGATCAGGGTGTTTCCATGATCTCGTCCGGGCACATGTCGACCGCAACTGCCAAAACGGACCTGAACAGTCTTGATGTCGACGCTTTCACCATCCAGTGCATGGGTTGCCATGGCAATTTCGGTGAACTTCAGGGGGCTTCGATAGACGCCAAACAGATTCTGCGTCATGCCGGCAACTCCGTGAACCACCCCATCGGCAAGCGTTATTCCGACTCCTTCCAGAAAGGCCGTTACAAGCCTGAAGCTTCCGTCAACCAGCGCCTCTTCCTGCCGGATGGCAGGCTCAGCTGTGTCAGTTGTCACCGTGGCTACACCAAGGATCACGGCAAACTAAGAGTCGGCAAACAAGGTTCAGCCCTGTGCTTCGAGTGTCACGATATATGAATACGCAAGTCAAACGCAAAATCCACTACATCGACCCCGCAATCCAGAATCGGATGCTGCTCGCCTTCGTCTTGCTGGAGGTGCTGCTGATAGGCATCGGGATGATCGTGCTGTATCAAGATCTAAAAGAAGTGGTCGATGAAAACCTGTTCCGTATCCACTTCTCATCAGAGGATTCCCTCTCTGCGCTTCTGCTTCGGGAAGCCATGCAGGCCTTGACGGTCCTTGTAATCGCAAACCTGGCGGCATTGGGGTTGGCAAAATGGCTATGGTTGCGCTACCTGAATTCCATTCTGGGCCCCCTGTCCGGTTTGTTGGCCCGTACCGGCAACCTGGATTTCACCCCGGACGAATCATTTGCGAAAAAGCACGTCGTACTTGAACTTGCCCTTGCATGGCGGGAAGTCGAGCGCGAACGCTGCAAAGGCATCCGCGCCGAGATATCCAGGCTGATCGAGAGTGCCGACGACGTTTCTCCGCGCGCACTCGAGCAGACCCGCGCCGCGCTGGAAAAATTGAAAGCACTCCTCCCCGCACACAAAATCGAATCCGCAAACCGTCCGGATTAATCGCCGCTCAGCTTCATCGCCGGGAGATGGCAGTTCTAGCTCCCTGAATACCCGCAATCAACTTTTCCATTTATCAAGCCGCGCACCAAAGCAGTGCGCCAATCTGGGGCGGCGCTCCAGTTTTGCGCCCATCTTGCTACACGATTTAATCATAAAACATCAACGTATTGAATATTAGTGACTTTTAATCTGGCACGGCTTGTGCTTATGTCAGGGCGTAGTCACATTTTAATATTTTTTCTTAACTGATTTAGGAGATGAAAATGCGCAAATTAACCCAGGCCCTTCTGATTGCCGGTGTCATCGGCGTTCCCGCTTTTGCTGTATCACCCGCCATGGCCGGGGATGCAACGGCAGTTTCCCCTATCACCGCAAACGTGACTCTGGCTTCGGAATACGTTTACCGCGGGATTTCTCAAACACGCGAAAAACCGGCATTACAAGGCGGGTTTGATTATGCACATGACAATGGCCTTTACGTCGGCCTCTGGGGCTCCAACATCAGTTGGCTTGAAGATCTGGGTGTCGGCGCCAGCAGCAGCTTGGAACTGGATATTTACGGTGGCTACAAAGGCAAGGTCAACGATGATTTCAGCTATGACGTCGGTTACCTGCGCTACCAATACCCTGGCAGCTACCCTGCTGGTTTCGTCAGCCCGAACACAGACGAACTCTATGTCGCCGGCTCTTACAAGATGTTTACCTTGAAATATTCCCACAGTTTGTCAAACCTGTTCGGGTACGACAACAGCAAGGGTTCCGGCTACATCGATGCCAGCGCCAATTTCGATCTGGGCAGCGGCTTCAGCCTGGGGCTCCATGCGGGTCACCAGAAAATCAAGAACTACTCCAACTTCAGCTACACCGACTACAAAATCGGCGTGACCAAGGACTTTGGCGGTGGCTTGAGCGTTACGGGTGCGTACATCGATACCAATGCCGACGACACGCTTTATACCGTGAAGAACACCAAGATTGCGGATAGCCGCTTTGTCCTCTCCGTCACCAAAGCGTTCTAATACAAACACAAGTTATAGGAGTTCAACATGAAACTGGTAACAGCAATCATCAAGCCGTTCAAGCTGGATGAGGTGCGGGAGGCTCTGTCCAACGTGGGCGTTCAGGGCATTACCGTGACCGAAGTCAAAGGCTTTGGACGCCAAAAGGGCCACACCGAGTTGTACCGCGGTGCGGAATACGTGGTGGATTTTCTGCCCAAGGTCAAAGTGGAAGCCGCGATTCGCGCTGAATTGCTGGATCAGGTGATCGAGGCGATTGAGAAGTCAGCTTCGACCGGCAAGATCGGCGATGGAAAAATTTTCGTTTCCAGTCTGGAACAAGTGGTCCGTATCCGCACCGGCGAAACCGGTCCGGAAGCCTTGTAAAAGGAGCAAGTCATGAAAAAATTGTTTAGCATGATCGCCCTGCTGGGCGTCCTCGGGATGGGCGGCCCGGTGATGGCGGAAGACGCCGCACCGCTTGCCGATCAGCCCGCAGTGACCGCACCGGCATCCGAAGCTGCTCCTGCAGCACCCGCGGCCGAAGCAGTCACCCCGGCAGCAGTGCCCGAGGTAGCCCCCGTGCCTGAAGCCAAGCTCGACTCCGGCAATACCGCCTGGATGTTGACTGCCACCGCACTGGTGCTGTTCATGACCATTCCCGGCCTGGCGCTGTTCTATGGGGGCATGGTACGCAAGAAGAACGTTCTGTCCATCATGATGCAAAGCTTTGCGATTGCAGCCCTGATGTCCGTCATCTGGATGGTGGCCGGCTACAGCCTGGCCTTCACTCCCGGCAGCGGTTTCATTGGCGGGCTGGACAAGATGTTCCTCAACGGCGTGGGTCTCGATTCCCTGACCGGCGTGGCGGGTGCGAATATTCCGGAAACCGTGTTCGTGATCTTCCAGATGACATTCGCCATCATCACCCCGGCGCTGATCACCGGTGCTTTTGCCGACCGCATGAAGTTCTCCGCCATGATGTGGTTCATGGGCATCTGGTCGCTGGTGGTGTACGCACCGGTTACCCACTGGGTATGGGAAGGCACGGGATGGCTGTTCACCAAGGGCATCCTGGACTACGCAGGCGGCACCGTGGTGCACATCAACGCCGGTATCGCCGGCCTGGTCATCGCCATCATGCTGGGCAAGCGTATCGGTTACGGCAAAGAGCCAATGGCACCGCACAACCTGACACTGACCCTGATTGGCGCAGCCATGTTGTGGGTAGGCTGGTTCGGCTTCAACGCGGGCTCCGCCCTGGCTGCTGACGGCCGTGCCGGCATGGCCATGGCAGTGACCCAGATTGCTGCTGCCGCCGCCGCACTGTCCTGGATGTTTGCCGAGTGGCTGGGCAAGGGCAAGCCTTCCGTGCTGGGTATCGCATCCGGCGCCGTGGGCGGCCTGGTGGCCATCACCCCGGCAGCCGGTTTCGTCAATCCCATGGGTGCACTGATCATCGGCCTGGTGTCAGGTGTGGTGTGCTTCTGGGGCGCCACGTCGCTCAAGCGCATGATGGGCTATGATGATTCGCTCGACGCTTTCGGTGTGCATGGTATCGGCGGCATCGTCGGCGCCCTCCTCACCGGCGTGTTCGCGGTCAAGGCCATCGGCGGCGACGCAGCCTCCGGCCTGATCGAAGGCAATGGTGGCCAGGTCGTCATCCAGTTGCTCGGTGTCGGCGCCACGGTGGTCTACACCGCCGTCGCCTCCTACATCATCCTCAAGGTGATCGACATGGTGATTGGCCTGCGCGTCTCCGAAGAAGAAGAGCGCGAAGGTCTGGACGTCAGCCTGCACGGCGAACGTGTGGACTGATAGCAAAAGCCCTGCGGATACTGAGCACGGTATCCGCAGGGCGCGGTGCTAGATTTCTCCATTACCTCTCCCTCAAGAGTGGATTCAGGACGGCGCAAGCCGTCCTTTTTTTTGTAGTTCTGCTGCAATCATTGATGCGCCCTGAACACCAAGCACCATGAGACACCTTGTGGCGCGCGTTGTATTCGAATTTTCTGCTGATAAAGAAAGTTACAGGCATGGTCATTCCCACTTCAGTGGGGCGACTCGGGAAGGACTGGACCCGTTTGTCAATCTCCGCAGACTCTGCCTCGATGGTACTTATTCGCGGAGCCTGGGTGATGGCAAATCCACAGACAATCGGTGTTGTAATTCAGGACGAAAATCCTGCGCTCAAGGCACTTCCGCCGCCGGCATTCGCGCCAGGATGATAGCCGTCTTCCTTGCCAGTCCCCGTGCGTTGCGGTTTTTATCGTAGTAGCGCGGATTGGGCACCATGGCGGCGAGCTTGGCGGCCTGTTCTGGCCCAAGATTGGCGGCGCTGGTCTTGTAGTAGTGACGGGCTGCGGCTTCCGCGCCGAACACGCCGTTACCCCATTCGATCACGTTGAGATAGATCTCGAAAATCCGCCGTTTCGACATCATTTTTTCCAGCATCAGCGTGATCAGCGCTTCCTCACCCTTGCGCCAGAAAACCTTCTTGGAGGAGAGAAACAGGTTCTTGGCCAGTTGCTGGCTGATGGTGGAGCCGCCGGCGACGATCTTGCCCTTTTTCAGGTTCTTTTCGTAGGCCTTCTGGATGCCTTCCCAGTCGAAACCCTCGTGGTCGACGAATTTGGCGTCCTCGGAGGCAATCAGTGCGCGCTTGAGGTGGGGCGAGATGCGATTGTAAGGCACCCACTTGTGGCGCAGTTCGGCATCTGGGTTCTTTTCCTGCATTTCTGCCAGCCGCGTGTTCATGAAAGCGCTGGTGGCGGGGTTGTGGTCTACCCACCACCAGATATGCGCGAATATCCATGCCTGGTACAGCACTACCACTGCGGCGAGGATCAGTACGCTGCGCCACAGCCAGCGCCACAGGAATTTCATAGCGCCTTCAGCTTGGCCATGACGGATTGGGTGTCCGGGCGTACACCGCGCCACAGGAAGAAGGATTCTGCCGCCTGCTCCACCAGCATGCCGAGACCATCCGCGAGTTGTTCTGCGCCGTGAGTCTGGGCGAACAGCAGGAAGGGCGTCAGCCCCTTGCCGTACATCATGTCGTAGGCCAGGCTTCGAGGAGAGAAAACGCCAGCCGGCAGAGGGGGAAGCTCGTCTGACAGGCTGCTGGATGTGGCGTTGATGATAAGGTCGAAATGGCAGCCGGCCAGACTGTCATATTCACCGCTGGAGATGTCGCCGTGGACCAGGAACAGTTGCGCCAGTTCGTGCGCCTTGGCGGGAGTGCGATTGGCGATGGCAAACAGTGCCGGATATTCTTTCAGTAGCGGAAGAATCACGCCGCGTGCCGCGCCGCCTGCGCCCATGAGGAGTATGCGCTTGCCCTGTATCTTGAAGCCGAGGTTGTGGGTGATGTCGCGTACCAGGCCGGCCCCGTCTGTATTGTCGCCAAGAATCTCGCCGTCCTCAAACTTGAGCGTGTTGACCGCCTGCGCCAGTTGGGCGCGTTCGGTCAGGCGGGTGGCCAGTTTCCATGCTTCCTGCTTGAAAGGCACCGTGACGTTGAGCCCTTTTCCGCCTTCCGCCCGGAATGCGTTTACCGTGACGGAAAAGCCGTCAAGCGGGGCGAGCAGGGCAGTGTAGCTGAGGTCTTGTCCGGTTTGCAGCGCAAATTCGGCGTGAATCAAGGGGGATTTGCTGTGAGCAATGGGGTTTCCCACCACGGCATAACGGTCGGTCATGATGTTCTCTTGTTTCGGTTTTCTGGGGGCGAATTCTACCCCAGCGTTGATTTTCGCATTAAGGCTTTCTCAAGTAAGCTATATACTACAAAAAACAGTGTTTAAATGAGGGGGGACTTCAATGTTACGGGTAATTTCGATTTTCTTGTTTCTGGCGGCAATGATGAGTGGCGCTTCGGCTTGGTCTGCGGAAGGTTTGAAGCTGGTTGCGGTGCCATCGGATAGCGAGCGTTTTTCGGATGTTGATGTTTTGAACAAATATCAGGCATTGGCCAAGTATTTGGGCTCGCAATTGAAAGTGCCAGTGGATTTCTCTCCGGTAGCAAGTCCTTTTATCGCGGCCAAACGTGCCAGTCGAGGCGAGTACGACATGATCATCGCCCCCGCCCATACCATTGCCAGCGTGTTGAAAGCCGGCTTCAACCCGCTATGCAAGGAGGGTGGTACGGTGGAGACCATTTTTGTCGCCGGCCAGAATTCGAAGTGGGGCGGCATCAAGGAGGCGAACGGAGCGAAACTGGGCCTGCCGCCTTTTGAATCCCTCCAGGCCAGCTTGGCGCGCGGGGAACTGAATTCCAAGGCGGTGGAGACCAAGAAACATTTCAAGGAGGCGCGTTATTTCCGCAGCCAGGAAGCCCAGCTTTTTGCACTTGAAATCAACAGCATGGACATCGTCGCAGTGGATTCCGCCATGGCAGAGAAGTGGCTGAAATTGCATCCTGGCAAGATTATCCAGCGCACTGCCGAAGCCCCAAAGATGGCTTTTGCCGTAAATACCAAGAAAATAAGCCCGGATCAGGAGAAGGTGATCGAGAGCGCCCTGTTGAAATATGCTGAAGTAGAGACCCATGCCTGGAAAAAAATTTCTTTCTCGCCAACCAAGCGTGAGGAGTTTGTTTCGATTGCCTCCATGCTCAACACGACACCCAAGGAATTGGCCGGCGTTCACGTGATCGAAGCCAAGCAGGCCAGTGATTTGATTGCAAAAGGGGTGCTCGTGGTAGACGTGCGTAACGAAGCCGAATATCTGGAAGGTCATGTCAAGGGCGCCTTGCAGATTCCTTACCATGAGGTCAGCGCGAAAGAAGTTGGGTTCGATGCCTCGGAAGACAAGTTCGATCTGTCCAAGCTGCCCCACGACAAAAATACCGCCATGCTGCTCTATTGCGACGGCACGCATTGCTGGAAAAGCTACAAGTCCGCCTTGATGGCCGTCCGGGACGGTTACAAGAATATATACTGGTTCCGTGGTGGTTTCCCGGAATGGAAAGCTGCCGGTTACCCGATTGACACGGGAAAAACCAAATAGAACCGGTTGGTTCCGACGGAGTCGTTGTGGAAGAACAAAGTTTAAAATCCGGCGCGTCCAAGGGGGGGCACCACTACCGCGAAGCAAAGAAAGTGACGCTGGTCAGCGTCGGCGTAAATGTTGTACTGACGGCGTTGCAGATCGTTGTTGGCATCATCGGTAAATCCCAGGCGCTGGTGGCCGACGGTCTGCATTCCCTGTCCGATCTGCTATGCGATTTTCTGGTGCTATTCGCCAACCGCCATGGCTCGAAAGACGCAGATAAGGATCATCCTTATGGTCATGCCCGCATCGAGACCGCGACCACATTTGTACTGGGCGTGATCCTGATGGGCACGGGCGCTGCCCTGCTGTGGGGCGCGGCGCAGCGACTGGAAGATCCGGCCGCATTGCAGACAGTGCATGTCATGACGCTATGGATCGCCATACTTACATTGGTGGGTAAAGAGAGTTTGTTCCGCTACATGCTGCATGTGGCGCGCAAATTGCGTTCGCGCATGCTCGAGGCGAATGCCTGGCATGCGCGCTCGGACGCGGCCTCCTCGGTGGTGGTGGTGGTGGGTATTGCCGGCAATCTGGCCGGCGTGACTTCGCTGGACCTGCTCGCTGCGGCACTGGTGGCCGCGATGATTTTCCGCATGGGCTGGAAGCAGGCCTACCACGCCCTGATGGAACTGATCGATACCAGCCTGGACGAAAAAGATGTGGCAGCGATCCGGGCAACCTTGCTCGCCACGCCGGGTGTGCGCGATCTGCATGAGTTGCGCACGCGACGCATGGGCGACCGGGCGCTGGTGGACGCGCATGTGCTGGTGGATCCGAAAATCAGTGTTTCTGAAGGGCATTACGTGGCGGAAACGGCGCGCGCACGGGTGGTCAAAACGCACGATGCACTCGACGTAATGATCCATATTGATCCCGAGGATGATTCGGCGGTCAAGCGCAGTTTGCACCTGCCGCCGCGCGAAACGCTGCTGGCCCACCTGGAGCAACAAATGGGCATGCCGCTACCCTTGTCCAGCCGAATTACCCTGCATTATCTGGATGGAAGGGTTGAAGCAGATATTTTCCTGCCTGGCCCGGCACCAGACGAAGCCTTCACCAGAGCCGCTGTAGAACTGCCAGGGGATGACACTTTTTTTGGCGCAATCCGAATATTTTACGAAGTTGCACCAAAATAGTGCATGTTGGCTGGAAGACGCCTTGTTATGGTGCAGCAATTTTTCTGCATCTCCTGTAACTGGTTATGGCAAAATAGCTTTTTTTGCTTTAACACGTGGCATGTTTCATGCTACTCAAAAAGCTCACAGAATTTTTACCCGTTATTTCGTTTAGGAGAAAAGTATGGCGGTTGCTGATGTATTGAAAATGATCAAGGACAACGAAGTCAAGTTCGTTGATCTGCGTTTTACCGACACGCGCGGCAAAGAGCAGCACGTTTCTATCCCTTCCCACGTGGTGAACGAGGATTGGTTCGAAGACGGCCATGCTTTCGACGGCTCCTCGATTGCCGGCTGGAAAGGCATTCAGGCTTCCGACATGCTGCTGATGCCGGACCCGGACACCGCCAACATGGACCCGTTCTTCGACGAGTCCACCCTGATCATCAGCTGCGACGTAGTTGAGCCTTCCGATGGCAAAGGCTATGACCGCTGCCCGCGCTCCATCGCCAAGCGCGCTGAAGCCTATCTGAAATCCTCCGGCATTGGCGACACCGCCTATTTTGGCCCGGAACCTGAATTCTTCATTTTCGATTCCGTGACCTGGCATGCCGACATGTCCGGCGCCTCGGTTTCGATCGATTCCGAAGAAGCTGCATGGTCTTCCAAGGCACGCCTCGAAGGCGGCAACATGGGTCACCGTCCGGGCGTCAAGGGCGGCTATTTCCCCGTTCCTCCCGTCGACTCCTTCCAGGATATCCGTTCCGCCATGTGCCTGGCACTGGAAGAAATGGGCGTGCCGGTAGAAGTTCACCACCACGAAGTAGCGACCGCCGGCCAATGCGAAATCGGCACCAAGTTCAGCACCCTGGTGAAGCGCGCTGACTGGACCCAGATCCTGAAATACGTGGTGCACAACGTATCCCATGCCTACGGCAAAACCGCGACCTTCATGCCCAAGCCTATCGTTGGCGACAACGGTTCCGGCATGCACGTGCACCAGTCGATCTGGAAAGACGGCAAAAACCTGTTTGCCGGCAACGGTTATGGTGGCCTGTCTGAACTCGCGCTGTTTTACATCGGCGGCATCATCAAGCACGCTCGTGCGCTGAATGCAATCACCAACCCCGGCACCAATTCCTACAAGCGTCTGGTGCCTGGCTTCGAAGCGCCCGTGATGCTGGCCTACTCCGCCAAGAACCGCTCCGCTTCGATCCGCATTCCGCATGTGGCCAGCGACAAGGCGCGTCGTATCGAGACCCGCTTTCCCGATCCTTCCGCCAACCCGTACCTGTGCTTCTCCGCATTGATGATGGCTGGCCTCGACGGCATCCAGAACAAGATTCATCCAGGCGATGCCATGGACAAGAATCTGTACGATCTGCCGCCGGAAGAAGAGAAACTGGTTCCGACCGTGTGCTCCTCTCTCGAGCAGGCGCTGGACTACCTGAACAACGACCGCGAGTTCCTGACCCGTGGCGGTGTGTTCTCCAATGACTGGATCGATGCTTACATCACCCTGAAGATGGAAGACGTCACCCGCTTCCGCATGACCACGCATCCGGTCGAGTTTGATATGTATTACAGCCTGTAATCCGGCTGCGGCAACAAAAAAGGGCGCTTCGGCGCCCTTTTTTATTTGGGGTAAGGTGAAGCTGGCCGATAAGCCGGGTTCTGTCGTGGACAGTCATTCCTCTAGGCGCTGGATTGCTCCAGCGCTCAAGCAGCCTACCCGGGGGCAACGCGAGCAGCGCCAGTGCCCCCCTATTTGGCCTTGCTCCGGATGGGGTTTAGCCTGCCATTCCTGTTGCCAAGAACGCGGTGAGCTCTTACCTGGCGGAGGCTTTCACCTCCACCCGCCCTCCTTGCGGAGTGCGCGCCTTTTAGCGCCGGCATAACCTGCAAGCAGGCTAGCCTTTACTGAAAGGCGCTAGCGCGCCTTTTCAACCTTACCTGATCCCTTGCGGGCCATCGGCGGTATGTTTTCTGTGCCACTTTCCATCGCCTCGCGGCGTCCGGCCGTTAGCCGGCATCCTGCTCTGCGGAGCCCGGACTTTCCTCTGCATGGAAAACCATACAGCGACTGCCTAGCCAGCTTCGGCTTGGATTTTAGCACGATTCGTGATATAAATCCCGACTAAGTTAGTCAACTATAGGATTCGTCATGGCGCCCGATCTCTACAGCCTGAGTGCTACCGTGCAACACAACTGCCACATCAGCGATGCCCTGCATGCGCGCAACTACACCATGTGCACGTATTTGCTCAAGATGCGTGAATATTTTCGCTGGGAACAGCGTTTCCCTTTCAACGCGGCCTTGCCCAAGAAAGAGCTGGGAGACTGGCTGAGCCATCGCGAAACCTTATGGGAAGGCCTGGAAGCAGAGAAATTTGAGCCCATACAGGTCAAGGGGCATAGACTGGATCCGTTCGAAACCTCGGCCATCAATCGCGAGTTGCTTCCTCATGGCATGGTTTACAGCGGGGGCTATGGAGGGCACGCCGCGCCGCATTTCTTTCTTGCTGACCTGATTCGTGCCGAGCAGCGGGAAGGGCTTCCGGTGCTGATCGCCGGGCGCGAACATGCACGAGACATGGCCGCCCCCCCGGCAATGATGCTGGATGGCACGCTGTTCATCCGGCGCGAATCCATGCGCCGGATGTTGTGGGAAAAGATCGAGGAATGGCGTTGGAAAAAGCAGCAGGATGCCATGTCGCGAGCGATGAACTGTTACGATTTCGAAGCCAGTTTCGAGCGTGCGCTTGAACAGATGACTGACAACGAAATCGAATCAGCGCTGCTGCATGAAATCGGAGAATGGCGCGCCGAAAAGTGTCTGGGAGAAGAATGGGGAAGTATATTGCTGTCCGTTAGCGGTACGCGTGGTGAACTGGTGGTGCGTGCAGTGCGCGACCATCTGGCGGATTGTCTCTCGACCCTCCCCGCGTTACTGGAGCAGGAAAATGACGCCAGCCTGCATTTCTATTTCGCCAATTTCAGGGGGATGCGGCGGGAACTGTATCCCGAACTGACGGAGGCATACCAGCGCTGGGTGGATGGGGGGCAATTGCATGCGCTACGTAACCAAGCCCGGCAAGGTGCCCAACGCTGGTTGGAAAAGGCACAGAATCTGGTCAGCATTTACCGAATCCGACCGGAGGCCTGCGCCGAAGAAATTGGGCGCATGTGTGAGCGTTAGCGCTCAGGCCAGTTTCCAGGCAATCTGCTCGCCTGCTCGTAGCGGGATCAGCGTTTCGCTGCCGAACGCCATTTCTGCGGGTACTGCCCAGCTCTCCTTGAGCAATGTGACCGTACCCGTGTTGCGCGGCAGCCGATAGAAGTCAGGGCCATGGAAGCTGGCGAAGCCTTCCAGTTTGTCCAGCGCCTTGGCTGCTTCGAACACTTCTGCATACAGTTCCAGCGCGGCGTGGGCGGTATAGATACCGGCGCAACCGCAGGCGGATTCCTTTGTGTGTTTGGTGTGGGGAGCGCTATCGGTGCCAAGAAAGAATTTGGGGTTGCCGCTGGTGGCGGCGCCAACCAGGGCCCAGCGGTGCTCTTCGCGCTTCAGTACCGGCAAACAGTACATGTGCGGGCGCATGCCGCCAGCGAACATGGCATTGCGGCTGTAGAGCAGGTGATGGACGGTGATGGTGGCGGCCACATTGGCGGGTGAGGCCTTGACGAATTCCACCGCCTGGCGGGTGGTGATGTGCTCGAAAACGACACGCAGGCGCGGGTAGCGGTCCAGTAGCGGTACCAGCACCTTGCCGATGAATACCTGCTCGCGGTCGAATACGTCCACCAGTGGATGGGTGTCTTCGCCATGCACCAGCAGCGGCAGGTCGTGTTCCTGCATTGCTTCCAGCGCGGCATGGCACTTATGGATGTCGGTGACGCCGGAATCGGAATTGGTGGTGGCGCCGGCCGGGTAGAGCTTCACTCCGTGCACCGCGCCGCTGGCCTTGGCGCGCGCGATCTCCTCGGGCGCGGTGTTATCGGTGAGATATAAGGTCATCAGCGGCTGAAAATCGGACCCGGCGGGCAGGGCGTCAAGAATGCGCTGGCGGTAGGCCAGGGCCAATTCGGTGGTGGTCACGGGCGGGCGCAGGTTGGGCATGACGATGGCGCGTGCGAAGCGGCGCGCGGTATCGGGCAGAATGGCCTGCAGGTGTTCGCCATCGCGCAGGTGCAGATGCCAGTCGTCAGGGCGGGTGAGGGTAAGCGTATCCATAATGTGGTCCATCAAGAAAACTGCGTTTGTCCTGTAAACGATATTTCACCGCACAGGACGCCAAGGTTCGCAAAGTAGAACAATGGCTCATCCAGTCCGGGCTGCCCAAGCTGCTGAATTCCTTCGCGCTCCATTGCGTCCTTTGCGGTTTAAGTATGTTTACCCAACTTATTTTAACTGCAGGGCGAGGTCATACAGGGCATTTTTCTTCTCGCCGCTGATCTCGGCTGCCAGTTTGACCGCCTGCTTGAGAGGCAGTTCGGCCAGCAGCAGCTGCAAAATGCGCTGCGCGTCGTCGCTGATGCCTTCTTCCGCTGCCACAGCTGCGCCTGATACCAGCAACACGAATTCGCCGCGCTGGCGGTTGGGGTCGCCCGCCAGCCAGGCGGGGGCGTCCGCCAGTTTGCAGGTATGGATGCTCTCGAACAGCTTGGTGAGTTCACGCGCAAAGGTGATGTCACGTTCGCCGTCCAATACCTTGAGCGCATCCTCGACAGTTTCCACAATGCGGTGCGGCGCCTCGTAGAAGGCAATGATGTAGGGCAGTTCCCTGAGTGCCTCAAGTTCCTTGCGCCGGGCACTGGCCTTGGCAGGCAAGAAGCCATAGAAAAGAAAGTGAGGATCCTCCCTGCCCGCAGCCGAAAGCGCGCATATGGCCGCATTCGGGCCTGGCAGCGGTGTCACGGGCAAGCCTGCCTCGCGCACTGCCTGTACCAGGATCGCGCCAGGGTCGCTAATGCCCGGCGTGCCGGCATCGGAAACCAGCGCCACGGTTTTGCCCTCTTGCAGTGCCGCGATGATTTTAGGCGCGGCAACCCGTTCGTTGTGTTCGTGCAATGCCACCAGCTTGGCTGAAATCCCGTAATGGCCAAGCAAATGCGAAGTGTTGCGTGTGTCTTCGGCAGCAACGATGTCGGCGGATTTCAGTACATCCAGCGCGCGCAGGGTAATATCCCGCAAATTTCCAATCGGCGTGGCAACCACATATAATGTTCCAACATTATTTACGCCTTGGCCCTGATGCAACGTATCCTCACTTTTCTGTTGATGTTTTATGCCGTGACGCTAGCAGCTTGCGCTGGCGTTCCTGAAAGGCCGGCCAAGGTCGATATGCCGCCAGTGGTCAGCGCCAAGCCAGCTCCTCAGGCCGAAGTCACGCTGTCGGCGCTGACTATAAGTGCGTCGCCCGCCGCAGTCGATGTGGATGCTCCATCTCTGAAGCTTGAAGCCGCATCGCCGGCTACAGCAGCCAATGCGCATATTGCACTACTGCTGCCGCTCAAGTCTCCCGCCTTTGGCCGTGCCGCCGAGGTGGTAAAACAGGGTTTCATGGCGGGGGCATCGCTCCAGTCAGGTGCTTTGCCGGTCACAGTTTACCCCAGTGGCAGCGAAACCGACGACATTGTGGCCACATACCTGCAGGCAACGCAAGCCGGAGCCAGCGTCGTGGTGGGCCCGCTGACCCGGAATGGCGTTTCGGCGCTTGCCGCCAGCACTCTGGTGAGCGTGCCTACGCTGGCGCTCAACCTGCCCGAACAGGGCGGAGAATATCCGTCCCAGTTGTACGTTTTCGGGCTTGCGGCCGATGTGGAAGCCCGCCAGATGGCGCGCACAGCATTTAGCGAAGGGGGGAGGGAGGCGGTGGTAATCGCTTCCGACAACACACTGTCGAAGCGTATCCAGCAAGCCTTTACCGAAGAATGGCGTGCACTCGGCGGGTACGCAGTCAGGCACCTGGTCTTTACTGGTTCCAATCCGACTGAAGTCCGTGACGCGCTCCGCAGGCTGACGCCTAACGTGGTGTTTCTTGCCATGGACAGTCGCGATGCGCGTTTTTTGAATCCATTCCTCAAAAGTGACCTGCCCACTTATGCCACCTCGCAGATTTATGCTGGCAGCGGTAGCCTGCAGAAATACCATGACCTGAATGGTATACAGTTTGTCGATATGCCCTGGCTGTTGCAGCCGGATCATCTCGCGGTCATGGTCTACCCGCGTTCGGAGTCTTTCCTCACTGCCGATCTGGAGCGTCTTTACGCTCTCGGTATTGATGCCTGGCGTCTGGCGCTACAGTTGCAGAGCACGCCACCTGGTATGTCGTTCACCCTGGATGGCGTCACCGGCCAACTCACGTTGGATGTCCGTACGCATCAGATCAAACGCGATGGCCTGCGTGCGAAATTCAGTGAAGGGGAAGCCATTTTATCGGCACCGTGATGGATGCAGGCAAGGAAGCGGAAAATCAGGCTGCATCCTTTCTACAAAGCCAGGGCTTGCGTCTGGTGGCAAGGAATTACCGCTGCCGCATGGGTGAGGTCGACCTGATCATGGAGCATGGCGATACGCTGGTGTTCGTGGAGGTGCGCCTGCGGCACAGCGCAAGCTTTGGCGGCGCGGCGGCGAGCATCACCGGCCATAAACAACGCAAATTGATCCACGCCGCTCAGCACTATTTGCAGCAGCAGGTAAAGCAGCCGCCCTGCCGCTTCGATGCCTTATTGTTGGACGGCCTCAAGATTGAATGGATTAAAGATGCGTTTAGCGCATAAAATCCCGACTCAATCTCATTATTGAATACAAACATGGATATTGTTTCACGTATTGGCCATCATTTCACCGACAGCGCCCACGTCAAGCTGCAGGCGCTGGATCTCTTGGCCGAACCAATCGCCATCGCCGCTGACAGGGTAGTGCAATGCCTGCTGGCCGAAGGCAAGGTGCTGAGCTGCGGCAACGGCGGCTCGGCTGGCGACGCGCAGCATTTTGCCTCGGAAATGCTCAACCGTTTCGAAATGGAGCGCCCCGGCCTGGCGGCCATGGCGCTCACCACCGACAGCTCGACCATCACCTCGATCGCCAACGATTACTCTTTCGACCTGATATTTTCCAAGCAGGTGCGCGCCCTGGGTCAGCCCCAGGATATGCTGCTGGCGATTTCCACCAGCGGCAATTCGCGCAATGTCATCGAGGCCATCCAGGCCGCCCATGAGCGGGAAATGGGCGTGATCGCCCTTACCGGCAAGGGTGGAGGGCAAATGGCTGAACTTTTGCGCCCGGAAGACATCCACTTGTGTGTACCATCGGATAGCACCGCCCGAATTCAGGAAGTACATCTTCTGGTCATCCACTGCCTGTGCGATGCCATTGACTGTCTATTGCTTGGAGTTGAATAAATGCGCCGTTTATTGCCTGTATTATTGCTTGCCGTCATCCCTGCCCTGCAGGGCTGCTTTCCCGTTGTGGCTACGGGTGTGGGCGCCGGGGCGCTGATGGCGGGTGACCGCCGTACCTCCGGCACCTATATCGAGGACCAGGGCATCGAGCTCAAGGCGTCCAACCGTATCGAGGAAAAATTCAAGTATGCCGTGCATGCCAATGTGACCAGCTTCAACCGCCACGTCCTGCTTACCGGTGAGGTGCCGAGCGAGGCGGTGAAGCAAGAGGTCGGTCAGGTGGTAATGGGCGTGCCGAACGTGATCGACGTGACCAACGAGATGGCAATCGGGAATGTGGCGCCCTTCTCCGCACGCAGCAATGACACTTACATCACTTCCAAGGTCAAGGCGCGCATGATTGACGCCAACCGTTTCGCGCCTCATCACGTCAAGGTCATCACCGAGAGCGGCGTGGTTTACCTGATGGGCATGGTGACGCGCAAGGAAGCCGAGGATGCGGCAGAAATCGCGCGTACCACTACCGATGTGCGCAAGGTCGTCAAGATTTTCGAATACCTCGACTGATCTTGACTTTCTCCGCCCCCGACTTCGAACGCAAGATCTGTACACCGGTCGAGCTCTGGGCTCGCGCCGGCGAATTGCCGCATCCCCTGGTGTTCACCAACGGCTGCTTCGATATCCTGCACCGCGGCCATGTCACCTATCTGGCCCAGGCACGCGCACTGGGCGCCAGCCTGATCGTCGGGGTCAACACCGATGCCTCGGTCAAACGCCTGGGCAAGGGCGACGACCGGCCGGTGAACAGCCAGAACGACCGCATGGCCGTGCTTGCGGCGCTGGAGAGCGTCAGCCTGGTGAGCTTCTTCGACCAAGATACGCCGCTCGACCTGATCCTCGCCTGCAAGCCGGATATTCTGGTCAAAGGCGGCGACTGGACGGTTGAGAACATTGTCGGCGCGCGTGAAGTGCTGGGCTGGGGCGGGGAAGTGCATTCCATTCCCTTCCTGTTCGAGCGCTCGACCACCTCAACTATCGCCAAAATTCGTAATCTATAAGAACGATTAACCACGGGGAAGCCAGATGAACCCGTGGCCCATGTTTTCATTAATCTGATAATTTCTTGCGGAGTTATAAAGCCTTTGTTTTCCCCGTGCACCCCGTGTCCCCCGTGGTTAAGCATCAGCTTTTCTAGCGAATGTTAAACTCCGAATTCCTGGGGCGTCTTGGCGCTATCGTTGGCGCAGGCAACCTGCTCACCGATGCGGCTTCCTGCCTGGTCTATGGCTATGACAACAGCCGCAAGATCTTTCCGCCCGAGGCAGTGGCATTTGCCACTACAACCCGAGAAGTGCAGGAAATCATTCTGCTGTGCAATGAATTCAAGGTGCCGCTGACGCCACGCGGGCGCGGCACCGGCACGACCGGGGCCAGCATTCCGGAGCAGGGCGGCGTCGCCCTGTCGCTCGAGCGCATGCGGCGCATCGTGGCGGTGGACCCGGCCAACCGCGTGCTGGTGTGCGAACCGGGGGTGCTGAACCAGGAAGTGCAGGACGCGGCGCGCCCGCATGGCTTTTTCTGGCCGCCGGACCCTTCCAGTGCCCCTTATTGCAGTGTCGGCGGCAATCTTGCCACCTGCGCCGGCGGCCCGCATGCGGTGAAATACGGCGTGACGCGCGACCACGTGCTGGGCCTGACGGCAGTCACGGGCAAGGGCGAGATCATCAAGACCGGCTGCTACACCACCAAGGGTGTGGTGGGCTACGATCTCACCCGGCTTTTGATCGGCTCTGAAGGCACGCTGGCCATTATCACCGAAGCCACCCTCAAGCTGACCCCCTTGCCCGCTGCTGTCGGCGGGCTGACCGCGCATTATCGCGACATCGCCAGCTGTGCGCGGGCGATTGCCGCCATCATGGCTCAGCCTGCCTTGCCCAGCGCGCTGGAGTTCCTCGACCAGGCATCGCTCAACCTGATTCGTGGACGCCATCCCGGCCTGCTGCCGGAAGAAACGCGGGCATTGCTGATGATCGAAGTGGATGGCTCGGCCAGCGAAGTACAGGCACATGCCGAAGCCATACGTGCCACTTGCGCCAATGACGGGCTGATCCGTGCCGAGATCGTGTCCGATCTCAAGGCCTTGTGGGCGGCGCGCAAAGCGCTTTCCCCCTTGCTGCGCGATATTGCGCCGAAGAAAATCAACGAGGACGTGGTGGTGCCGGTGTCCCGTCTGCCAGAGCTGCTGCAGGGCCTGGCCGAGTTGAGCGCAAAATATGGCGTTGCCAACGCCAACTTCGGCCATGCCGGCAACGGCAACATGCACGTCAACCTGCTGGTGAATCCGGATGACGCAGACCAAATGCGGCGCGCCGAAGCCTGCCTGGACGAAGTGTTCACGCTGGTATTGCGGCTGGATGGCACGCTTTCTGGCGAACATGGCGTGGGGCGCGAGAAGATGCCCTTCGTGGCGCGCGAGATCGACCCCGTGACCATGCAACTGATGCGCGACATCCAGCGGGTTTTTGACCCCCATCATATACTCAACCCCGGAAAACTATTTCCAAGCCGTTAACTCTCAAGGAGCCATTATGAGCATTTCCGATCTCAATCAGCGTTTCGCCATTTCCGGCCATGTGACTTTCAAGGAAGGCCCGGGCGGGCTGACCGTGGCGGAAGTCGCCAATGGCCTTGCCGCATCGACCATCGCGCTGCAGGGCGCACACATCATGACCTTCACGCCGCGCGGGCAGGAACCGGTGGTGTGGCTGTCGAAATTCGCCAAATTTGCGCCCGGCAAGTCCATCCGCGGCGGCGTGCCGATCTGCTGGCCGTGGTTCGGGCCGCATGCCACGGACGCCAGTCTGCCTGGCCATGGCTTTGCGCGCACCGTAATGTGGGACGTGCTGGAAACTCGCGCCATGGCGGATGGCGCAACCTTCCTGCGCTTCGGCTTGGTCGAAACGGATGCGACGCGCGCCCAGTGGCCGCATGCCTCCACCGTCCAGCTTGAAGTCAGCGTGGGTTCTGCACTGCGCGTGGAACTGGTGACGCGCAATACCGGCAAGGAATCATTCGTGCTGGGCGAGGCGCTGCATACCTACTTCCACATCAGCGATGTGGCGAAAATGAAAATCTCCGGCCTCGAAGGCTGCGATTATCTCGACAAGGTTGGCGGTACGGCGCGCAAGACCCAAGAGGGCGCGATCGTGATCGAGAGCGAGGTGGACCGGGTGTACCTCAACACCAGCGCCGATTACCTGATCGAGGACAGTGGCTTCAAGCGCCGCATCCGCGTTGCCGGGCAGAATGCCCGCTCCGCCGTGGTGTGGAATCCATGGGTCGAAAAAGCCGACAAGATGGGCGATTTCGGCCCTGAAGGGCATCGCGGCATGGTGTGCGTGGAAACGGCAAACGCAGTCGAGAATGTGGTGACTGTGAAACCTGGCGAGGAACACCGCCTTGTGGCAACTTATAGCGCAGAAACCATGGCCTGAAAAAAGGGTTCGTCAGTGTGCTGACGAACCCTTTTCGTGTCGTAAGGCTAGATTAGTCGTCATAGCCCCTGTAGCGATCGTGGTCATGGCGACGATGTTGCTTCCATTTGTGTCCACGATCATGACGCGGTCCCTGTTCGTAATAAACCACGCGTTCTCCATACCCGTAGCGAGGTGGCGGCGCATAGTCGTAACGCTCGTAAACGCGCACAGGCGCAGGGCGGTAGTAAACCGGAGCAGGCTGGTAATAGACCGGCGCAGGTTGGTAGTGGACGCGTTCCACGCGGCGATAGCCATTGTCACTGGTGGCGATGGCCACGCCGGTCGCACCGCCCAGCAGTCCACCGATAATGGCGGCATCGCGCCCGCCGATGGCCGAGCCAATCATGGCGCCCGTGGCACCTCCAAGTGCGCCGCCCACGGCGGCATCGCCATTCCAGCCGGAAGCCTGCGCCTGAGCCGTCAGGGCTAGCGTCAATGCTCCGATCAATATGAGCTTTTTCATGATTTGTTTCCTTTGCTAATCAAGGTAGGCAAATTGTAGAACAGAGAAGCTTAACGCCAGCTTAACGAAAATTAATCGGGGGATGGGCCGCCAGGTCTTCCAGCATCCTCAGCTCGTCCTGGTCGAAACCTGCCTGCGCACGGGCAGTCATGTTGAAGGGTGGGCGCAATGCCGGCGCATCGTATTCAGTCAGCAGGCAGCGAAAGGTGGCGATGGGGTCGAGGCCGCGCTGTCTGCATAAATACCCATACCAGCGGTTGCCGATGGCAACGTGGCCCACCTCGTCGCGCTGGATAATGTCCAGGATCTCCACCGCGCGGCTGTCCCCGCAGGAAGCCAGCCTGGTGCTGATGCCGGGCGTGACGTCCAGTCCGCGCGCCTCCAGCAGGCGCGGCACCAGCGCCATGCGGATCATGGGGTCGTGCGCGGTCTTGACGGCCATTTCCCACAAGCCATTGTGTGCAGTGAAATCGCCATAGTCGTAACCCTGCGTGCGCAAATGGTCGCGTAACAGCGTGAAGTGGTAGGCCTCTTCCGCGGCGACTTGCAGCCAGTCGCGATAAAAATCCCGTGGCATATCACGGAAGCGGTAGGCCGCATCCAGCGCCAGGTTGATGGCGTTGAATTCGATGTGCGTGAGCGCGTGGATCAGCGCCGCCTGTCCATGTGGTGTGGAAAGCCTGCGCCGTTCCACCTTGCCGGGTGCGACCAGCTGCGGCTTGTCCGGATGGCCCGGCACAGCGACTTCCCGCGGCGGCGCATCACCTTCAGGCACAAGCCATCCATCCTGCCATTGCTTCCACAGACTGGTGGCGCACGCTGCCTTGGCATCGGGTTGCTGCATCATCAGGCAGGTAAGGACTGCATCGAATAGCTTATTCATACTCAGATTCTAATCAAGGGTCGATTTGTGAGAAACTAGTTTGGTAAGAAAAAAACCAAGCGAGGGTTGCCGTGACCACGATCCCACCTCTTTCTCCTGCACGACTCTGTAGTAGTTGCGATCCAGATCAGTTTACCTTTACTACCACCGCCGAGCTGGAAGATCTGTCCGAGATCATTGGCCAGGCACGCGCGCTGGATGCGATCCGCTTCGGCAGCGGCATTCAGCGCGAAGGGTATAACCTGTTCGTAATGGGCCCGCAAGGGACGGGCAAACACACTTTCGTGACCCAGTTCCTGGAGGCGAAAGCCAGGCAGGAGCCGATTCCCCTGGATCTGTGTTACGTCAACAACTTTGCCCAGCCACATATGCCGTTTGCCCTGCAGTTGCCGGCCGGCACCGGAGCCAAATTGTGCCAGTCGATGCGCCAGATGGTGGAAGAACTGCGCGTTGCCATTCCGGCCGCATTTGAGAGCGAGGAATATCGCTCCAAGGCCGAAGCCGTCCAGACCGATTTTACCGCCCGTGAAGAAAAAGCGATCAAGGAGTTGGGCGATGAAGCACAGGCACACCAGATCGCCTTGCTTCGAACGCAGAATGGTTTTGGTTTCGCGCCGTTGAAAGATGGCGAAGTCATCAAGCCGGAAGATTATGACCAGTTGCCGGAGGTTGAAAAGGCGCATATCGAGGCCAGAATCACCGAACTGCAGGCGCATCTGGAACGCATCCTGCGCCATGACATTCCGGAGTGGAAACGGGAAGCACGCGATCGCCTGAAGCGCCTTAACCGCTTGACCACCCTGGCTGCGGTGGAGCATCTGGTGGACGAGCTCAGGCGGGCCTATTCCACCATTCCAGAGATACAGACCTATCTCGATTCCGTTCAGCAGGATGTCATCGACAATGTAAATGATTTCCGCCGCAGTGAAGAGGGCGGGGCGGAGCAGGTCGGGTCCGACCATCCCCAGTTCCGCCGCTACCGGGTCAATGTGCTGGTGGATCACACGGCAAGCAAGGGTGCGCCGGTGGTGTTTGACGATAATCCGATGTACCACAGCCTGATCGGCCGGGTGGAACATCAGGCGCAGTTTGGCAACCTGGTGACGGATTTCAACCTGATCAAGCCAGGCTCGCTGCATCGCGCCAATGGTGGTTATCTGTTGCTGGACGTGCGCCAGGTATTGACCCAGTTGTACGCGTGGGAAGGGTTGAAACGCGTGTTGAGGTCGCGGCAAATCCGCATTGAGTCGCTGGGGCAGATACTCAGCCTGGTCAGTACGGTATCCCTGGAGCCGGAGCCGGTGCCGCTCAATATCAAGGTGGTACTGTTTGGCGAGCGCCTGATGTATTACCTGTTGTACGCCTACGACCCCGAGTTTGCCGAGCTGTTCAAGGTTGAGGCGGACTTTGGTGACCGCTTCGAACGCACGTCCGAGTCGCACCAGCTGTACGCCCGCCTGATCGCCACCGTGGCGCGCAAGGAGCAGTTGCTGCCACTGCTGCGCAGCGCCGTGGCGCGGGTAATCGACCATGGCGCCCGCCTGGCGGACGATGCGGAAAAGCTGTCCGCGCATATGCACTGCATTGCCGATTTGCTGCGCGAGGCGGATTACTGGGCGCGCCTGGCGGGGCGCGAGGCCGTGGCGCTGGAAGACATCCAGCATGCGCTTGACACCCAGCAGCATCGTGCCAGCCGCATCAAGGAGCGGGTGCAGGAAGAAATCCTGCGCGGCACAGTGTTGATCGATACGGATGGCAGCCGGGTAGGGCAGGTGAACGGCCTTTCCGTGATCGGCCTGGGCAATACTGCGTTCGCCCAGCCGACGCGGATCACCGCTACCACCCGTCTGGGCGATGGCGAACTGGTAAACATCGAGCGCGAGGTCAAGCTTTCCGGTGCCATCCATTCCAAGGGTGTGCTGATCCTGGCATCATTCCTTGCCGAACGCTACGCCAAGAACCGCCCGCTGCCGCTGGCTGCCAGCCTGGTGTTCGAGCAGTCTTATGGCGCGGTGGAGGGCGACAGCGCATCGGCTGCCGAGCTTTGTGTCCTGCTCTCCAGCCTGGCGGACGTACCGATCAGGCAGTCGCTGGCGGTGACCGGTTCGATCAACCAGTTCGGGCAGATCCAGGCCATCGGCGCCGTGAACGAGAAAATCGAGGGCTTCTTCGATATCTGTCAGGCGCGCGGCCTGAATGGGGCGCAGGGCGTGGTGATTCCGTCCGCCAACCTGCCGCACCTGATGCTGCGCCATGAAGTGGTGCAGGCCGCGGAGCAGGGGCGCTTCCATATTTATGCTGTTAGCCATGTGGATGAAATGCTGGTCCTGTTGACCGGCAAGCCGTTGGCGGAAGTGAATGCCAAGGTGGAAAAACGCGTGGCGGATTTGATCCGGTTGCGCAAGGCGCTGGCCCGGAGCACTAAGGACAAGAAATCCCGGGACAAGAGAATTTAGCCCGGAATCCGGACCCATATGCTTGCGCCGCCGAGCACGCTGGCGGCAATGCGGATTTCTCCACCATACGCATGCACGATGCTGGCGACCACCGCCAGACCGATGCCCTGCCCAGGTGTGGATTGGTCGGCACGCACACCGCGCTGCAGGATGCGTGCCGCTTCCTGCGCAGGGATGCCCGGCCCGTCATCTTCCACTGCCAGCACCAGATATCCGTCCTCAGTCCCGGCGCGGAACTCCACCCTGCTATTGCTCCACTTGTAGGCATTGTCGAGCAGGTTGCCGAGCAATTCCATCAAATCGCCCTGGTCGCCACGAAAACCCAGGCCGGGCTCGATGTGGAGTTGTGTACTGATTCCTTTGTCGTAATAAACCTTGTCCAGCGAGGCAGTAATCTTTTCCGCCACTGGCAGCAGCGGCAGCGCGGAGGCCAGCGGCGATGCCGGCCCGGCGGTGGCCGCGCGTTGCAGTTGGTAATCGACGATATGCTGCATTTTTTCGGTTTCCTCTGCAACGGTGGCGGCCAGGCTGGAGCCCGGCTCCTGCTGTGGCCGGGACAGCGCCCCACGCATGACGGCCAGCGGCGTTTTAAGACTATGGGCGAGATCGCCCAGCGCGTCGCGATAGCGCCGCAACTGGCCACGCTCGCGCTGTAGCAAACCATTCAGATTGCCGGTCAGTGCGCTTAGCTCTGCAGGGTAGGTGCCGGTGAGCAACTCTTTTTCTCCCGCCTCAATGGCGCGGATTTCATGCGCCACATTGCGCAGTGGTCGCAGGCCCCAGCGCAGCAAACCGGCCTGTGCCAGCAGCAGCAAGCCGGCCATGGCGCCAAGCCAGCCCCACAGGTTGCGGCGGTAGCGGGCGAGTTGGGCATGGAAGGCAGAGAGGTTTTCCACCACGCTGAAGGTGAAGGCGAAATTCCGTTTGCCCTCGCTCCAGCTTACCCCCATGCGGTAGACGAAATACTCCGAGCCGTCTGTGCCCATTTGTTGGGAGAATGCGCTTTTGCCTGCCGCCAGCATGGTTTCGGATGGGAGTCCGATATTCAGCGCAGAGGGTGAACGCCAGCGTGTTTTGCTTTTTCCGTCGATAATACTGGCATAAAGTCCCGAGACTGGCTGCCCAAAGCGTGGTTCCTGCAACTGCGCCGGCATTTCAATGCGGCCGGCTGCGTCCACTTCCGCTTCCGCGATCAACATATAGAGTTGCCCCTGCAGGCGTTCTTCCCTGGCAGCCCACGCGCTTTCGCGAAATGCCTGCTCAAGGGCGATGCCGGTGAATACCAGAAAAATTGCCAGTACGATGGAAGCGGCAAGAATGATGCGGGCGTTGAGGGACATGGACTGAATGTCGTTTTAACCGCAAAGGATGCGAAGGTCCGCAAGGGAATTCAGATGCTTGTTCAAAGAAGGTTGTCGCAAAACGGGTGAGGTGCCGGGATTTGTTGACCCTTGATTTTCCTTTGCGAAACTTTGCATCCTTTGCGGGGCATGTTTTTCCCGAGTCATTGCAGCGTAAACCTGTAGCCCCTGCCGCGCAGGGTTTCGATCGGTTGCAGGGTCCCGTCCGGATCGAGCTTACGCCGCAGTCTTCCGAGCAGGACTTCCAGCACGTTGCTGTCGCGGTCTTCGTCGTGGGGGTAGAGGTAGTCGGCCAGCGCGCTTTTGGCGATCACTTTCCCGCGCTGCTGCATCAGATATTCCAGCAGGCGGTATTCAAAGGTCGTCAGATCGATCTCCTGGTTGTTCACAGCTACTTTTTGTGTGTCAACATCCAGGCTGACCGGGCCTCCGCGCAGGGTCTGGCTGGTGCTGCCTGCTGCCCGCCGCAACAGGGCTTTCAGACGTGCCAGCAGTTCTTCCATCTGGAACGGTTTGGCGAGGTAATCGTCTCCTCCGGCTTCAAGCCCTTCGACCTTGTCCTGCCACAGCCCACGGGCGGTGAGGATCAGAATGGGCAAGGTTTTGCCTTGCAGGCGCAGTGCCTTGATGATTTCAATGCCGGACAGACCGGGCAAGCCCAGGTCCACAATGGCGGCGTCGAAGGGGTATTCCGTGGCGAGATAGAATCCGTCCCTGCCGTCGCCGCTGTCATCCACGCGGTAGCCCTGGTCTTCCAGTGTGCGGCGCAACTGGACGCGCAGGCTGGGCTCATCTTCGATAATCAGGATTCGCATTACTGGATTGCGCCGGTTTCGCCATCGACATAGACCACGCGCACCTCGCCGCGTGCACTCAGCACCTTGATGCGGTAGCCCTCATGCCCGTTCACGCTGGCAGGCTGCGCCTGAATGACGCGTCCACCGAAAGTCTGCTGCACCTTCTTCATGGCATCACCCATGGTGATACGGGCTTCTGCCGTGTGTCCGCTTTCGGTTTGATGGCGGTGTGCTTGGGGTTGCCATGGTTCTGCCGTAGCGACGGTGGGCAGGATGAGTGCGCAGAGAAGGGCCAAGTGTTTCATGGGATGTTCCTTAAGCCGGAGATCGGCAACTTGCCATTAGATGATGGCATCGTAACTGCAATAGCCTGAATGAAAGCTGAATTGGATGATCGCAGGGAAAACTTTATTCGGCAGCGATTTTCACGCAGTTTCGGCCCGCATTTTTTGCCTCGTACAGTGCCGTATCAGCACGCATGACCAGAGTATGGCCATTTTCGTCTGGCTTCAAGAGAGCCAGGCCGGCGCTGAAAGTGATCTGAATCGGTTTTCCTTCGTATAGCAGAGGATATTTCTGGAAGGCCTGCTGCAGGCGGTTTACGACAAACTCACCTCCCTGGATATCCGTTTCCGGCAGGACGATGAGAAACTCCTCACCACCATAGCGCACCAGCGAATCCGATTCGCGCAGCACCGATTTTGTGACCAGGGTCAGGTGTTGCAGCAGTTTGTCGCCGGCATCATGGCCGAATTCGTCATTGACACGCTTGAAATGATCGATGTCCAGCATGGCTACGCACAGTCTGCTGGAGCTGCGCTGGGCGCGCGCAACTTCCTTGGTCAGCAGTGCATCCATCGCGCGCCGGTTCTGCGCACCGGTAAGCCAGTCCTCCAGCATCATGTGGCGATTTTCCTGCAACTCGGCCTTGATGTGTTCCAGCGCCATTTTGGTTGCCGCCAGATCGAGGTGGGCATCTTCCACCGTGCTGTGTATGGAGGAGGTGGTCGTCAGGATGGTGCCGAGCAATTGCAGTATGCGCGTCTTTTCTTGTGCCCGGCTCAAGTCGTCAATAGAGCTTTTGATGGTCTTGTTCTGATTCTGGATGTCGCTGGCCAGGCCGCCTGTGCGTTCAGACACCTCGCCCAGCATGTCACGGATGATGTTTAACAGTGCGCCGCAGGGCTGATCCAGTGGCGTGATTGCAGTGTCGCCGGCAATCTCATGATAAAACCGGGTGTAATTCTCCGGCGTCGGCGGCAAACCCTGCTCGGTGAGTTTGAGCAGGGCAGCGCGGGCGAGATCGGTCGGGTTCAGGGCCATAATTCAGTCAGGCTGTCGGGATTGTTGCGCTTTACAAAATCGGGTTTTAAGTATAACGCAAAAAAAGCCGGCTACTGATGGGCGCCTAATTCATGCCATTGTGGCGCAGCAGCGCATCCATCGAGGGTTCCCGCCCGCGGAAGGCGACAAAGGATTCCAGCGCGGAGCGGCTGCCGCCCATGCCGAGAATCTCGCTCCAGAAACGGTGGCCGACTTCCTCGTTCAATACGCCGTTTTCTTCGAATAGGCTGTAGGCATCGGCGGATAGCACTTCCGCCCATTTGTAGCTGTAATAGCCGGCGCCATAGCCCCCGGCGAAGATGTGCGAAAAATTGTTGGGGAAACGGTTGTAGGGCGGCGGAATGAGTACGGCGATCTGGCTGCGGATCTGGTCCAGCAGTTGCAGCGGCGAGATTGCGCCCGCCGGGTCGAAATCATGGTGCAGGTGCATGTCGAACAAGGCGAACTCGAGCTGGCGCACGGTCTGCAGGCCGCCCTGGAAGTTCTTCGCGGCGAGCATCTTGTCGAACAGTTCGCGCGGCAGGGTGGCGCCCGTGTCCACATGCTTCGCCATGTGCTTCACCACATCCCATTCCCAGCAGAAGTTTTCCATGAACTGGCTGGGCAGCTCGACCGCGTCCCATTCCACGCCGTTGATGCCGGATACGCCGAGGTCTTCAACCCGTGTCAGCACATGGTGCAGGCCATGGCCGAATTCGTGGAACAGGGTGATCACTTCGTCATGAGTAAAGAGCGCAGGCCTGTCACCGACAGGCGCGGAAAAATTGCAGTTGAGATAGGTCACCGGCACCTGGATGCCGCTCTCCTTCCTGCGCCGCGTGATGGCGTCATCCATCCACGCCCCGCCGCGCTTGTTCTGGCGCGCATAGAGGTCGAGGTAGAACTGGCCGATGAGCGTGCCCTGGCTGTCGCGGATGTCGAAAAATTTCACATCAGCGTGCCATACCGGCGCGCTGGAGGCATGGATGGAAAGACCGTAAATCGTTTCCACCACCTTGAACATGCCGGGCAATACCTGGTTTTCCGGAAAGTACTGCTTTACTTCCTGGTCGGAAAAAGCATAGCGCTTGACGCGCAGCTTTTCGCTGGCGAAGGCGATGTCCCATGCCTCCAGCTGGTCCATGCGCATTTCCTCGCGGGCGAACTGGCGCAGCTTGGACAGATCGCGCTCGGCGTAAGGCTTGGCGCGCTGTCCCAGTTCATTGAGGAAGTCCAGCACCTGTTGTGGCGTTTCCGCCATCTTGGTGGCCAGGGATTCTTCGGAATAGCTGCTGAAACCCAGCAAAGCTGCGGCCTCGCGCCGCAATTTCAGGATTTGGGTAATCAGTGCGGTATTGTCCAGCTCGGGCTTGCCGAATTCGGAGGCGCGGGTGACATAGGCATAGTACATCCGCTCACGCAATTTGCGGTTTTCGGCGTATTGCAAGACCGGCAGGTAGGACGGCATGTGCAGCGTAAATTTCCATCCTGCCTTGCCGTCTGCCTGTGCCGCTTCGCGCGCTACCTGCAGGGCATCGGCGGGAATGCCCGCCAGCTCGCCTTCGTTCTCGACAAACAGGGCGAATGCGTTGGTGGTGTCGAGCAGGTTTTCCTCGAATTTGGCGGAGAGGGTGGAGAGTTCCTCCTGGATGGCCTTGAAACGGGCTTGTTTGTCTTCCGGCAAATCGGCGCCGCCGAGGACGAAGTCACGCAGTTCGTTTTCAACGATCTTTTTCTGCGCCGGGGTCAGTTGTGCAAATGCCGCCGATGCCTTGAGCGCCTTGAACTTGTCGAACAGGCCCTGGTTCTGCGACAGGTCGGCATAAAAGGCGGTAAGCGTGGGCAGATTGGCATTGTAAGCTTCGCGCAATTCCGGGCTGTTGGTGACCGCGTTGAGGTGGGAAACCTGCCCCCAGGCGCGCGAAAGCCGCTCGTTGGCATCTTCCAGCGGACGCACGAAGGTGTCCCAGGCAGGCGGTGTGGCGTCTTTTACCAGCTTCTCCACCAACGCGCGGTTGTCGGCGATGAGCTGTTCAACTGCAGGCGTGACATGCGCCGGGGCGATATCGGGGAAGCGCGGCAGGCCGGAGAAGTCGAGCAAAGGGTTGATCATGTTGTCTGAGGTCCGTGGAGTGATGAAAGTTATTATACTATTTGGGCCTTTACCGCCGGACTTCAAGCATGACTACGAATATCTCCGCTTATCAGGGAATTTTCCCGCGTCTCGCGGCAGGGGCGTATGTCCACGCCAGCGCCCACGTCATAGGCGATGTGGAACTGGGCGCGCACGCCTCGGTGTGGTGTGGCGCGGTGATTCGGGGTGACGTCAACCATATCCGTATCGGGGCGGAGAGCAATGTCCAGGATTTGAGCGTGCTGCATGTCAGCCACAAAAGCGTGGCCCGGCCTGAGGGGGCTCCCTTGCTGATCGGCGAGCGGGTCACCGTGGGCCACCGCGTCATCCTGCATGGCTGCGAGATTGGCGACGAATGCCTGATCGGCATGGGAAGCATCATCATGGATCATGCCGTGCTGGAGCCTCATGTCCTGCTCGGCGCAGGCAGCCTGGTACCTGAAGGTAAGCGTTTGAAAGGGGGGTATCTTTATCTCGGTAGCCCGGTGCGCGAAGTGCGCCCCCTGACAGCGGAAGAGCTGGCATATTTCAGTTATTCGGCGGCGCATTATGTCCGGTTGCAACAGAATTATTAGGCTGGCGAATGGCTGACCCGATAGCTCGTTCAGGCGCGGAAGCGGCGGAAAAGCTTGCGCTGACCCTTGCCGCTTCGCTGATTCTTCATTTTGCGCTGATTTTTGGCCTGCAAATCCGTGTCGCTTCCACTGTGGGCCACAGCAGCCAAGTGATCCGGGCGCAACTGGTAGTGCCCTCAAATTCCATTGCGGTACACCCGCCGGCGCCCATGCTGGTGCCGGAGCCCGATATGGAGCCCCAAAAGGATGCGCCAGAGGTTCATGCTGCGGCACCTGTGCCACCGCCTGAGCCACCAGCCGTAGCACCTGCCAGTGCGGCAGCACCCGAGATCAACTCCAACCTGCCCAGCATCGAAGTCCCCCTGATCGAAGACCCCACCTATTATGCAGCCAAGGAGGTGGATGTTCATCCCACGGCCTTGCAGGCTATTCAACCCTTTTACCCGGAGGCGGCGGCGAGCGCCAATATTACTGGCAGCGTGGTGCTGGTGCTGCTGCTGGACGAAAGCGGGAAGGTGCAGGAGCTTTCGGTGGAGGAGGCGAATCCGCCTGGCACGTTCGAACAGTCGGCCCTGGATGCATTCCGCGGCGCCCGCTTTACGCCCGCCCAGCGCAATGGCCGCGTGGTGAAAAGCCGGGTGCGCATCAAGGTTTCTTACGAATTGGCGGACAAGCATTATCTCATTGACAAGGCAAAACAAAAGTGAGATAAAAGCGACTTGCGCCGATTTGAGATCAGCTTGCGGGCGCGTTAAAAATACGGCTAAAGCGAGGACAAAACCCCGTTTTAGCCACCGCTAAACGGGGTTTTTGCTTTTTGAGGGTTTTATGAACGAATATCTGTTTACATCGGAATCGGTTTCCGAAGGCCATCCGGACAAGGTTGCGGATCAAATCTCCGACGGCGTGCTCGACGCCATCCTGTCCCAGGATCCGTATGCGCGCGTGGCCTGCGAAACGCTGGTGAATACCGGCCTGGTGGTGCTTGCGGGCGAGATCACCACTTCTGCCGTGGTGGATTATGCCCAGGTGGCGCGCGACACCATCAAGCGCATTGGCTATGACGAATCCGCTGGCGGATTCGACTATCGCAGCTGCTCGGTGCTGACGGCCATCGACAAGCAGTCTCCCGACATCGCCCAGGGCGTGAACGAAGGCCAGGGTCTCGACCCCGACCAGGGCGCCGGCGACCAGGGCCTGATGTTCGGCTTCGCCTGCGACGAAACCCCGCAGCTCATGCCCGCCCCGATCTACTACGCCCACCGCCTCATGCAGCGCCAGGCTGAAGTCCGCAAGGATGGTCGTCTGCCATGGCTGCGTCCGGATGCCAAATCGCAGGTGACCTTCCGCTACGTCGACGGGAAGCCGGTGAGCGTGGATGCCATCGTGCTCTCCACCCAGCATGCTGCGGATATCGAATATCACATCCTGACCGAAGCGGTGATCGACGAAATCATCAAACCGGTGATTCCCGACCACATGCTGACGAAGGATACGAAATACTTCATCAACCCAACCGGACGTTTCGTCATCGGTGGCCCGATGGGCGACAGCGGCCTGACCGGGCGCAAGATCATTGTTGATACCTATGGCGGCGCGGCACACCATGGCGGCGGCGCCTTCTCCGGCAAGGACCCGTCCAAGGTGGATCGTTCTGCTGCCTATGCAGGCCGCTATGTGGCGAAGAACATCGTCGCCGCAGGCCTGGCAAAGAAGTGTGAAGTACAGGTGGCCTACGCCATCGGCATCGCCAAGCCGGTTTCCCTGATGGTGAATACCTTTGGTACCGGCAAGATCGGTGACGACATAATTGTTGCCTTGATCCAGAAGCATTTTGACCTGCGCCCCAAAGGCATCGTCCTCGCGCTCGACCTGTTGCGTCCGATCTACGCCAAGACCGCAGCTTACGGCCACTTCGGCCGTGATGAGCCGGAGTTCAGCTGGGAAAACACAGATAAAGCAGACGCGCTGCGCGCGGATGCGGGTCTTTTGTAGGTCGGGCTTCAGCCCGATATGTCGGGTTAAAACCCGACCTACTCTCAAATTAAACAATCCCCTCCGAGGGGCGCTGCGACTCCAGATCATGGAGCCAGGCTCGGGGAAAGGAAACCGTAACAACTGCGCCCATTCAGAAACTTGAATGGAGAACACAATGAGCACTTTTACCGACTACGTCGTCGCCGATATGTCCCTCGCTGCCTGGGGACGCAAGGAAATTTCCATTGCCGAAATCGAGATGCCCGGCCTGATGGCGGTGCGTGAGGAATTCGCCGCCACACAACCGCTCAAGGGCGCGCGCATCGCCGGCTCGCTGCACATGACCATCCAGACCGCCGTGCTGATCGAAACCCTGACCGCCTTGGGCGCTGAAGTGCGCTGGGCCTCGTGCAACATCTACTCGACGCAAGACCAGGCCGCGGCCGCGATTGCCGCTGACAATATTCCGGTCTTTGCCTACAAGGGCGAGAACCTGGACGAGTACTGGGACTTTACCCACCGCATTTTCGAGTGGCACGATGGCGGCATGCCCAACATGATCCTCGATGATGGTGGGGATGCGACCCTGTTGCTGCATCTCGGCACCCGCGCCGAGAAGGACGCGTCGGTAATCGCCAAGCCCGCCAACGAGGAAGAAACCGCGCTGTACGCAGCCATTGGCAAGCGCCTCAAGACCCATCCCGGCTGGTACTCCGCCCGTCTGGCCGCGATTCGCGGCGTGACCGAGGAAACCACCACCGGCGTTCACCGCCTCTACCAGATGCACGCCGAAGGCCGCCTGGCTTTCCCCGCCATCAACGTCAACGATTCCGTCACCAAGTCCAAGTTCGACAACCTGTACGGCTGCAGAGAATCTTTGCTGGACGGCATCAAGCGTGCCACCGACGTGATGATCGCCGGCAAGATTTGCGTGGTGCTCGGCTACGGCGACGTGGGCAAGGGTTGCGCCCAAGCCTTCCGCGGCATGGGTGCGACCGTGTGGGTCACCGAGATCGACCCGATCTGCGCCCTGCAGGCCGCCATGGAAGGCTACCGCGTGGTGCGCATGGACGAAGTGGCTGACCAGGGCGATATCTTCGTCACCGCGACCGGCAACCTCAGCGTCATCAATCACGACCACATGGCCAAGATGAAGAACGAAGCCATCGTGTGCAACATCGGCCACTTCGATTCGGAAATCGACATCGCTTCCCTGCGCAAGTACGAGTGGGACAACATCAAGCCCCAGGTGGACCACGTGGTCTTCCCCGACGGCAAGAAGCTCATCGTGCTGGCCGAAGGCCGCCTGGTGAACCTGGGCTGCGCCACCGGCCACCCCAGTTTCGTCATGTCCGCCTCCTTCACCAACCAGGTGATGGCGCAGATCGACCTGTTCAACAACCCTGACAAGTACCCGGTCGGCGTGTACGTGCTGCCCAAGCATCTGGACGAGAAAGTGGCGCGTTTGCATCTAAGGAAAATCGGCGTGAACCTGACGGAGTTGTCGGAAGAGCAGGCCGGTTATATCGGCGTGCCGAAGAACGGGCCGTACAAGCCAAATCACTACCGCTATTGATTGAGCGATTCAGGTAAGTTTTGATAATCAGGCCGCTTCTGAAGCGGCCTTTTTGTCTCGCCGGGAATGCATGCGTGGTGCTAAAATAAATCCATATCATATCCAATATGGAGGTGAATCGTGGCTATCAATCTTTCAATCAAGAACGTGCCCGATGAATTGGCTACGCGGATCAAGGCCCGGGCAGCACGCAATCATCGTTCCCTGCAAGGGGAGTTAATGGCGATACTGGAGAGCGTTGCACAGGAAGCGCCTCTGCTGACCCTGGACGAGATCTGGAGGCAGGGCAAGCAGATGGCGTTATCTACCCCTTCTGACTCGGCTGAAATGGTCAGGGAGATGCGCGATGCCCGATAGGGTCATTGATACATCGTCCCTTGCGGCTGTTGTTTTCGAGGAACCTGATGGTGCATCCGTGCTGGAAAATTGTCGCGGATCACGGCTGCTGGCGCCCGGTCTGGTGGATTACGAGATGGCAAATATCTGCCTGATGAAAAGGCGTCGCTATCCGGATGTGGCTGAAAAATTGGCTATTCAATTTGATGCCTATCAGCGGCTCGATATTAAACGGTGTGTAGTGGATATCGGTGGGGTACTCGCCCTGGCGGAAAAAACACGACTTACGGCCTACGATGCTTCTTATCTCTGGCTGGCTATAAAAAATGGCTGCCCGCTTTCCACGCTGGACAAGGCGCTGGATGCGGCATGGCGACAGACCATAACGACAAGGACCAATTGAATGAATAAGCCCATCCTGAGTTTCGAATTCTTTCCCCCCAAGACCCCCGAGGGCATGGATAAGCTGCGTGCCACGCGCCAGCAGCTTGCCCAACTCAAGCCGGAGTTTTTTTCGGTGACCTTCGGCGCTGGCGGCTCGACGCGCGACCGGACGCTGGAAACCGTCATCGAGATCCAGCAGGAGGGCCACAAGGCCGCGCCGCACCTGTCCTGCATCGGCTCGACGCGGGAAAACATCCTTGCCATTCTCAACGCATACAAAAGCCATGGCATCCGGCATATTGTCGCGCTGCGCGGTGACCTGCCATCCGGAACGCAGGACGTGGGCGAGTTCCGCTACGCCAACGAGCTGGTGGCCTTCATCCGCGCGGAAACCGGCGACTATTTCCACATCGAAGTGGCGGCCTACCCCGAGTTCCACCCGCAGGCGCAGAGCGCCCAGGCCGATCTGGCCAACTTCAAGCGCAAGGTCGATGCCGGCGCCAACGCGGCGATCACCCAGTATTTTTACAATGCCGACGCCTACTTCAATTTCCGCGACGAGTGTGACGCCATGGGTATCGATATTCCCATCGTGCCGGGCATCATGCCGATCAGCAACTTCTCCCAGCTGGCGCGCTTCTCCGACGCCTGCGGCGCTGAAATCCCGCGCTGGCTGCGCCTCAAGATGCAGGGCTATGGCGACGACACAGTCTCGATCCGCGCCTGCGGGCTGGACGTGGTGACGGCCATGTGCGAGCGACTGCTGCAGGGGGGCGCGCCGGGGCTGCACTTTTACACGCTCAACCAGGCCGGGCTGGTCACCACCGTCTGGCAGCGGCTGGGCTTGTGAAGAATGGCGAGCTCCTCCCCTTCCCGCCAGAGCGAGCAGCTTTGCTGCCGCACACGGCGGGGATACGCCTTGCGGGTGCCAAGGGGAGGCTAGGAGGGGTTTGTGATTACCGATAAATCTCTTTCCTGTGCCCAACATGCAATACCAGAATCAGTACAGTTTCATCCTGAATATCGCAGATCAGGCGATAATCCCCGATGCGATATTTCCAGTAGCGGCCGAGCTCCTCGCCGCGCAGCGCCTGGCCCAGTACCCGGGGATTTTCCAGTGGCGCAATGCGCTCCCGCACTGTCTTGATGATTCTAGCCTGAGCGGTTTTGTCCAGGCGCTTCAGTTCATCCAATGCACGCGGGTCGAATTCAATCCGCCAGACCAAGATCGCGCTCTATCTGGTCAAGGGGGATGGCGGGCAAGGGGGCATTCCTGCGCGCCTCAGCAAGGTAATAATCCTCAAGATCGTCAAGGTATTCAACAACGGCCTCGCGCACATAAAAACTCTTGGTGCGGCCAGTGTTACGGGCGAGCGCGGCAATGCGGTTCTCGATATCTTCAGGCAAACGAACGGCTAGCATGGCTACCCCCATATGTTATACACGTATAACAATTATATCTTTGATCCGTGGCCAATAACAAGTTGATAAGGTGAAAGGAGGCAGCAAGCAGTTTCCCTTCACCCCTCATCCGAACAACTGTTGCACAAAAACCACACATTCCTGCCTGATGTTGCGCAAACCCCAAATTTGCCTTGCCAGAGGCTTCGACTATTTGCAAGAATGGCACCAACTTCTCAATTGGAGAGGTTCAAGTAAGTCGAGCAACCGAACTACTAAGCAACTCTAAAAACTCAACTCTTAATGGAGAGAATCATATGAACAAGAAACTTCTGGCTGTAGCAATCGCCGCCGCTCTGGCTCCTGCCGCTGCAATGGCCGATTCCGGCAATGTAACGATCTACGGTAACCTGCACATGTCCGTTGAAAGCCTGGATGGCAATTCCGGCGCGGCCGGCAGCACCTCCAACCAGCGTGAAACCAACATTTCCAGCAACTCTTCCTACATCGGTTTCAAGGGTACTGAAGATCTGGGTAACGGCCTGAAAGCCATCTGGCAGATGGAATCCCTGGTAGGCATGGGCAATACCAGCACTGGCACAGATAGCAACAGCTTTACCAGTCGCAACAGCTTCCTGGGCCTGAATGGCGGCTTCGGTACTGCACTGCTGGGCAGGCATGACACCCCGATGAAAATCGTTGGCCGCAAGGCAGACCTGTTCAGCGACCAGATCGGTGACTCCCGCAACCTGATTTCTGCTGGTGGCGCTACTTGGGATCTGCGTCCTGACAACGTGATTGCCTACATCTCCCCGAACATGAACGGTTTGACCGGTGCGGTAGCTTACGTGACCAACACTAATGCAGGTGCTGCCCTATCCAACTCCGTTACTGCTCTGAGCGCGATGGGTACTTACGAGACCGGTCCCCTGATGGTGGGTCTGGGTTACGAGAAGCACAACCTGAGCAACTTGGGTGCTGGCACGAATGATGAAAAAGGTTTGCGTCTGGTTGGTGGTTACAGCTTTGGCGACGTCAAAGTGACAGCTCTGTACCAGAAATTGACTGACCTGGGTGGCGGCAACACAGATCGCAAAACCTGGGGTCTGGGCGCAGGCTACAAGATGGGTGCAACCACTCTGAAAGCTCAGTACTACAATGCATCTGACCTGACAGATTGTGGCGTTGTTGATTGCAGCGCAACAGGCGCCAGCATGGTTGCTATCGGTGCAGACTACTCCCTGTCCAAGCGTACCACTGCTTATGTTGCTTACGCCAAGACCAACAACGACTCTAACGCAACTGGTGGCGCATCCTTCTCCGCCTTCGGTGGCGGCCACGGCGACAACCCTGGCACCGTTGCTGGCAAGGATCCTAGCGGCTTCGCAGTTGGCATGAAGCACTCCTTCTAATTTCCGGCCGGCTTGTCCGGTCTGAAGTTTGAAGCTTAAAACGGGCGCCTCGGCGCCCGTTTTTTATTGCGCATTGCTTTGTATACGCATTAATGGATTTGAGGATTTATTCATGCGTATGAATTTATACAACCCCACCGCAAAAAAGAAATCCGCCAACTTGAGTGTCAACGAGACACTGTTGTAGCAAGCCAAGGCGCTCAATATTAATTTGTCGCAAATGCTTGAGCAACGACTGGCGGAGTATCTGAGAGAATCGTTCCGGCAAAGCTGGGTGAAGGAAAATCGTGAGGCGATCGATGCGTACAACCGGCGCATTGAGCGCAATGGCGTGTTCAGTGACGGCTTGCGGACTTTCTGATGGCTCAATTCGATGTTTACCGGAATTCCAATCCGGCTTCCCATGAAACGATCCCTTATCTGCTGGACGTCCAGTCGGACATGCTTGAACCGCTTTCCACCCGGGTTGTTATTCCATTGGTGCGGGCAAGCGAGATGGGCAAGGCTGCGAAATACCTGAATCCGCTAGTCGCAGTCGAGGGTGTTGAGCTAGTAATGTCCACGGCCGAAATGGCTGGCGTGCCCTCCCGCCTGCTCGCCGATAAAGTGCTGTCCCTGGCGCATAGGAGAGAAGATATTATTGCTGCGCTGGATTTCCAGTTTAGCGGGTTTTGACCGCAGCAAGTGTTGGGAGGGGGGCCTAGCTTGACATCAGCGCATGCCAGCCATAACATTGACTAACTAATTAGCTAGGCCCCGCAAATGGAAACCCGAATCGTAAATATTCATGATGCCAAAACTCATCTCTCCGAACTGCTGGCGCAGGCGCTGGCGGGCGACGAGGTAATCATCGCCAAGGCCAACAAGCCGCTGATCAGGCTGGTGCCGCTGGAGGCGCCAAAGAAAAAGCGCGTGTTTGGACAGCATAAAGGTGAAGTTTTATATATCAGCGAGGATTTCGATGAGCCCTTTCCAGATGAATTCTGGCTGGGCGAAGGGCCGGTGTGAATTTGCTGCTGGATACCCATGCTTTTATATGGCTCTGGGAGGATGTTTCCAAGGTTCCTCCGCGCGTACTCGCGGCCTGCGAGGATCCAGACAATCAGTTATATCTGAGTATTGCGAGCATATGGGAAATGCAGATCAAGGTGGGCGTTGGAAAGCTTTCCTTTCAGCAGCCGCTGGCTGAGATTATCGAGAACCAGAAGAACGAGAACGGCATCTCGATTCTGCCCGTAAGTCTTGCTCACGTTTGGCAACTCGCCACACTTCCTGCGCATCACAACGACCCATTCGATCGTATGCTCGTTGCGCAGGCGACAGCGGAGAAAATGGCGCTGATCACCTCTGACCGTCATATAGCCCGCTATCCCGTGGAACTGTTCTGGTAATGACCTTTCTCTAGTCATAAAACTAAAATCATGTTGGGTAACGGCGTAAAATTTGCGCCTAACCCAAGCTATATTTTGTAGTAGTCCCGATGCCAGGCCACAAACTTCTCCACCCCTTCCTTTAGGGGCGTAGCCGGCGAAAAGCCCACTGCCTGGCGCAAGTCCTCGATGTCGGCATAGGTGGCCTCCACATCGCCATCCTGCATCGGCAGCATGTTCTTGACAGCCTGCTGCCCTACTGCATCCTCGATGGTGCTGATGAAAGTCATCAGTTCCACAGGCTCGTGGTTGCCGATGTTATACACGCGAAACGGTGCGTTGCTGGTTGCGGCATCAGGTTGGCTGCGATCAAATGCCGGATTGATTGCGGCGGTCTTGTCAAGCACCCGCACCACGCCTTCGACGATATCGTCGATATAGGTGAAATCGCGGCGCATTTTCCCCTGATTGAACACGTCAATGGGTCGTCCGGCGCGAATCGCCGAGGTGAAAAGCGATGGCGACATGTCGGGGCGGCCCCAGGGGCCGTAAACGGTGAAAAAGCGCAAACCGGTGGTGGGCAGACCAAAAAGGTGGCTGTAGGTATGCGCCATCAGTTCGTTGGATTTCTTGGTGGCGGCATAGAGGCTCACCGGATGATCAACATTGTCATGAACGGAAAAGGGCATGTGGGTGTTGGCGCCATAGACGCTCGAACTGCTGGCGTAAACCAGGTGTTCGACCTGGTTGTGGCGGCAGCCTTCCAGCAGGTTAAGAAATCCGACCACATTGGCTTCGATGTAGGCATGGGGGTTTTGCAGCGAATAGCGCACGCCGGGCTGGGCAGCGAGGTTGATCACACGATTGAATTTTTCCGCGGCAAACAATGTTTCGGTGGCCTGCCGGTCTGCCATGTCCATGCGGATGAAGCGGAAGCCGGGCAGGTGTGAAAGCTGTTTGAGACGGTCATTTTTAAGCTGAACATCGTAATAATCGTTGAGATTGTCGATGCCGACCACTTCCACGCCCTTGGCAAGCAGGCGCTGTGCGGTATGCATGCCGATGAAGCCGGCAACGCCGGTGACCAGAACTTTCAAATCATTCTCCTTTTTGCAAAGCAATCAGCTTTGCATATTTGATAAAACTGTTGCAGCAGCCAATGGCTATATGCACCAGGCCCGCGATGCCATCCAGCATGCCAAGGCGAAAAATATAGAACCTGACAAAGCGCACTGCCGGACTGAGTATCAGCTGCGCCGGTCGCGCTCGGCGCCCAGCCTTATACATGGCTGCCGCCTGCAACGAGGTATAGCGGTTCTGCTTGTCCAGGTAAGTGGCAAGATCCTCCGCCGAATCATGAAGCAAATCGCCGCGTAGCGTGCCAATTTTACACTTTGTCAGCACTTTCTCATGCACCATATCGGCGCTCCAGCAGGCGTGGCGGCGGTCGAACAGGCGCAGGCTCCAGTCCGGGTAACCTTCGCCATGGCGCAAATAGCGCCCCATGAAACGGTTGCTGCGCGGCATGCGGTAGGCATGAAATTCAGACTGGGAAAGTGCAGCAATGATGCTGTGGCGCAAGTTCTCGCTTATGCGCTCGTCCGCATCAAGGCACAGCACCCAGTCGTTGCGCGCCTGCTCCACCGCGAACTGCTTTTGCGGCCCAAACCCCAGCCACTCCTGGGAAATGAAGCGAGCGCCATATTTCAACGCAATTGCCTGGGTATCATCGTTGCTGCCGCTGTCCACTACCACGATTTCGTCCGAAGTTTGCACGCTCTGCAGGCATGCTTCGAGTTGTTGCGCGGCATTGAGAGTGATGAGTACAACGGAAAATGGTTGGGTTTGCATGGATCATTATTATGCCTGCTGGCTGGGTAGGCTAAAATAGCAGAATGTTGAAAATATTGCTGGTAAAGACCTCTTCCATGGGCGATGTCATTCATGCGCTGCCATCCGTGAGTGACATCGTCGAGCATTTTCCTGGCGCTGAGGTGGACTGGGTAGTGGAAGAAAGTTTCGCTGAACTGCCGCTTTTGCACCCCCGCGTGAGTAGGGTAATTCCGGTGGCGGTGCGGCGCTGGCGGAAGAAACTGCTGAAACCGGCAAGCTGGCGCGAAATGGCCGCATTCCGGCGTGCAATCCAGTCAGCGAGCTATGATTTGGTCCTTGATTGCCAAGGGCTGATCAAGAGCGCTGCCCTTGCATGGCTGGCTCATGGGCCGCGCTGTGGCTACGACTGGTCTAGCGCGCGCGAGTCTTTGGCGAGCACGGTTTACGACCGGAACATCCGGGTTGCGCGCGATCTTCATGCCGTGGAGCGTAACCGCCTGCTGGCGGGGCGAGCGCTGGGATACCTGCCAGGCGCTGTCGTGGATTATGGCATTGCCGCGCCTGAGTTGCCACTTCCCTGGTTACCCGATGGACGTTACGTGGTGCTATTGCATGCCACCAGCCGTGCCGACAAGGAGTGGCCCGAGTCGGATTGGCTGGCGCTGGCTGCTCGCCTCAATGGTCAGGGCATTTGCTGCATTCTGCCGTGGGGAGCGGCGCATGAACAGGCGCGTAGCGAGCGCCTGGCCCGGAAAATGGCCAATGCCGTTGTCCCGCCGCGCCTCGATCTGGCGCGGGCGGCGGCGCTGCTGGGGGGCGCACAGGCAGTGGTGGGCGTGGATACCGGCTTGACGCACCTGGCTGCGGCGCTCAAGGTGCCGGTGGTGGCGCTGTATTCTGCCTCCGACCCTGGGCTGACAGGCGTTTACGCCAGCGGACCGGCCGTAAATCTTGGCAGTTTGGGGCAGGTAGCGCAGCTTGAGGAAGTCAGCACGGCTCTGGAAAGGATCATGCCGCGATGAATGGGCCGCCAAAAAGGGACGCAGGCGAGAGGCTGGCTGGCTGGCTTTACACCGCCATGCTGTTTTTACTCTTGCCCTATGTGGCGTTTCATCTGCTTTGGCGGGCGCGGCGGCAGCCCGAGTACCTGTGCCATTGGGGTGAGCGCTTTGGCCGTTATCACCGGGAGCTCCCCCCGCGCCCGGTGATCTGGCTGCATGCGGTATCGGTAGGCGAAACGCGCGCTGCCGCACCGCTGGTGAAGGCCCTGCGAGCGCGCTACCCGGAGCACCAGATTCTGCTTACCCACATGACGCCCACCGGGCGCGAGACCGGAGAGCAGTTGTTCGGGGAAAATGTGCTGCGTTGCTATCTGCCTTACGACTATCCCTTTGCGGTGCGGCGTTTCCTCGACCATTTCAAGCCCGATCTGGGCGTGCTGCTGGAAACGGAGATTTGGCCGAATCTGATTCATGGCTGCCGCGTCGCAAACGTGCCGCTGTACCTGGTGAATGCCCGGCTATCGGAAAAGTCGGCGCGCCGCTATGCGCGATTTGGCAAGCTGACGGCGGCCAGCCTGCGCATGATGAGTGCAATCGCCGCGCAAACGGGAGACGATGCCATGCGCCTTGAGGCGCTGGGCGCCAGTAATGTGAGTGTGATGGGTAACCTCAAGTTCGATATCGTCCCCTCCCCGGAATTTCTCGAACTCGGTAGTCGTCTGAGGCGGAATTTTGGAGTGGAGCGCCCGATTTTCCTGGCTGCGAGCACGCGCGAAGGCGAAGAGGAGAAGATTCTGGCAGCGGTGCTGGCAGTCGGGGTGCCTGGGCTGCTCACGGTAATCGTGCCACGCCATCCGCAACGTTTCGACGCAGTGGCGCAATTGATGGAGAAAATGGGGATCAACTACCAGCGCCGTAGCCTGGATCGGCCTGTTGGAATGGATACGGCCGTGCTGCTGGGCGACAGCATGGGTGAAATGTTTGCCTACTATGCCGCTTGCGATGTGGCTTTAATCGGCGGCAGCCTGCTGCCCTATGGGGGGCAGAATCTGATCGAGGCGTGCGCGGTAGGCAAGCCCGTGATATTGGGTCCGCATACCTACAATTTTTCCGAGGCGGCAGAGCAGGCGGTGGCTGCGGGGGCTGCCGTACGGGTGGAAAATGAAGAAGCGCTGGTGCGTGAACTGCAGGGCCTGTTATACAACCCGGAACGGTGCAATGGCATGGGACAGGCCGGACTGGAGTTCAGCCTCCGGCATCAGGGAGCGACAGAAAAGGTGATGGATCTGCTGGAGCGTGCCGGGCTGCCGAGTCACCCCTCCCCTGACAAGGGGGGGGCGGGAGGGGTTACTTCAGCCACTGATTGACTTGCTGCAAATCCTCTTCCGCCAGCGAGCCTGCCGCTGCCTTCAGCTTCAGGCGGCTAACCAGGTAGGCGTAGCGTGCTTTGTACAGGTCTCGCTTGGCGCTAAAAAGCTGTTGCTGGGCATTGAGGACGTCGACATTGGTGCGCACGCCGACTTCCAGGCCCAGGCGCGTGGAGTCGAGCGAGCTCTGGCTCGACATCAGCGCCTGTTCCAACGCTCTGACCTGAGCAGCACCGCTGGTGACCCCCAGGTAGGCCTCGCGGGTGGAAAGCGCTGACTGGCGTGCTTCAAGCGTCAAATCCTGGCGTGCCTTTTCCTGATTGGCTACAGCTTCACGTACTCTGGAATTGGTGCTGCCGCCTTGATACAAAGGAAGATTGAGTTGCAGGCCGATGATCGATGCTTTCGTGTCGTTACCGAAGCCAAAACTGCTGCCCGTGGCGCTGGTGTCGCTATAGCTCGCGACCAGGTCGAGGGTTGGGTGATGACCACCGCGATTACGCGCCACTTCCTGATTGGCGATTTCTGCGCTGGCCCGTTTTGCCTGAACCAGTAAATTATTCTGTTCCGCTGCTTCAACCCATTTATTGATGTTATTGGGCTCGGGCGGTTGCAGAACAAGTTCGACAGCAAGCGTGGCAAGCGTGTCGGGCAGCCTGCCGATGATCTTCTCCAGCGCCCGCTGGCGGATTTCGAGTTCGTTGATAGCGGCGATTTCGCCCGCGTTGGCAAGGTCGAAACGGGCCTGGGCCTCATGGGTGTCGGTAATGGTGGCAGTGCCGACCTCGAAGCTCGTTTTTGCCTGGTCCAGTTGTTCCTGAATGGCTTTCTTCTGTGCACCGGACAACGCGACATTGTCTTGCGCCAGCAGGACGTCGAAATAAGCCTGGGCGACGTTGAGGATTAGCCCCTGTTGTGCTGCTGCATACTGGATTTCAGCTACTGCGCTTTGCAGTTTACCCTGTTCGTAGGCAGCCCAGTTCTGCGGCCGGTAGATGGGTTGGCTCAAGGAAAGGGTGGCGCCGTTCGAGTTGTAGTTGCGCTGCCCGCCGGGGAAGGTGCTGGCGCCTCGATACTGGATGTCCATCTCGTTCCAGGTGGTATTTGCGCTCAGGTTGACGGTTGGCAATAGCAACGCACGACCCTGCGGCAGTTTTTCCTGCCCGGCCAGGTAGGCGGCGCGGGCGGAGGCGAGGGTTGCATCGTTGGCCAGCGCATCGCGATAAATGTCCATCAGGTTGGCGGCTTCAACGCCAGGGGCGAAGGCGGCAGTCATCATTAATGCCAGAGTGAGTCGTTTCATGAGAAATTTGTCCAATCTAGTATTTGCGCATGTCGGGGTCGACGTCTCGAGCCCAGGCTTCCACGCCACCCTGTAAATTGTATATCTTGTCAAAACCGGCCTGCTGAAGAAACAGTCCGGCACGATAGCTGCGGACGCCATGGTGGCAAATCAATACGATATCAGCTTCGGTATCGAGTTCCGTGAGGCGCTCAGGTACCTGGCGCAGGGGTAACAATATTGAACCTTCGATGTGACAATATTGAAATTCCCAAGGTTCGCGAACATCGACCAGAAGAGGAAGAGGGCGCGACGAGTCATCCAGCCATTCCCTCAAGCCATGGGGGTGAAGCTGTATCACAGGGGCTTAGAATGTGAAGCGCTGCGGCTGAAGCGCATTGCGGAGCGGAGATATGCTGGTCTCGAAAAGCTCCGTGGTGCGGCATGAACCTTCACCGAGGCAGGTAATCAGCTTTGCACCCATGTTAGGCGCATCCCCCACTACCACAAACATTCGTCCGCCGCGGTTCAGGCTTGCGAAGAATGCTTCGGGCAAAACGGGAACCGAACCGGTCAGCACGATCACATCATAGAGGCCATGCCGGCCCCAGCCGCGGGCGGCATCGCCCTGTTCCAGCGTGACATTGTGGATGCCGTGGGCGCGCAGTTTTTCCGCTGCCTGTTCTTTGAGCTCGGGCACGATTTCAACGCTGTATACGTGATTCGCTTCCCGCGCCAGCAGGGCCGTCAAGTAACCGCTGCCGGTGCCGACTTCCAATACCCTGTCAGTCTTTTTGATGGCCAGTTCCTGGATGATGCGCGCTTCCATCTTGGGCGTGAGCATGACTTCGCCGTGCCCGATGGGGATCTCCATATCCACAAAAGCCAGATTGCGGTAAGCCTCCGGAACGAAGTCTTCGCGCCGCATTTCCAGCAGCAAATCGAGTACATGCTGATCCAGTACATTCCATGTCCGGATTTGTTGTTCCACCATGTTGAAACGTGCTTGTTCGAGATTCATCGCCACTCCGTAAGATAACGCCATTGCTTGCAATTATTCCACAATTCCAGTAGCTTCACACAACTTAGCTAGGGGTCCTGGTAAGGTTCTGTTTAGATACAGATTGCCGGGTGAGAAAAACCCTTCGAACCTGATGCGGATAATGCCGCCGCAGGGAAGCGTTGCTGGCCCCAATGCTCCTTGTGTTTCCTGAGGAGTTGCCAATAATGAATGCCAATCCCGAATTCCTGAATCAGTCTGCTCATGTCGATGAAGCAGCCGTGCAGCCCTTGCCCAATTCGCGCAAGATATATGTGGAGGGCTCACGCCCCGATATCCGCGTGCCGATGCGCGAGATCAGCCAGTCCGATACCTCCGCCAGCTTTGGTGCTGAAAAGAACCCGCCCATTTTTGTTTACGACACCTCGGGGCCGTACACTGATCCAGCCGTAAAAATCGATATTCGCACTGGCCTGGACTCGGTTCGTGGCGCCTGGATCGAGGAACGCGGCGACACCGAGCCTCTTGCCGGACTGACTTCCGAGTTTGGCCGGCAGCGTCTGAACGACCCCAAGCTGGCGGAACTGCGCTTTAACCTCCAGCGCCAGCCGCGCAAGGCGAAATCCGGCATGAACGTGACACAGATGCACTATGCGCGTAAAGGCATCATCACGCCGGAAATGGAGTACATTGCGATCCGCGAGAACCAGCGCCGCGATAGTCTGGCAGAGATTTTCACCACCCAGCATCCCGGTGACAGTTTCGGAGCGGCGATTCCGCCCATGATCACACCGGAATTCGTGCGCGACGAAGTGGCGCGCGGCCGCGCCATCATTCCGGCCAATATCAACCATCCGGAACTGGAGCCGATGATCATTGGGCGCAATTTCCTGGTCAAGATCAACGGCAACATCGGCAATTCGGCGCTGGCTTCCTCGATTCACGACGAAGTGGCAAAAATGACCTGGGGCATCCGCTGGGGCGCGGACACCATCATGGATCTGTCGACCGGCAAGAACATCCACGAAACCCGGGAATGGATCCTGCGCAATAGCCCGGTGCCGATTGGCACCGTGCCGATCTACCAGGCGCTGGAAAAGGTCAACGGCAAGGCCGAAGACCTGACCTGGGAGATTTTCCGCGACACCCTGATCGAGCAGGCGGAACAGGGCGTGGACTACTTCACCATCCACTCCGGCGTGCTGCTGCGCTATGTGCCGCTCACTGCCAACCGCATGACCGGCATCGTGTCGCGCGGCGGCTCCATCATGGCCAAGTGGTGCCTTGCGCACCACAAGGAGAACTTCCTCTATACCCATTTCGAGGACATCTGCGAGATCATGAAGGCCTATGACGTGTCCTTCAGCCTCGGCGACGGCCTGCGTCCCGGTTCGATCTACGATGCCAATGACGCCGCGCAGTTCGGCGAACTGGAAACCCTGGGCGAGCTGACCCAGATTGCCTGGAAGCACGATATCCAGACCATGATCGAAGGCCCCGGCCATGTGCCCATGCACATGATCAAGGTCAATATGGACAAGCAGCTCGAATGCTGCGGCGAAGCGCCGTTCTACACACTGGGGCCGCTCACCACCGACATCGCGCCGGGCTATGACCACATCACCTCCGGCATCGGCGCCGCCATGATCGGCTGGTATGGCTGCGCCATGCTGTGCTACGTCACGCCCAAGGAGCACCTGGGCCTGCCCGACAAGGACGACGTCAAGGAAGGCATCATCACCTACAAGATCGCCGCCCACGCCGCCGACCTGGCCAAGGGCCACCCCGGTGCGCAGATCCGCGACAACGCACTATCCAAGGCGCGCTTCGAATTCCGCTGGGATGACCAGTTCAATCTCGGCCTCGATCCAGACCGGGCGCGCTCGTTCCACGATGAAACCCTGCCCAAGGATTCTTCCAAGGTGGCGCATTTCTGCTCCATGTGCGGGCCGCATTTCTGTTCCATGAAAATCACTCAGGACGTGCGCGACTATGCAGCTTCCCAGGGCGTTTCGGAAAACGAGGCGCTAACCAAGGGGATGGAAGAGAAGTCGGTGGAATTCGTCAAGGCGGGCGCCAAGGTTTACCACAAGGCTTGACCTGCGCATATGTACGTTTCATAATAAAAACGTACATTGAGGATGTCGTCATGGAAAAAATTACTGTCACCGCCTTGCGGCAAAATCTGTTCAACGTGATCGACCACGTGCTCGCCACTGGCGAGCCGGTTGAAATCGAGCGCCACGGCAAGCGCGTGCTGCTGGTGCCGGAACAGGGCGCCGGAAAATTGGCCCGACTCAGGCGGCGTTCGCTGATTGTTGGCGATGCTGCCACCCTGCCCGAGGAAAAGGTCTGGGAATGGGACGAAAACGCCAACCACGCCTGACTTTCCTCGATACCCACGTTGTCTGCTGGCTATATGAAGGCCGGCTCGACCTGCTTTCCACCGAATGTGCCGCCGCCATCGAAACAGGCTTGCTTCGCATTTCGCCGATGGTGTCGCTGGAGTTGCAGTACCTTTTCGAGATTGGGCGCATCATCCGCCCCGCCAACGAGGTGCTGGCGGCACTGGCCGAAGATATTGACCTGCGCCTGAACGTGACTCCATTTGCCGATACCGTGGCGCGGGCGCAAAGCCTGAACTGGACGCGCGACCCATTCGACCGTCTGATCGTCGCCGAAACGATGGCGGCAGGTGGCGTGCTGCTCACGCGGGACGAGAAAGTCCGTAGCAATGCTCCTTGCGCCATCTGGTAAGGCCAAGCAGTGACGACATGTCATGCTCCCGACTTCCATATCCCGCGTACCCTGTCGTATGAACAGGACGATGATCGCACGGTTGCGGCAGCATTCTCGGAATTGGACAGCGAACGGCTGGTGGTGCTGCTGGGCGAACCGAACAGCGGAAAAACCACGGAATTCCAGCATGAGGTGGAGCGCTTGCGGAACGAGGGAAAAGAGGCATTCCTCGCGCATCTGCCCTGGTTGAGAACGACCTCCGGTATTGCGAGCATGCTCGATCCGGCTGAAAAAGCCGGATGGGAGAAGTGCCTCGACGCGGCAATGCCCATCTACTTGTATTGCGACAGCCTGGATGAGGGGCGCTTTGAGGCCGAGGACATTCATCGTAAGCTGGCTGATGCGATCGAGTGCTTTCCCGGAAAGCAGCGACTGCATGTGCGGATTTCCTGCCGCAGCCGGGACTGGCGCGATAGCGCGGCGAACCACTTGCAAAACGCTCTTGGCTGGGGTGCGAACCCCGTCACGACCCGCGTCGCGAGACTGCAACCGATAGACGATGAGGCCGTTCGCAACGCGGCCAGGGAATATCTGGGGGATGAACGCGCAGCGGCCTTTTTACGGGAAGTCGAGCGCCAGGGCGTGCTCGCCCTTTGTGCGAATGCTGGCCTGCTTCGGCTGATGCTGCTTCGATTCGACGAGAAAAACGAGGTAGGCAGGAACAAGTCGGATATCTACGAAGACGCGGTCGAGCGGCTTCTCGATGAGTCCAATAAGGCCCACCAGGAACATGTCGAGTATTCGCGTCCTCAACGCCGTGCGGCAGCGCAAAAGCTTGCACTCGGGGTATTGCTCGGCGGACGCGACGCCATCGTGCCCGGCGCAGGATCGGAAAATGAACTGGATGGCGGCGAGATGGTCGCCGACATGAAGCTTCTCAAGGAAACCCTGAACACCGGGCTGTTCGTGGACGGGAAGCGGTTTTTCCATCGCAGCTTCGCGGAATATCTTGCGGCACAAGTGCTGGCAGAGCAAATCGAGAATCATGGCGCATGGCGGCGGATCAGACCGCTCTTGGTCACGGCCCACGGCATCCCCACGCCCTTGCGCGGACTTGCCGGGTGGCTCTCCCAGTGCTCGCGCATTGCGTTTGAGGAGCTGTTCCGGGTCGATCCCCTGGTATTGCTGGAAGGCGATGCCAGCGCCTTGAGCCCGGTCCAGCAGCGCAAAGTGGCTCTCGAATTGGCTGAGCGTTTTTCGGGGCGGGATTTCCAGAACGAGATTCGCGAGTTTCCCCTGTTCGGCCAATCCCTGGACAGGGATGTCCTGCTCGATCTACTGTCGCCCGTGTGGAGTTTCGCGGTCCGGTCGATGGCGATGGAATGGATCGAATTAGCCCGCCGGGCGGACTGCTTTGACGAGTTGCTGGCATTGGCCATGGATGCAGCGGAAATCCCGGCTCTTCGCCATGCGGCGGCAAGAACCATTGCCCAATTTGGCGATGCCAGCCAGAAGGACATGCTCAAGAAACTGTTGACGCTGCTGGAGGCGGGCGATCCGGAAGACGAATTGACGGGTATCGTGCTCGGCAGCATGATTCCAGAACGCATCACCATTGAGGAAGCGCTCTCGGCATTACACTTCCCGCGCGCGGAAAACTTGATTTGGCGCTATCGATGGTTTTGGACCCGCGAATTTGAACAGAGAATAGCCGACAAGGCGTTGCCGCCAGTGCTGGATTGCCTGGCGGACCTGGTTTCCGAGAAAAACGATGACCGCTATTCCCATCGCGAATTCAGCGAGCTTTACCTTCGACTTCTCGGTCGGCATCTCGCCAGCGGCGAGGAGCTCGATATGCAGCGCCTCTATCGATGGTTCCAGCGTTCTCGGGAAGTATCCCGGGAGCTACGCCGGGACGATCCGGGGATAGCAGCGATTCGCCAATGGATTGAACAGCGCAGCACCGCCCGGCGTGGACTGGTGGCCATGGCTGTCGAGGCCTATGAGAAGGAATCCAGAGAGCAATTCTCAGCCTTTGGCGATCTGCCTTTTGATCTGGATGAATTCGCGACCGGGGATGTCGAGTGGCTGCTGGCGGATTGCCGGGGATGCGAGTCTGAACGGGCCAGGCTGGCGTATTTCGCTACTGCATTTTGGGTCTGGCGCTGGAACGATTTTCGTCCCTTGGTGCGGTTCGACGGGTTCGAGTCCATTGCCGCTGCCAGTCCGGCTTGTGCCGAGCACTGGCGGTGTGAACTGGAGCCGGTCGAATATCTGGATCATTGGCAACATACTGACCGTGTGGAGAGCGCCGCGCGAAAAAGCGCGGATGCAGAACTTCAGCGCAAGAATCGCGATGCGCTTCTGGCCGGACTGGACAAGATTCGCGGCGATGCCGGAAACTATCTGTCGCATTGCGTGGAAATCATCTGGCCTTCCCTTGATAGGCAAAACGACGAAGAGCCCGTGCTTCGGGCAATCGAGGAGAGATACGATAGCCCCGAGATCACCGCTGCCGTGGCGGATGGATTGCTGCGTGCCTGGGGCGCGCCGCATGTGGCATCCATCGAGGAAATTCTGCCGCAAGGCAATCAGGTCGATATTCCCTACTCTCTGATCAAGGCTGATCTCGGGATGCGTCTTGCCTTGGCGCGCGGGATGCTGGACTGGAAAGGCACCGTGCCCGAGCAGCGCCGCGCCGCCCTTGTCGCAGCGCTGATGGTCTGGGGCGGATTACCCGATTGGTTCGAGCCGTTGTACCGGACCGCTCCGGTGGAAATCGAGGGACTCCTGTGCCGGGTGCTATCCGTCGAATCGGAGCGCTTGCAGGCCCATCCGCGTTTTGCCTCGCAATTGACGCGATTCGAGCCGTTGCGCAACGAGTTTGCCGCGTTGGCGGGCAGGTTCGTGCAAATGGAAGGCTGGCCCGATCATCCCCAGGTGTTTTCAGCCTTGCTGGATGCCGCTGTTTGGGATGCTTCCCCATTATGGCCGGCACGCCTCGAAACAGCCGCGCTTGAGTGCCTTGCCCAACTCGGCCCGGTGGCGGTGGCGGATCAGCGCGTGTTGGAATTCATCGTTGCTTGGTGGCGCATGGACAGGGATGGCGCGTGGGAATTTGCCAGAAAAAATCTGTTTCCCACCATGCGCAGCCAGAGGCAAAAGGAGTGGTTCCGGACCTTGTTTCTTTTCTTGCCGGGAGGGCGGTTTCAAGACAGTTGGTCCGGTATTCCTTTCGAGGCCCTGGCGCAAATCTACCCGCTTGCCGCAAGAGTTGTTACTCCAACTCGACCGGATTTGGATGGGGTGGTAAGCCGTGAAGGGCGTCTTTACTATTTGCAAGATAGCCTCAAGCGCCAGTTGGCGGCAGGCGATGCCGAGATGGCCGAGCCCTGGTTCATGAAATGGGCCGCCGATCCAAAGCTCAAGCATGACCACGACTGGCTGCATGACGTGCTCGCGGGGATTGCCCGGCATAAAGCTGAGCGTTCCTGGCATCCCGTTACTTCCCGCCAGATGATGTCCGCCATCTTCGAAAGCGGCTACCTGATTCGTTCGCAGCGTGACCTGTTCGAGTTGGCATGCGACATGGCGGGAAACCGGCTGCGCGAGGACTTGCGGTCCGACTTCTCTCCTTTGACGCTGTTGTGGCAAGGAACCAAGACAGCCGGGAGGAAGGCGCTGGGCGAGCATGCGTTGCAAACCCTGATCTATAACCAGTTGTTGCTGCTATTCAAGGGGTACCGCTTGATCGGGGCGCGCGAACCGGAGGTGTTTGACGCCAAGAAACCCGACTTCCGCTTGAGCGTGGCGCTGGATGACGGCACAGCCATCCATCTTCCGGTGGAGATCAAGAAAGACGACAACACGGAGGTTTGGCATGCCGCCGAGCTGCAACTGGTAAAAAAATACATGCGCGCTGATGCCTCCCGTTTCGGGCTGCTGATCGTGGGCTGGTTTTGCTCTAGCAAGCGCCATGGCAGCGTAAACTACAGCAGCCCAGCGGAATTGGAGCAGGGCTTGCAGGCTGAAATCGACGACTATCTCGCGAGCGAAGGGGGCGACATGAAAATTGGCGTGATTGTTTTGGATTGCCGCGTGACGGACGAAGAATAATCGCGACTATCCGCTGGAATGACTTAATGATCGACACTTCTTTCGTATTCCCCGAAGTCTTCCAAACCTTATCTCCGCGCAAGAAGATAGCGTGGGTGAATGGCAGCGCATGCCGGTCTAATTCACTATAATGCCAGCTTGCCGTCAATTTAAGGATAGTCGTGGATTTGACCTTGCTGCTAAAAGCGCTCATTCTGGGCGTGGTCGAGGGCCTGACCGAATTTCTGCCGATTTCCAGCACCGGGCATCTGATCCTGGTTGGCGATTTGCTCGATTTCAACGACGACAAGGGCAAGCTTTTCGAGATCGTGATCCAGTCCGGCGCGATCCTGGCGGTGTGCTGGGAGTACCGGGCGCGCTTGTGGGGTGTGGCTCAGGGCTTGGGAAATAACGAGCCGGCGGCACGCCGTTTCGTCTCCAATCTCCTGGTGGCTTTCCTGCCCGCTGCCGTGCTGGGCTTGCTGTTTGCCAAGTCGATCAAGGCGCATCTCTTTCATCCGGTGCCGGTGGCGCTGGCATTCATTGTCGGTGGCGTGCTGATCCTGTGGGCGGAGCGCAGGCAGCATACGATCCGTATACAGGAAGTGGATGAGATGGATTGGCGCGATGCCTTGAAAATCGGCCTGGCACAGGCGCTGGCATTGATTCCGGGCACTTCTCGCTCGGGTGCGACGATTATCGGCGGGCTGTTTTTTGGCCTGTCGCGTCGCGCTGCCACCGAGTTTTCCTTCTTTCTCGCCATCCCCACCCTGATGGCCGCGACGCTATACGATCTCTACAAGCACCGTGATCTGTTGCAGGCAGATGATCTGGGCATGTTCGCGGTGGGATTCGTGGCTTCCTTCGTCAGCGCCTTTGTGGCGGTGAAGGGCTTGCTGCGCTTTATTTCCCATCATGATTTCACGATCTTTGCCTGGTATCGCATTGTGTTCGGGGTGGTGGTGCTGGTCACGGCCTATACCGGGATGGTGAACTGGACTTCCGCGTAGCCGGAAGCGTGCTCAATTTCTCGTTGATCCGGGTTCAGGTTCCGGCGCAGGATTATTCTTTTGCGTACTGTTTTCCAGGCGTTGCAGGAAGCCTTGCGCCAGGGCCTGGTACAAGGGTTTGGGGCAAACAATTTTCGAGACAGTGAAGGCAATGAACGAAGTGGCCATGAGAGGAAGCACGATGTCATGGTTCTCAGTCATCTCCATTACGATGACGAACGCAGTGATTGGCGCCTGGACCACGCCGGAGAAATAGGCGACCATGCCGAGAACGATCACTGCCCCGGCGGGAACGTAGGGTATCAGCGGCGCCAGATTGGCTCCCAATCCGGCGCCCGTGGCGAGAGAGGGTGCGAATACGCCGCCAGGGATGCCGCTTAGATAGGACACGAAGGTCGCGGCCATTTTTAGAATGCCGAAGCTTTCCGGCAGGGGCTGCTTTCCTTCCAGCAGCTGGTTTACTTCGTGATAACCCGTTCCATAAATGGTGCCGCCGGAAGCGAGTCCTACCAGTGCCAGGACAAAGCCGCATAGGGCTACAAAGCGGACGGGATGTTTTTGCTTGAAAGCCTGGAGCTTTCCTGGAAGATTCTCGCTGGACATGATCAGCATGCGGCTGAATCCGCCCCCCAGCAAACCGCCGGCTATCCCGCATATGACGACCGCGCTCCATTGCCAGTTCAGGCCGATATCGGCAGAGGTGTGGCCGAAATAGGTGTAGTTTCCCAGTAGGGCTTGCGCCGTGACACCGGCCAGAACGACCGAGATCAGGATCGTTCCGCTGGTCCGGTGTTCAAAGGAACGGCTCATTTCCTCGATTGCAAATACAATACCTGCCAGGGGGGTATTGAATGCCGCGGCCACTCCGGCCGCTCCGCCTGCAAGCACGAGGCCTTTCTCAAGATCGTGGCGCGGAAAGTGCGCCAACTTGCCTAGCGAGTGCATGATTGATGCACCGATTTGCACCGTTGGGCCTTCGCGGCCTATGGATGCGCCAGAGAAAAGGCCGAGCAAGGTGAGTAATATTTTCCCGAAAGCGATGCGCAATGAAAGCAACTGGTCTCGCGCGGAATGGCTCGGCAGGCTCAGTGCCGCAATGGTCTGCGGGATTCCGCTACCCTGGGATCCGGGAAAATAGCGCTTGGTCAGGATGGCGACTAGTACAAGTCCCAGTGGTGTGATTATGAGCGGAAGGTAGGCCGATTCGGCGACGAGCAGGCCAAATGCTTTGTTGGCATATTCGCTGGCTATCGCGAACAGCGATGCAGATATTCCAACCACGATTGCGCCAGCCCAGAAAACCAGATTGCGTTTCCAAAATATGAGCTTGCGCTTCCAGTCCTGATTTGAACCTGGCATCATTTTAGAAATCAATTTCAACACTTTTTCTAAATTAAGGATTCACCTGCTTGGCGATGTCGCTAAGAACCAAAGTGCATCGTTAGTGTAGTGAATGAAGGCGTTGGATCGAGCGGTTTTCTGCGGGATTGCTCTTCCATTAGTAAACCCCTGAGATGGAGTATAAGCCTTCCGTGTCGTTACACCTTTGTATCTTTTTCTAAAACCGCCGCACACTCCACCTGTTTAACCGTTGTTTCAGGTTAAAAAGAGGGTGCTGCGCTATGGGTTTTTAGTGCAGGCTATCTTTTTTGATGAAGTCTGCAATATGCCCCAGCAGTTCTTCCTCCTGATACGGCTTGCCCAGGTACACGTTGACGCCCAATTCCTGCGCATAGTTGCGGTGTTTTTCCGCCGTGCGTGAGGTGATCATGATGATCGGAATATGGGAGGTCTTGGCATTGCCGCGTACATTTTTGGTGAGTTCGAAGCCATCCATGCGCGGCATTTCGATATCCACCAGCATCACCTGAGGGGTGACATCTTCCAGAGTTTGGAGCGCGTCCACGCCGTCCTTGGCGGTGACAACCTGGTACCCTTCGCGTGTGAGCAGCTTGCTGGTGATCTTGCGTACGGTGAGCGAATCGTCCACGATCATGACAACAGGCGCAGCATCGGCGAGTTGTTCGACGAGTGGTGCGGCAGACTTTTGCGCTGCCAGCGCCGGAATGTCGTGGCGCTGGGCCAATTGTACCGGGTTCAGAATCAGTACCACCTTGCCGTTGCCTAGTACCGTAGCGCCGGCTATGCCCGGTATGCGGGCCAACTGAGGGCCAATATTCTTGACCACGATTTCACGGTTGCCAATCAGTTCGTCCACATGGATGGCCACCCGCTGTGCGCCGCTATGGAGCAGCATGATCAGGGAGTAGCGCTGGATGGCAGGAGTGGATTCCTGGTCATCCAGTAGGCGCGGGAAATAATGTAGCGGGTAGTGATTTCCCTGCCACAGGATTTCCTGCCTCTGGTAAGCGTCGGCCAGCGCATCCGTTTTCAGTTCCTGCACCTGATCCACCATGGTCGATGGTAGCGCATAGATCGTGGTCCCGCTACGCACCAGCACCGCCTGGGTGACCGCCAGGGTCAAAGGCAGATAAATGCTGAACGTTGTGCCTTTGCCTGCTTCCGTAGCAGCCTCAATGCGGCCGCCCAGAGATACGATTTCATTACGCACGACATCCATGCCGATACCGCGTCCGGAAACCTGGGTGACTTCTGCGGCAGTGGAGAACCCCTGTGCAAAAATAAGTTCCATCAGCTGGGCTGGCGTTGCATCGGTGTCCTCAGCCAGCAGGCCCTGTTCTACCGCCTTGGCGCGAATTCTGTCCAGGTCGATGCCGCGTCCATCGTCGCTCAGTGTAATGAGGATTTCGTTGCCTTCCTGACGTGCCTGAAGCACGATGGCGCCGGTTTCCACCTTGCCTGTGGCGAGGCGCTTGTCCTGGCTTTCCAGCCCATGGTCGATGGCATTGCGCAACAGATGTTCGAATGGCGCTGTCATTTTCTCCAGCACGCTACGGTCCAACTCCACCTGTTCACCGATAATGTCCAGAGTGGCTCGCTTGCCCAGCTCTTTCGAAGTCTGGCGCACGATGCGGTAGAGGCGCTCCGAGACGCTGCCAAGAGGCACCATGCGGGCGCGCAGCAGTTCCTGCTGCAATTCCTTGGTCATGCGCGACTGGGCCAGCAGGGCGGCATCGGTTTCATCCAGGTTCTTGAGCAGGTTGTGCTGTACGCTGGCCACGTCGTTGACGCTTTCGGCCATCATGCGCGTGACTTCCTGCAAGCGGGTGAAACGGTCGAATTCGAGCGGGTCGAAGTCAGCGTTGCTTTCCTTGGCATGGGAAAGCTGTGATTGCATCTGGCTTTCAGCCTGAATCTCGATTTCGCGCAACTGATGGCGCAGGCGGTTGATACTTTCTGTCAGATCGTTCAGGGAGCGTTTGAAGCCCTGCATTTCCCCCTCGATACGGGAGCGCGCAATACTGACTTCACCGGCCTCGTTCACCAGCCGGTCAACCACATCCGCGCGTACCCGCAGCATGGCTTTGGCCACGGTTTCGGGCTCGGCTGCCAGCGCCGCCATGGTCGCAGTTCTTGTGGCGGGCGTAATGCCGGTGTCGGGAAGCGGTGCAAGAAAAGCTTCAAGTGGCGTGCCATGGCGCAGATGATTCAGAACGTCGCCCATGCGGTCGAATTCGTTTTCCAGCGTATCGAAAAGATCAGGCGGCAGATGGCCGGATTCAACGGCGGCGATGACCTGAGCTTCCATGTTGTGGGTCAGTTCACCCAAACGCATGGCGCCCGCCATGCGGGAACTGCCCTTGATGGTATGCAGTGCACGCTGCAGATTGTTCGATGCCTGGTTATCCGCGGTATTGGCGCGCCACGCACGAAGTTCTGTGCCAACGAGCGGAAACAGGTCATCGGCTTCTTCAAGAAAGATGGGTAGCAGATCGGCATCAATGTCGTCGCGGATGGCACGTCGTTCCGGCCCAGCTGTTGCCCTTTCCTGGGCGGGTTCCTGCCGTACGGTAGCCGCACTATATGGCGCGATTTCCTGTGCCGGTGCGGGTTCCACCACCGGTTCTTCCATGGCGACCGGCGGTGGGGGGGTCCGCGCAGCCTGGGCTTTTTTCAGCATCGCCTGCAGAGAGCGAATCAGTTGTTTTGCCGGTTTTGGCTCCTTGTTGCCGCGAATGGCATCAATCATTTTGTGCAGCGCGGCAATGGTGTCACCCATGACCTTAACCTGCTTGTCCGTCACTGGCTCGGGATGCTGCAGCAGTTCAAGGAGCCACAATTCCAGCGGATAGCCCAGGTCGGCTATGACGGGGAAGCCCACAGTACGGGAAATTCCGCACAAGGTGTGCGCAGCGCGCATGAAGTCATGCTGCACGGGGACTTCGGGTTGTCGGCTGAGAGAGTCTAAATGGCTTTGCAGGGTAGCGAGGTGCTGCCCAGATTCATTCATGAATATATTATAAAGTGCGAGTGGCAGGCTGACTGAACCGATGGAAACGTCACTTGCTTCTACTTCGGTCTCCGCTTCAGGGCTAGGCGGTATTTCAGGCGTTGTCGACTCTGGAACCTCGGTCGCAGGTTCCGGCTCCTCCTCGGAGATGGTCTCCCCAGGCAAGTTTTCCTCGTTTGCTGCTTCCAATGAACCCGCGTTGTCTTGCCCGATTTCTTCAGGTTCTTCGGATGACCGTTCAGGTGCGGCTTCCGGTGGTAGCGGCAGATTCTCATCGCCACTATCCGTTGCCGCGTCAGTTTGCGCTACGGATTGCTCCGCGGCTTCCAGGACTTTCTCTGCGGATGGCTCGATGTTGAATGCCACTTCTTCAGTAGGTGCCTCTGTGCCAGGTTCCTCGGGTGGGGGTAGTAGCGTGATCTCCTCATCCACAGATTCTGGTTCAGTGCTTACGCTGATTTCCTGTTGCGAGTCGATTGCTGTGGTGGCGATTTCCTCTACAGAGGTTTCAACTGGCACCGGCGGAGCATCTTTTTCTTCCGCTGCCACAGGCGAAATGGCTATAGCGGGTTCAGCAACATTTGCAGCGGGTGCGCCTGTTTTAAGCCGCTCGGCCTGTGCCAGCAGTTCATCCGCTTGCACTTTCACCGAGCCGTCGGTCTTCAGTCCGGAAACCCAGCCGCTGAATTGATTGTAGGCCTGCCCGAGCAGGGCGAGCAGATCTGGCGTAGCGTGCTTCTCATCCTGCAGCCATTTGTTCATGACTTGCTCGATGCCCCAGGCAACCTCACCCAGATCCCATAGCCCGACCATGCGGCCACTGCCTTTGAGCGTGTGGAAACTGCGGCGCAAGGTAGTCAGGGCATCTTTGTTGTTGGGCTGTTCATGGCAGATGGCGAGGCTTTCGTTCACCGTGGCAAGCACTTCGTCAGCTTCTTCAAGGAAAATCTCGAGCATTTCTGCATCGATTGTCTCATCCGTTTCTTTGGCAAGACGCGCAGTTTCAGCGGATGGTGCAGCGATGGCCATCTTGGGAGCGGCCAGTGCAGCGGCAGCGGTTGTCAGTTCGGCAGTAGGCGTAGCCGCTTCATCCAACAGATGCATGGCCTTGGCGGCTTGGGATTTGAGTTCTGTGTCACCAACCAGATCTGCATCTTGCTGCAGGCTGGCAAGCTGCTGACGCAACTCATGCTTGGCCGACTGGTCTTCCGGATTTTGCTGCCACTGCTGGAACAAAGCCTGGGTGCGATGAATCTGCTCATCCAATCCAGCTTCGACATAAGCGTTTTCATCGATCTCAGCCAATGGGTGGTCGGAGAGTGACGTGGCAGCGCTACCCGTGGACTCTTCTTCTGGTTCCACCGGTTCTGCTACAGTTGCACTGGACACGGCCTCGGGTTTGAGATGAGCCATGGTTTCATCAATGATCTGCACCGCGTCGGTACGGCCGCGCTGGATGGATTCGACGTAAAACCCGAGACTGCTCAGGCCTTCGGCGACATGCTCCATCTGCTCTTGCCGGGGCTCACGGTCGGGCTGGGAGAGATCGTTAATCAGGTTTTCACATTCCCCCAGCAGCTTGACCGCAGGCTCCAGCTCGAGGATTTTCAGGGCGCCATACACCTGTTTCAAAAACGGCTTCAGGCCAGGCAACTCGTCGTGCCGGGAAGTGTCGCGGAAGAAGCCGTCCAACACCTGTTCGATGTGTTGCAGGTTGCTCTGGATCTCCTGGCCGACTTGGGCGAGCAGCAACTTCTCTTGAGCCTGGCGGGAAATTTCGTCAAGCAGTGGGATATCAGCAATTTCGACTTCACCCAGCGTGCCATTCAGGCTTGCTTGCAGTCGCCTGGACTGGACCTCGGACTGGCGGCTGAATTCATCTGTCACCCCGACATAATTGTCCAGGGCGTTTTCAGCCAGTAGCAGGGTGGTGGCCATTTCCATCGCCACCATTTCATTCATTCTGCCAGGCGCGGAAGCTAGCGCCTCAGCGCCTGCATTGATTTCATGGAACAGATGGTCGAGGGGTGGATTCTCCAGGGCGGCTGATTTTTCTGACAGACGGCGGGCCTGTGCGCGCAAGTTCGCAAGACTGTCCGTGCTGCCGGCGGTGAATTTGAGCCAGGCATCCTTGGCGGGCGCGAGAATTTCTCGCAGCTCACGCAGCAGTGGCTGGAGGCGCTGTTGTTCGGCTTCGGCATGTTGTTGCGCGCTGTCTGTGCGCGGCACATAGGCCTCCAGCTCGAACAGGTCTTGAATTTCGCGCACGCGATCGGTAACCGGCTTGCTACGGGCAATAAAATACAGCACGTCGCGCAATAGCCGTTCCGCCACCTTGGGCGAGCCTTCTGCCAGGCGGCGTATTTGCTGATCAATACCGCCGCACAGGTGTTTGACGGCAGTGCTGTTGTCCACGCCCTTGTGAATCAGGCTTTCAATCAAACCTGTCGCACCCCACCAGAAGGTCCGGTGTGCGGGTATGGTCTGGGTTTGTTCGATGCCAGCGAGCGCATCACGCATGGCCTGAGGCCCTGCAGGGTCATCCGGATTGCGCAGGAAGCCGAGCAGGCCGCGCTGGTAGCGAGTTCGGTTGGCCTTGATATAGCCTGGTAATTCTTGTGCGGAGAGTGTTCGGATTTCTGGAATCTTCGGAGCGCGGATGGATAGATCGGGGAAAAACAGTTCGCTTTCGCTGATTTTTTCTACGCCACGCGCAGCAAGGAGTGCCTGGTAGGAAGGGAATAATCGCAGAGGCTGATCCGGCTGTCCGTTGAGCAGGTTTTCCAGATATTGCGAAAGTTCGGCCATGCCCTGGTTGATGAGTCCCAGGTTGGCGCCGGAAATGGCAACTTCGCGCTTCTCCATGGCTGCAACCAGTTTCTCGATAGCTTCGCCGAGGCGGGCCGCACCTTCCAGTCCGACCATCTGAATTGCGCCGCTGACCTGGTGCAAGTGAGTCTGGCACTGGCGCAGCGGAGTGCTGTCTGAGGCGTCAGCGGCGAATTGAGCCAGCTTCTCGCCGGCTTGACGCAAGGCTTGGTCAATTTCGCCCTTGACCCAGGTCAGCGGGCCAGTATCGAATTCAATGCTCATTTATTGAAGCACCCTTATGGCTTGCTCAGGAAAGTTTGAAGCCGGCAACCGAACCACGCAGGTCAGTAGCCAGAGTCGCCAGCGCACTTACGGAAATGGCGGTTTTCTTGGTGCCTTCCGTCGTCTGGATGGTGATGTTCTGGATTTCCTGCATGTTGTTGGCCACTACGCCTGCTGCCTGGGCCTGATTCTGTGTGGCGCGGGAAATGGTTTCGATCAACTCCGCCAGATTGCGCGACACCTGGCCGATTTCATTCAGAGCCTGACCGGCGGCGTCTGAGAGTTTTGTACCTTCCACCACACCCTGAGTACTCTTCTCCATCGCCGATACAGCATCTTGAGTGTCGGTCTGAATGGTCTTCACAATCGCCGAGATTTGTTTGGTCGCTTCGCCCGAGCGTTCCGCGAGACGTTGCACCTCCTCCGCCACCACGGTAAAACCCCGCCCCGCTTCGCCGGCTGATGCAGCCTGGATGGCGGCGTTGAGTGCCAGAATGTTGGTCTGCTCGGTAATGTCGGAAATCAGGTCCACGATCTCTGAAATCTCCTGCGAACTTTCGCCCAGGCGTTTGATGCGTTTCGAAGTGTCTTGAATGTGTTCGCGAATTTCGTTCATGCCGGAAATGGAGTTACGCACGGCGGTAGCACCTTTTTCCGCGGCATCCAGCGACTGCTGAGCCACGCGCGCGGATTCGGCGGCGTTGGCAGATACCTCGTTAATCGACTGCGCCATTTGCAGCACTTGGGATGAAGTATCCTCGATTTCCTGGGATTGTTTCTCCGCTGCCTCGAGCAGTCCGGTGGAAATGTTCTGCGCCTCCTGAGACGCCTGGGTCACCTGTTCACTGGTTTTGTTGATTTCGGTGACCAAGCCGCGCAGCTCGTCAATGGTGTAGTTGATCGAGTCCGCAATGGCGCCGGTGATATCCTCGGTGACCTTGGCGCGTACCGTCAGGTCGCCTTCTGCCAGATCGCCCATTTCGTTCAGCAGGCGCAAAATGGCTTCCTGGTTGGCCTTGTTCTCGCGCTCGCTTGACAGCGCACGTTTTTTTGCATCGTTCACGTTGATCGTGCCCAGCATCACCAGGGAGCCAACAGCGAGCAGGCCATAAACGAAGGACAGGATCAGCAGACCCGTTCCGCCGGCCTGTTGTTCGTACTGGGTGACAAGTTTGCGCGTGTCGTCGAGCAGTTTGTCGCTGCCGACGAAAATGTTGCGGCCTGCTTGCTTGGAGTTCACCAGTTCCTGCATGCTTTGCAAAATCGTGTTGGAGTGTCCGGAAAATTCCTTGAATGCTTCGCTGAGTTCGTCCAGCTTGTCGCGGGTGTCGGGGTCTCTGACGGCAGTCAGGCGCAGGTCTTCACTGCCGCTGATCAGGCCGTCGATCATTTCCTGGAAGGTGTTGGCATCCTTGCCCAGCAGGAAGGCGACTTCCGGGTCGATCACGTCGGACGAGAGCAGGGTGTTTGCATTTTTTGCCAGGCGCTGGGTCAACATAACCAGTTGGGATGCGATCGATATTTCCCGTAACGGCGCGGCGGACTGGGTCAGGAGCGCGACCACCTGTTCGGCCAGTTCCAGCAACTGAATGTTGTTGGCATTGATCGCCGCGACGCTATGATTCAGTTCCACCAGTTTCTTTTCCTGCGGCAGGATCAGGTAAATCGCTTTTTCCGTGGGTTCCCAGTGTCCGTCCAACTCTTTCAGCATCGGCTGTATGGAAGAAGGCGAGGCAGGCAGGCCATCGCCACCATTGATCAGTTTTTTCAGGTTTTTCTCAAACTGGATTTCACTTTCACCCAGTTGCTTGAAAGCCGTCGTATTGCCCTGCGCTGCCTGTTGCGCACTTTTGGCGATCCGCTGCGAGAGCATCTGCATTTCGGTTGAAATGGCCACGTATTCAGCGTTGCGGCCCACTTGCAGGGTGTTGTAAACCAGTGTGGCTACAGCCAGAACAAGGAAGAGGGCGAGTGTCGAAACTGTGATGAGATACTGTTTTTCGATTGGAAGGTGGCCGATAATCGGGACGCTTCCGGGTTCCTTGCCGGAGAGGTTGCGCAGACCCTGCAGGATCATGGTCGTATGCATCGGCGATTCGCCGGCATTTTTATTTTTACCCTTGCTCTTCCAGAACATCAGGTTTTCTATTTTGAAAGCCATTGCCGTTATCTCCATCCCTCGTATTGTTCGTGGTGTTGCTATCGTCCTGCCTGTAGGAAGCCCTGGTCATGGACCAAAGCCTGGAAGTTCAATTCTTTCCAGTGCCGTCCATCGGTGTCGGAAAATTCCGCACTCACCCATGGGGCGGAATTGTTACTCATTTCCCTGGGTTGCAACTGATCGGCGTGGCGCAGCCCGAGTAGCCGGCTGACAAGCAGACCGGAATTTACCAGAAATTTGGCATTTGCCAGGATCAAGCGTTTGTCGGCGCCTCCGGTAACCGGTTCACCACCACAGAAGGCAGAGAAATCCACCACGCTGTAAAGATTGCCACGTATGTTGGCAACTCCGGCAAACCAGGGCTGCGAATGGGGTACCTGCGCGAGTTCCGGCGGCGGAATCACTTCGCCCACGTCGGCAAGATCCACCAGCCAGAATTGATCGCCTACCTGCAGGCCAAGCTTGGAGGCCGCTCGTGTCTCGTCCCCCTGGGATATGGCTTGCAGCTTGGCAACCACGCCTTGCTGGTATTCGCGCAAACTGATTTTTTTGCGTGCCATGGTTGGGCTGCTTTCCTTTGATTAGCCGAGCGCGGCAATTTTGTTCAGCAATTCGGCCTGGTCTACCGGTTTGGTGACGTAATCTTTTGCGCCTTGGCGCATGGCCCAAACTTTGTCCGTTTCTTGCCCCTTGGTGGTGCACATGATGACTGGGATGTGCTTGGTGTCGTTGTCCTTGGTGATGGCGCGGGTGGCCTGGAAGCCGTTGAGGCCGGGCATGACCACGTCCATGATGATGAGATCGGGCTTCTCCTGCTTGGCTTTGTCCAGCGCTTCTTCGCCATTTTCAGCGAGTACCACCTGATAACCCTGTTTGATGAGCAGACCACTGAGGAAGTGGCGCTCGGTGGGAGAATCATCTACGAGCAGAATTTTTTTGATGGCCATGTTTTTCCTCTTGCGAATATTTATGCGGCGCTACGCGATGCGGTGTGCTTTCTTACTGCTTCGAGCAAACTGTCCTTGGTGAAGGGCTTGGTGAGATATTCATCCGATCCCACCATTCTGCCTCGGGCACGATCGAACAGCCCATCCTTGCTGGAAAGCATGATCACCGGTGTATGTTTGAAACGGGGGTTTTTTTTGATCAGCATCGTAGTCTGGTAGCCATCCAGGCGAGGCATCATGATATCCACGAAGATGATGTCGGGCTCGTAATCCGTGATTTTTGCCATGGCGTCAAACCCGTCTTCCGCCAGAATGACCTCGCAGCTTGCCTTTAACAGGAAGATTTCGGCGCTGCGGCGAATGGTGTTGCTGTCATCTATGACCATGACCTTGGTGCCGACCAGATTGTTTTCCTCGCTCACTCATCCCCCTTGCGTGTGCTTCTGAACCTGTCTTTAACAACAGCAGCATGCCATTGTATAGAAAAACATCGGCAGGTAAAGCCCTCCACGGGCAGCGGGGGGAAATAGCGTAATTCTGATGTCCCTGATATGTGGGGCGAGGTCGTGGGTGATAATTGCCGTTGCCAGCAACTATGCTATGATGCCGCGACGATGTTTATCGTTAAATAACAGGATAGATAGCTTATGTTGCGTAAGTTGCTGACCCTTGCTGTTTTGCTCGGATCAACTGTGGTGGCGCCATTGTCCATGGCTGGCGTCACGATTGTCGGCTCCAGTACGCTCGAGCCCTTTCTCAAGCAATGGGCACAGGTTCACCAGTCCACGGCGCCCACGGTCGAAATCAATATTTCCAGCCCTGGCACCAGCGTTGCACCCAAGGCGCTGATTTCCGGCAAGGCCGACCTGGCGGCAATGAACCGGGAAATGACCCACGATGAAAGCGAAGCGTTCATTCGTACCCATGGCCACTACCCGATCGGTATTGCAGTGGCTATCGAAGCGGTCGCACTCTATGTCCACCCTGAAAATCCGGTAAAGGGGATGGATATCAAGCAGGTTGATGCCATTTATTCTTCTAGTCATGGCTGCGGCTGGAACGAAGATATCAAGTACTGGGGGAAACTTGGCTTGCCCGCGCCGTGGGATAAGCAGGCCATCATGCTGCTGGGGCATGACAAGAAATCTGCCGTACGCGATTTTTTCAACAAATCCGTGCTGTGTCGTGATGATTTCGTGAGTGAGGTTGAAGAGCTCAAGCACGAGCAGATACTGGCCAAGGTGGCGCAGACCAAGAATGCATTGGGCTACAGCCGCTACCAGCCTGACACCAAGCTGAGGCTGGTGCCTTTAAAGAAGGGCTCGGGGGGTTATGTTGAGTTGACCCCGGCCAATATCTATAACAGGAGTTACCGGCTGCAGCATTTCATGTATTTGTACGTTAACAAACCAACCGGCAAACCAATTCCTGCCGCGATCGTTGATTTTCTCAAGACTGGCCTGTCTAAAGATGGTCAGGCGGCTGTTGCAGCAGCGGGTTATCTTCCACTCTCGGATGAATTGATCCAGCGACAGTTAAGCAAACTTAAATAACACACGCAGTACACCGTGGCGAGGCCCGCTCCGGTGGACCTGCCGTCACGGAATCCTTTTATCATGCCTGATACGCCTCCTGTTGTGCTCACTTTTTCCGCTTCCGACCCTAGTGGTGGAGCAGGGTTGCAAGCTGATTTGCTGACTTTGTCGAGCATGGGCTGTTACCCCCTGTCGGTCGTGACGGCCATTACGGTGCAGGATACTGTGGGCGTGGAAGATATTTTTGCGCTGGATGCCGAATTGGTGGCGGCACAAGCGCGTGCGGTACTGGAAGACATGCCGGTGGCAGCATTCAAGATCGGCATGTTGGGCAGCGTGGAGAATATCGCCGCGATTGCGGAAATCGTCGCGGATTATCCCGATGTGCCGCTGATCCTGGACCCGGTTCTGTCCTCAGGGCGGGGAGACGAGTTGGCATCGGAAGAGATGCTGGATGCCATGCTCGATATGCTGGTCCCGCAGACCACCATTATTACCCCAAACAGCCTGGAAGCTCGCCGCCTCGGGCAGTATGATAGCGATGAGGATCTGGATTTTGCCGATTGCGCCAGGCGTTTGGTCGACCTGGGATGCGAATATGTACTGGTCACCGGTACGCATGAAAATACCCCTCAGGTAGTGAATACCCTGTACGGCCAGCATGGCGTGCTGCGCTCCGATACCTGGCAACGCCTGCCGGGTAGCTACCACGGGTCGGGCTGCACGCTGGCTTCGGCGCTCGCTGCATCGATTGCACATGGACTGAGTGTTGCCGACGCGGTGCGTGAAGCCCAGGAGTATACCTGGCAAGCGCTGCAGGCTGGATTCAGGCCCGGCATGGGACAATATATTCCGGACCGCTTGTTCTGGGCGCGAGAAGAAGACCATGAGGATTAGCGGCCTGTACGCGATTACACCGGAACAGCCTGATACGGCACGTCTGTTATCTCAGGTTCGCGCGGCCCTGGGCGGTGGCGCGCAGGTGGTGCAGTATCGCAGCAAGAGCCAGGATGTGGCGCTGCTGCATGAGCAGGCGAGCGAATTGTTGGCGCTATGCCATGCCTTTGAAGTACCCCTGATTATCAATGACACCTTGCGTCTGGCTGACCTTTGCGGCGCTGATGGATTGCATCTGGGGCGGGAAGATGGCTCTCTGCGCCAGGCGCGTGTCGTGCTTGGCGCAGAGAAAGCGATTGGCGTATCTTGTTACAATAGTTTGGAGCTTGCCGTGCAGGCGGAGGCGGAAGGGGCGGATTATGTCGCTTTCGGCAGTTTTTTTCCTTCCTCCACCAAACCGGGTGCGGTGGCAGCACCGCTTTCCCTGCTGAGCGAGGCGAAAGGGCGGTTGTCTGTGCCGATTGTGGCCATTGGCGGCATTACCATAGACAACGCCGCGTCTCTGATCGCAGCAGGTGCGGATGCGATAGCGGTGATTTCCGGCCTGTTCGATGCACCCGATATTCACTTTGCAGCGCAACAATATTCTCAACTTTTCGGCCGTATTCCAATGCCGGGACACGGGCCGCACTAACCCTCAGGAACCAGACATGACTTCGCGTAACGCAGAACTTTTTGAACAATCCCAGCAACGTATTCCTGGCGGGGTGAACTCCCCAGTGCGTGCTTTCCGCTCCGTTGGCGGCACGCCTGTGTTCTTCAAGCGAGGCCTGGGACCCCGGCTATGGGATGAGGATGACAAGGCCTATATCGACTATGTCGGTTCCTGGGGTCCGGCGATTCTGGGCCACGCCCAGCCCGACGTGGTGCGCGCGGTGCAGGAAGCGGCGGCAAACGGCCTGAGTTTCGGGGCTCCCACGGCACAGGAGTTGGACATCGCTGAATTGTTGTGCCAACTGGTGCCCTCGATGGAGCAGGTGCGCCTGGTGAGTTCGGGCACCGAGGCCACCATGAGCGCCATTCGTCTGGCGCGCGGTTTTACCGGCCGCAGCAAGATTATCAAGTTCGAAGGCTGTTACCACGGCCATGCCGACTTCCTGCTGGTCAAGGCGGGTTCCGGTGCGCTGACCTTCGGCAACCCCAGTTCTGCCGGTGTGCCGGCGGAAGTGGCGGCACAAACCGTGGTGCTGGACTATAACGATGTGGCCGGCCTGACGCAGGCTTTCCAGAGCATCGGCAATGAGGTCGCTGCAGTGATCGTCGAGCCGGTGGCGGGCAACATGAATCTGATCGCTCCCAAGCCGGAATTTCTCAAGGCGATGCGTGATCTGTGCAGCCAATATGGCAGCGTGCTGATTTTCGACGAAGTGATGACAGGCTTCCGGGTTGGCCTGCACAGTGCGCAGGGACTGTTTGGCATCACGCCGGATCTCACCACACTGGGCAAGGTGATCGGCGGCGGCATGCCGGTTGGCGCCTTTGGCGGGCGGCGCGAAATCATGGAGAAATTGGCACCGCTGGGGCCGGTTTACCAGGCCGGCACGCTTTCCGGCAACCCGGTGGCGGTGGCGGCGGGACTTGCCACCTTGAAATTGCTGCAATCGCCCGGATTTTATGAAAACCTGACCCGCATGACGCAGAAGCTGACCGATGGGCTCACTGCCGTGGCGAAGGAAGCTGGCGTTACTTTCTGTGCCCAGTCGGTGGGCGGCATGTTTGGCCTGTATTTCAGCGCTACGCCGCCAGCCAGTTATGCAGAAGTGATGCGCTGTGACAAGGAAGCGTTCAACCGTTTCTTCCATGCGATGCTGGAGGAAGGCATATACCTCGCGCCCTCAGCGTTTGAAGCCGGATTCGTGTCTGCCGCTCACGGCGATGCGGAGATTGAAGCAACGCTGGAGGCTGCGCGGCGTGTTTTTGCAAAATTGAAATAAGCAGGAGATTTCATGCGCCCAGCGCAATTAATGACGATCTTGGATCGCGAGTTTACCAGCGCCGCGGAGGGCCATCACACGCCAGTCATGCTGTGGGGGCCGCCTGGCGTGGGCAAGTCGCAGATCATCGCCCAGGTGGCATCGCGCCATAACGCGCCAGTGGTGGATATTCGCCTGTCGCAGATGGAGCCTTCCGATTTGCGCGGCATTCCGTTCCGCATCGGCGATCATGTGGAATGGGCGGTGCCGTCCATGTTGCCCGATATAGAGCGTCATGGTCCTGTCGGAGTGTTATTTCTCGATGAAATTACTTCTGCCCCGCCCAGTGTTTCTGCGGCGGCTTATCAACTCATTCTCGATCGCCGGCTGGGCAATTACCGCGTGCCCGCTGGCTGGGCCATTTTCGCCGCCGGCAACCGCCAGGGCGATCGTGGTGTGACCTACACCATGCCCGCGCCGCTGGCTAACCGCTTCTCTCATTTTGAAGTGGAAGCCCATCTCGACGACTGGGTGGCGTGGGCCTACCAGAGCGGTATCGACGAACGCCTCATCGCTTTCCTGCGTTTCCGCCCCGAACTGCTATTCGATTTCGATCCGGCGCACAACCCTGTCGCATTTCCGTCGCCCCGTTCCTGGGAATTTGCCCACCGCGCGTTGCAGAAGTTCGGTGACATGCCGGAATTGTTGCTCGGATCGCTGCAGGCCTGTGTCGGCCCCGCCGCCGGTGTGGAACTGCACGCCTTTGTGGATAATCTCGGCAAAATGCCGGATATCGACGCCATTGTGCGTGGGGAAGTCACTGAGGTGCCGCATGAAGTGGACCTGCAATATGCAGTGGCTTCCGCACTGGTTGGCCGTGCCATTCGAGCCAAGGACACCCCCGAAGCGGCAACCGTGCATGGCCACATTCTGGATTACGCCACCCGTTTTCCGCTGCGAGAAATGGGCATCATGCTGGTATCCGATATGCATCGCGCCATCGGCCAGCAGCTCTTCAAGGTGCCGCAGTTCTCGCAATGGGCGAATGCGGTGGCCGACATCATGCTGTATGAGATGTAGCTTGTTGCTGCCAGGAAAAACCTTGAACCGCAAAGGACGCAAAGGAACGCAAGGTAAATCAACACCGTGTTTCCGTATTGGCTTTTCCTTCGCGTTCCTTTGCGTCCTTTGCGGTTAGATGAATGTTTGACACTTCGATCGAAACCAAGCTGGCCGCCGCGCGCACCCGGCTGATTCTGGACAAGCCTTTTCTTGGCGCGCTTGCCCTGCGTCTACCCATGGTGGCGGCAGATGCCAAATGGTGCCCTACCTCTGCCACCGACGCCCGCAAGTTTTACTACAATCCGGCATACATCGCCGCTCTGACGCTGGAGGAGACCCAGTTCGTGCTGGCGCACGAGGCGCTACATTGCGCCTTGTCCCATTTCGCCCGCCGCCAGCATCGCGTCAAGCATCGCTGGGACGTGGCCTGCGACCATGCCATCAATCCCCTGCTGGTGGCCGATGGCCTCAAGCCCCCGCCTGGTGTGTTGCTGCTGGATGCCTATGCAGGCATGACGGCGGAAGAGATTTATCCCTGCATTGGCGACAATAATTCCGACCAGACCATGGATCAGCATCTCTACGACAGCGAAGAGTCGGAAGGGGGGCAGGATGGCGAGAACGACCAGGAGCCGCAACAGGATGGCGGTGGTAGTAGTGGCAGGCAGCAAAGGGACGAGGCCGAGGGCAGCGGCGGAGCTCAGCAGCAAGACCCGCAGGAGGGCCAAGGCGGTGCGGCGCAGCCACCCCCCTTGAGCGTGAAAGAACGTGACGAACTGGGCCGCCAGTGGCAGCAGCGCATGGCGGCAGCGGCACAGCAGGCAATGGCGGCGGGAAAGATGGGCGGCGCCCTGGCGCGCCTGGTGGATCACCTGCTGCAACCGCAATTGCCATGGCGCATGCTGCTGGCACGTTACCTTACCCAGGTGGCGCGCGACGATTACAGCTACATGCGCCCCTCGCGGCGCGAAGGCAACGTCATTTTTCCCTCGCTGCGCAGCGGCCAGGTCGACCTGGTGGTGGCGCTCGACACCAGCGGCTCGGTGGGGGAAAAGGAACTGGCCCAGTTCCTCTCGGAAGTGAACGCGCTCAAGGGACAGTTGCGCGCCAAGGTGACTTTGCTTGCCTGTGATACTGCACTGTCCGAAGGTGCGCCTTGGGAATACGAGCCGTGGGATGAATTGCGTCTGCCGAAAGATATCAAGGGCGGCGGTGGTACCAGCTTCGTGCCAGTGTTCGACTGGATCACGCGCCAGGGACGCCAGCCAGACATGTTGTTGTATTTCACCGATGCCGAGGGCGATTTCCCCAAAATCGAACCCAACTTCCCTACGCTCTGGCTGGTCAAGGGCAAGGCACCGGTGCCCTGGGGGCAGCGGATACAACTCAATTGAGGAATAAAAAAACCATGGAACCGCAAAGGGTACGCGAAGTAAGACGAAATGTTACTGATCAGTGATAGAACATTCTGTAAATGGAAAGATGAATACATTTATTCATCAGATTTCCTTTGCGTCCTTTGCGGTGAAATGCCGATTCTAGGTTAAATCATGGAACTTTCCAGCGAAGACGCTTTGCGTCTCAATGTCCTGATGACGCATGCCTTGCAGGCAGTGCGGATCGATGAAAACAACCTTACCCTGTATGCCCTGACCGAACGGGGCGAGGCGCGCGTTGCGTTGCACCCCATCGGGCGTAAGGAACAGTACCTGCGCCTGGTGCGCGAAATGCTTTCCGGACATGCGCTGGGCTCTCCTGGCGGCTACCCGCTGTTCATCCAGCGCTGGACGCGCATGGGACAGAACTCCGGCGAGAACATCGACAAACTGCTGCTGCTGGGCGAGGAGGAGGCAGTCGTTTCGGTGGCCTATTCTCCCCGGCTCACTGACGAGCTGGCGCGTCGAGCCTGGTGGTGCTCTAAGAGCGGTGACAACGCTCGGCGCATGCTGGAGCGGGAGGCAGTTTCAGGAGGCAGCATGGGGCCGGTGCTGGCGAATTACCTGGTGGAGCACTTGCCATTCGAGACCAGCCCTCACGTGGTGATCGACACCATCCGCATCGTGCTTCAGCCGGGACTGCTCGATGAGCAAACCCTGACACGCCTGTGGAACCGGGCAAAAAGCGATAATACCTATTACGTCGGATTTCTTGAAGTGTTGCCGGATGCGCTGCCGGTTCAGGGTGTGGCGCGGGCTGGGAACACTTCTCCGGCGCTTTTCCTTGCGCCGCTTAGCGAAGCTGGGAACCGCTATGCATTGCAGCTTAAGCGCATTTATTCAGCTTCCGGCCAGGCATTTCTTGCGGCCTGCGAGGATGTATTGCGGCGCCCTGCTGACCAGGATGTGGCGCGCGCCCTGTTTCGCGCCATGGGCGCTTATTTCGGGAGTTTGCGGCAAGATGCGGGCAATGAGCTTGGTCTGGAGGCTGCCACGGCTGCGGTTCAGCAGCGGCTTGCTACGCCCGATCATGAACTGGCCGCCGTTATTGCCGCTGTGCCGCAGTGCCTGCCGGCGCTGCGCGCCTTGATGATTCTTGCCGAGATCGGGGAGTTCAGCGTGGCGCCGATCCTGGTGCGCACGACCGCCATCGGCTCCCTGATGCGGCGCAAGCTCGAACCAGTAAGCGAGCCTGTGTTGGAGCAGGTCGCCGTGCTGCGGATGGCTCCCCTGGAGGGCGGGCAAGGCAGTTGAAATGAAGCGCAGGCTGGGCTTCAGCCCTGTCTGCTCCGGTTCGACTTGTCTGGCTGCGATTTATTTTTCCGCTTTTGCGGGCAGTTCCATGCGCGACATGTAGTCCGCCACGGCACCGATGTCGCTCACGGAGTAATTCTTCACCACCTTGACCATTTTCGGGTATGCATTGCGGCGGCTGCCGTCCCTGATCGTCACGATCTGACGCACCATATAGCGGTAGTGCTGGCCATTGGTGACAGGATAAAATTTCTCGGCATTGCCTTCGCCATGCTCGCCATGACAGGAAACGCAATCCCGCTCATAAAGCATCTTTCCGCGCACGAGATCGCTACCCGGGCCTTTGTCGTTGTGGCCAGGCAGCGGCAGGCTGTTAAGGTAAGCGGCGATGTCGGCCACTTCCTGGGTATCCACCACGTGCTTGCCGGCAAAGGGGAACATCTTCGGGTTGTCGCGCCGTCCTTCGCGTACGTCGGACATCTGTTTGATCAGGACCGTGGTGTGCTGTCCTGCCAGTTGCGGGTATGTGCCGTCCGGGAGGCCGGATGCGTCGGGTTTGTGGCATCCTTGGCAACCCTGATAGGCGATCTTGCCCTGAGCCACATCCCCCTTCATTTTCAACATCTGAGCTTCTTCGCTCGACTGTTCATCCCAGGCGTAATCGGGCGACTCGATCCCCGGCGCCTTGGGTTGTGTCGGGGGGGTTGCATGGGCGGATGATAGGGCAACCAGACTCAGGGACAGACTTATCAAGAATGCTTTTTTCATCGTGCAAATCCTTCCTTTGACTATTTCAGGCTGGTGACGTATTCGGAAACTGCTTTCATTTCCTGCTCGGTCATTCGCATCGAAAGAGACTGCATGACCAGGCCGCGGTCGTTGTCGCGCTCGCCACTGGCGAAACGCTTTAACTGCTGGAAAACGTAGCTGGCGTGCTGGCCCGCCACGTGCGGGTAGGCGCTGGTGCCGGCGCCGTTCGGCAGGTGGCAGCCGGCGCATGCCGGCACGCCCTGATCAGGATTTCCGTCAGCGTAGAATTTCTTGCCGGATTCGAGTAGTTCCGGGTTGCTGGACACGCCAGGCGTGTTTTTCTGCGCGGAGAAGTAGAGCGCCAGATTGGCCAAGTCATCCATACTCAGATTAGCAACCATGGCCGACATGATGTCGTTCTTGCGTTTGCCGACCGCGAAATCCTTGAGCTGCTTGAACAGATATTCCGGTTGGATGCCGGCAAGTTTCGGGTAGTCCGGATTCGGCGGGTTTGTGCCGTTGCCGTCGGGGCCGTGACAGGCGGCGCAAACCTGGTTGGCGATGACTTCGCCCTTTTTTGCGTCACCCTTGACGGGAGGCGCAGCAAAGGCGGTGCTAGCGGAAAACAAAGCCAGAATGGCGAGGATAGATCGGTTCACGATATTCCCTTTGTCTTAAAGTGTGCCGTAGGAGTGCAGCCCAGACAAAAACATGTTGACACCGAGGAAGGCAAAAGCGGTCACAAACAGGCCGATGACTGCCCACCAAGCCAGTAATGGGCCACGCAGGCCCTTGACCAGGCGCAGATGGAGCCAGGCGGCATAATTCAGCCATACAATCAGCGCCCAGGTTTCCTTTGGGTCCCACGACCAGTAGCCGCCCCAAGCCTCCGCCGCCCACATGGCGCCAAGGATAGTGGCGATGGTGAAAAAAGCAAAGCCGATGGCGATGGATTTGTACATCAGGTCATCGAGCAGGTCCTGTGCCGGAAGACGGCTCGTCAGGATGCCCTTGGCTGTCAGCAGATAGGCAACCCCCACCATCGCGGCCAGCGCAAAGGCGCCATAGCCGATGAAGTTGGCCGGAACGTGGATTTTCATCCAGTAAGATTGCAGCGCCGGGACCAGCGGCTGGATTTCATGCGCCTGACGGTCGAAGGTGTACCACAGCAGAAAGCCGACGGCGGCACTGATCACCAGCAGCACGAAAGCCCCCAACTGGCGGTTCTGGTAGCGCAGTTCGTAATAGAGGTACATCAGCGCGGTGAGGATGGAAAACAGGATGAAAACTTCGTACAGATTGCTGATCGGGATGTGGCCGACATCCGGGCTGATCAGATAGGATTCGTACCAACGCGTCATCAGGCCGACAAAGCCCATTACCACGGCGCTCCATGTGATGGCGCTGGAAACCCTGGCGGTAAAGTCGGAGCGGGTCAGCAGCGCAAGCCAGTAACTCGCGGTGGCGATGACGAACAAGGCGCTCATCCACATGATGGCAGTCTGGCTGCCGAAGAAGAACTTGAGGAAGAAGGCCTGCTCTGCGCGGATCAACTGGCCGTGATACTGGCTGATGCCGAACAGGCTCAAGCCGGCCACCGCCAGCAGCAGAACACGGAATGGTTTCCAGAACCAACCCTGCCACATCAGGCCTGCGGCAGCGAGGAACAGGATGCCCTTTTCGTAGGCATCCATGTAGTTGCCATAGAGCTGGAATGCGTAAATGCTGCCGCCCGCCAGCAGTAATGCGTACAGCCAGTCGAACCACCCCAGGGATTTGATGAACGAAGGGCGAGCGTTATAATTTTGCGTGTTGTCGGTCAATTCCATGCGGATCATCCCTTTATCAGGTTCGCCAGTTGTGCCTTGTGGCGACCGAATTCCTGTTCAAAGTCCATTGTTTTCCGGTTGCTGGACATCGCCAGCAAGACCGTTCCGGCTTGAGGTTGGACCAGTAGCCAGATGCGGCGTTCCCTGACGTAGAACATAAAAAACACGCCCAGCACCAGTAGTACGGACCCACCATAAACAATGTTCTTGCCGGGTGAGCGGGTGAGTTGCAGGCCGCTCGCCATGACTTCCTCGAATTCAGAAAGCTGGAGGTAGACTGGTGCGCCGTAGGCGAAAAGATCGCTGACCGTGTTGAGGCTGTCGCGCACAAAACGCAGTGTTTCGTCATCCATCGTGACGGGCTGGCCAGCGCGGGTCTGGGCGGTGCGCCAGGCCGAAACCGCAGCACTTTCAAGGATCTTGAGATAGGTCTGGGCTGCTTTGTCCTGCTCGGCAGCGGGCACGCTCTGCTCAATAAATTTTGCCATGGATTCGAATCCTCCGCTGGCGAATACCTCAAGCAGCCTGGTGGTGCTGTCCACCAGCTTGGCTTGAAGTTTGGGGTCGATATTTTCGCCTTGCAACGCAAATTCGGCAAAACGGCGCGCAATTTCGGGATGGGCTTGTTTGTCCATCAGCATGGCACGCAGGCGCATGAACCCGTCAATGTTGCTTTCGCTGTCTAACGGTACACGAATATAGCGGAATGGCTCGTTGGGCGCCAGGCGCATGCCAGACAGCAAGTACCATTTGTCTTCCAGCTGGATTGGCAGCATGTAGTTGAAATACTCACGCGCCTGGCCTTGGGCGTCGCGGATCTTGTACTGGAAACTGGGGCCGACGTTGCGCATATCCTTTTGCGCGCGCTTGGTGCTGCCGGTCTGGAAAAATTTATTCAAATTGCCCCAGGCATCCGTGCCGCCATCCTCGCCAGCAAAGTTCTCGATGTTGAATTTTCGGAATTCGGTAAATTCAACGGAGTAGGTCGCGTCACCGTTGGAAAGCTGGGTGGACTGTTTGACCACGCCTTTCATGTCGAAAGAATTATTGTTCGTGCTGAACAGATTCCAGGCTTTCATGTTCAAGCGTGTGCCGCCATCGCCGAAACTGGCCTGGTAAATCGCAATGCCATTGTAAATCAGCGGGTGATTGACACTGATGGTACGTGAAACGCTCTCCTTGGTGGTTTTGTCGATCAGCGTGATGTCGCTCTCGAATGATTTTGGCTGGCCGGTAGGATAATGCTCAACCCGGAATTTCTTCAACAGGATGTCAAATGGCAGATCCTGAACCAGGTAGCCGTCGGCAATGTTGATGAAGATGACATCGGCCCCTGCGCCTTCTGGAATGGTCACGCCGCCACGGAACGAAAGATTGGAGGGGGACAGGCGGCTGGTGGCGGATACCTCGCTTTGAGGGATATCCCGGGTCTCGATTTTTTTCCAGCCCAGCAACTGCTGGGCCTTGAGCGGGATGTTGCCGTCTATCAACCCACCCAGGCAGATCGCGACAATGGCGGTGTGCGTGAGTATGTAGCCGATGCGGTGGTAACTGCCGGCCTTTGCTGCGATCAGGACGTCTCCCGCTTCGTTGGGCGTGCCGAACTTGGCGCGGAACCCCTGGCCTTGCAAATATCCGCCAAGCCGCTGTCTCAAAGCGTCGAGAGACAAGGCAGTGGCATATTCGGCCTGATGAGAGAAAGCCCGCAACGAGGTTTCCGTGGCGTGCTCTCGAAACGAACGCATCTCGCGCAGCATCAGTGGCGTGTTGCGGTAAATGCACAGACTGGTGGAGAGGATCAGGAACGCAAGAATGGTCAGAAACCAGCTGGAATGGTACACATCGTACAGACCCAGCATTTCGAAGTTCTGGAACCAGAACTGGCCGAACTGCATGATGTAGTTCGGGTAAGGTTCGTTTTGCTTGAGAACGGTTCCAATGATGGAGGCTATCGCCAGCACGGTGAGCAGGCTGATGGCAAAGCGCATCGAACTCAGCAGTTCATACAGGTTCTGGACCAGAGTGCGGTGAAATGAGTTGGAATGGGTCACGATATGGAAAGTTGCGCGGACAAAAAAGGGTGACTTGCGCCACCCTTATCTGTTTACGGCCAACCGCAGAATGTTTTAGTTCAGGCCGGCGATATATTCCGCTACGGCAGCCATTTCCTGGTCAGTCATCTTGGCAGCGATAACGCGCATCATCTTTGCGGCATCGTTGGCACGTTCGCCGCTGCGGAATTTCTTCAGCTCGGCGAGGGTGTATTCGCCATGCTGGCTATGCAGCGCAGGGAACTGAACCGGGATGCCGGCGCCGTTCGGGCCGTGGCAGGAAGCGCAGGCAGGAACGCCGCTGGCTTGGTTGCCGCCCTTGTAGATTTTCTGGCCCAGAGCGACCAGATTCTTGTCCTTGGCGCTGCCCTGGCTGATTTTCTTCTCGCCGAAGTAGGCGCCCAAGTTCTTCATGTCTTCAGGGGAGAGTGCCGCAACCATGCCGGCCATGATGGCGCTCTTGCGTTCGCCAGATTTGAAATCGGCCAGTTGTTTGGTGAGGTACTCGGGGTGTTGGCCAGACAGCTTGGGGTTGGAGGGAGATATGCTGTTGCCGTCCGCATTGTGACAGGCCGCGCAAACCGTGGTTACGATCTGCTGAGCCTTGGCAGGATCGCCCTTAGCAGCAGATTCTGCCAGTGCTGAAGACGCGGCCATCACTCCCGCTATCGCCACCATCGCCATGGTTTGTTTCATTGCTCGACTCCTTGACAAGTTCTTCGGACTTAAAAAACGGCAATTCTATACCAAGACTGCGCTATCATGCTAGTTTCAATTGAATTTTTTCCATGGCCCTACTTCAGCACGCCCAGTTTCATATCTCCGCGCACGATTTGCAGGATCTGCCGCCGCCGTTCGGGCGCGAGGTGGCTTTTGCCGGCCGTTCTAATTCGGGCAAGTCGAGCGCAATCAACACGCTGTCCAATCGTAACCGCCTCGCCTTCGTCAGCAAAACGCCGGGCCGTACCCAGCTGATCAATTTCTTCAGCCTGGGCGAGGACCGCTATCTGGTGGATTTGCCGGGATATGGTTACGCCAAGGTGCCGGAAAAACTCCGCCTGCACTGGCGTTCGGTTTTGAGTGCCTATTTGCAAACTCGCTCTTCTTTGTGCGGGCTGGTACTCATCATGGATGCGCGCCGTCCCATGACAGATCTGGACAGGCAGATGCTTGAGTGGTTTTTGCCTACCGGCAAGCCGGTGCATGTGCTGCTGACCAAGTCGGACAAATTGAGCCGCCAGCAGGCTACCGCCACGTTGCGCGTGGTGGAAAAGGAATTGCAAACGGTCTATCCCGGTGCTTCAGTGCAGCTGTTTTCCAGCCCCAAGCATCAGGGCATGGAAGAGGCGGAACGGGTGATCGGCAAGTGGTTGACGCCTGCCGATGATGTTCTGCCTGAAAACTGAAGGGATTTCCCACCCTGGAGTTTGTAATTCGTGCGTTTTGCGCCGCCCTTGCGCCTAGGGGGAGAGTTAGGGTTAAAATGCAGGTTTTCCCGCTTTTTTCAAGGAATCATCATGCCTCAATACCGTATAGCGCCCAGCATCCTTTCGGCCAATTTCGCCAATCTCGGCAAAGACGTTGACGATGTGCTTGCTGCTGGTGCAGACATCGTTCACTTCGACGTTATGGACAATCACTACGTGCCTAACCTGACTATCGGCCCGCTGGTGTGTGAAGCCCTGCGCAAGCACGGCGTGACCGCACCCATCGACGTGCACCTGATGGTCAAGCCGGTGGATCGCATCATTCCCGATTTCGCCAAGGCGGGTGCGACTTACATCACTTTCCATCCGGAAGCTTCCGAGCACATCGACCGCACCATCGGCCTGATCAAGGAAAACGGCTGCAAGGCCGGCCTGGTATTCAACCCGGCCACGCCGCTGGACGTGCTGGAATACACCCTGGACAAACTCGACATGGTGCTGCTAATGTCGGTCAACCCCGGTTTCGGCGGCCAGAAATTCATTCCCTACGTGCTCGACAAGGCCCGCAAAGTGCGCCAGATGATCGACGCCAAAGGCCTCGACATCAGCCTGGAAATCGACGGCGGCGTTGGTCCCGGCAATATTCTGGAAGTCGCCAAGGCTGGCGTGGACACTTTTGTGGCTGGATCCGCCGTGTTTGGCGCCGCCAAGGACAGCGATCCGCACCGTTACAACTCGGTCATCGCCGCGATGCGCGCCGAACTGGCCAAGGCTTAATATCATCGTCATGTCCAGGCGCATTGCTTCGCTCTTGCTGCTGGCCGCGGCCCTGCCGCTGGCTGGTTGCGAGATGTTGAGCGGCGGCGACAAGGGCAAGGATGGCGAGTCGATCGGCTACGCCTGCCGTCTTTCGGACAAGCTGCCCGAAGACTGCATGAAGGAAAACGCCACCTACACGCCTACTTCCATTCTCACCGGCTGGAAGCGTGCCGATACGGAAAAAAAGGAAGGCTCCCGGCCTGGCACAGATAAATCAGCCAGCGAAGGCGAGGCCAAACCCGAGGGCGAACAGGCAACACCTGAAGTCGCTCAGCCCACCACAGAACAACCTGCAAAGCACTAAGAACATGACAAACCCCACTTTCCCCCTCCGCCTCAAGGCGATTGTGATCGACCTCGACGGCACCCTGCTCAATACTGCGCCCGATCTGGCCGAGGCGGCTTCCCGCATGGCCGCGGAACTCGGTTTGCCTCCCGTTGAGTTGGCAACCGTAAAGACCTACATCGGTAACGGGGTTTCCCGCCTGGTGAAGCGAGTGCTTACCCGCGAGATGGATGCGGAGCCCGATGCTGCCTTGTTTGCCAAGGCATTGCCGATATATGAAAAGCACTACGCCGAAGTGGTGAGCCGCGAAAGCCGACCCTTCCCGGGTGTGGTAGAGGGTCTGGAAGCGATGAAGGCGGCCGGATACCGCCTCGCCTGCATTACCAACAAAGCTGAAAAATTCACCGTGCCGCTGTTGAAAGACACCGGCCTTTTCGACTATTTCGAATTGATTCTCTCCGGTGACACGCTGCCCAAGCGCAAGCCGGACCCGATGCCGCTGCTGCACGCCTGTAAGCATTTCGGTGTCGAGCCCTCTGAATTGTTGCTGATCGGCGACTCCCTCAATGATACTCAGGCGGCGCGTGCGGCAGGTAGCCCCGTGTTCTGTGTACCCTACGGCTACAACCGCGGTCGTAGCGTGGAAGAACTGGACCTTGACGCGGTTGTTCCCGGCCTGCTGGAAGCCACTAAACTGATGCAGAAAATCTGATTCATGACTCATCGTCAAGTTGACCTGAAAAGCGCTGGACTCTCCTGGCGATGGCGTGCCTGGCAATAAGCAGCGCCCGCCTTCCCCTCTTTTCAGTAAAACTTACGGAATCAAAATCATGACCGAACAGGAATTCAATCTTCTTGCCGCCGAAGGCTACAACCGCATCCCGCTCACGCTGGAAACGCTGGCCGATCTCGACACCCCGCTTTCGCTCTATCTGAAACTCGCCAACCAGCCCTATTCCTACCTGCTTGAATCGGTCGAGGGCGGCGAACGCTTCGGCCGCTATTCCTTCATCGGCCTGCCCGCCAAAACCCGCATCGTGGTGCGCGGCAAACAGGTGACGGTTGAATGCGATCACGCCATTCTCGAAAGCGTGGCGAGCAGCGATCCGCTCGAGTTCATCCAGGCCTACATGGCACGCCTCAAAGTCGCTGAGCGCCCCGGCCAGCCGCGTTTTTCCGGCGGCCTGGCCGGCTACTTTGGTTACGACACCATCCGCTATGTCGAAAAAAAGCTGGCCAACACGGCCAAGCCTGACGTCATCGGCGCGCCGGACATCCTGCTGCTGCTGTCCGACGAACTGGCGGTGATGGATAATCTTTCCGGCAAGATCTATCTCATCGTCTATGCCGACCCGGGCCAACCCGATGCCTTTGCCCGGGCGCAGCAGCGACTCGTGGAACTGCGTACCATGCTGCGCCGCCCGGCGGAAATCCCCGAATCGCCGGTCTCCGGTGCTCAGCAGGCTGTTTCGGAGTTCGGCGAAGAGGCGTTCAAGGCCGCGGTGGAAAAGGCCAAGCGCTATATCTTCGATGGCGACATCATGCAGGTGGTGCTGTCCCAGCGCATGAGCCAGCCCTATGCCGCTTCCCCGCTTGCCCTGTACCGCGCGCTGCGCACCCTGAACCCCTCCCCCTACATGTTCTACTATGACATGGGCGACCATCACGTGGTCGGCGCTTCGCCGGAAATCCTGGTGCAACTCGAAGCCGATACCGTGACCGTGCGCCCGATTGCCGGCACCCGGCCGCGTGGCAAGTCGCGCGAAGAAGATGAAGCGCTGGCGACCGATTTGCTGAACGACCCCAAGGAACTGGCCGAGCACCTGATGCTGATGGATCTCGGGCGCAACGATGTGGGCCGCGTTGCGGAGACCGGCTCGGTACAGGTGTCGGAAAAAATGGTAATCGAGCGCTATTCGCACGTGATGCACATCGTCTCCAACGTCGAAGGCCGGCGCAAGCCGGACGTGACGGCGCTGGACGTGCTGCGTGCAACTTTCCCGGCGGGCACCCTGTCCGGCGCCCCGAAGGTGCGCGCCATGGAAATCATCGACGAACTGGAGCCCACCAAGCGCGGCATCTATGGCGGGGCGGTCGGCTATCTCGGCTATAACGGTGACATGGACCTGGCGATCGCCATCCGCACTGCCGTGATCAAGGACGGTATGCTGTTCGTCCAGGCCGGTGCTGGGGTAGTAGCCGACTCCGTGCCGCAAAGCGAGTGGGAAGAAACCCGCAACAAGGCCCGCGCCGTGCTGCGTGCTGCCGAGCTGGCCCTGGGCGGACTGGGCGCTGAAGAAAAATGATCAGCCTGAGCCAGGTTTGCAAGCGCTATCCCGGTGGTCATGAAGCGCTGAAGGACATCAGCTTCACCATCGAAAAAGGGGAGATGGTGTTCATCAGCGGCCATTCCGGCGCCGGCAAAAGCACCCTGCTCAACCTGATTGCCGCCATCGAGCTGCCGACCAGCGGCAGCATCGTCATCAACGGGCAGAACCTGAGCCAGTTGCGTCCAGCGGCAGTTCCCTTTCTGCGCCGCAATTTCGGTTTGATATTCCAGGACCACAAGCTGCTCTACGACCGCAGCGTGTTCGACAATGTCATGCTGCCGCTTGAAATCACGGGTTTCGATCGCAGCGAAGCCGCCAAGCGCACCCGCGCCGCGCTCGACAAGGTCGGGCTGCTGGCGCGCGAGAAAACCATGCCCATCGCGCTTTCGGGCGGCGAGCAGCAGCGCCTGTGCATCGCCCGTGCCATTGTGCATCGCCCCGCCATCCTGCTGGCAGACGAACCCACCGGCAATCTCGACAGCACCTATGCCAGCGAAATCCTTGAAATGTTCAAATCGTTCAACCAGGTCGGCGTCACTGTGCTCATCGTCACCCATGACGAACGCCTGATCGAACGCTTTGGCGAGCGCACCCTTCACTTGCAGCATGGAGTCCTTGCGGCATGAGCCGTCACTGGCGCACCCTGAAGGTTGCGATGGGCCGCCTGGCTGGCACGCCGTTGGCCACACTGGTGACCATCCTCGTCATCGGTATTGCCCTCAGCCTGCCTGCCGGGCTCTACCTGCTGCTCTCCAATCTCGCCCAGGCCAGCAGCGCCTTCGAGACCCAGCCGCAAATCAGCTTGTTCCTCAGACTCGATGCAGGCAAAGAGGCGCAAAGCCAGATCGAGAAGAAACTCAAGAGCCACGCGGCGGTCAAATCATTCCGCTTTGTTGGCCGTGATCAGGCGCTGATGGCGCTATCTGCCAGCAACGGCCTGGGTGACCTTGCAGCCGGGCTGCCGGACAATCCGCTTCCCGACACCTATATCCTCTCCGCCCGGGATAGCGAAGCAACCCAGTTGGACAAGCTGCGCCTGGAAGTCTCCAAGTGGCCGGGCGTGGAAGCGGCGGACCTGGATTCGGCCTGGGTCAGGCGCCTGAATGCCATGCTGGACCTGGGACGGCAACTGACTTTCATGCTTTCTGCCTTGCTGGCTTTCGGCCTGATTGCGGGGATGGGCAATATCATCCGGTTGCAGATTCTCACCCGGCAGGAAGAAATTGAGGTCAGCAAGCTGATCGGAGCCACCGATCGCTTCATCCGCCTGCCTTTCCTCTACCACGGGGCTTTGCAAGGACTCTTGGGGGGGCTGGCGGCGTGGGCCATCATTGCTGTCAGCGCCCAGTTGCTGAACTTTAGTGTTGCCAGTCTCGCAGCGCTTTACGGTTCCAGCTTTCATCTGGATGGACTATATCTAAGTGATGCGGCTGCATTGCTTGGTTTCTCCACCATCCTTGGTTGGGTTGGCGCTTATCTTGCCGTCAGCCACTTTCTGCGTCATTTCAAGCTCACTCATCACTGAATTATTATTGCCGCTTGTAATACTTGAACGATTTACTGTACTATCACTCTCATGCATCGAGTGCTAAGATATTCCTGCAAGGAGAAATCAATTTATGACTAATGCTCTTACTTTTCCCATTCCAAGCGCAGTGGGTAGCCTGGAAAGTTACATTCAGTCCATCAAGGCGTTGCCTCTGCTGACTCCTGAAGAGGAGCACGATTACGCCATGCGCCTGAAGCACGACAACGACGTTGAAGCGGCGCGCATGCTGGTGATGTCGCACTTGCGCGTGGTCGTCAGCATCGCGCGTGGCTATCTGGGTTACGGCCTGCCGCAGGCCGACCTGATCCAGGAAGGCAATATCGGCCTGATGAAGGCGGTCAAGCGCTTCGACCCGGACCGCGGCGTACGCCTGGTGTCCTTTGCCGTGCACTGGATCAAGGCGGAAATCCACGAGTTCATCCTGCGCAACTGGCGCCTGGTCAAGATCGCCACCACCAAGGCACAACGCAAGCTGTTCTTCAATCTGCGCAGTCTGAAGCAGAGCCTGGGTACGCTGAATCATGATGAAGTACAAACCATGGCGCGGCAGTTGGGTGTTAAACCGGAAGAAGTGGTTGAGATGGAAACCCGTCTCACCGGCAAGGATATCAACCTGGAAGGTAACAATTCGGACGAAGAAGATAGTTTCAGCCCGATTGCCTACCTGGTTGATCCCAACGCAGAACCCGCAGCCAAGCTGGAGCAGGAAGACACGGCAAGGCGCCATAGCGAAGGGCTGAGTGCCGCACTCTCTAGCCTTGACGACCGTAGCAGGCGGATCATCGAGGCGCGCTGGTTGCAGGAAGATGGTGGCGCAACCCTGCATGAACTTGCGGCGGAATATGGTGTATCCGCCGAGCGCATTCGTCAGATCGAACAGAAAGCGATGCAGAAGATGAAAGTACTGATCGGGGAAAGTTGATCCTGTACCCAGGCGGCCTATGCCGCCGTAAAAAAAGGCGCTGTGTAAAAACAGCGCCTTTTTTGTTGACCTGATGTTTCGGATCAGGCCAGAACGACGGACAGGAAGCTGATCCAAGACCATGTGATCAGGGCGATCACTACGGTCATAGGGAGGTTTTCTTTAGTAAAAAGGTGTGCCATTGACATTGCTCCGAATAAACTGTTGCGTATTCTAATTTATTTTTTGTCTTCTCTCAATCTTCTGCGTGGAATCCTTGGGTCATCATCGTCCATCAGGATACGCTGAGCAGGGCCTTCCATGTCCTCGAACTGCCCGCTGCGGATGGCCCAGAAGATTCCAAATGCAGCCACAATGACCATAAACGCAGCCAAGACAAGCAAAAATATCAGGATGGAATTCATTCGATTTCATTCCTCAAACTTGCCGCAAACGCAGCGCATTCAACACTACAATCAACGAACTGACCGACATGCCAAGCGCTGCGAGCCAGGGAGGAATATAACCCATTGCGGCAAATGGCAGGGCAAGAAAATTATAACCCGCTGCCCAGGCGAAATTTTGCCGCATCACGATCAGCGTTGCCTGCCCGGCTCGCAGGGCGCGCGAGATATCAAGCATCTTTTCGGACAGCAGCACTATATCGCTGCTGGCGCGGGCAACCTGAGTCCCCCCGCCCATAGCCAGGGAGACATCCGCTCCTGCCAGCACCGGCGCGTCATTGACGCCATCGCCGACCATCGCCACCACTGCTCCGGTGGCCTGCAGTGACTTCAGGGCGGACAATTTGTCTTCCGGGCGGAGTGCGCCGCGACAATCCGTGATTCCAAGCCGGCCTGCAAAATACTCAACCGCCGCATTAGAATCGCCGCTCAGAATGGATATGCCTAAGCCCTGTTCCCTGAGTTTTTCCATCAATGCGATTGCGTCAGGGCGCAATTCATCCGAGAGCTCGAAAGCCGCCAGCACCTGGCTGTCATCGCAAAGCCATACCACGGTGGCTCCAGGCGCAACATCCAGTAAAGGTTCGGCCTGTGCCTGCGTCAGTGTGGACAGCATGCGGTTGCCCAGGGTGTAGCGGCGCCCGCCTATCAGGCCTGTTACGCCTTTGCCGGGAAAATTCTGTGCCTCGGTTACCAGATGCAATTCATTTTTGGATATCTGTTCCAGGAAGCTTTGCGCGAGTGGATGCTCAGAGGCTTGTTCCAGGCTGGCCGCCAAACGCAAACAAGCATCCGGGTCCAACTCCCCAAACGGGAGAACCTGATGCAATTTGGGTTTGCCGAAGGTCAGGGTGCCGGTTTTGTCGAATACGACATGCGTAACCTTGGCCAGGGTTTCCAGCGCATGGCCGCGGGTCAGCAGTATGCCCTGCTTGAGCAGATGCGAACCGGCAGCTGCGAAGGCTGCCGGTGCTGCGATGGACAGCGCGCATGGGCAGGTGACAACCAATACTGCGAGCACGATCTCCAGCACCATGCCAGGCTCGTGCCACCACCATGCTAGCGCGACAACCAGCGTCAGTGCCAGCAGAACATAGGTAAAACGGACAGCAACTTGATCCGCCAGTTTTGCCAGGCGAGGTTTTTCCGCTACTGCGCGGTCCAGCAGGCGCACGATACCGGCCAGAACGGTGTTTTCACCTGTTCCGGTAACACGAACCTCCAGTGGCCCTTCAAGATTGATACTGCCGGCGATAACCTGATCGCCGATCTCTTTTGAAACGGCGTGGCTTTCTCCTGTAAGCAAGGCCTCGTCCACGCTGCTGACGCCCGCCACCACTTCACCATCAGCGGCCACGGCCTCTCCGGGCTTGACCAGAATAATATCGCCGGCGGCCAGGTCCAGCACTGCAATCGCCTCCTGCATGCCATCTCTAAGGCGCAACGACATGGCTGGAACCAGTTTCAGCAAATTTTCTGTAGCTTCAACTGATTTCTCTCGCGCATTTCGCTCGAGAAAGCGGGTGGAGAGCAGGAACAGGGTGAACATGGTGATGGCGTCGTAATACACCACGCCATCGCCGAGCAGCGTTACCCACAAGCTGCCGAAAAAGGCGGTAATAATTGCCAAACTTACCGGCACATCCATGTTGAGATAACGGGACTTGATTGCGCGCCATGCGCTGACATAAAAAGGCACGGCGGTGTACAGGAAAACAGGTAGCGTAAGAACCAGGCTGACATAACGCAGAAGTTGCGCTGTACTCTGATCCATGCCCAATGCGGCTCCGGCGTATAGTGCCACTGCCAGCATCATGACCTGGGCAGCAGAAAGCCCGGTGACAGCGATGCGCCGGATATCACGACTGCGGCCCTTGCGCCTCAGTTCTTCCTGTTGCAGGGCATTATAGGGATGGGCGTTGTAGCCTAGCAGCTGGATTTCCTTGAGTATTCTGGATAGTTGAATCTCTCGCTCATCCCAGATGATGCGGGCGCGATGATTGCCGTAATTCACTTGTACTGCCATGACACCCGGCAATTGCTGTAGATGCCGTTCATTGAGCCAGACGCAGGCTGCGCACGTAATACCCTCGAGAATCAGCGATGCTTGCTTGATATGCGGGTCATTCTCGATGACAAAGCTTTTCTGAATCTCGGGATGGTCGTAGAGCGCGAGTTTAGATAGCTCTGAAGGAATGAGTTCTTGGCCGGTCGTGGGCATCGCGGTGCGGTGGCGGTAGTATTCCTGCAAGCCGTTCTCGACAATGGCCTGCGCTACCGCATGACAACCGCGGCAGCACATGGTCCGCACTTCGCCTTCAATCTCTAGCGGGAACTCGGCGCCTTCCGGCACGGGAAGGCCACAGTGGAAGCACGCTGCATCAACACTCATTTTTCTGAAGAAACCTGAATCTTTTGCTGCATCTCGAAACGGTCTTCACCACGTTCCAGTTGTACTGCTACCACCCACATGCCTGGCAGAGAAAGGGTGACTTGGCCGCGATATACGCCTGGATCTGTTTCAAGCAGAGTGGTCTGCTGTTCGGGTTGTGCCAGTCCCGGACGGGTGACGATCAGCTTGACAGTTGCTCCCTGCAGCGGTCGAGTTTGTGCTTCACGAGCCGTTACTGACAGGGTGGTGGGATGAGACTGCTGGCTAAGGTCGTCCAGGCCGGAAATTTCGACTTCCCAGCCCAGCCGGCGCTGCTTTTCAGCATTCTTCATGAACTGATTGATTGTTTTGGCTGATTCCTCGCCATGCGGCACCACGCCAGAAAAAGCGGTGTGTGGCGGTTTTTCGGAATTGCTGACTGGTGGTAACAGCCAATTTGCCACAGATGGCGGCACGCCCTGGCCAGCGATTATCAGTAATCCGCCGTCAATGACAAACAGCAGCAGAAAAAAAACAATAATCAACTTTGGCCCCCAATGCAGGCGTTTAGCTAACCCCGGCTGGCGAGCGCCAATCACTGCAAGTACAGTAGCCGTGGCTAGAAATACGGCCATATGCATGGAAACCACATCGCCTCCAGGCCACTTCACGACGCTATATGCAAGGTAAGCCGTTACAGAAAAAATTCCGCTGATTACGCTACGCCAGTAGTTGCTTACGCCAAACACGCGCAGCAGGTAATACAGGACAATAATTAGTAGTGCGCCGCCAAAGAGGGTCTGAAACATACATCTCTCATTCGTGTTTAAAATCGAATCGTGTTCCCAGTTGCAATGCCTGGTCTGGGAAGGTTCTTGGTGTCACCACAAATTCAAAATTGTGGGTGCTTTCTGCCTGTTTCGGCAGCAGTGATACACCCGCCTGGATGATCAGACTTTTGCCTGCATGTACTTTCACCTCGCTAAAATTGCCCATTTCCAACGCATGTTCGGGTAATCCGCGTGAACTGATTACATACGATTCATCTTCAACGGATTTGTTTGTAATGCGAACCTGGTAACGGTTGCGAATCTTTCCATCAGAAAGCGTCGTAAATAATGGCTGACGTATTTGTTGCACAGTTGCGTCAAGATTGCTGCGATGGCCAATACTATTTATCAGCCATATAGTCATGACCAGCAGTGCAATTCCCCATCCGATTACCTTCGGGCTCTTCCAGTGAAGTCTGGGTTTGGCGGGTACTGGCAAAGCAAGATTTGCTTCCGAATCGTAGCGAATGAGCCCCCGGGGATAGCTCATGGAGTCCATCATGCTGTTGCAGGCATCGATGCACAATCCGCAAGCGATGCACTGGTATTGCAGTCCTTTGCGAATATCAATCCCGGTCGGACACACCTGGATACAGAGTTTGCAGTCGATACAATCGCCGTGCCCCTTTGATTTTCGTTCTTCCTGCGTTCTAAATCCTGCGCGCGGTACTGCTCGGCCGGCTTCTCCCTCACCTCGACGGCTATCATAGGCTACAGCAAGGGTTTCTGGATCATACATGACGCCCTGAAAGCGTGCGTATGGGCACATGTAAAGGCACACCTGTTCGCGCGCCCAACCTGCGGCCACATAGGTGGTTGCAGTGATAATGAGAACAGTAAAGTAAGCTATGTTCGACGCTTTCCCGCCCATGAATCGAACAAATAATTCAGGAGCATAGGAAAAATAAAGAATAAAAGTGAAAGCTGTCCAGAATGCAAGTAGCAGCCATAACGAGTGCGTGAGAGATAGCTTGAGGATTTTTTCCCTGTTCCAGGGTTGCTTGTACAGACGCTGACGGGCAGGCCTCTCACCCTGAACCAGTTTCTCGATTGCAATAAACGCGTCGGTCCACAGGGTCTGGAAGCAAAAATAACCGCAGAAAGCTCTCCCTATTAGGCCGGTAGCGAAGAACAACAGTGCGCCAGCAATGAAGAGCAACAGCGAAAGCCAGAAAATGTCCTGTGGATAGACGACCAGGTCAAAAAGATAGAACTTGCGGCCTGGCAAATCGAACAACACGCTTTGCGATGGGGCCTCGTGTCCACGCTGCCATGGGAGCCACGGGAGCAGGAAGTAAACTCCATATGCGAGCGCCATGGTGGCCCACTTGAAAGTGCGGAATTTTCCCTTTACCGAACGAGTAAATATCGGAATTCGTTTTTGATAAAGCTGTGATGTTTCCTGGTCTGCCACGTTCATTTCCTGAAAAGACAAGGGCCCGCACTTGGCGGGCCCATATTGTATCAGGGTATCCTGGTACTTGATTTACTTGGTGCCGCCGCCCAGCCCGTGTACATAGACAGATAAAAGTTTAATCTGTTCAGGATTTAGCCGCGTCTCCCAGGCAGGCATTACGCCTCGAGTCAGGCCATTGGCGATTACCAGCCTGATGGCCTCAATTTTCTTTTCGTCGCTGTCCTGTCCTGGTACATCGGCCCACAGCCAGATCTTGTCGGTCAGGTTGGCTGAGCCCATGGCTTGACGTCCTTTGCCGCTGTTGTCGTGACAGTAGTAGCAGGCTGCGGCGTCACCATGGAATAGCGCATCTCCAGCCTTAACCTTCGCTGCATCTGCCTTTTCGCCGGAAAGTGACGCGACATAATGTGCCAGATTATCGAGTTGCTCTTTGTTCAGCACTTCCTTGAAAGCCGGCATGTAACCATGTCGACCCTTGGCAATGGATTCCTGGATCTTCTCGTGCGTTCCGCCGTAAAGCCAGTCATCGTCGGTTAGGTTGGCAAAATGACCCACCTTGCCTTGACCGCCGGACTGGTGACAGGGGGCGCAGTTGTCAGAAAAAATGGCTTTCCCGGCAGAATTAATGAAGCTGGTCAATTCTGGATCTTTGGCGATTTGTTCGAAGGGTGTGGCTGTAACCTTGTCGAAGTAAGGCTTCTGTGCCAGTGCTGCTTCGTTCATATCCTTCATCAATTGTGCGCGGGTGTTCCAGTGCGAAGATTTCTCCGCTCCCTTGTCGTTGATGTAGGTCACCGTGCTGAAGCCGGTAGTGAAATGTTTGCCTACTGGCCATGCAGGGTAAATCATCCAGTAAATAAGGGACATAAGCACTGTGACATAGAAACCTATTAGCCACCAGGACGGCAATGGGTTGTTATATTCCTGCAAATCCTCATCCCAGACGTGGCCGGTCGTTTGCACGGTTTGCGGTTTTTGCTGACTCATTATTTCACTTCCTTTGTATCCGAATCCTCATCGAGGAATGGTATGTCCTTGTGGGATTCCAGGCGCTCGCCGCGTTTCTTGCTGCCAAAAACATATATTAGGATCAGGCAGAAAGTAATGAAAAATATCAGCAGCGCGAGAGGCTTGGTATTTTCATCCTTGGAGAACCAGTTTATCCATTCCATCTAGCCATCCTAAATTAGCGGAATTTGACGAATTCGTCATTGTCGTACTTGCTGAAGTCCACCATGGTGCCCAGCACCTGCAAGTAAGCCACCAACGCGTCCATCTCGCTAACATTGCTCCGATCGCCGTCAAAATTGCCTGACTGAGCCTGGGCTATCAGGTTCTTTTGGGCGTCCGGGATATGCAGCGTTGCAGCAACATCGGCGCCAAAGTCTTTCACGTTCCTATCGTACTCACCTTGAGTCAGGGAGTAGGGAACACCGACCTGGCGTAGTGCCTTGAGTCGCTCTGCAATATCGGAGTAATCCAGCGCCGTGGTCTGCAACCAAGGATAACGCGGCATTACGGAAGGCGGCACCATGGATTTAGGATCGATCAGGTGCTGCACGTGCCAGTCGTTTGAATATTTATTGCCGACGCGAGCCAAGTCCGGTCCGGTACGTTTCGAGCCCCATTGAAACGGATGGTCATATTTGGATTCTGCCGCCAGAGAGTAGTGACCATAGCGCAGTGCTTCGTCGCGGAACGGGCGGATCATCTGGGAGTGGCAGAGGTAGCATCCCTCACGCACGTAAATATCGCGTCCACGCGATTCAAGAGGCGTGTAGGGACGTACTCCATCCACCTTTTCTACAGTTTCCTTGATGAAAAACAGTGGTGCGATTTCGACCAGACCGCCAATGCTGATGGCGATCATTGTCGCGATCAGCATCAGGCCGACGTTTTTTTCAATCCATTCATGTTTGAAATTGAACATATTATTTCTCACTTAAATCCATTGCTTCAGGCGGGCGGCCATGCCGTCCGCCTGCTCCCGATGCTAACTTATGCGGCCGCCTTGGCTGGGTTGATTTCCAGCTTCGAAGCTTGGCTATTGCTCTGACGAATGGTCATGTAGGTATTGAATACCATCAGCAACATCCCGGTCAGGAAGAACATGCCGCCAATTGCGCGCATCGCGTAGAAAGGGTGCATCGCCGCCACGGATTCGGCAAAGGAATACTGCAGATTGCCGAAGTCATCGAAAGCACGCCACATCAGACCCTGCATGATGCCCGAGATCCACATCGCGGTGATATACAGCAAAGTGCCGATGGTCGCCAGCCAAAAATGTATATTGATGAGTTTTTCGCTGTACATCTTGGTATCCCACAGCTTGGGAATAAGATGATAAAGCGAACCGAAGGAAATCATGGCTACCCAGCCCAGAGCGCCGGAGTGTACGTGTCCCACGGTCCAGTCAGTATAGTGGGACAGGGCATTCACATCCTTGAGCGACATCATAGGGCCTTCGAAGGTGGACATGCCGTAGAACGACAGCGCCACGATCATGAAACGCATGATGGGGTCGGTCCGCAGCTTGTCCCATGCGCCGGACAAAGTCATGATGCCGTTGATCATCCCGCCCCAGGAGGGCAGCAACAACATGATGGAGAAAGTGGCTGCCAGGGTGGAGGTCCAGTCAGGCAACGCGGTCCAGTGCAGGTGGTGCGCGCCCACCCACATGTAGAGGAAAGACAGTGCCCAGAAGTGCACGATGGACAGGCGGTAGGAGTAGATCGGACGGCCAGCCTGTTTGGGCACGAAGTAGTACATCATGCCGAGGAAGGCTGCGGTCAGGAAGAAGCCTACTGCGTTATGGCCATACCACCACTGCGTCATCGCATCCTGCGTACCTGCGAACAGGCTGTAGGATTTGAGGGTAAACAGGCTAACCGGTACAGCCAGGTTGTTGAAGGTATGCAGCAGTGCCGTCGCCAGAATGAAGGACAGGTAGAACCAGTTGGCCACATAGATGTGCGGCTGCTTGCGTCTCATGATGGTGCCCACGAAGACGATCAGGTAGGTTACCCACACCACTTCGATCAGCAGGTCGATCGGCCATTCCATTTCTGCATACTCACGGCCCTGGCTGTAACCCATCACATAGCTCAGTGCGGCCAGCACGATGACGGCCTGCCAGCCCCAGAAGGTAAAACTTGCCATGCCGTCGCCGAAGAGGCGCGTCTGGCAGGTGCGCTGCACCACGTAGTACGAAGTGGCAAACAGAGCGCTACCACCAAAGCCAAAAATCACGGCGCCGGTATGCACCGGGCGCAGGCGGCCAAACGTGATATAGGGCAGATCAAAGTTGAGAAACGGCCAAGCCAACTCGGAGGCGATATATACACCCACGAGCATGCCGACCGCGCCCCATACGAGGGCCATAATCGTAAACTTCCGAACAATATCAAAGTTATATTGCTCGGTACCCGCGACGCCAACTGCCGCCATAACCATCTCCTTTTGTTTTGAAGCGAGCCACACCATCACCAGCGCGGCACGTCGACCTTGCAGTCCGGCAAATCACCCGACAGGTAAGACAAAGGCCAAGCGTTAAGTTTCGCCTGGCCTCGACATCTTTTCAGTGATTGTAACTGTTACAACTGACGCGCCCATCATATTGCATACTGGGACGTAAACCGCTCGACAATATAGCTGGAAACGCTCAAAAAAACACTGACTAATGTCAACTTCTCGGGGTTATTTTTTGCATTCCCCGCACAAATAGGCGTTCTGAGGGCTTGATTCAAGTCCTTACTTCGCGATGGCGGGACCGCCTCTGGAAATCTCCAGCAGGCGGTCAGGCTGGATTAGACGCACGTTGCGTCGCTGGGTGGCGATCAAGGATTCTTCCTCAAAACGTGTAATTACCCTGCATACGGTTTCTTCCGCCAAACCCAGGTAGTTTCCGATGTCGCTGCGCGACATGCTGAGCTTAAGTTCTTCCGCTGGTTGGCTATGGTGCTTGAGGCGAAGGGATAGATTGACAAGGAAGCTGGCAAGCCGCTCCTCGGCTCTTTTTTTCCCCAGGAGCAGCATCATTTCCTGGTGATGATTAATTTCCTGACTCATGATTCTGATCATCTGTTGCTGAAGACCCGGCACTTGTTCCACCAGTTCTTCATAGCGCTCGAACGGAACCTCGCATACGCTGGTGGTCTCTAGCGCGCGCGCCTCACTGTTGTAGCGATTGGCGACAAGAGAGTTAAGCCCCATCAGCTCTCCGGAAATGTGAAATCCGGTTACTTGGACTCGTCCGTCATCAGTCAGGACTGAGGTTTTTACCGATCCGCTACGTATTGCAAATACCGCTCGAAAAGGCTCGCCTACAGAAAAAATCGGTTCGCCGCGCTTGTAGGTGCGACGGCTTTTCACCAGTGTGTTGAGGAAGCTGAGGTCTGTGTCGCCGCCTACGGCAAAACACAGGTTGTATATCCCGCATTCCGTGCAGGCAATGGGAGCGCATGGCTGTGACGAAGCCTTGCCTATCTTGACTCGCTTGAGGGGGGTGCTGACAGCGAGCATGGCAAGCTAGGCTCCAAGCACTGCATGGGGGAGGTCGGTTATCCGATACTTGCCGCTCTGCACGGCAATGGCCAGTTTTTCCAGGGTCTGCTCATGCAGCATGTGGACGACCTTTTCCTTGATCGGCTTCCAGCGTGCATGCATGGGGCAAGCTGTCTCGTCGCTGCATACCTTCAGGCCAAGCACGCAATCATCGGTAAAACCATTGCCTTCGGTCAGCACCAGCACCTGCATCAGATCAGTCTTTTCCGCGCTTTCACGCAGGCAAAAACCACCTAGGCGGCCTCGAAATGAATAGAGCAGATTGCCCTTGCACAGGTTCTGCATGATTTTTGCCAGATAGGCAGATGGCACACCCAGATGCGCGGCAATTTCACGGTTGAGCACGGGTTCGCCACGTGGTTGAGTAGCGATATAGATTAGCGCCTGGATGGCGTATTGACTAGTGCGGGAAAGTATCATGGCTACATCATTATGACGCAATCCAGAAATTTGTAAAGGATGACACTATCCTGAATTGAAACAAGGGTGCACCTGTCAGATATTGGGCAAATTCAGGCGTTGTGCGACCCGGACCGGATCCGGTCCGGCCTCGTGCTCAACCACCCCCAGAAGGGGTGCTCCAAGGCGCTGCTGTAGCGCATCCAGATTCGACCCGAAATACGCCATTTCCGGGTCGATTCGATTCGCCACCCAGCCGGCGAGCGTCAAACCTTGTGCGCGTATGGCTTCCGCTGTGAGCAGGGCATGATTCAGGCAGCCTAGCCGCATGCCCACCACCAGCACTATGGGCAAGCCCAGTTGCCGAGCCAGATCGGCACTATCCTGATTCGAATTCAGCGGTACTTTGAAGCCGCCAGCCCCCTCGACAACCACGATTTCGGCGCTTCCGGCCAGCGCCAGGAAGGCTTCCCTGATGCGCTCCAGATCAATAGCGACACCAGCTACTTCAGCCGCGACATGGGGCGCTATGGGCGGCGCAAATGCGTAGGGATTGACCCACTCTATGGGCGCCTGCGTACTCGACGCCCGTCGCAGTGCGACAACGTCACCGCACACCATGCCCTGAGCCTGCTGCTCACATCCGGCGGCCACTGGTTTCATGCCTAGCGCAGTCTTTCCGGCGTTGCGCCACGCATGCAACAGTGCGCAGGAAATCAGGGTCTTGCCAACATCGGTGTCCGTGCCGGTCACGAAAACACCCCGGGGCGAAGGGATGAGCGTCATGGCCTTCCTCGCTGACGGGGGGGCGGCATCTGTATCACCTGCCGCCCATCCGGTAATTGGTTGGGCGCCCAGGCATGGCCATAGATCACTTCATAGGTGGCGGGAAGCTTGCCATCCTTGCGGAGCTTTTCGTATTCTGCCTCCATGCGCTTCCACGCGCTTTTCCCCGCCAGCCCCTGGCGCCGTCCCCGGGTCGCGTTATGTGCTCCCAGTGCCTTGAGGTCGCGCATCAGGCCGGATGCCGTATCGTAGGTCAGGGTGAAATGCTCCATATCCATGACAGGCTCGGCAAATCCCGCCCGCATCAGGGCATCCCCGATATCGTGCATGTCCTGAAAGCGGCTGACGTGGCTGTAGCCATCGATCAGGCTGAAGGCCTGTCTCAACTCCCTCAGCGTATCCGGGCCGAAAGTGCTGAACATAAGTAAGCCATTGGGCGCCAGCACGCGGCGCATGCCGCTGAATGTCGCGTCCAGGTCGTTGCACCACTGCAGCGCCAGGCTTGACCATAGCAGATCCACGCTGCCTGCTTGCAGCGGCAGGGCTTCGAGGTCGCCGCAGATATAAGTGTCAGCGGTGGACTTTGCTGGGAGCACTTTTTGCCACCACGGGCGTACGCCACGCGCAATCTTGAGCATGCCGATGGCGAGGTCGAGAGAGATCTGCCGCGCATCGGCATAATGCCCCTGCAGCAGGGGGCGTGCGTATCCGGTCCCGCAACCCGCATCCAGAATGGTGGCCGGCTGATGCTTGATATATTGCAGCCGCTCCGCCATGCGGTCAGCCACTGTGCGCTGCAGCACCGCCGCCCGGTCATAGCTTGCCGCCGCCCGTTCGAACGAACGCCGAACCCGGTTTTTGTCTATCTGAAAAGCATCAGTCACTGAAAAAACTCCTTTGCCACGCGCAAAAATGTCTCGGGTTGCGACAGGAAAGGGGCGTGCGCGCAACCCGGAATCACTTCCAGTCGCGCCCCATCGACCTGTGTTTTTATCCACTGGGCCGCAGCAACCGGGGCTAGCATGTCACGCTCGCCGTGCAAAATCGCAAGAGGCATGGTCAAATCCTCCACTTCGCCGCGTAAATCCGTATCCAGCAGCACGTTTAGCCCCGCTTTCAACACTTCGGCGCTGGGCCGTCCCTTGGCGAAAAGGGCCGCGCGCAAATACTTCATTACTGTGCGCAAGCTCTCGCCATTGCGAGCCTGCAAGGACAGGAAGCGCAGCAGCGTGCCGGAATAATCCGAATCCAGGTCCTGCGCAAAGGTTTGCAAAATGACGGGATCGATGCCATTTGCCCAATCGCTCCGTTGCACAAAACAGGGCGAGGAGCCCACCAGCATCAGGCGGCGCACCTGCCGTGGATGGTCTAGTGCCCAGCGTTGCGCCACAAGCCCACCCAGCGACCAGCCGATAACATGGGTGACGGGTGGAAGGGCTTCGGCCACCACCTGAGCCAGCGTTGCCAGGTCGTAAGGCTGGCATGCGGCGCTTGTGCCATAGCCCGGAAGATCCAGCGCATGCACGCGGAATTGGCACGCCAGTTCAGCGCTCACTCCGTCCCAAATCCCGCCATGCATGCCCCATCCATGAATCAGGGCAAGATCGGGCCCGCTACCCGTAACCTCAACGTGAAGACTCATTGCCGCTCCAGCAGGTGCAGCGCATCCACCAACATTTCAACATCCTCCTTGCAGTGCGACGCGGAAAGCGAAATGCGCAATCGTGCTGTTCCTTGCGGTACGGTCGGGGGGCGTATCGCCGGCACCAGAATGCCCTTTTTCTGCAAAGCCAGGCTCACCGCCACGGCTTCCTTGCTGGAGCCGATCAGCAGCGGCTGGATTGGCGTTTCCGAGGGCATGCGTTGCCAGCGCTGCATTTTTAGGCCATCGCGCAGATGGGCGATCAGTTGCGCCAGACGCTCACGTCGCCAGTCTTCTGCCGCAATGATGCGCAGGCTTTCCTGCAATGCCACCGACAACATGGGCGGCGTGGCGGTGGTATATATATAGGTGCGCGCATTCTGCACCAGCCCGTCGATCAGTTCCTGCGATCCAGCGACAAAGGCGCCGGAAACGCCGGCGGCCTTGCCCAGCGTGGCCATGTAGATGATGCGCGAGGTGAGGGGTGAGGGGTGAGGGGTGAGGAGGTCCAATAGCATGCCGAAATGTTCGAGGATGCCGCGCCCGGTTTGTCCAAGCATGCCGAAGCCATGGGCATCGTCGAGCAGCAGCCAGGCGTCGTATTTTTCGCACAAAGCCAAGAGCTGCGGGACGGGAGCCAGGTCCCCGTCCATGCTGAATACGGCATCGCTTACCACCAGCTTGCGGCGTGCGCTCGATGCGGCCAGCTGTCCCTCAAGTGCGGACAGGTCGAGATGCGCATAGCGCTTGAAGTGGGCGCGGGATAGCAGTGCCGCATCGTTCAGTGAAGCATGATTCAGCTTGTCGGCAAAAATCGCGTCATTGCGCCCCAGAAGCGCAGTTACGACACCCAGGTTGGCCATGTAGCCGGTGGAAAACAGCAGTGCCGCGGGCATGCCGAAAAATGCCGCCAGCGACTGTTCCAGCTGATGATGCGCAAGCGTGTGGCCGGTCACCAGGTGGGATGCGCCGGCGCCCACGCCAAACTGTTGCGCACCCCGGCAGGCGGCCTCGATCAGCGCGGGGTGGTTGGCGAGGCCGAGATAATCGTTGCTGCAGAACGACAGAAGATCAGCGCCATCCACCCGCACACGGGCACCCTGCGGGCTTTCCAGCATGCGGCGATGGCGCAGCAGTCCGTCTGCGTCCCTTTGCTTCAGCTCATCGGCAAGATAGGAAAAAGGCATTTATTGGTGATAGGTAATGGGTGATGGGTAATGATGCCCGCCGAATTTACTCATTACCCATTCCTCATGACTCATTACCAGCCTGCTCACGCCGCCATGGCGCGGATTCCCAGCTTGTTGAACAGCGCCTGGTCGGAATGGGTATCCGGATTGCCGGTGGTAAGCAGCTTTTCGCCGTAAAAAATGGAATTCGCGCCAGCCAGGAAGCACAGCGCCTGCACGCTGTCCGCCATTTCGCCGCGACCGGCCGAGAGGCGCACCAGGCTGCCTGGCATGGTGATCCGCGCCACCGCGACGGTGCGCACGAATTCGAGCGGGTCCAGATTTTCCGCGTTTTTCAGCGGCGTTCCCTCGACTTGCACCAGCATGTTGATCGGCACCGATTCCGGCACCGGGTCCAGATTCGCCAGTTGTGCGATCAGGGCAGCGCGTTGGGTGCGCGATTCGCCCATGCCGATGATACCGCCACTGCATACCTTGATCCCGGCCTTGCGCACCCGGCCCAGGGTATCGAGTCTATCCTGGTAGGTGTGGGTGGTGATGACCTGGCCGTAGAATTCCGGCGCGGTGTCGAGATTGTGATTGTAGTAGTCGAGTCCGGCATCCCTGAGTTGCGCGGCCTGTTCTTCCTTGAGCATGCCCAGGGTGACGCAGGTCTCGAGGCCCATCGCCTTCACCGCGCGCACCATTTCCAGCACCGGCAGCAAGTCCTTCTGCTTCGGCCCGCGCCAGGCGGCGCCCATGCAGAAGCGCGTGGCGCCCGTTTCCTTGGCGGCGGCAGCGGCGGCAATCACTTCGTCGAGCGCCATCAGCGGTTCGCGTTCGACCGGCGTTTCATGGTGCGCCGATTGCGAACAGTAGCCGCAATCCTCGGAGCAGCCGCCGGTCTTGATGGAAAGCAGCGTGCTCACCTGCACCTCATTGGGGTCGAAATGCTCGCGGTGCACCGTTTGCGCCCTGAAAATCAGGTCGTTGAACGGCAGCGCGAACAGGCGCTCGATTTCCGCCACCGTCCAGGGAGATTTTGCTACGTGTTTCAGGTCTGTTGCGTTATTCATGTGTGTTTGCCTCAACTTCCATATCCTGCCAATTTTCCCGCTGTACCTGTAAAAGATCGCGAATGCCCCAGGGAATAACCACTACTGCGAAAATGGCCCAGATTGCCAGCAGGCCATACCAATTACTGAACAAACCGTAAATCGGCTGACCCAGTACCACCATTGCGCCTGCTACACCGTAAAAACGATAACCGGCAAAACGGTTGTAGTTAACCACTTTTGGATTGGGGTGGTGGGCAACCGAGGCGTAGGCAAAAATCGAGGCCGCGATCCAGATCATCAGCAAAGGCGGAATCAGCACTGCGATCATGCTGGCGAGATTGAATATCCGGGCTGAAAAACGTTGTTGATCAGCGCTGATGATTTTTTGCTGGTCCATATGACACCGCACGCGAATGGTAAAATGGCCCGAATAATCAGAGATTACGGCCAGCTTGTCAAATTATTGGACATCCATTCTGAACGGCTGCACAAATATTGTGCAATCCATCCTTCCTCATCGTTGCCTGTTGTGCGGTGCCGCAGGCAGTGAAGAAACGCTCTGCCCGGCGTGCCTCATCAGCCTGCCGTGGCACAATGACGCGCATTGCCCGCGCTGCGCACTACCCACAATGGACAGCCTGACCTGCGGGCACTGCCTGCATGCCCCATTCGTTTTTGACCGGACGATTGCGGCCTTGCGCTATGAGTTCCCGCTGGACGTACTGATTCAGGAGCTGAAATACCGCCACCAGTTTGCCCTTGTCTCCCTGCTTGGCACCGCGCTGGCCGAGCGTGCCCAGCGATCCGCGTCCCGCCCCGATGTGCTGATCCCGATGCCGCTGCATCCAAAGCGTCTGAGGGAACGGGGTTTCAACCAGGCGCTGGAACTGGCAAAGGTCGTGGCCGGGCGGCTTGAACTGCCCCTTCTCGCCCAGGGCGCCGAACGCATCCGCGCCACGCCGCCGCAGGTCGGCTTGCCGTGGAAGGAGAGGGCGAAAAGCGTGCGCGGCGCTTTTTCCTGTTCCGCTGACCTGAGCGGAAAGCATGTGGCCGTTCTGGACGATGTCATGACCACGGGCACCAGCCTGCATGAGCTGAGCATCGCCCTGCGGAAACAGGGCGCTGTAGAAATCAGCGCCTGGGTTTTGGCAAGGACGGTAGGGAAGTAGCTATCAGCTGTCAGCTGACCGCTTCATTATCTTAAAAACGGTATTTCACCGCAAAGGACGCGAAGGTTCGCAAGGTAAAACAAGGGGTTAATAAATTGCAGCCACTCACCCATTGGATGGACAGCTCAAGCCACCCCAAGCCCTTGAATTCCTTTGCGCTCCTTCGCGTCCCTTGTGCCCTTTAGGGTATTTGCGGTTCAACTGCTTTTTCTAGGTTATTGCAAAGCTTTCAGCCTCTGCTCAGCGAAAGCCTGCAATTCCGGTGACAGCGATCCGCTCTGGCGGGCATGGCGGAAGATCTCGGCTGCCTTGGCGGTCTGTCCGTCCGCCTGCAGCGAGATGCCCAGTCCCAGTAGCCATGGGCCCATGCCAGGATTGGAACGCAGCGCGGCAAGGTAATGATCGATGGCTTCCTTGTGGCGCTCGCTGCGCTGCAACAGGGCGGCCAGGAAGCCATGGTATTCCGCATTTTCACCGGCTGGAGGGTTGCGCTGCAGGGTTGTCAGGGCGGCTGCCACGTTGCCCCTTTCCACCTGAACCCGCGCCAGTGTCGTGGCGTACCCGGTATTTCCTTGCTGCAGCTCCAGCCCTTGCTGCAGCACTTGCTCGGCGCGCTCCAGACGTCGCGACTCCACCAGCAACGCAGCCAGTGCCTGCCGCGCGGCCGCATGGCGCGGTTCGAATTGCAGCGCCTGGCGCAAGTTTTCTTCCGCCTCGCCCATACGCCCCTGCTGCAGGTTGGCATATGCCTGGCGATAGGTGTTCTCGGCACGCTGTTGCGGGGTGAGCTGGCGGATTTCCTTGTTGATGCCTGCGGGCTGGGGCGATTCAATAGTCACAGCCTGCTTTTTGATTTCCGCCACGGCAGGCTGAGGGTTTTCCTGCACAGTGGGTGGGATGTCTTCCTTTTTTTCTGGCTGGATTGTGGCGGTAGCCGATCTTTCCGTTTCAGGAGCCCCGGGCAGGGTGGAAGGCAAAAAACTCAGTTCTGGCGCCAGTTGTAGAACGGATGGCGTATAGTCCTGCTGGGCCAGTGGCTTCAGCGCAGCCGTATCCGGCGAGCCTGTTATTGCCGGCAGCGGGGCCGGCGGGTTGCTTTGATTGGCGGACATGCCATATATCCAGTAGGCGCCGGCCGTGGTCACTGCCAGGAGAAGTGAGAGCCAGCCCCCCCAGCGCACAAACGATGGCCCATCCGTCTTCGGCACCGCGCGCACCTGGGCTGCGGTAGTGTTGCCATCGGCCTTGCGCTGCTCGAGATCCTGCAGCATTTGATTGATCAGACTCATCCTGTTTTTCCTTATTTCCGGCCAACCCGCCCGGGTACGAACCGCCACCAGCCCAAGCGGCGGGCTGCGGGTGTATCCGCCACGGCTGCTCGGATATGCCGCGCTTCCACCTGGTTCATTCCCTGCCCATAGGCCAGCAGCAACGCCTTGTGAGCAAGAATGTTGACCAGCCTTGGCACGCCGCCGCTGGCACGGTAAAGCTGACCAAACGCGCTTTGCGTAAAGAGTTTACCGCCTGCATATCCCGCAATGGCAAGCCGGTGCGCCACGTAGGCTTCGAGTTCCGCGCGGCCAAGCTCGCCCAGGCGATAGTGAAAACTGATGCGCTGTTTGAGTTGGCGTATCGACGCTTGATCCAGCTTGTCGTCCAGTTCCGGTTGTCCGAAAAGGACGATTTGCAACAGTTTGCGCTTCTCGGTTTCGAGATTGGTGAGCAGACGCAGGGCTTCCAACGTCTCCAGCGGCATCGCCTGGGCTTCATCCAGGCACAGCACCACGCGTTTGCCTTCGCGCGCAAAATTCATTAGACCCATCGTCAATGCCTTGAGCAGGTGGTGCTGGTCGGCCATGGCATCCACGGCGATGTGGAGATCGTCCGCCACCGCCATCAGCAGGGTGCGGGGTTCCAGGTACGGATTGGGGATATAGGCGGTGACGAAATCGCCGCCCAGACTGGCCAGGAATTTGCGGCACAGCAGGGTTTTCCCCGTTCCCACTTCACCTGTGATCTTGATGAAACCCTCACCGGTGCGGACGGCTACCAGCAGGGTATTGAGCGCTTCCTGATAGCTGGAGAAAGCGAAAAAGAAACTGGTGTCGGGTGTAATGCCAAACGGTGGCTCGCGAAAGCCGAAATGCGCCTGATACATGTCAGGCGCGGCGTGCCGTCATTTCCCGGCCCCGCTGGCGGCGGTCTCCGCCTGTTCGCCGGCGGAAGTGCGGTTCATGCCCTGAATGCGGCGCTGGCTGTCCAGAATATCCTGCTGCCAGTTGGCGTCACTCTGGATGACCGTTGGTTTGAGCAGGATCACCAATTCACGCTTTACTGTGGCACGGCGGGTATTGCGGAACAGGTTGCCCAGCACCGGCACATCGCCGGCGCCCGGCACTTGGGAACGGTCATCATTGGTTGACTGCTTCATCAGGCCGCCAATGGCGATAATCTGGCCATCCTGGGCACGCACGATGCTGTCGGTCTCGGAAATGTTGCTCGAGGCCAGCGGCAGGTTGATCGAGCCTGCCGATCCGAGGTCAACCAACTTGTTTACCGTCGTCACCTTGCTGACCGAAGGATGGATGTGCAGGGTGATGTTATTGTTTTCATCGATCTGCGGCGTCACGTCCAGCGCGATGCCGGAGAAAAAGGGCTGCAATGTCACGGAAGGCGTAGTCGTGGTCGAGGTGCCGGTAGTCGTGGTGGTGCTGACATTGGTCACGAAAAATTCGTCCGTGCCTACTTTAAGTACCGCCTTCTGGTTGTTCAGCGTCGCGATGCGCGGGCTGGAAAGCACCTGCACATTGCCCTGAGTCTGCAAGAACTCCAGCAGGGAGGCAAAATTCTGGTTTGCAATGGCAAAGCCAAATACACCGCCGGCGACGGTCAAAAGTGGATTGACGTTGATGCCGTCCAGGGTTGAATTGGCTTCTGCGCCATTGGTGCCCAAAACCGAGGTGGTCAACTGCACTCCGGTGTTGTTTCCGGAATTGGTGACAAAACCACCGGAAGAACGGCCCAACGCAACCGAGGTTCGACCGAGGTTGGCAATGCCTGCCCAGTTCACCCCCGCCTGAAAGCCATCGCTCAGTTCGACTTCAAGAATCTTGGCTTCCAGCATCACCTGGCGCTCAACGGACAGCTGGGATGCATTCAGGAATGTCGATACATCGCGCTGTTCGGCCGGCATTGCACGCACCAGCACGACGCCGGATTGAGGATTGACGACCACGCTTCGGCCACCTTGACAGCCATCAACGCCCTGGCCGGAAACGGTCTCCACATTCCGCAGCGCGGCGGCGCCCCCCGCCATTCCCGGCTGGGAAGCCCCGCCGCTCATCGAACGGGTCGGCATCTTGCAGCCAATTACGGTACGCACCGAATCCTCCAGGTCGCCCCAGAAATCATTGCGCGTCGAGGTATATATATTGCTGCTGTCCCGCGCGGAGGAGGCGCTGCTGCTGGTGGAAGAGGTCATTCCTGTTGCGGAAGTGCCGGAGGTGGGCTGTGGGCTGGTCATAGAGCCGGAATGTACCCGTGTATCGGACCCGCCGACCCTTCGGCCAACCAGGTAATTGACCTTGTAAATACGGGTCTGCATGGCCAGCGGCTGGATGTAAATGCGCGTGCCGTCCACTTTGTACTCGTAACCGTAGATCTCACGCACGGCGTCAAGCGCCTCGAAGACGGTAACATCCTTCAGGTTGACCGAGATCGAGCCTGCCACGTCGGGGTGCACCAGCATGCTGAAACGCGTGCCGTTCACAATCCCCATGAACACCTGGCTGGCGGGCGCATTATTGACGACCAGATCAAACTTCTGCTCCAGCGGCTTGCCCCCCGCGCGCGGCATCTCGAGCTTAAGCGGCGGCAGCAAGGCAGCCCCCAGGGCTTCATTCTGAACCGCCTTGGCTCTATCCTGACTCGCCCTGGTCAACTCCGCGTTGACTTGATTGAGCGTTGCATCATGCCTTGCCTGCGACGCGCAGCCAGACAAGACCAGGATTAAGAGTCCGAAATATACTTTCCGCATTACGATGCCTTTTGTTCAGGGTTGCGTTTTGACTTGCTCTTGCCACGCTTCAGGGTTTCTTCCTGTGTAGGACTGGCGAATATTTTCTCCACTCCGGGGAAGAGTTTGAGCGTTTGCCGGCCTTCAGGCCCGAGGAGAATCACCTCTCCCTCGCTTATCTTGATCAGTTTGCTGTCGCCAAAACGCGCCCCCTCAGCCAGCAGTTGGCCGCTGATCACGGCTGCCCGGTGGCCCGGACGGAGCATGACCGATTGCAGCACCGGCCCACTCGCCACCGCAGCGACATCACCGCTCAGCCCCGCCTCGGCGGGCGGGCGCGTGGGGTCGGGCAGGATTTCGGCGGCCAGGGCGAATTTTAAAGGCAAAAGGCCATAGGCGCAGAAAACAAATAGTGGTATTGCAAGACCCCTCACTCGTTTTGTCTTTTGATCCGCCTTGATCATATCGCCATCCATGTCTTGTCCATGCTCAAGGTATACAGCGTAATCGTCAGCGTGACGAGGGGATATTCTTCCACCCGCATTTCTGCCTTGCCCCAGATCATCTGCCACGGCAGTTTTTCCATGGTATCGAGGTACTGCGTCAGTTCGGCATAACTGCCGGATATGACAATCTCGACACCGTGCTTGAAAATTGCCGGAGCCGCCGATTTCTTTTCTTCAGAACCGGGCTGAGTGGTTTTTGGGGCAGCGCTTTCGGCCGCCACCTCCAGTACGCCACTGGCTGGCAAGGTCTTGAGTGATACAAGTTTCAAATGACGGTTCTGTGTCAGGATATTTTCCAGCAACTGTGCCATCTTTTCTGGCGGTACCAGATTCTGTTGCACGCCTTGCAAGGCAGCGCGGCTTTGTTCCAGTTTCTGGTTCAGCGCTGCCAGTCTGATCCGGGCCGGCGCATCGGGGTCGACCTGGGCACCACCTTGAATATTCGTGATCTGGGCCTGCAATTGCTGTATTTGTGTCTGCTGTTGATTCGCATCCAGAGTCAGGCGCTTCTTTTTAGCCGCCACCGGGTCCAGTAACAGGGCGCTGATAAGGCTCCATGCCACAGCCAGCGCCATGACAAAAATCAGTGCGCGTTCGCGTGGATTACGGGCATTGAGCTGCGCGGCATAGCGTTCCCAGTATCGTTTCATTTCGCCCCCTCCGCGATGCCGGAATGCAGCCTGAATTCAATGTAGTTCGGCACCCTCGCCGGCTTGTCCGGTGTGGCGGGTTCCGCTTTCGGCTGTTGCATTTCCAGGGCGGCAAAATCACGTCCTTTCGTTGCTTCTTCCCGGTTGAGGCGCTGGACATACGCCGGCACCAGTTCAGGACGCAGCGTGCGCCCACCCAGGAGCATTTCCTTTCCTGCGCCCTTGATGCCGAACTCCGTGAGCCACAGTCCATTCACGGTTTGGCGCGCAAAAGCGCGCATATAGCCGGAATACCCCTGGGTGTTGCCCAGGCTGCCGCTATTCAGCACTTCCAGCACCGCTTCCTCGCCTTGGAGTTGTTGCTCCTTTTCCTCAAGCTGTTTTTCCAGCGCGGCATCTTTCTGGCGCGGCGCATGTTCGGCGGCTACCTTGACCAGCCTGGCCTGCTCCTGAGCCAGACTTGCCGTGCCGGCTTTGATCTGCTGCTCGAGAATCATTGCCTGGCGGTACTGGTAGCCATACACGCCTGCCATGACAAGTACCAGCGCTGCCAGTGACTGAATGAGCATGAGCGCGGTAAACCACTCACGCCGCTTGCGGAAAGCAGGGTTGAAAAGATTGATCTGCTGGCTCACTGGGCCGTATCCTCTGTACGCAATGCAGCACCCAATACCAGAAAGCATCGCATGCGTTGTGCCGGTCCGACCCCTGAGACCGTTGAGAAATCGAAAATTTCATCCAGGTTAAGGGTGGAAATCGGCAGATACAGATTGGTTGCCAGATAGGCTTCCAAATTGACTTCCGGAGGCAAGGGAGCGAGTACCAGCTTGTTGATGGTAATAAAACTGAACTGGCGCTCAAAATGATCCATTGAACGTTGTAGCTCCAGTGTGATGCGATCGAAATGCCGCTGACGCTGCTCGCTATCTTGCTGGTTTAACTGTGAAAGCGGTATATCAATATGGCGCGCTGAATATAGTTCGCCATCGAAAGTGAAAGTCAGCAGTCCGCCATGCTCGTCGAAGGACAGCAAGGCCATGCCGCGCCCCTTGTCTTCCAGCAGACTGGCAATATTGCGCTGCGCCAGTTCGGGAATGTCAATCACGGAAACCGGCAATCTGGCCACATCGAAATCCGCCATGCGCTTCTTGATCACCATATTGCGCGCTGCCACGGCATAGAGCGAGCGGTTGCGCGACTGTGCGCTCTTGTCGGCGGGGATGTCGAGTACATCCACTGTGGCGTCGTCCACGGCAAAATCCACCATATCCTTGATGCGCCAGCGCACCGCCGTTTTCAGTTCGGCAGCCGGAACATTGGGCGCCTCGACTACCAGCATCTGGTATTCATCGGAATTCAGTAGAAAACTGCCTTTGTAGCGGTCGAGATGGTGTGCCTTGAGCAGTTTTTCCAGAACAGGCGCCTCCACTGCCTTCGCCGGGGAAGTGGCGCAAAATGTCACCAGCGGCTTGCTGTCCGTCACCTGGCGCACGTGGGCCATGCTTACCCCCTCAGGGGTGAACTGCATGGCCATCCAGCCGGGTTCCGGTTTTTTAGTAAAAAATGGCATTAAGTGGGCCGATCAGATAATCTGCTCGAAGTTAAATGAATAAGTTGTTGTTGTCAATTGTATATTTCCCGTGAGTCGACTAATAATTCTCGCGCATATAGATGATCGGACTTTTCCTCGCGGCATTGATCCCGAATGTCACTCGCGCAGTTGGGTTCACATCCCCGGCTCCTTTCCAGTTGAATTGCAGCCATGTCGGCACTGTTGCCGTGAGATTCAGCGCGCCTGAATTGCCCAAGCCAGGCGCCTTGAGCCACAGGCGAAAATCCGCAGCAGAGGGTGGGGAAGAAAAGCATTTGGGCGCAATACACGCCGCTGCACAACCGATACCGCTCAGGCCCGGATTGCCGCTGTCCAGCACGCAGGTTTCCCCGGGCAGCAGGCCGTCCGCGGCGGTGACGTCAGCCAACGCGAGGGTGATGCCGGTGGTGCAGGTATCACCCGGATTTTTAACCCAGCTGCCATTCCAGTATTCGACGTAAAGAGGTACTGGCAAATCGAGCAATTCAGAGCCGTGAGCATTGGAAAGATTGGCTCGACCGCTGCGTATGGCCGCGGCTCCTTCGCTGCCCGTCGCTGAAGATGCAGCATCGGTGTCGGTAGCACGGATCCGCACCGTAGTCGGAGGAGTCTGGCGATTGGTAAATACGTAGGATGGCGTATTCACTTGGGCTACCCCTTTATTCATCACGGTAAAATCACTGGCCGCGATGATGGCAGGCGGCTGCGCGGGGAACAGACTGCCGGGTCCTGGATTGGCCGCTGCCCCGGCGCTATTCCAGGCAGAAAGCGTCACTGCACGCGAAAAACCTGTTGCAGTATTGTAATTCAACGTGGTGTTTCCGCTCCCACTCTTTGCTGTCGCCTTGACGGTAAATGGCTGCCCGGCGTACGTGAATCCGCCGCTTGCACAGCTTTGTGTCACTTCTGTATCAAAATGATCCGGAATGAAGCGGCCAATATTCCCGCTGGTCGTGCCTGTCACATCGCCCCCACCCAGATAGCTTCCGTCCTTGATCATCGGCGTCAAAGTCAGAATACCCACTTCATCCCATGTGAATGCGGTTCCTGTTGCCACCCCTGCGCTGAATGCCGAGAAATCACCCAGCACATCAGGAGGCGCTACCATTCCCGCGACAACATTGGCCGGGCTGAGCTTGATGCTCTCAGGCACTTTTTCCTTGCCGAAATTGGGCGCGACAGCCCCCGTTGCTGTCAGTGCCTTGACGGTCGCGGAAAAGGCTTCACCAGCACGAACGAAAGTCGCCGCATCTGCCGCTACGCTGGCACAGGTCACCGCGGTCGGAGGCGTTGTTGAATCGGCACACCGCCCGGCCGGATTGGCAGTGGGCTTGATTTCCGTCAGCACGAAACCGGCAGGCTTGACCACGAATGTTCCACTGGTTCCCATCTGACTGTTTGCAGCGGCATTGCGCATGAACAACTCGATTTCACCCACATCAGCATAATTGAAGGTAAATGCGCTTGCCACGCTGGGCGATCCGGCTGCAAAAGAGAGGTTGGCGGTCGTGCTCCAGGTAGAGGGGGTTGCGCCGTTTCCCGTACACAGGGGCAAGGTGGAAGGCGATGCAGCAGTAAACGTGGCCTGAATTCCAGCATTGGCAATCGGATCGTGGCAGCTCAGGCCAAACTGGAAGCCGATCGTACTGCTTGCGCTCGCGCTCAGCTGGGTCGGGACCCCCGAACCGTTCACGGCCGTGATGTAAATGCCGGTCTTGTCCTGCCCGGCGATCTGCGGCGACCAGGTGATCAGGCTGCAAACCTGCCCAGACTGACCGATGGCAATGCCATTGACACATGGCCTGTCCGTGAAAACATAGCCGGGAACAAAATTCCCCGAAGTGAAGGAAGCGGTATTGTTGCCGGGCACATTGTCATTGACAGTTCCCGACAAGGTCGCAGTGTTGGTCACGCTTCCGCTCACACTGGCGCCCACGGCGACCGTCAGTACTAGGTCCGGCGCCACGGCGCCACTGATTAACGTGCCGGTCCAGCTACATGTCACAGCCTGTCCAATCGCCCCGCACATCCATCCTGTGCCGTTGCCAGATAGAAAACTCAAGCCATTCGGCAAGATGTCCACAATTTGCATGGAGCCGGACAGGGTGCCGGGGCCATTGTTGGTGGCTTTCAATGTATAGGTCGTATTCGAGCCCGGCACCAGCGTTCCACCGGTTTTAACAAGCGCAAGATCTGCCGTCGGCAAGGGATTGCCCACGCAGACATCGTCAATATGCCAGTAGCTCTTGTCATAACCGCTGCCGGCCAGCTCGCGGAAGCGCAGTCTGAAATTTGCATGCTTGGCATCGGCTGGCAGCACGTGATTTCCCGAGTAGATCGTTCCTGCTGCGGCCGAACCCAGATAAGTTGCCAGGCCGCTCCACACGCCAGAACTGTTGAAATACTCTACCACCAGATTTTCGTTGGTGATTGGATCTGTTGCCGTGGTAGTGCCACTTGTGAGCCAGTACGTGATATTGCCGCTCACACCCGTCATATCAGTCTTGAATGTGGATGCGGCGACATATCCCCAGCGCATGTCCAGTGCATGGCTTGCAGACTGGTAAGCCATGCTGCCGATTCTGGCATCACCAATATTGGCGCCGCTCGGCATGCCTTCGGCAGTGATACTCCAGCGTGCCAGTCCGGCTTCAAAATTATCGCAGAAGGCGCCCGCATAGCTGGGGCCTGTTGTTGCGCGAACCACCACGTCATCCATGTGCCAGTAATCGTAACCCACGACACCCGGCGCACCGCCAGAACCCGTTTTGCCGCTGCCTGAAGGCTGATAGAAGCGCAGCTTGAAATTCGCATGCAGCGCATCCGGAGGCAGCTCGATGGTCGGCGTAAAGATTTCCCCGTCACACAGGGCAGCCGACGGGCTGGATGGATATTGCGCCAGGATTTTCCAGGTACCATCGCTGGCGAAGTACTGAACCAGATAATTCTCACCTATCGCCTCGGGACACTCGCTGAAGCTATCGTGTCCACGCCGCATCCAGAAGCTGAGTTGTCCTCCGCTTTTGCCAGCCAGATTGGCGACTGGAGAATCCACCGATACGGTATTCCAGCGCGTGAACATCGCACGCGTCGGATTGGGGCGTGGACTGGAATACGTGGTAAAGGGCGGAATATCGCTATCGATACCGGCACAGCCTGTATTGCTGACAGACCCGGTGCAATTGGTCACACTGGAGGGTGTTACCATCCAGCCGTTGCCCACCGATCCCGGGTTCGAGCGTTCGAAATCATCGCAAAAGACGATGTCCGCTGCACCGGTGCAGACAGATTGCAAAAGTGTATAAAACTGGCCGGAGAAGTTGCCATTCCCAGCTCCGACCCCACCCAGTGGTACAGCACCCGCCTTGATCGAATCGTTATCGATCAGATCGAGTCTCAGGGTTCCGGTTTTGCCTGTGCCGGTATTTGCATTCACCGTCCAGGTCGCACCACTGCCGCTGACCGAGGTGATCGATGCCCCCACCACGCCGCCCGCCTGCACTAACGCAAAATCGGCGGCATCCACGCCGCTCACGCTCTGATCAAAAATGACAGTCCACGAAACGGCTGTATTGGCTGCCGTGGGATCAAAGCTGGCACGAGTGATTGATACCACCGATGGTGGCGGCAGCACCACGATGACCGCGCTGCCGAGCGTATAGGTCGTACTGGCGCCGGTGCTGCAATTCGTGCTGTTGTAGGCGACAAAGTAGACGTTATACGTACCAGCTGTGGCTGGCGCAGTAATATTAAACGTTGCGCTGTTTGTCCCACTGCTGTTAAACGCGGGCGTGGTGTCGCAGGCAAGCGTGCCTGGAGCAGTTGTGGATACGCGCCATCCTGTTGAATACCAGTTATTGGCAGTGCCGCTCCCCGAGGTCGTGACGCTGATGTTCACGGCAATGCTAGTGCCCGGCGCAACCGTCACACTGGAGGCGCCATTCAGTGTCGCAGAATTGATGGCGATGGCGGCATGGATCTCACCCGAGAGCAGGCCTAGCCAGACCATTGCAACCAAGGCAATAAAGCCCCGCATGAAACCAATTTTAGCTCGCTTCATTAACGCCTCCTGCCTGTCCGCATGCGATGCAACCCATGGCAACATGATCATTTGCTCACCAGTACCCGGAGTTCCCGCTCCACATAGCCTATGCCACCCACGGCAGCCGGGTTGGGGCACGCACCCGCCGCGGTCGGCATATTGCAGGCTGTGGCGGTAATCGTTGAGAATGTCACAGTGGCGGTGTCTTCCACCCAGGTGTTGCTGACGCACGAAACCGTTACAGTCATGCCTTCCGGCCCAGTGAGGTTTTGACTCGTCGCGCAGGAGGGCGGAGAGGCCTTGACCGCCTGGTAGCCCCCCCACTCGATACCGCTGCGCGCAGCCCAATATGCCCGCGAACCCTGAAGGTCCTGCGCCAGTGAAACATGCTGGGCGCTCGAAAAGGTCAGCATGAAAGCGCCCAGTGCCGACAGAATCACCAGCAGGAAAATCGCTGATACCATGGTAAAGCCACGCTGCCATAAGCCGCATGGAAGATGAAAGTGCTGAGCAGGCGCGAGGTTACGGTACATTGTTGACATGCACCTCATGATAAAGCGGCACCCGCTCGCCCTGCTCCGCTACTTCGACCTTCAAGGAAACCAGGCCATCTCGCTGCGTGACGCCGGGCGCATAGACAAAATCGCAATAACTGACCCGGGTTGCAAGCACAGCGCCCGTTGCGCCGCCTGGCGCAGCGCAGCTTGTGGGCTGATTTGCAATGCTATGTCCGGTATAGCGATACAGGATACCTGTGCCGGTCCCCGCGGCGTTTGTCCCTGGATTGGAACAAAGATAAAAAACGGCTGGCGTATCTTTCGGAATCAACTGGAAATAGGCATTGGGTGAAGCCAGAGGGAACTGCTTGCCGGCAATCCTGATCTGCGTCGCAGTGCTCCCACCACCCACCACGGCGGTATTGTCGCCAGTATAGGCATCTGCACCCGGTATGCCGAGGTTGTAAACCACCACAATATCTCCCGACACTGGCGCTGCGCCCTGGGTCAGGCGGGCATCGAAACTCACATCCGAACTCGTAAAGTCGAGAACGTCTCCGCTACAAGCTGCCCCGGGATAGGCCGAACAGTCCTGGGTCGGACGGTAGCGACCGCCCGTGTAGGAGGGGACCAGGCCCAGACAGGTTGGCGCAGGAATACGCACGCTATTGGGCACTGCAATGTGCACATCGCGCCCGATGCGTCGCAACGAGGTGTCCGCCGCATCGGTCAAACCGGCACGGCGCGCCGAATCGAAATAACTGTCTACTGGCGTTTTGATGAATACTGCCACCGCGGCAGAAATAATCCCGGTAATCACGATCACAATCACCGCCTCAACCAGGGTGAAGCCCCGCTGGGGAACACAAGATCTGATTCGGCAGGTCATCAGTAATTGACCTTGTAGGCCGACAGCGTGATGGTTTCCCCTCGGCCGCTCACGCTGACTGTAATCAGCTTGGCATCGGCACCGGGAACCACATCAAATGCCTGCGCGGTCACGCTTACCGATGCGGTAAAATTCAGCGGATTGCCCGCCCCATCCAGCAGGACGCTTCCATTGATATCCTTCACCGGTGAAGCGCTGAAACCTGAATAATCATCCACATCATCATACAAATCCCTGCTTGCCTCAGTCGCGGCCACACCATCCGGGTCAGAAAAATCTTTGACCAGAATCTCCTCCAGCAATGATTCTGCGACAGCAATAGCCTGCTTTCGAACCATGGGGTCTGAGCTATACCGGGTGGTCTGGTTCATCACTGAAAGAATCCCCACTACACCCACACTCACCACCACGATAAAAATCAACAGCTCAATCAGGGTCAAGCCCGACTGACTGTCGAGTTTTCGTCTCTCCTGACATTTTTTCGCCGGGAATGATCGAGATAATGGAGAATGGCTATTAATAGACATGCCCGGTCTCTTTGATCACGGTAATTACATTGGGTAAACCCGCGACCTGAATGCTCGCGCCGGCACTGGCACTACCATCCGGATTGAACGCAAGCGCAGCGGGCACCGTAGCGTACTGCACTGTGCCGCGAGCACTTGCCTGATGCGGCGTATTCCCGGAAGGTCCCGTTACATCCTTGTCGCAGGCGCCGCCAAAGTTGGTGGCGATCCGTAACGTGATGCGTGTGGCAGAGAAAGCAACGCATACCTGGCGACGCTGCGCCACGGCAGTTTTCTGCCCATAACGCAGGACGGATAAGGTTTCATCATAAAACCCACGGGCGTAAAAATCATTCTGATCAAAGAAACGAGGCAAAACAGTGATGGCAAGAATGCCGATCACGATCAGGATGACCACCAGTTCGAGTAGTGTGAAGCCGCTTGCCTGTTTGCATTGTCTGGGCATTTGCAATAAAGCCTCATGAATACAATCAGCGTATTAAGAGCAGTCAACGAGGCGATTGCTTTCCTTCGCCTCTCAACCATACAGACAGATTGCATGACACACCTGCCATTTCGGAGTACGGACCAAAAACAAGGCTTGCCAGCACATTAACCAGCAAGCCTCGCGAAGTTTTTTATGCTCATCCAAACCTTTGCAGCGTCAATATCGCGCCACTGTAAAGGCCGGGCTATGCACAAAAACTTAGCCAGTGCAAATAATGGTCGCTGTCGCCTGCTTGGTTGTATCGTCCGTGCTTTGTAAAACGCAGGCAACGGTTGCGCCCGCAGCTACGCCGGCACAGGTGTTATCGGTCGCGATGGTTGCATGCGCATTTCCAAGCGCACTGGCACCACCGGTCAAGCCAGTCTTGATGCTCGGAACCAGAATTGCACAGGGTGTGGCCGCATTCAGCTGTTCAGCCGCTGTCGTGCCGCTGATCTGGTATTTGGAATAGTTGATCGCGGATGAAGACGAAACAGCCGCCGCAACGCCCTGAATAGCAGCTTGCGCGGCATCTCCTTTTAAATCGACAAATTTTGGCAATGCCGTTGCAGCCAGAATGCCGAGAATCACGATCACCACCACCAGTTCAATCAGGGTAAAACCTTTTTGCGTGCTGTGCATTTTCTTCAACTCCTGTTCAATATTAATAAAAAATCGGTTCTGTTAGTCGCAGTTCGCTATGGTCAGGCCGGTAATGTCATAGGTTGGCTGATTGGGGGTGACGGCATTCAGGTAAATGATCTGGCATGCTGCATGATTGGTGTCAGGTCTAATGATTTCCTGAGCGCCAGTCGATGCCACAATCACATAATCGGGTGCGGCGATCCCCGCGATTGCCGCGATGGACTGGTCATCTGGATAGCCATTGGTAAACACCACGTTGGTGCCTTCCACATTGATGTCGGGGCCAACTGGCGCAGTCACGCCAGGATCGCCAGTGTAATCGGTCGGATACCCATTCGCCAGCAGCAATCCGTGCGACATCGCCGCCGCCGATTTCATCGCGCCCAGTGCGCCGTTCATCTTGGCGATGCGGGCTTGCGCCTGCATATCGGCAAATTTTGGCAGGGCTATGGCCGCCAGAATCCCCAGAATAATGATGACCACCACCAATTCGATCAGGGTAAAACCTGCTTGCTTTTTCATTTTGCACATCTCCATTCTTGTCCCTCACCGGGCAAGTTCACCTAAAAAACGCACTGTCCAATTCATTGCGGCAAAAGGCGCGGCAACTTGAACTTTATTATGAGCCGTGCTCGCTAGAAATATTTAGCAATTATTGTGCCAGGTAGCATCTAAAACCATGTGTACGCTTCGATTTCCTTCAATCGGGCCGTCACGATGCCCGATGCATCCTTCCCCGCGCGTAATTCAACACGGTAGCGTACCCTGATCTGTCCTTTTCTGTCCGGAACGAAGTGGCCGTCCAGTGCGGGCAGATATACCAGTTCGCGATTATGCGGGTCGAAATACCAGGCTCCACGGGTCAGCGACTCTGCATTGTGACTGAATTCACCCAGGTAGTTGGGCGGTTTCTGATCCAGCCAGTTCATGGGGTTCTCATTCGCCAGGCGCTGGTAGTCGATTTCCTGCCCCGCCATCAGTGCTCGCGCCATCTCGTAGCGTAGTCCGCTTTGCAGTGCCTTGACGGTGGCCTCCATGTTGGTTTTCTCGGCCATCTCCTGATAATAATGCATGCGATTGAGTAGCAGGCCGGCAAAAATGGCAAGCATGCTTGCCGCCACCATCGCCTCCAGCAAGCTGAAACCCGCCTGTCTGTATTTCACTTGTGAAGCGCCACCTTGCCCAGGTCCCAGATCGGCAGGAAGATACCCAGGGCAAGAACCAGCACCAGAACACCCAGGCCGACAATCAGGATAGGCTCGATCTTGGCGGACAGATTGTCCACTTCATACGCCACCTCGCGTTCGTACATTTCGGCGATTTCCTGCATCAAGTCGTCCAGCTCGCCGGTCTCCTCGCCTACTGCGACCATTTGCAACACCACCGGGGTGAATACGCCGGAGGCCGTGGCGGTACGCAGGATGCTGTCGCCGCGTTCCACCCCTTCGCGGATGTTGTCGATTTTTTTTGCGATGAAGTCGTTGTCGACCACCTGTGCCACCACGTTGAGGCCCTGCACAATCGGCACGCCGCTGCGGCTGGTGAGGGCGTAGCTGCGCGCAAAACGGGCGAGAGTGGCTTTTTCGACGATGCTGCCGACCACCGGCAGGCGCAGCTTGATCCTGTCCCACTGGTGGCGCCCCACGGGGGTGGACACATACAGGCGGAAGCCGTAATACGCCCCCGCCAGCATCAGGAGCATGAGCGGCCAGTACTGCACGGTGAAATCCGAACTGGCCACCAGAATCCGGGTCATCAACGGCAATTCAGCGTTGAAGCCCTTGTAGACCTTGGCAAAGGCCGGGATCACGAACAGGTTGATGATGGCAATCGCCACCACCATCGCCACGATGACAAAGGAGGGATAGCGCATTGCCGCCTTGATCTTGTCCTTGGTGGATTTCTCGAACTCCAGGTAGTAGAACAGGCGCAGGAAGATTTCCTCCAGCATGCCGGTCGCCTCGCCCACCCGCACCATGCTGACGTAAAACGGGTTGAACACGCCGGGATGGCGCCTCATGGCGGCGGAAAGCTCACGTCCGCTATCCAGGCTTTCGCGCATATCCTGCAGCATTTTTCTCATGGAATGATTGTGGGCGGATTCCTGCAAGCCTGCCAGGGCGCGCATGATGGGGACGCCCGCCTTGAGCAGGGTGTACATCTGGCGGGAAAACAGCATGACGTCGACAGCGCTGATTTTTTGGCGCTGCAAGCGTTCCAGCAGGCTCTCTTGCTGTGCGCCCGGCCCTTTGGCGGAAACACTGATTTCCACCGGCGTGACGCCGCTGCTGAACAACATGTCGGCCACCGCCGCGCTGTCGGGACCTTCCTGTATGCCCTCGATCAGGTCGCCGCGGGAATTTCTGGCCTTGTAAGAAAAAAAAGGCATGACTTAGGCTAATCCTCGAACTGATTGCTGATCCGCATCGCTTCCGCCACTGTCGTGCGTCCCCGGAGCACTTCTCCCACGGCCTGGCTGCGCAGGGTTCTGCCCGCCATCTGCTGACGCGCCATTTTCATGAAGTGCTGAGGGTCGTGGTGGTTGGCGGCTTCGACCATTTCGAAACTCATTTCCAGCATTTCGTAGACGCCTATGCGCCCCTGATAGCCGGTGCCGTTACAGTTGGCACAGCCGCGGCCATGTTTGTACTGGTGCTGGTCCACCGCGTCCTTGAGTTCGAGGCGCATCCATTCGTGTTCGTAGGGCTTGAGCGCATAGGGTTCGGCGCAGCTTTCGCACACCAGGCGCACCAGGCGCTGGGCCAGCACTACCTGCAGCGAGGTGGCCACCATGAAGCGCGGTACGCCCATGTCGATAAGGCGGATTGGGGTGCTGATGGCGTCGTTGGTGTGCAGGGTGGAAAGCACCATATGCCCGGTCATGGCGGCCCGTAGGCCGATTTGGGCGGTTTCCTGATCGCGTATTTCGCCCACCAGAATGATGTCCGGATCCTGGCGCAGGGTGGAGCGCAGCACGCGGGCGAAGGTCAGGTCGATCTTTTCGTTCACCTGCACCTGATTGATGCCGGGCAGGCGGTATTCCACTGGATCCTCGACCGTGAGGATCTTGGATTCGATCGAGTTCAGTTCCGCCAGGGCGGAATACAGGGTGGTGGTCTTGCCTGAGCCGGTCGGCCCGGTTACCAGCACCATGCCGTTGGGACGATGGAGAATCTTGCGGAACCGCTCCAGCATTTCCGGCGGCATGCCTAGCTTGTCGAGCGTGAGAATCCCACCGCTCTGGTTAAGCAGGCGCATCACCACCGACTCGCCATGCTGGGTGGGCATGGAGGAAATGCGCACGTCGATCGACTGTCCCCTGACCTTGATATTGAAGCGGCCATCCTGGGGCAGGCGTTTCTCGGAAATGTCGAGGCCGGACATCAGCTTGAGGCGCAGCACCAGGGAGGCGGCGATCTTGTTGTCGGCCTCGGTTTGGAGGTGCAGCACGCCATCGATACGGAAACGGATCTGCAGCTTGCTTTCCTGCGGCTCGATATGGATATCCGAGGCGCGTACCTGGGTGGCATCCTCAAACATGGTCTGCAACAGCTTGACGACCGGCGCTTCTTCCAGATTGGTGTTGGCGCCGAGTCCGCCGAAATCCACCACGGTGTCGCCCAGTTCTTCTTCCAGTGCCTGGGCCAGGCCGCTGATCTGGTCGGTACGCCGATACACGCGGTCGATGGTTTGCAGCAACTGGCTTTCCGCCACCGCGGCAAGGTCGATGTCGCGCTTGAGCAGGCGTGACAGTTCATCGTAGGCGAAGAGATCGGAGGGGTCGGCCATGCCGAGCAGCAAGGTCGCGCCGCGGTCTTCCAGCACCAGGGCGCGGAAGCGGCGCGCTTGGGTTTCAGGCAATTTATTGACCAGATCGGCGTTGGTGTTGTAAAACTTGAGATTGATAAAGGGAATCTGCAACTGGCGCGCGATCGCCTCGGCAATGCCTTCTTCGGTGACGAATCCATTCTCGATGAAAATACGCCCGAGCTTGCGACCGCTGCTTTTCTGCTCGGCCAGCGCCTGCTTCAGTTGATCCTCCGTGAGCAGATTCTGCTGGATCAAGACCTCGCCAAGCCGGATTTTTTCAGGTTTGGCCATCGTTGCCCCGGATTCTCATGTAGTTTGTCATAAGTGAAACACTATCTCATTGATAGTGTTAAATTAACGTTTTTCCACCCAGGACACAAGATATTGTTTGAAATCGTGCTTTTTGAACCGGAGATTCCACCCAACACGGGCAACATCATCCGCCTATGCGCCAACACCGGCAACGCGCTGCATCTGGTGGAACCGCTTGGCTTTACGCTGGAAGACAAGCAATTGCAACGCGCCGGTCTGGATTATCACGAATACGCTTCGCTCAAGGTTCATCCCAACTGGGAGGCATGCCTGGCGCATTTTGCCGGGCGTCGTGTGTTCGCCATTACCACCAAGGGTGCCACACGCTATACCGATGTGAATTATCAGGCGGGGGATGTCTTTGTCTTCGGGCCGGAGAGCAGGGGGCTGCCGGCGGAAATCAGGGAGACTTTCTCTCCAGGGCGACGCATTCGCTTGCCGATGCAGCCAGCAAGCCGCAGCCTGAATCTCTCAAATTCGGCGGCCGTCCTGGTTTATGAGGCGTGGCGGCAGAATGGCTTTGATGGCGGCGTTTAACGTGAAACACGTATGGTGAAAGGTGAAAACACACTGAGCCTGGATTTGCCTTTCACGCTTCACAGCAAGGGCGTTGCCCAAGCGGTTTCACATTTCACTTGTCGCCTAGAGGCGCCTAGTTTGGTTCATGATTCCGGGCGGCAATTTGCCATGCCCGCTAGTGCCTGAACTCCGTGCTGGGCGCCCGGTTGAGCAGGCTTTCTACTGCCGTGCGCGGCGACAAATCCTGAAATAACACCTGATATACCGCTTCGGTAATCGGCATTTCGACTTTGTGCTGCTGTGCCAGGCGCAGCACTTCCTGCGCCGTGTTGACGCCTTCGGCGACATGGCCGAGGCCGCCGAGAATCTCCGCCAACGTTTTCCCTCCGGCCAGTTGCAGGCCGACCTGGCGATTTCTTGACAGATCTCCGGTGCAAGTCAGAATCAGATCGCCCATGCCAGCCAGCCCCATGAAGGTTTCCTGGCGTCCGCCGAGCACCAGGCCAAGCCGGGTGATCTCAGCCAGACCGCGAGTAATCAGGGCGGCGCGGGCATTGTGACCAAAGCCCATGCCGTCGGAAATGCCGGCGGCGATCGCCAGCACGTTCTTGACTGCTCCACCAAGCTCCACGCCCATGATGTCCTGGCAGGCATAAACGCGCAGATGGTGGCTATGCAGAGCGAAAGCGATCCGGCTGGCAAATGCTTCGTCCAGCGAAGCCAGTGTCAGGGCCGTGGGTAAGCCCTGCGCCACTTCACGCGCAAAACTTGGACCGGAAAGCACGCCGCGTGGCGTATCAGCATTAAGCTCATCGATTGCCACCTGATGCGGCAGTTTGCAGCTTCCCTGCTCGAACCCTTTGCACGCCCAAACTACCGGGACGCCGGGCGCAGTAGTATTGACGTCACGCAATAATGTTCGTAATCCGCTGCTGGGTACGACGGCGAGTACCAATTCGGCCGGCCCGAGCAAAGCGGCAAGATTGGATTCGAAGCGAAGCGGGGCGGGTAGGGTGACTTCAGGCAGATAGCGCGAATTGCAGCGAGTTGAATTCATCTCCGCCACCTGCGTGGCACTGCGCGCCCATAAGCCCACCTCGTGACGCCCCACCAGACTGACCGCCAGTGCGGTGCCCCAGGCCCCGGCGCCAAGTACAGCGATTTTCATGCGCCCCACACCTGGGAAATCCGCACAAAACCGACCGCGCCATCAGGGTGCTTTATCTTGAGCCATCCGGCACCGGTATATTCCAGCAGCTCCAGGACGACATTGCGTTCTGCCTGGAATGCCAGCGGCGCTTTTTCGTCCGCCGCCTGGCGGACATCGGCCAGCGGCACATTTACCAGCACCATGCGCTTTTCGCCGAGCTGCTTTTTTTCAACCCACGCCAGATCTCCGGCTGCATCGCGCACCTTGGCAAAATGCTCCAGGCTGACGATCACTTCGACCGGGTAGTAACGACTGGCAAGATAAAGTTTCTTGCCGCGCAGTGAGGGCGTGTCGTACATCACTGTACGGTCGTTGAGTACAGAGCGGAACTCCAGCGCCCAGGCAGTGGAAGAAAAAATGCTCGCCAGCATCAGTAATCCTGTCCAGTGCCGACGAATCATTTTGTTGTTCACTGTTTTAATGCGTGGTCGGGGCTTGATTCTGACTTTCCTGCATCTGCTTTTGATGATGGTAAATCGACTCGAAGTTCATCGGCTGCAACACCACTGGCGGGAAGCCCGCGCGCGTCACCATGTCGGACACCGCTTCGCGAACGTAGGGATAAAGAATGTTGGGGCAGGCGATACCGAGCAGCGGCTCGATGTCTTCCTGCGGCACATTGCTGATGCGAAAAATGCCCGCCTGAGCGGCTTCCACCAGAAACACGGTCTTGTCGCCTTCTGGCAGCTTGGAGGTCACCGTTACAGTGAGTACGGCTTCGTAGACATCTTCACCCAGTTGCTCGGCCTTGGTGTGAAATTCCACATTGATAGCCGGTGTCCCTTGATCCAGGAAAATCTGTGGTGCATTGGGGATTTCCAGGGAAAGGTCCTTGACGTAGATTTTTTCGATACCAAATACGATCTGTTCTTGCTGCTCTTGTGCTTCACTCATGGGTAAAAACCTCTGAAAAATGGAAATTGTAACGCGAAGTGCTGCTGAGTGGGGTGTCTGAGGCTTTTTAGTAACGCAACAGCCATTTTTTCAGACTGCCGGCATCCATGGCGCCAGCGACGCGATCCACTTCTTCGCCGTTCCTGAATATGGCCAGGGTGGGAATGCTGCGGATAGTGAATTGCTGTGCCAGCGCCTGCTCCACTTCGGTGTTGATCTTGATGAAGCGAAATCGCGTTTTGAACTCGGCTGCAACCTGGCTGAAAACCGGCGCCATCATCTTGCACGGGCCGCACCATGGCGCCCAGAAATCCACTACCAGCGGCATTTCGCTCTTTGCGACAAAGCGGCCAAAGTTTGCGGCACTCAATTCAAGCGGCTTGCCATCGAGCAAGGGAACCCCGCACTTGCCGCATTTCGGATTTTGGCCCAGGCGCTCTTCCGGCACGCGATTGATCGCGCCGCAATCGGGGCAGACGATGTTCATCTGAAGCTCCTCAATACCTTGAAAACCGGATTAACCACGGGGAACACGGGGCGCACTGGGGAGAACTGCTTGCCTTATTGATTTTTCCTCGTGTTCCCCGTGGTTAAAATACAGTTTGTTTTTACGCCTCTTGCGCCAGCAAGGGGTCCAGCTTGCCTTCCATGTCGAGCGCGGAAAGATCGTCGAAGCCGCCGACATGGAAATCGCCGATGTAAATCTGCGGCACGGTGCGCCGCCCGGTTCTTTCCATCATTTCTTCCTTGCGCCCTTCCTCGACATCGATGCGAATCTTGTTGATCTCTGTCACGCCTTTTTTTTGCAGCAGTTTCTCTGCCATGGTGCAGTAGGGGCATACACCAGTACAGTACATGGTTATGTTGGGCATTTTTCTTCCTTGTAATAAAAACTCGCGTAGCGAGACCACGTCCCTCTCTCCCTCCGGGAGAGAGGGAACAAGCTATTTCCGTTCGACCGGCATATTGGCCTGTTGCCAGGCCGACATCCCGCCGCTCAGGTTGTAAACTTGCTCGAAACCATTTTTGCGCAGCATGCTGCAGCCATGGCCGGAACGCGCCCCGCTGCGGCAGATCGCAATGATCGGCTTATTCCTGAATTTCTCCAGCTCCTGAATGCGGCCGGATAATTGACCCAGCGGGATGTGCTTGGAGTTCGGCGCGTGTCCGCTCTCAAATTCCCGATCTTCACGCACATCAAGAATCAATGCATCGTGGTGGTTGATAAGCTGGGTGGCTTCCAAGGTGCCGACTTCCTTGATGCCGGAAATGCGCCGGTTGATCATGGGCCAAAAAAGCATTATGCCGCTGATGATGACCAAAGCCACCAGGCCAAGATTGTTCTGTATGAATTGCACTGCCTTAACACTCCTTAGTTTTAGCTATCGGCTGTTAGCCACCCCGTGATTGCCGATAGCTGACGGCTTATCGCTGAAAGTCTTATACATCGCCGCATAATACAGCACCGGAATCACCACCAGTGTCAGCAAGGTGGAGACGAAGATACCAAAAATCAAGGAAATTGCCAGCCCGTTGAAAATCGGATCGTCGAGAATGAACAGCGCACCCAGCATGGCCGCCAGCCCCGTCAGCACAATCGGCTTGGCGCGCGTGGCGGCGGAATTGATGACCGCTTCCTGGAAGGCCATGCCCTCGGCCACCTGCATGTTGATGAAATCCACCAGCAGGATGGAATTGCGCACGATAATCCCGGCCAGGGCGATCATACCGATCATTGAGGTTGCGGTGAATTGCGCCCCGAACAGCGCGTGGCCCGGCATCACGCCGATAATGGTGAGCGGGATCGGCGCCATGATGATGAGCGGCACCAGGTAGGACTTGAATTGCGCCACCACCAGCAGATAGATCAGGACAAGACCGACGGCGTAAGCGATGCCCATGTCCCGGAAGGTCTCGTAGGTCACCTGCCATTCGCCATCCCACTTCAGGGCATACTCCGCATAGGGGTCATCCGGCTGCTTGATGAAGTAGTCGCCCAGCTTGCCTCCCTGGCTCAGCTTCACGCCATTGGTGAGGGAGCGGATGTCGAACATGCCGTAGAGCGGGCTGTCCAGCTTGCCTGCCATGTCGCCGAAGACATAAACCACCGGGAGGAGATCCTTGTGGTAAATGGTTTTTTCCGCGATACCAGAGCTTACTTCCACCAGTTCGGATAGCGGAACCAGCGTACCGTCACGAGAGCGGACCGTCAATTTGAGCAATTCGTCCAGACTGTTCAGGCGCTCCGGCGCGAGGGATACGCGTACCGGGATTTCATACTTGGTTTCGCCGGTATGCACCGGGGTCACATCCTCCCCCGTCAGGCCCATTTTCATCACTGCCACGATATCCTTCTGCGCCACGCCCAGCAGCGCCGCCTTGCTCTGCAGCACGCGCAATACCAGTTTGCGCGACACTTCCTCAATGCTGTCGTCAATGGCGACGATATCCGGCGTCCTGGCGAAAGCAATCCCCACTTTCTTGGCGACTTCCATCTGGCCTTCATAATCCGGCCCATAGATTTCAGCCACGATAGGCGACATCACAGGCGGCCCAGGCGGCACTTCGACTATCTTCACATTGGCCTGGTACTTTTCGGCGATCTTTTCGATCGGTACCCGCACTGCCTGCGCGATTTCATGGCTCTTGCGCTCGCGCTGGTGCTTGTCCACCAGATTGACCTGGAAGTCGCCCATTTCCGGGCTGGCCCGCAGGTAATACTGGCGCACCAGGCCATTGAAATTGATCGGTGCTGCCGTGCCGACATAGGCCTCATAGTCGGTAACTTCAGGCACAGTGGCCAGATACTGACCCATTTCGCGCATGGCGCGCGCGGTCTGCTCCAGTGGCGTGCCGACCGGCATATCCACTACTACCTGGAATTCCGATTTGTTGTCGAAAGGCAGCATTTTCAGCACTACCAGCTTGACCACCGCCAGCAGCATGGCTACGACGATCATGCCCAGCACTGCCAGCCATAGTATGGTGCGATTTTTGCTGCCCTGTTCACGGCGCAGGAAGGGCGTCAGCCGGCGTTGAAAAAAGATCTGCAGGCGTGATTCCGTTCCCAGTTCGCTATGGCTGGGTGCATCATGCTTATGGCTTAGCAGTTTGAGCGCGAGCCAGGGCGTGATGATGAATGCGATGGCCAGCGAGATTACCATGCCGATACTGGCGTTGATGGGGATCGGGCTCATATAGGGCCCCATCAGGCCGGAAACGAAGGCCATGGGCAAGAGGGCGGCAATCACCGTAAACGTCGCCAGGATGGTAGGGCCGCCCACTTCATCCACGGCTTCCGGAATCACCTGGGCCAAGGGCTTGTGCGTATCCAGCTCACGGCGGCGGTGAATGTTCTCCACCACCACGATGGCGTCGTCCACCAGAATGCCGATGGAGAAAATCAGCGCGAACAGCGATACTCGGTTGAGGGTGAAACCCCATGCCCATGACGCGAACAGGGTGGCGGCCAGGGTCAGCATCACCGCCACGCCGACGATCAGCGCTTCGCGCCGCCCCAGGGCAAACAGTACCAGCAACACCACGAATGCCGTGGCAAAAACCAGCTTGCCGATCAGTTTCATCGCCTTGTCGTTGGCGGTCGCCCCGTAATTGCGTGTCACCGTCGCAGTAACGCTGTCCGGGATCACGCTGCCGTGCAGTTGCTCGATGCGCTGGATGACCCGGTTGGCGACATCAACGGCGTTCTCGCCTGGTTTCTTGGAGATTGCCAGCGTCACCGCGGGGAATTCACCCCGCTGGGTTATGCCCATATGCTTGGCTGCCGGCCCGGTGCCGAGCCAGATGTAGCGTCCCGGCTGATCCGGCCCGTCGACGACCTGGGCCACGTCGTTCATGAATACCGGACGTCCGTCCTGCACCCCCACCACGAGCTGCATCACGTCTGCGGCGGAGGAAAGGAAAGTGCCGGTCTGCACCAGGATTTCCTGGTTATTGTCCACCAGCTTTCCGGAGGGCTGGGAAGCGTTGCTTACCTGAAGCGCATCACGAATATCCTGGGCTGAAACCTGGTGCGATTTCATGCGCTCAGCATCCATCAGCACCCGCACCACATGCCTGGGTCCGCCGATGGTTGTCACCTCGCGCGTTCCCTGGATGCGTTTCAATTCGATTTCAGCGGCATGCGCAATTTGCTCCAGCTCATATTCGCCGCGTTGTGGATCGGCCGTCCACAGGGTCAGGGAAACAATGGGAACGTCATCAATGCCTACGGGTTTGATAATGGGATCGAGCACGCCCAGATTGGGAGAAATCCAGTCGCGCTTGGATTGAACTGTGTCGTACAAGCGTACCAGGGCCTGGATTCGGTCCTCGCCCACCTTATACTGCAAAGTGAGAATGGCCATGCCGGGGCGCGATACGGAATAGATATGCTCGACGCCGGAAATCTGCGACAACACCTGCTCGGCCGGGGTCGCGACCAGGTTCTCCACGTCCCTGGCCGATGCGCCCGGGAAGGGGATGAATACATTGGCCATGGTGACATTGATCTGGGGTTCTTCCTCGCGCGGCGTGACCAGCACCGCGAACAGGCCAAGCAGGAATGCGATGAGCGCGATGAGCGGCGTCATCTGCGAGGTCAGAAAAAGCCTGGCGATCCGTCCAGAAATCCCCATGGGAGGTGATGGACGATGAAGATTGGGAGGTGGGGGCGTAATTTCACTCATCACCCATCCCCTATTGCTGCTTGCCCTTTAGGGTTATGCCAGCCTTGATCGGCTCCAGCGCGACCTGCTCGCCCTGCACCAAACCTGAGAGGACTTCCACTTCGCTTTGCCCGACCGGTTCACCGAGCCGTATCTGGCGGAAGGATATCTGCTCCTTTGCGTCGACTACGTAAACTGCAGCCACCTCGCTGCGGCGCACCACCGCCGAGGCCGGGATCAGCAGTTTCTGCGCTCGCCCGATGGAGAAATGCGCGCGCGCGAACATGCCAGGATAGATGCCCTTCAAGTCAGCAGGTAGGTCCACCCGTGCACGTGTAGTATGGGTGCGCGTATCGGCTACCGGCAGCAGCGTGACACGGGTACCCGGCACCCACTGTTTCAGTTCTGGAAACTCTACCTGTGCGCGGGAGGACTGGCGTACCTGCGCCAGTTTGTACTGTGGGATGCTCGCCACCACACGCAAGCCTTTAGGAGAAAAGAAGGTCATCAGCGCTTTGCCGGGGCTGGCCATTTCGCCCAGTTCCACTTGGCGCGAAGCAATGATTCCATCGTAGGGCGCAACGATGGTTGCAAATCCCCGGGTTGCCGTGGTTTGTCCGACCCGTGCCAAGGCCACTTTCAGCTGCGCTTCCGCAGACCTGTAATCGGCCTGAGCTTTGTCTACTGCCGCCTGGCTGATGAATTTCTGTGCCAGTAGTTGTTTGCTGCGATCATAAGCGAGGCGGGAATTTTGCAGGTTGGCCTGTGCCTGTGCCACTTCGGCTTCGCTGCCTGCCACCGCCTGGCGTGCTTCGCTCTCGTCAATGCGCACCAGCACTTGGCCTTTTTTGACCGCGTCACCGGCATCGAAAGCCACTTCGATCACCCGCCCCGAGATCTGGGCCGCCATTGTGGCCTGATTCACCGCCTCTACGACAGCTTCTGCAGCATAAGTCAGGTCAACTTCGCGATGTTGTGCCGGCGCTGTGGCAAAAGGTAGCGCCGCCTCTGCAGGAGGGAAAATGAAAAGCGCTCCAAGGAGCGCAAGTGGAAATTTCAGCACAGCGTAGACTCCGCATGTAGGGAATGACTACAAGATAACGGCTGCCCAAACAGATTACAAGCGGTGAAAAGCTTTGTAGTGCGGTGTATGGCAGCAGTGCGATGCTATTTGGCAAAACCGCAGAAAACGTCCCGCATCATGCTGATCAGCTTGAGCGTGCGGGTGTCGCCGACACGATAGTAAACCCGGTTGGCATCCTTGCGTGTGCGGAGAACGCCTTTGTCGCGCAGTATGGCCAGATGCTGCGAAATATTGCTTTGCGAGGTGCCGACGTTTTCGACAATTTCCTGCACGCTGATTTCCCTGTCACCCAGTACGCATAGAATCTTCAGGCGCAAGGGATGGGACATCGCCTTCATCGCCCGCGAGGCCTGCTCGATATGCTCGTCTTTATCTATCAATTCGACCTGATCAAAATTTAACATGGGCATTTCACCACTTCGCAACAAATTTGGAATAAGTTTAATGCGTATATTATTAAAACATAATAAAATGATACATCATTTGTGCCCATGATCGATAAATAAAGTCCAATTTAGTTATGAAGGTTACGCCCGTACTACTACTAATTCTTGATGGTTTCGGCTGCCGTGAGGCAGAACCCGACAACGCCGTCGCCTTGGCAAAAAAACCCAACTGGGACCGGATCTGGGATGCCTACCCGCATACCAGGATTCACGCCTCCGAGGCCGCTGTAGGCTTGCCTGCAGGCCAGATGGGCAATTCCGAGGTGGGCCATCTCAACCTTGGTGCCGGCCGGGTCGTCTACCAGGAAATTTCGCGCATCAACATGGCGATCAAGAGCGGTTCTTTTTTTACCAACCATGCGCTTACTGCCACGATTGAAAAAATCAAGCAACACCAGGGCGCCTTGCATATTTTCGGCCTGCTTTCCGATGGCGGCGTGCACAGCCACGAAACCCACATCCAGGCCATGCTGGAAATGGGTGCCCGCGCCGGAATCGAGGAGATCTACGTGCACGCTTTTCTGGATGGCCGCGACACGCCACCCAAGAGCGCGGAGCTTTACCTGCAGCATTTGCAGGACAAAATAGACCAGCTCGGCAGTGGCAGGATAGCCACCATTGTTGGCCGCTACTACGCCATGGATCGCGATCACCGCTGGGTGCGCGTCAAAACCGCATACGATCTGCTCACTCAGGGCATCGCCGAATTCCGGGCCAGCACGGCCATTGAAGGCTTGCACAATGCCTATGCGCGCGAAGAAAACGACGAATTCGTCAAGGCCACGGTGATCGGTGAGCCGGTAAAAATGAAGGACGGCGACGGTGTGGTGTTCATGAATTTCCGTTCCGACCGTGCGCGCGAACTGACCCGCACCCTGATTGAGCCTGGCTTCGATGCTTTTGATCGCGAGTACGTGCCCAAACTCAGTGCTTATTGCACCCTGACCGCCTATAGCGCGGATTTCGACGTTGCGGTTGCCTTCCCCCAGGAGCGCATCAAGAACGGCTTGGGCGAATACCTGGCGGATCAGGGATTGCGCCAGTTGCGCATTGCCGAAACCGAAAAATATGCCCACGTGACATTCTTTTTCAACGGTGGCGAAGAGACCTGCTACACGGGAGAAGACCGCATTCTTGTGCCATCCCCTGACGTCCCTACTTATGACCTCAAGCCGGAGATGAGCGCCTACGAGGTGACGGCCAAGCTGATCGAGGCGATTCAGAGCCGCCAGTACGACGCGATCATCTGCAATTTCGCCAATCCCGACATGGTCGGCCACACAGGCAACCTGCAGGCCGCGGTCAAGGCGATCGAAACCATCGACGACTGCCTCGGAAAAATTGTTCCTGCAATGCTAGAAATCGGTGGTGAAATTTTGATTACCGCTGACCATGGCAATGCCGAAAAGATGTTCGATGAAGGTACACAGGACTTCCACACTGCCCATACCCTCAATCTGGTGCCGTTTGTCTATATAGGCCGGACTGCACAAGTTGCGGACACCGGTGCGCTGGAGGATGTCGCTCCGACACTGCTGAAAATGATGGACCTGCCCCAGCCACGGGAGATGCGGGGTCATCCATTAATCACGTTCGAGTGACTCCCGGTTTCAGGAAAACTCTCGGAATCAGCATTCTGACACTGGCCTGTCTGAGTACACACGCCTTTGCCGCACCCAAACCCGAGCTCCAGGAACTGCGCGGGCGTATCGAGTCGCTGCAAAAGTCGCTCGACAGCAAGGAAGACGCCAAGGCGGACGCTGCGGATGAGCTCAAAACTTCTGAACAGGCCATCAGCACTATCAACAGTGGGCTACGCGACCTGGCCCGGCAGCGGCAGGCCGTGCAATCGACCCTGAATTCGCTGGAACAGGAGAAAGGGGGTCTGGACAAGCGTATTGGTGCCGAACAGGCAATGTTGGGACGCCTGTTGTACCAGCAATATCGTTCCGGCCAGCAGGATCAATTCAAAATACTGCTCAATCAGGAAAATCCCAGTCAGGCCGCGCGCCAACTACGCTATTACACCTACCTTGCGCGTGCTCGCAGTGAAATGCTCGAACGTTTGCGCGGCAACCTCGTAATGCTGCATCGGCTGACCCTGGCAACCGAAACCAAGCAGGCCGAACTGACGCAAATCCAGAGCGAACAGGATAAACAAAGGCAAAAACTGCTCGCTCAGCAGGAAACGAAAAAAAAGCTGGTTACGCAACTGGCAAAACAGATCGGGCAGCAACGCAGTGAGCTTTCGCGCCTGCAGCGCAATGAGAAGCAGTTGACACAGCTTATCGAACGCCTTGCCAAGCAGCGGCAGACTGTGAATAAAAAAGCGGAACGTCCTTCTTCCGCGGCGCGTAATTTAACCGTGCCGGATGCTTCTGTAGCAGGTGCTGCCTTCACGCAGTTGAAAGGCAAGCTGCAATTGCCGGTGCGCGGGGAGCTCACAGGGCGTTTCGGCGCTCCGAGACAGGATAGCGGTTCGCCGTGGCGCGGCCTGTTCATTCGCACCGCGGCAGCGCAGGAGGTTCACGCCATTGCCAGTGGCCGGGTGGTGTTCGCGGACTGGCTGCGCGGCTTCGGCAATCTGATCATCGTCGACCATGGCAGTGGTTATATGAGCCTGTATGGAAACAATGAGTCCCTGTTCAAACGGACAGGCGAGGAGATCCGTGCTGGCGATGTGATCGCCAGCACGGGAAACAGCGGCGGCAATCCGGAAACCGGTTTATACTTCGAAATTCGCTACCAGAGCAGGCCTTTCAACCCCCTGGAATGGTGCAAAATCAGCTGACAAATCAGATGCAAATGGAGAAAAGAATGCGCGGCAAACTGCAAAAATTCGGCCTTATCGCCATGGGCGCCCTGCTCGGTGTGATGCTCAGCCTGAATTATTCCGCCGTGGCTGACAAACCGCAGGCAATGCCACTGCCAGTCGAGGAATTGCGTGCCTTTGCCGAAATATTCGGCAAGATCAAATCCGACTATGTCGAGCCGGTAGAAGACAAGAAGCTCATTACAGAAGCCATCAACGGCATGCTTTCCGGCCTTGATCCGCACTCTGCCTATCTTGATCTGGATGCCTTTAAGGATCTTCAGGTCGGCACCCAGGGCGAATTTGGCGGTCTCGGCATCGAAGTCGGCATGGAAGACGGTTTCGTCAAGGTGGTTTCGCCAATCGAGGATACACCGGCCTATCATGCCGGGCTCAAGAGCGGTGACTTGATCATCAAGCTGGACGATACCCCCGTCAAGGGCATGACGCTCAACGATGCAGTCAAGCGCATGCGCGGCAAGCCCAATACCCAGATCACCCTGACCGTGATGCGCAAGGGTGAGAACAAGCCGCTGACTTTCACGCTCACGCGCGCCATTATCAAAATCCAGAGCGTGAAATCGAAGCTGCTCGAATCCGGTTTCGGCTATGTCAGGGTTACCCAGTTCCAGGAACACACCGGTGAGAATCTGGTCAAGGCGCTGGATGGCCTTTACAAACAGAACAAGGAGCCACTTAAAGGCCTCATACTCGACTTGCGTAATGACCCGGGCGGCTTGCTGAATGGCGCAGTGGGCGTGTCCGCAGCCTTCCTGCCAGAAAATGCGCTGGTGGTGTACACCGAAGGCCGCACCGATGAGGCCAAGATGAGGCTGACCGCGAACAAGGAAAATTATCTGCGTGGCGAAAAAGAGGCCGATTACCTTAAACACCTCCCAGAAGGCATAAAGAACGTGCCTATGGCGGTGCTGATCAACGGCGGTTCGGCATCCGCGTCGGAAATTGTGGCCGGTGCTTTGCAGGACCACAAGCGTGCCATCATCATGGGTACCCAGTCCTTCGGCAAGGGGTCTGTTCAAACCGTCCTGCCGCTGGGTAACGGCACCGCCATCAAACTCACCACGGCACGCTACTTCACCCCCAATGGCCGCTCCATCCAGGCCAAGGGCATTACGCCCGATATCCTGGTGGAAGAGGCCACGGTGAATGGCGTTGACAAGGATGCAGCATTCAACGTGCGCGAAGCGGACCTCGAACGCCATCTGACTAATGGACAAGACAGCAAGACCGGCAATACTCCTGCCATGCCGCATGTGCCCAAGAAAGAGGCACCGAAGGGCAAGGGCGAGAGCAAGGATGAAATCAAGAGCGGCGAACGTGAAGTGGTGTCGAAGAACGATTATCAATTGAATCAGGCGGTAAACCTGCTCAAAGGTTTGAATATCCTGAAAAACCGGTAACCCCAACCCACCCCGCGCCTCCCTTGTTGGGGGGGTGGGGATGGCTAAAGGACCATTTCTTGAACGACAACCAACTCCTGCGCTACAGCCGCCACATCCTCCTTCCCCAGATCGGAGTCGAGGGCCAGGAGAAGCTGCTCGCTTCACAAGTCCTGATCATAGGTGCAGGCGGCCTGGGTTCGCCCATCGCGCTGTATCTTGCCGCAGCAGGCGTGGGCCACATCACGATCTGTGATGGCGATCATGTTGATCTTACCAACTTGCAGCGCCAGATCGCCCACTTCACCCATTCACTGGGCAGCAACAAGGCGCTCTCGGCACAGCACACCCTGGCGGCAATCAATCCTGAAATCCGGGTGACGGCCATCCCGAACCGTATCGAGGGCGAGGAACTGACGCACCTGGTATCCCAGGCAGACGTGGTGCTGGATGCCTGCGACAACTTCGCCACGCGCCATGCCGTCAACCGCGCCTGTGTCAGGCATCGTAAGCCGCTGGTTTCGGGCGCAGCGATCCGCTTCGACGGCCAGGTCACGATGTTCGACCTGCGTCGCCCTGATAGTCCCTGTTATCACTGCCTGTTTCCGGAAAATGTGGAAGAGGAGGGCGAGCGCTGCGCCATAATGGGCGTATTCGCGCCGCTGGTGGGCATCATCGGCGCGGTACAGGCGGCCGAGGCGCTGAAGGTGCTGGCCGGGATCGGTCAGCCGCTGCTGGGGCGCTTGCAACTGCTGGATGGCCTCTCCATGGAATGGCGCCAGATCAACCTGAAAAAAGACCCTGCCTGCCCGGTGTGCGGCGCTTCGTAGCTCTGGCCTCTCTACGGGACTAAAGACAGACCGTTCACCGCAACGGAAAAGCTTGAACAAATATGGATCTGTTTGGCTTCCGTTGTGAACCTTCGCGTCCTTTGCGGTATAAGCTCTTAACCTAGAAACTTTAGTTGACCGCTCGACTAATCGCCTAATGCAATGAACTTAAACAAATTATTTATTCGCAATCTGTTCATCCATTGGGTGAGCCCGCTACAGGCTGAAGTGTGCAATTTTTGCGGCACATGGCAGCGTTGTAACTCCTTGGAATGGAATGACCATTCCGCGTCGTTACGCCTTGCCCTGCACCCCAAAAACCGCACACTTCAACCTATCCAACTAAGGTTTCTAGGTTTAATTGCAAAACCTGCTGTTCCAGGCAATCACCCCAGCAGTATCTTTTTCTGCGTTTCCAGAAACTCCATCGGCTCGCGCTTGAATCCGCTTTTCGCGAACTGGTGCCAGCGCCCGATGATAAAGCTCATGATCAGATTGGCGTGGGCCGCCGGATCGGCGGTCACGCCCAGCTCGCCCTGGGTTGCCGCGATGCGAAGCGACTGCTTCAGGCTGGCTTCGAGGCGATCATGTATCTGATTGATGCGCGCTTGCAGCCGTTCGTTCTCGTTTACCAGTGCATCGCCGATCAGCACTCGTGCCATGCCGGGGTTTTTCTGTGCAAAACCGAGCAGCAGTGAGAGCATGGTTTCCAGTTGCCTCATCCCGTTCTGCTCATCGCTGGCGACCTTGTTGATGATGCCGAACAGGCTTTGCTCGATGAACTCGATTAGCCCCTCGAACATCTGTGCCTTGCTGGCAAAGTGGCGGTAGAGCGCCGCTTCGGATACTTCCAGCCTGGCCGCCAGCGCGGCAGTGGTGATTTTCTCGCCCTGGGGCTGCTGCAGCATTTCCGCAAGCACCTGAAGGATTTGCAGCTTGCGTTCACCCGGTTTGGTCGCCATTGTTTTCTCCCTGTTGTTTTTTAAACTTTCTTTGTGCCCGCGGCAGTTCGAGGACGGAGCGCAAACTGACGTCCACGCCGGCCACTCTTTTCGGTGTCGAACCGATCAATACCGTTTTCATGCCCAGGCGCTTGGCGGTTCTGAGATTGTTCAGGGTATCTTCCACCATCACGCAATTTCCCGGCGACAGGCGCCAAGCGCGTAACAGGCGGTAAAAACCCTGTGCATCCGGTTTGGGATGATAGTACGCGCCCTCGATGGTAAATACGCCCGTGAAAAGATCGTCGATCCGGAGCAAGCGCAGCACGGCCTCTGCATAGAACGCGGGTGCATTGGTGTAAAGAATCTTGTTGCCGCGCAAGCGTTTCAAGGTGGCTCTCAAACCACGTTCGCGCAGCACCATGCGCTCCAGCTCGGGAAACTGGTGGGTATGCCACAGAAAATGATCCGGTTGGGTGCCGTGATGCCGCACCAAACCCTGCAGGGTTGCCCCGTAGCGTTGCCAGTAGTGATCGCGCAAGTGATCTGCCGCCGCCTCGTCCAGCGCCAGGTGGTCTTGCAAATACTGGGTCATGGCGCGGTTGAGGTGCGGGAAAATATGCGGTGATGCATTGTGCAAGGTGTTGTCGAGATCGAACACCCAAGTCAGCCCACCTCTCGATGTCATCATGCGTTGGAGCGGATCAGCGTACCCACGCCCTCGTCGGTGAGAATCTCCAGCAGTAGTGCATGCTCCACTCGACCGTCGATAATATGGCTGGTTTTGACGCCATTTTTCACGGCTTCCAGCGCCATGGAGATTTTCGGAATCATGCCGCCGGAGATGGTGCCATCCTCGATCAGGGCGTCTACCTGCGCTGCCGTCAGGCCGGTGAGAAGCTTGCCTTCCTTGTCCAGGACGCCTGTGGTATTGGTCATGAGAATGAGCTTTTCAGCCTTGAGCGTCTCCGCCAGCTTGCCCGCCACCAGGTCGGCGTTGATGTTGTATGCCTCGCCCTGGTCGCCGACGCCGATCGGGGCAATCACCGGGATGAAATCCTGGGTGTCGAGCAGAGCCACCAGCGCCGGGTCAATGTGGCTCACTTCGCCCACCAGGCCAATATCAATCAGGCCCTCGCTTTCTGTCTTGGATTTGACCTTCAGTTTTTTCGCCCGGATCATGCCGCCGTCGGTACCCGTCAAGCCCACGGCCTTGCCGCCGTACTGGTTGATGAGGTTGACGATTTCCTTGTTGACCTGGCCGCCGAGCACCATTTCGACGATATCCATGGTTTCTTCGTCGGTCACTCGCATGCCCTGGATAAACTCGCCCTGCTTGCCCACACGCTTCAAGAGATCGTTGATCTGCGGTCCGCCACCGTGGACAATTACCGGATTAAGGCCGACCAGCTTGAGCAGCACCACGTCCTTGGCAAAGCCGTGTTTGAGGTGCTCTTCTGTCATGGCATTGCCGCCGTACTTGATGACGATGGTTTTGTCCTGGAAGCGGCGGATATAAGGCAGCGCCTCGGAAAGAATGTTGGCTTTTTCCTTGGCTGAAGCAGCGGAGAGCGACATAGGTTGGCCTTGTGTGAGTTGATGGTTTGTCTGGCCGCTATTTTCACTCACCCCAGCCTTCTCCCGCAAGCGCCGTGACGCTGTAAAAGCGGGAACATGCCCCCATTTATCAGGCATGAGGGCTGAAGTGAGCACATACGGAACAACCAAGGGCGGCAACATGTCGAATTACTCCCGGCTGCCCCGTCACCACTAAGGATGCAACATGAGTACGCGTAGCCTGCAACGCATTATCCGCTCGACCCCCGCCTCCGATGGCGCCGGCGTCAGGCTTCTGCGCAGCCTGGGACAGTCCCCGTTCCAGCGCGTCGATCCCTTCCTGATGCTGGACGAGATATCGTCCGACAATCCCGCCGACTACATTGCCGGTTTCCCCTCTCACCCCCATCGCGGCTTTGAAACCGTCACTTATTTGCTCGAAGGGCACATGCTGCATGAGGATCATCTCGGCAACCGTGGTGATCTCCGGAGCGGAGGCGTGCAGTGGATGACGGCTGGGCGGGGTATTATCCATTCCGAGATTCCACAGCAGGAAAACGGGCGCCTGCACGGCTTCCAGCTCTGGATCAACCTGCCTGCGAGAGAGAAAATGAAACCCGCGTCCTACCGCGACATCCAGCCTGAGGAGATACCACGGGTGGAACTATCCGGAGGAGGCTTGGCAAAAGTTATCTCCGGGATGTTGGAGGCCGACGGGCTGACGGTTCAAGGTCCAATCCAGGGACTTTCCACCGCGCCGCTGTTTTTCGATATTCGCCTGCCTGCGAATGGTCTTTTTTCTCATCCGGTGCCGGCGACTCATAACGCTTTCATTTATCCTTATCAGGGTACGCTTGCCATCGGCGCTTCTGATACAGTGCGCCCACTACAAACGCACGAAGCCGGTGCGCTGTCCGGCGGCGAGCGTATCGAGCTCAGGGCGGGAGTCGCAGGCGCCGGATTTCTTCTCCTTGCTGCAAGCCCCCTGCATGAACCGATTCATCAATGGGGCCCTTTCGTGATGAACACGCAAGAAGAAATTGACCAGGCGATTCGGGATTACGAGAACGGCGAACTGGTTTGATTCCACCTGCTAATCGCAGATAATTCACAACAACACCTTGATTGACGGAGACAACCCATGACAGATCTATTTTCCCCTCTTCGCCTCGGCGCCATCGAACTGGCCAACCGTGTCGTGATGTCGCCGCTGACACGCTGCCGGGCCGGTGCGGGTAATGTGCCGACCGACCTCATGGTCGAGCATTACCGTCAGCGCGCATCAGCGGGGCTGATCATCACCGAAGCCACCCCGGTCTGCCCCGAGGGCCATGGCTACCCGCGCACCCCAGGCATTTATACGGCGGAACAGATTGCCGGCTGGAAAAAAGTCACCCAGGCGGTCCATGCCGCTGGCGGCAAGATCGTAGTCCAGCTCTGGCATGTGGGGCGCATATCGCATCCCGATTTGCAGCCTGACGGCGTTCTGCCGGTGGCGCCATCGGCGCTACGACCGGCTGGTCAGGCTTTCACCGGCAAGGAAATGAAGGATTTCGTGACGCCGCGTGCGCTCGAAACCCGCGAGATTCCCGGATTGATCGCAAGCTACGTGCAGGCCGCCAGGAACGCCATGGAGGCAGGCTTCGACGGCGTCGAAATTCATGCCGGAAATGGCTACCTGCTCGACCAGTTTCTGCGTTCCTCGACCAACCAACGCGCCGATGCCTACGGCGGCAGCAAGGAAAACCGCGCCCGTCTGCTGCTGGAAGTGCTGGATGGCGTGTGCGCGGCTATCGGCAGCGAGCGGGTGGGTGTGCGCCTCTCGCCGGTGACGTCATTCAACGATTTGCATGACGAGCATCCGCAGGAGACTTTCGAATACGTCGTGAGCCAGCTCAACCGCTTCAATCTGGCATTTCTCGACTTGCTGCAGGGCACGGGAGGCACACCGAAGGAACAGTGGATTGCATTCGACTATGGACGCCTGCGCTCGCTCTATGCCGGCAAGCTCATTCTCAACAATGAGTATGATTTTTCCAGCGCACAGGAGGCGGTCTCAAGCGGTGCCGCCGATGCCATCGCCTTTGGCCGCCTGCTGCTGGCCAATCCGGACCTGGTCGAGCGCTTCCGCCGCGGCGCTCCGCTCAATGCGCCGGATTATGAAACGCTTTATGGGGGTGAAGAAAAAGGCTACACCGATTACCCCTTTCTGGCCGGGTAAGCGGGGGAATCAGCATCTGAAATGAAAAAGGCGGCCAAGGCCGCCTTTTTCATTTTGATTCAGAATTACTTGATGGTCAGCTTTCTGGAAGTGTTAGCCACTTTCTTTGGCAAGCTCAGTTCGAGCACCCCGTCCGCATATTTGGCTTCTGCCAGGTTCTCGTCCACGTCATGCCCCAGAGTGAAGCTGCGCGCCACCTTGCCGTAGTAACGTTCGGAACGCAGGACTTTCTCGCCTTCCTTTTCTTCCTTCTGCTTTTTCACCTCGGCGCTGATGGAAACCTGGCTGCCATCGATGGATACGTGAATATCCTCTTTCTTTACACCGGGGATATCGGCATGGACGGTATAGGCCTTGTCGTCTTCCTTCACGTCCATTTTGATCTGCATCTGCGCCTGCCCCTCGAACGCCATGGGGCGCACGAAGAAACCCTTGAAGAGATCGTCCAGATCGGCAAAAGGGTCCGCACGGGTAAGGCTGAAGGGATCTTTACGAATGATGTCTGCCATGATTCATCTCCTTAATTAAATTAAAGAAAACACTACCTGACAAAATCCAACATAGGTGTTAACAAAAATATTTCAAGCCCCGGCCTTCTCCCCGGCCTCGTAGACTACAACCCCTTCGACAAGCGTATAACGCACTCTGCCGGCAAGTTCCATATTCTGGAACGGCGTATTCTTGCCCTGGCTTCTCAGCGCCTTAGGCGTCACTTTCCAGTACTCATCGGGGTCGAAAATGCACAGGTCTGCATTGAGACCTTGCGCCAGCACCCCCTTGTTCAGCGCAAGAATTCGTGCAGGTTCGGTCGTGAGCTTGGCGATTGCATCGGACAACTCGACCCCAACGTCCTTGGCCCACTTCAGCGTCAGGGGAAGCAGCAGTTCCAGCCCGGTCACGCCCGCCTCGGATTCGGCAAAAGGCAGGAGTTTGGCATCGTCGTCCACGGGTGCGTGGTCCGAACAGATTGCGTCGATCGTGCCGTCCTTGAGACCCTCGCGCAGCGCATCGCGGTCGCGCAAACCGCGAAACGGCGGGATCACATGGCAGTTCGAATTGAAATAACCGATGTCCATTTCGGAAAGGTGCGCATGATGCACCCCGATATCGCAAGTCACCGGCAAGCCCTGGCGTCTGGCTTCGCGCACCATATCCACGCCATCCTGGGTGGAAAGGCGGCACAGGTGCACCCTGGCCCCGGTTTCCCTCACCAGCAGCAGAATCCTGGCAATCGCAATGCTCTCCGCGCAGGCGGGTATCCCGGCAAGCCCCAGGCGCGAAGCGACTTCGCCATCATGCGCCACGCCGTCGCGCGCCAGGAAAGAATCCTGGGGGCGCAGCCACACGGTAAAACCGAAAGTCGAGGCATATTGCATGGCACGCAGCAGCACATTGGAATCGCTCAATGGCGCATCAGCCTGCGAGAAGGCGATGCAGCCGGCATCGTGCAATTCCGCCATTTCCGTGAGGCGCTGGCCTTCCAGTTTCTGCGTCAAGGCGCCAAGGGGAAACACGCGCGCCTGATGCAGATTCTTGGCCCGGTGCCTGAGCATTTCCACCAGCCCCGGCTCATCCAGCGGCGGGTCGGTGTCGGGCGGACACACCAGGCTGGTCACGCCGCCGGCGACAGCGGCGTGCATCTCCGACTCCAGTGTGGCCATGTATTCCAGACCCGGCTCGCGCAGGCGCGCGGATAGGTCGATCAGTCCCGGGCAGACTACCAGCCCATTGGCATCAATCACGCGGTTGGCGTGAAAATCAGCGGGCGCTTCGCCGATGGCCGCCACCTTGCCGGCGGCAATAAAGACATCCAGTTGCGCATCGATACCGCTTTTTGGCTCGATCAGGCGACCGCCGCGAATATGAATTTTCATTGCTTGCTCCCCGCCAGAATGCTCATCACCGCCATGCGCACCGCAATGCCGAAAGTCACCTGGGGCAGGATCACCGACTGATTGCCATCGGCCACGTCGGAATCGATTTCCACCCCGCGATTCATCGGGCCGGGATGCATCACGATGGCGTCGGACTTGGCGAGCGCCAGTTTGTCCTGGGTCAGGCCGTAGGATTTGAAATATTCCTGCGCCGAGGGCAGCAGGGCGCCGCGCATGCGTTCGTTCTGCAAGCGCAGCATAATGACGACGTCCACGTCTTTCAGGCCTTGCGCCATGTCGTGATAGACCTGTACGCCCATGCGCTCGACCTGGGCCGGCAACAGCGTCTTGGGCGCGATCACGCGAACTTCCGGCACGCCCAGCGTGGTGAGCGCATGGATCTGGGAGCGCGCCACGCGCGAGTGCAGGACGTCGCCCACGATGGCCACGCGCAGGTTATGGAATTCCTGCTTGTAATGGCGGATGGTGTACATGTCCAGCAAACCCTGGGTAGGATGGGCATGACGGCCGTCGCCCGCATTGACGACATGGATATGCGGTGCAACATGGCCCGCAATAAAATGCGCCGCACCCGATTGGGCATGGCGCACGATGAACATGTCGGCCTGCATTGCGGCGAGGTTGTCCACGGTATCCAGCACGGTTTCGCCCTTGGACTGGGACGAGGCGTTGATGTTGAGATTGATCACGTCGGCGGAAAGCCGTTTGGCAGCAATCTCGAAAGTGGTGCGCGTGCGCGTGCTGGGTTCGAAAAAAAGGTTGAAGATGGATTTGCCGCGCAATAGCGGGATTTTCTTCACTTCCCTTTCAGACACGCTGACGAAGGATTGCGCAGTGTCGAGGATATGCCGCACCATCCCCGCGCCCAGGCCCTCGATGGTGAGCAGGTGCTGCAATTCGCCGTGCTGGTTAAGCTGTGGATTACGACTCAGAAAAGCCATGGAATGACTCCGTCAGGCGGTTATTTGGCGCAGGCTGAGCGAAAGCCGCCCCTGCGGGTCACGATTCAACTGGATATTCTGGTCCGGCGCCAGAGCAAGTACCGCCCCGGTGACCTGGGATGAGATCGGCAATTCGCGTCCGCCCCGGTCCACCAGCACGGCCAGCATGATACTTGAGGGCCGGCCGTAATCGAATAGTTCATTCATCGCGGCACGCACACTGCGCCCGGTGTAAAGTACATCATCCACTAGGATGATGTCGCGCCCCGTGACATCAAAAGGGATATCCGAGGGCGCCACTTCCGCGTGCAGGCCGGACTGGTTGAAGTCATCGCGATAGAAGGACACGTCGAGCGTACCCAGGGGAATATCCTTGCCCAGCAGGGCATGGATTCTTTCCGCCAGCCACACGCCGCCGGTGTGCATGCCCACCAGCGCGCTGTTGGCGTTCAAATAAGGTCCTAGTTGCTGGGCCATGGTTTGTGCCAGCTTCTCGGCGTCAGGTAGTTGCATAGGTTTTTATCCTGTAAATCTCACGGGGAGCGGCTAAATCCGCTTCCGGAATTATCCTTGAAACCTTAGTTCGATAACCACGGAGTTCACGGACAAAGGCCATTTTGGGTCTTTTGTGACCTCACCCAACAGGTAAAGGCCAAGCAAGGTGCAATCCATTTTTTTACTCTGTGTCCTTCGTGGTTAACTGCTTTTTTCAGAATTATCCAAATATGACTGCAATATTTGCTGCGCGGCGACCTGGTCCAGCATGACCTTTTGCCGCCGACCGGTAATGCCGGCCTCTCTCAGGTCCTGGCTTGCCGCATCAGAGCTGAGGCGTTCATCCACCAGCGCCACCGGCAGGCCGAAACGTCCTTCGAGCTGGCGGGAGAAACGTCTGCAGCGCAAGGTCATCTCGTGCTCGCTGCCATCGAGATGAAACGGCAGCCCCACCACCAGCATTCCGGGCTGCCATTCCTTGATCAGGGCGGCAATGGCGGTAAAGCGCTGTTCGTTGCTTTCGCCATGGAGGGTCAGTAAGGGATGGGCCAGGCCGATTATCCGGTCGCCCACCGCCACGCCAATGCGCTTGAGGCCAAAGTCGAAGCCCAGCACGGTTGTCAGGTGAGGGGTGAGGGGTGAGGGGTGAGGGGTAGAGTTCACCATCACCACTCTCGCCTCACCCCTGACGCCTCACCCCTAACGGTATCAAGCATGGCCGGCTTCGTCAGCCAAACTCGCAAAATCCACACCCAGCAATTCCATGGCGGCAGCCAGGCGCGTTTCGGTCGGCTCGTCAAAAATCAGACGCGGACTTGCCGGCACAGTCAGCCATGCATTCTGCCCCAGCTCATGCTCGAGTTGGCCTGCATCCCAGCCTGCATAGCCCAGGGAAACAAACAGTTTATCCGGCCCTTCGCCGCGCCCTACGGCTTCCAGAATGTCTTTCGAGGTCGTCAGCGCGATGCCATCGGCAACCGCCAGGCTCGACTGCCAATCCCCTTCCGGCTGGTGCAGCACAAAGCCGCGATCCATCTGCACCGGACCGCCGTAGTGGATCGGCATTGCAGCCAGCTCCACCGCCTCAAGCGGGATATTGATCTGTTCGAACAAGGCCTTGAAATCCAGATCGATTTTGCGGTTAAGGACGACGCCCAAGGCCCCACGTTCGTTGTGCTCGCAGATATAGGTCAGGGTCTTGGCGAAATAGGGATCGGTCATCGCCGGCATGGCGATGAGGAAATGGTGGGTGAGATCGACACTTTGCATGGGCGTTATTATGGCATATTCGCCAGAATCCATGCCCCATGAAAAATGCCGCTGGCCCTGCAACAGGCGAACGGCATTCTGATTGTCGGGCATTCGCCCGGCCTTGTTCTAAGGTCGGAACGAGATTCAGGCCTTGTGGTAGGAAATCACGGTTTCGACTTCGTTTTTCGAACCCAGGATCACCGGCACGCGCTGGTGCAGGCCATCCGGCTGAACGTCGAGAATGCGTTCGCGGCCGGTGCTGGAGGCACCGCCAGCCTGTTCAACGATGAAAGACATCGGGTTGGCTTCATACAGCAGACGCAGCTTGCCGGCCTTGGTAGGATCCTTGGTGTCCTTGGGATACATGAATATGCCGCCGCGCATCAGGATGCGGTGCACTTCGGCCACCATGGAGGCTACCCAGCGCATGTTGAAGTCCTTAGCCCTGGGGCCGGTCTTGCCGGCCAGGGCCTCTTCAACGTAACGCTGCACCGGCGGTTCCCAGAAACGCTGGTTGGATGCATTGATGGCGAATTCCTTGGTGTCTGGCGGAATGGTCATATTGGCATGGGTGAGGATGAATTCACCGATATCGCGGTCCAGGGTGAAGCCGTTCACGCCATGCCCGCTGGTCAGCACCAGCATGGTGGAGGAGCCGTACAGTGCATAGCCGGCGCAGACCTGCTGGGTGCCGGGCTGCAGGAAATCCTCGGCGGAAGGCGAATCGCCCTCACCCTGGCAGCGCAGGATGGAAAAAATGGTACCGACGGAAATGTTCACATCCACGTTGCTGGAGCCGTCGAGCGGATCGAATACTAGCAGGTATTTGCCGCGCGGGTATTGCGCCGGGATGGGATAAATATCGTCCATCTCTTCCGATGCCATGGCACACAGGTGACCGGCCCACTCGTTGGATTTGATGAAGATTTCGTTGGTGATGACGTCCAGTTCCTTCTGTGTTTCACCCTGCACGTTTTCCGAGCCGGCCGAACCCATCACTCCAATCAGAGCGCCTTTGTTCACGGTATTGGAAATTACCTTGATCGCGGTGATGATGTCGTTCAGGAGCGAGGTGAAATCCCCGCTGGCACCCTGAATATGGCGCTGTTCCTCGATAATGAACTGGGTGATGGTGGTGCCTTTATGCATGTTCTTATCCTAGTATAAAAAAATATAATGAACCTTGAATTATAGCTTAACCTCCAAAGGCTTGGCAGCAAAAAATCAAAGGGGATATGATGACCGTTATTTCCATCATCAAATTAAAGGGCTGCGTCATGTCTCAAACCAAGATACTGCTGGACGAATCCGAAATCCCCACCCACTGGTACAACGTTGTCGCCGATATGCCCAACCCGCCCGCGCCGCCGCTAGGGTCCGACGGCAAGCCCATCGGCCCTGAAGCGCTGACCGCCATCTTTCCGATGAGCCTGATCGAGCAGGAAATGTCCGCCCAGCGCTGGGTCGAAATCCCCGAAAAAGTACGCGAAATTTACCAGTTGTGGCGGCCTTCGCCCATGTTCCGCGCCCACCGCCTGGAAGCCGCGCTCGGCACCCCGGCCAGGATCTACTACAAATACGAAGGCGTTTCCCCGGCGGGTTCGCACAAGCCCAACACTGCCATCGCCCAGGCCTATTACAACAAGGAGGCGGGCATCAAACGCATTGCAACCGAAACCGGTGCCGGGCAATGGGGCTGCTCCATGGCGCTGGCGGGGCAGATGTTCGGCCTCGACGTCCGGGTTTACATGGTCAAGGTGAGCTACAACCAGAAACCCTACCGCCGTTCCATGATGCAGACTTGGGGTGCTGAAGTTTTTGCAAGCCCGAGCGTGGAAACTCATTCCGGACGCGCGGCACTAGCGGAAGATGCGGACAACCAGGGCTCGCTCGGCCTGGCAATTTCGGAAGCGGTGGAAGACGCAGCATCGCGCGCCGACACCAATTACGCGCTGGGCTCGGTGCTGAACCACGTGCTGCTACACCAGACCGTGATCGGCCTGGAAGCCAAGAAACAGTTCGAGAAAGTGGGCGATTATCCGGACATGATCTTCGCCCCCTGCGGCGGCGGCTCCAACTTTGGTGGCGCGGCTTTCCCTTTCCTGGCCGACAAGGCTGCAGGCAAGAATGTGCGCCTGGTGGCGGTGGAGCCCACCTCCTGCCCGACCCTGACGCGCGGCCACTACGCCTACGACTTCGGCGACACCGCCAAGCTCACGCCGATGATGCTGATGTACACGCTGGGCCACGACTTCATGCCGCCCGGTATCCATGCCGGCGGCCTGCGCTACCATGGCGATTCGGCCCTGGTGTCGCAGCTCTACCACGAAAAACTGGTCGAGGCGGTAGCGGTGCCGCAGCTTTCCACTTTCCAGGCTGGCGTCACCTTCGCCCGCGCTGAAGGCATTGTCCCCGCCCCAGAATCCAACCACGCGATCGCCGCCTGCATCGACGAAGCGCTGCGTTGCAAGGAATCGGGTGAGGCCAAGACGCTATTCTTCAATCTTTCCGGCCACGGCCACTTCGACATGGGTGCCTATGACAGCTACTTTAGCGGCAAGCTTGAGGATTATGCCTACCCCGAGGAAGCCATCAAGGCCTCACTGGAGCGCTTGCCCAAGGTGGGGTGAACGCAAGGGGGAAAGGTTTTTCTTGTTGGCGGGAACAAATTTGTTGTCTCGCCACTCTGAATAAGCAGACGATTTATTTCGTCTCCCGCTTCTCCTCCCTGAGCGGGTGCCTTAAACCCTTTAAGGCTTCTGCCCCCGGCTTTCCCCTTTGGCTGGGGGCTTTTTATTTTCCGCGAGGCGGTTGCTAATATTCCGGGTTGAAGTTCCGGATAATGACACCACCCGATTTTTCGTCGTGCTCCACTTCCAGCAGTTTGCGGGTAGCGGCTTCTTCCAGCAGTTTGCTGAATGATGAAAATCCGTAGTAACTTTCGTTAAAACCCGGTTTGCGCCGCTTGAGCGCCTGTTTCACCATTGAACCCCAGATTTTTTCTTCCTCGCCCCGTTCAAGGAAGAGAGCTTCCACCGTGCCCATCACCAAATCAAGTGCTTCCTGCGTTTTGTCCTTTTCTTCCTTGGGCGCGATTTTTGGCGCAGCCTCGCTGGCATCCTTGGCGGCGGGCTTCTTCTTGACGCGCGTCTTGGCCTTTTCGGCTTTCTTTTCCGTTTCCCTGACCAGGTCGTCGTAGTAGATGAATTCGTCGCAATTTGCGATCAGGAGGTCGGAAGTGGAGTTCTTCACGCCCACGCCGATGACCGTTTTGTTGTTCTCGCGCAACTTGCTCACCAGGGGCGAGAAATCCGAGTCGCCGCTGATGATGACGAAAGTATCCACGTGCGATTTGGTGTAGCACAGGTCAAGCGCATCCACTACCATGCGGATATCCGCAGAATTCTTGCCTGATTGCCTGACATGGGGGATCTCGATCAGTTCGAATGCGGCTTCATGCATGGAAGCCTTGAATTCCTTGTAGCGGTCCCAGTCGCAGTAGGCTTTTTTCACCACGATGCTGCCCTTGAGCAACAGCCGCTCCAGCACCTTGCGGATATCGAATTTCTGCGCAGTCTTGGCGTCGCGCACGCCCAGGGCGACGTTCTCGAAATCACAATACAGGGCCATGTTGCGGATTTTTTCAGAGGTTGCGGTCATGATAGGCTCCGGTGGTGAAGTGCCAACTAATGATAGCATTGGGAAGTGCGGGGAAGCTGCAGGCACGAAACCTGTCTCCCGCGGAGGTTTAACTAAAGGGTTTGCTGATGAATAAGGACGAAGTGATCGCGGCCACCCGGCTGTGGCTGGAGAAGGTGGTGATCGGGCTCAATCTGTGCCCGTTTGCCAAGGCGGTCTATGTGAAGAATCAGGTGCGCTTTGTGGTCAGCGAAGCACGGCATCTGGATGGATTTTTGGAGGATCTGGACCGTGAACTGGATTTTCTCGCCGCCGCCGATCCTGCCGAGGTCGATACCACCTTGCTGATTCATCCGGACTTGTTGCCGGACTTCCTGGATTTTAACGACTTCATGGTGATTGCCGAGGAGTCGGTGGGTGAACATGGCTTGGAAGGTATCATCCAGATTGCCAGTTTTCACCCGGCATTCCAGTTCGCCGACACTGAGCCGGAGGATATTGGCAACTACACCAACCGCGCGCCTTTTCCCACCCTGCACCTGATCCGGGAGGAGAGCCTTTCCCGTGCTGTCGAGGCGTTTCCGGATGCCGAAGGTATTTATGGCCGCAATATCGAGACTCTGAAAAAGCTGGGGCTGGGTGGCTGGTTGGCATTGGGTTTGTCGAAAGACAAACCTGAACAGCCAGATTCCTGAGATTTAGCTTTCAGCGTTAGGCTGGTCGGGTTGATGGACCATGGGTTCTTCGCCCTGGCTGTCGTCCGAGGTGTTTTTACGCTGTTGCTTTTCCTCTTTTTTCTGCTTTTTTGCCAGTTCTTTCTGGCGTTTCTCATAGCTGTAATTGGGCTTTGGCATTTGTGTTCCTGTTCTGAGTGGGTTGTCGATAGGGTAACCCAGACACGGTAAAAATGAAATTAATGAGGATTTTTCGCGCCTGGCGGCACTGATGCCGCAGTTACGGTTGCGGGCGATAAGCCCGGTGCAGCAGGGCAATGCCGGCGATGATCATGGGCAGCGATAGCCATTGGCCCATGGAGAATCCGAAGCCGAGCAAACCGAGAAAGTTGTCCGGTTCGCGGGCGAACTCCGCCAGGAAGCGGAAGCTGCCATAGCCGATCAGGAACAGGCCGGATACCGCTCCCGCCGGCCGCGGCTTGGCGGAGAACCACCACAGCAGGGCGAACAGTGCCAGCCCTTCAAGCGCGAATTGATATAGCTGTGAAGGGTGGCGCGCGATACCGTCTCCCGCCTGGGGAAAAATCATGCCCCAGGATACATCGGTAGGGCGTCCCCACAATTCACCATTGATAAAGTTGCCGATGCGTCCGGCGCCTAAGCCCAACGGCACCAGCGGGGCGATGAAATCAGTCACGACCAGCCAGGATTTCCCACTCTTGCGCGCAAGTAGCCACATCGCTACCAGTACGCCGATTAAACCGCCATGGAAAGCCATGCCGCCTTGCCATACAGCGAGAATTTCCAGCGGATGCTGCATGTAATAACCGGCTTTGTAAAACACGATATAGCCCAGCCGTCCGCCCAGTACTACTCCCAGCACGCCGTAGAACAGCAGATCATCAAGTTCGCGCCTGTGCCAGCCAAGATCCGGGCGGGTGCGCATGCGGTAGCGGCCGAGGCCGAGAAACAGGGCGAAGGCGGTGAGGTACATCAGGCCATACCAGCGGATGGCAAGGGGGCCGAGATGGAGGGCTACCGGGTCGAATTGAGGGTGGATCAGCATGGTGCCGGAGCAAAAATAAAGGCTGAAATTTACCACAGCGGCAGCATGGCGTTGCGATATTTATTGGTGCCCGATGAATTCAAGGCACCGGATTCGCCCTGTTTTTAGCTGTCAAAATGCCGCGCCATGGATTGCAGATTTACCGCGACACGCGCAAGCTCAGCCGTCGCCTGTCCCATCTGAACGGCACTGCTGGTGCTTTCTCCACTGAGCGCCGAGAGGTGGCCCATGTTGGTTGCGACAGCCTGCCCTGCTGCGGATTGATTGCTGGTCGCGCCGGCAATATGTTGTGCCATTCCTGAAACTTGCTGGGATGCGGAGGTGATGGAGCGGAGGCTTTCACTGCATGCCTGGATCAGTGACAGGCCATCTTTTACCTCGCGCACCGCCAATTCCATGGAGCCGGCTGCCGCGCCGGCGATGCTTTCGATCCCTTCCACCATGCGCGTGATATCGGTGGTGCTCATGGCGGTGCGTTCGGCCAGTTTTCGCACTTCGTCCGCGACTACCGCAAAACCTCGCCCCTGCTCGCCGGCACGGGCGGCCTCGATCGCTGCATTGAGCGCCAGCAGATTGGTCTGCTCGGCGATTCCCTTGATGGCCTGGGTAATTGCGCCGATTTGCCCGATGGACTGGCTCAATTCGTTGATAGTGGCACCCGACGACTCCACTGTCTGGGCTACTCGGGATGTGGCTTCCATGCTGTGCAACATCTGCCTGTTGCCGTGTTCCACAATCGAAAGGGTTTGCGCGCTGGCATTGGCGGTGCCGCCCGCGTGCTCGGCAACTTCCCGGATCGAGGCGCTCATTTCTTCCATGGCGCAGGAAACCTGCATGATGCGTTCAGACTGGGCATGGGAGCGCGTGATGACCTGGGACATTTCATGTTTCAGGTTCTCGGTGTGGGCGGTAACGATGGCGGAGGCCAACGCCACTTCATCCAGAATAACCTTGAGATGAACCTGCATGCAGGCGAGCGAGGTCAGCACATGCCCGGCTTCATCCTGGCCGCCGATATCGATCTTGTTGTTGAGATTGCCCTCGGCGATCTGATCGAATAGTTTGACGATCTTGTTCATTCCCCGGTCGATGGCGCCCGAGAGAAATGCGCCCAGCCCCACCGAGAACAGGATTCCCATCGTTGTCAGGGCGAGTGCAAGTTCGTGCTGTCCCTGATAGCCGAGCAGGACGTTGCCCATGAGCAGCAGGTTCATCACGGCGATCAGCGCGATCAGCGCCGTCTTGACGGACAGGCCTCGCGCCTTGGGCAGGGCCAGCGGCTTGCCGGCATTCAGTTCGCGGTACAAGGCGTCGGCAGAAGCAATCTGCTCGCGCGCGGCAGGGGAGCGTACCGACATGTATTCAACGATTTTGCCTTTTTCCTTCACCGGCACGACGAAAGCCTCGACCCAGTAATGGTCACCGTTCTTGCAACGGTTCTTGACGATCCCCCGCCACGGCTGGCCAGTCTTGATGGTATTCCACAGCCAGGCAAAGGCTGCTGGCGGCATGTCAGGGTGGCGAACGATGTTATGATTCTTGCCGATCAACTCCTCGCGGCTGAAACCGCTCAACTCGATAAAAGCGTCATTGGCATAGGTGATTGCGCCCTTGAGGTCGGTTTTCGAGACAATGGTGCCGCTGTTGAAGGGTTTTTCCACCCCGGTGACGGGCAGGTTGGTTTTCATGGAGTAGGGCCTTTGTTTTATTCAGGCGTAATAAGCGCCTGAAATGTCTTACCAGAGTTTCCACCAATGCTTTTGCTTGGGCGTGGTTTGCTGCTTGTTCGCCATCGCGTTGTTGGCAAAGTTGGTCCAGTCCTTGGAGCAATAGCCGGCACTTTTCAAGGCTTCTGCATATTTCTTGTCGGTAATGAGGATATGCTCCTGCAACCAGTGTTTGAGGAAGTTGATGATCTCGAAGGAGACTGATTTCCCCTCCACCAGATGCTTGTTGGCGGCATTGCTGATTTTTTCGATGAAAGCCCGATGTTCCTGTTGATGTGCGGCGAACTCGGTCGGGTTGTAGCCTGCGTCCTGCAGCAATTTCTCTTCCAGGCCAAAATGGGTTTTCGTGTAATCGACCAGGGTGTCGAGAATTTCGATGGTGATTTCGTTATTTTCGCGTTGCACCACGGCATGGAACAAGCGGTTCAGGATGCCAACGAGCATTTTGTGCTGATCGTCGATCTCCATGATGCCGGTGTTCATGGTGTCGCTCCATACAAAGAAAGTCTTGTCGTCCATGGTTCTGTCTCCTGTGGTGGGTTTGACCAACTCTCGAAAATGAGAAAACATTTCGGAGTGTGCCATCTTAATATGAAAGACTGTAGTGCGGCATCAGGTAAAACCTGATTTTTCTCAACAAAATCCTTGACGTGAGTCAATGATCATGGCGCCTGATGTTCGCTGCCCGCACTGCGTGGTGTAGATGTGCAAGGCGGGTTAGAATGTCAAGGTCAAATGTGATTTCTTCAGGAGCCCAGCAAGATGCCGCAATATCGTTCCCGCACCACCACTCACGGTCGCAACATGGCCGGCGCCCGCGCTTTGTGGCGCGCCACCGGCATGACCGATGGCGATTTTGAAAAACCTATTATTGCTATCGCCAACTCTTTCACCCAGTTCGTTCCGGGGCACGTTCACCTCAAGGACATGGGTCAATTGGTGGCGCGCGAGATCGAGGCCGCCGGCGGCGTGGCCAAGGAATTCAATACCATCGCCGTGGACGACGGCATTGCCATGGGCCATGGCGGCATGCTCTACAGCCTGCCGTCGCGCGAATTGATCGCCGATAGCGTCGAATACATGGTCAACGCCCACTGCGCCGATGCGCTGGTGTGTATTTCCAACTGCGACAAGATCACCCCAGGCATGCTGATGGCGGCCATGCGCCTCAATATCCCCACGGTTTTCGTGTCCGGCGGACCGATGGAAGCAGGCAAGGCTGTGATTCAAGGCAAGACCCTGGCACTGGATCTGGTGGATGCCATGGTGTTTGCGGCCGATGCCAAGGAGTCCGACGAGGATGTGGCCACGATCGAGCGCTCCGCCTGCCCGACCTGCGGTTCCTGCTCCGGCATGTTCACGGCGAATTCCATGAACTGCCTGGTCGAATCCCTGGGTCTGGGCTTGCCCGGTAACGGTTCGCTGCTGGCGACGCATGCCGACCGCAAGCGCCTGTTCCTCGAAGCCGGACGGCTGATCGTGGCGCTGGCCAAGAGCCATTACGAGCGTGACGACATGTCGGTGCTGCCGCGTTCCATCGCGACTTTCGAGGCTTTCGAGAACGCGGTGGCACTGGATATCGCCATGGGCGGCTCGACCAATACCGTACTGCATCTCCTGGCCGCGGCGCACGAAGCGGGCGTGGACTTCACCATGAAGGACATCGACCGCATGTCGCGCAAAGTGCCGCACCTGAGTAAAGTGGCCCCAAGCATCCAGACCTACCACATGGAAGACGTGCACCGCGCCGGCGGCATCATGGCGATTCTCGGCGAACTGGACCGGGCCGGGCTGCTGCATCGCGATCTGCCGACCATTCACAGTCCGTCCATGGGCGAGGCGCTGGAGCACTGGGATGTGTGCCGTACCACCGACGAAAAGGTCAAAACTTTTTACCGCGCTGCACCGGGCGGGGTACCCACGACGGTGGCATTCAGCCAGGACAAGCGCTTCGCCGAGCTGGATCTCGACCGTGCCAACGGCTGCATCCGCGACAAGGCCCATGCCTATTCCCAGGATGGCGGGCTGGCCGTTCTGTACGGCAACATTGCCGAGGACGGCTGCATCGTCAAAACCGCCGGGGTGGACGCGAGCATCCTCAAATTCACCGGCCGGGCACGCATTTTCGAGAGCCAGGAAGATTCCGTGGCAGCCATCCTTGCCGACCAGGTTGTGGCTGGTGACGTAGTGGTGATCCGCTATGAAGGGCCGCGCGGCGGTCCCGGCATGCAGGAAATGCTGTACCCGACCAGTTACCTCAAATCCCAGGGGCTGGGCAAGGCATGTGCGTTGCTCACCGACGGACGTTTCTCTGGCGGCACATCGGGCTTGAGCATCGGCCACGTTTCGCCGGAAGCCGCCGAGGGTGGCGCTATCGGCCTGGTGGAAGAGGGCGACACGATCGAGATCGATATCCCGAATCGCAGCATCAACCTGATGGTGTCCTGGGAGGAGCTTTCGCACCGCCGAGCACTGATGGATGAAAAGGGCAGCAAGGCTTGGCAACCGGTCAAGCGCGAGCGCCTGGTGTCCCAGGCTTTGCAGGCGTATGCGGCGATGACGACCAGTGCGGCACGCGGCGCGGTGCGTGACGTTTCACAACTGAAAAAGTAAGGCACGCATGGCCCTGCCCGACCACGAGCATAAGCTCACCCTTGCCGAGGTGCTTGCCGAATTGGTGGAGGACGGCCTGGTGCCGCAGGCGAACGCTGACAAGATCAACTTCCCGGCGCGCAACCAGGGTGGGGTAAAATTGCACCCTCTGGTGGTAGTGGCGAGCCAGAAATGGAAAAATCCTCGCCCGCCCTTTCAGAGCCTTGATCTCGATGAACTGACCCAGTGGCTGGCCAGGAAGGTTGGCTTGCCCTACCAGCATATCGACCCGCTCAAGGTGGATGTGTCGGCAGTGGCCAAGGTCATGTCGCATGCCTATGCGTCACGTTTCATGGTGCTGCCAATTCTGGCCAGTTCGCGCGAAGTGGTGGTAGCCACTGCCGAGCCCTTCGAGCGCGAGTGGGAAAGGGAAATCGGCCAGATCCTGCGCTGTGAGATTCGACGCGTGATCGCCACCCCTGAGCAGATCAAGCGATACCTGCCGGAGTTCTACAATCTGGCGCGTTCCATGAAAGGCGCGGTCAAACTGCATGAAGGCGCGGGGCAGACCGGGATCGCCAATTTCGAGCAACTGGTGGAACTGTCGCGTGCTGGCAACCTCGATGCCAACGACCAACACGTGGTGCAGATCGTGGACTGGCTGTTCCAGTATGCCTTCGAGCAGCGCGCTTCGGATATTCACCTTGAACCGCGGCGCGAATCTGGCAACGTGCGTTTCCGCATCGACGGTGTGATGCATCATGTGTACCAGATCCCCTCTCCGGTAGTGACTGCCATTACCAGCCGCATCAAGGGCTTGGGGCGCATGGATATTGTCGAGAAGCGCCGCCCGCAGGATGGCCGTATCAAGACGCGCACCCCGGATGGGCAGGAAATCGAACTGCGCCTCTCCACTATGCCTACCGCCTTCGGCGAGAAGCTGGTGATGCGGATTTTCAATCCCGACGTGATCGTGCAGGATTTCAAGGACCTCGGTTTCGGCGAGCAGGAAGAGCAGCGCTGGAACCAGATGGTTTCGCAGCCCAACGGCATCGTGCTGGTCACCGGACCGACCGGCTCGGGCAAGACCACGACGCTGTACTCTACGCTACGCTCCCTGGCCCAGCCGGAAGTCAATGTTTGCACGGTGGAAGACCCCATCGAGATGGTGATGCCGCAGTTCAACCAGATGCAGGTGCAGCACAATATCGGCCTGGATTTCGCCACTGGCGTCCGCACCCTGATGCGCCAGGACCCGGACATCATCATGGTGGGAGAGATCCGGGACAAGGAGACGGCCGAACACGCCATCCAGGCGGCTTTGACCGGGCACCTGGTTCTTTCCACCCTGCACACCAACGACGCCCCTTCGGCCATGGTCCGGCTGTTGGATATAGGCATACCCTATTATCTGATATCCTCCACCGTGATCGGCGTGATGGCCCAGCGCCTGGTGCGAAGGATCTGCCCCAACTGCCGCAAGGAAAGGGCGGCCAGTCCCGAGGACTTTGAAGGGTTTCCCGCCGGGGATCGCCCGGCCAAGATCTATTATGGCGAGGGCTGCGTGGACTGCCGGGGAACGGGCTACAAGGGCCGGATCGGGATATTTGAGGTTATGGAGATGACCGATAATCTGAAAGCGGTACTGACCTCCAATAATGCCAATCTTAGCGAGATTTACAGGACGGCCGCCGCCGATGGCATGGTATCACTTAAACAGGTGGCTTTGCAGAAAATGCTGGAAGGTTTGACGACATACGAAGAAGTGATCTCGGTAAGCGGATAGACTACGTTCGCGTCATTTTATAACCATATTTAAGGTTTAAATATTTATGAATAAAAAATATTACCTTATTATTTTAACGCTAATATTAGTTTCCGCAAATTGCTCTTATTCGATTTCTCTAAAGGATAGAGCGATAAAAATATTTAACAAAGCATTACCTTCTTACTGGGTGTGTAATGTAAAAGATATATCTATGTTAAAAGATGATCGTTTATTGCAAATAACAGGCAATACCCCTACCGTATTATGTACATTAGAATGCTACACCCGTTCTTCTAGAACGATGAATAAAAAAGAAAGAATGGTGGTTCCCAAATATTCATTTTATATTATTGTCAATAATAAATGGGGTAAAGAGCAGTGGAATAAATACAAAAACGAATATGAAGAATTAGAAAATTCACCTGCATCTGCTTGTGAACTACCATTAAAACCATTTTATGAAACAGAAAAGTATTCATTTTGCGGAAAATTATCTTGCCCTAATTCAATTAAAATCTTACTAGTAGATTTACTAAATAAGTTATAGTTATATCGCAAAAGTCAATGTTATGAACCTCAATGATGACCATTTCTGTTTCGCTTGCGGCGACAAAAATCCCAACGGGCTGCAACTGAAGTTCACCTATCCCCAGCCGGGAACCTGCCGGGCCGAATTCGTACCGGAGCAGAAATACCAGGGCTGGAGTGGCATTTTGCACGGTGGCATCATCTCTACGCTTTTGGACGAGGCCATGGCCCATGCCGTGGGCGGGGCGGAAGGCGGAGGCGGGGCATCCGAAGCGGTGACCGCAGAACTGACGGTCAGGTTCAAAAAACCGGTCAGAATAGGCAGCAAAATAGTTCTTTCTGGCAAGGTGGATAAAGACAACGGTAAAATAGTTGAGGCCAGTTCTGAGATCACCGATGAAACAGGTATGGTGCTGGCCGGCGCCCGGGGAAAACTGGTCAGGCCGGCAGTATAGTTTGGACCATAATAAAAAGGGAATCCGATGGCAAAAATAATTTCATACTGCGGGCTGGACTGCTCGGTCTGTCCGGCTTATTTGGCGGCCAGAAAAGACGACCCAGAATTGAGGGCCAACACGGCCGCCCATTGGTCAAAGATCTACCAGGCGGACATAAAACCCGAGGATATATTCTGCCAGGGCTGCCTTTCTGTTGGCGAAAGACTTTTCAACCATTGCCGGGTCTGCCTGATGAGACAATGCGGAAAGAATCTCAAGCTGAAGAACTGCGCCCATTGTCCCGATTATGCTTGCGAGAAACTGAAGCCATTCCTGGAAATGGTGCCCGAGGCCAAAGCCAATCTGGAAAGCATCAGGCAAAAGAATACAAAACAGGCAAAAAGCCGATGACGGAATTCATCACCGACGGACAGATATACCAAAAGGTGATACAGGAAGAAATCCCCAAGGCCCGAAAGTTCCTGTGGCTGGCCACCTCGGACCTGAAAGACCTTTATGTGGCCGAAGGCAAGCGGATGGTGCCTTTTTTGAAGGTGTTATCAGAACTTTACCAAAGCGGAGTGGAGCTGAGGCTGATCCATGCCAAGGAGCCGGGGCCGAACTTCCGTAAGGATTTCGACCGCTATCCCTCGCTGATAGAGGGTTTGGAGAGACTGCTTTGCCCCCGGGTCCATTTTAAAACGGTGATAGTGGACGGAAAGTTTGCCTACTCCGGCAGCGCCAATCTGACCGGGGCCGGGATGGGCGCCAAGTCAGACGGCAGAAGGAATTTTGAATCGGGTTTCATCACCACGGAGAAAGACCTGGTGAACAGGATAATGAAACAGTATGATGAATTATGGATGGGAAAACACTGTGAAGCCTGCCAGCGCAAAGCCTATTGCACAGAGTACAAGGACATCCTGGACCAGTGA
>JAUSBJ010000036.1 GCA_030652035.1 Sulfurimicrobium sp.
CGGCGTTGCGGGCGCTTGGAATAGAATGACTATCCCGGCGCACCCGCGCCTAGCATAGGGCCGCCCCGGCGCACGCTGAACGTACCGTTTAGCGTGCAACACTACACTAGTTCAAAGCAGGCTTTTCCAGTTCCTTGAGGATGGCCAGCACCAGCCCCTTGCCCTGGGCTTCCATGCCCTGGGTCAGCAGATCCGCATCGCGCTCGCCGTTCACCAGGCGGCGCATGATCGCCGCCAGGCGCGCCATGTCGCCGCCAGCACCGCTCATCTGCTCGGCCATGCTGGCCAATAGCTGCAAAGCCTGCACATCGCCGCTGGCCGAAGCCTTGATCATCGCCGCCAGCCCCGGTGCCGCCGCGCCGGAATCCGCACGGGCCTGCGGATCGGGCAGGCTGGCCGGGTTCTTGATGCCTTCCAGGATCGCCTCGACGATGATGCGATCCTCTTCATCCAGGCCATTGAGCAAACTCAGTTCACGCTTGCCGCTGAGGATCTGGCGCACCACTTTCATGAGCGCGACCCAGCCATTGTCTTCCGATACCTTGATGAGCGGCATGAGCGACGGCACCAGGTCGCGCTGGTGGCAGGCCATCACCACGCGGTGGATCAGCGCGGCATGGATTTGCAGGATCTGCTGGGATTTTTCGGGTAAAGCAGACGGCATTTAACCTCCCTCTGTAAAACGGATGATATGGCGGCGATCGCGCTTGGTGGGGCGGCCTTTTTGTTCGAAAGTGGGCTCAGCCCTTAACTGCTCCTTGAGTACGGCACGCGCCGCCACGCTTTCGGGCGTTTCCTCATACAGCAGCGCCGCTTCGCTGGCCGGACCGCGACGTTCCGACAGGGCCCGCACCACGACAACAAGCTCATAGGGGCCTTGGCGAATGCGCAATTCATCGCCCACATGCACGGCACGCGCGGGCTTGATGCGCTCGCCATTGCACTGCACCTTGCCGCCATCCACCGCCTGCGACGCCAGCGAGCGCGTCTTGAAGAAGCGTGCCGCCCAAAGCCATTTGTCGATGCGCAGCTTGTTTTCCGGCGCGGAATGCATCAATGCAGATGCTTCGGTGCCTCGGTGGGCACCTCCGAGGCAAATGCCTGCTCGACATCGACCTTGTCAAACACGTAATGCTTGTTGCAGAACTCGCAATCCACCTCGATCGCATCCTGCTCCTGCAGCACCGCCTGCACTTCTTCATGCCCCAGCATGCGCAGCATCCCGGCCACGCGCTCGCGCGAACAGGGGCAGTGGAAATTGACTGCCTGGGGATCGAACAGGCGAATATCTTCCTCGTGGTACAGGCGGTGGATGATCTGGCGCGACGGCAGACCCAGCAATTCCTTGCGCGTCAGGGTGGAAGCGAAATGCACTGCACGCTGCCAGGCATCCGCATCTTCCTCGTGCCGTTCCGGCATCTTCTGCAGCAGCATGCCGGCCGCCTGATGCTCGTCCGCCGCCAGCCAAAGCCGGGTATCCAGTTGCTCGGAGCGGCTCATGTAATCTTCCAGCGCATCCGCCACCGATTGCCCCGCCAGGTCGACAATTCCCTGGTAGGTTTTCTTCCCGTTGCGCGGGTCGATGGTGATGACGAAGCGCCCGTTGCCGAGCAATTCCGCCAGCGATTCGCCCACGACCTCGCCTTCCCAGTGCGCCATCGCGCGCATGGTCAGATCGCTCTGGCACTCCACCACCAGCAGCTTGACCACCCCCTCCCCCTGCATTTGCAGGATGATGGAGCCGGAAAACTTGAGCGATGCCGCCAGCAAGGCCGCGGCAGCCATCAACTCGCCCAGCATCCCGCGCAGAACGGGAGGGTATTCGCGGCGCTCCAGCACCGCCTGCCAGGTCGTATCCAGATGGACGATCTCACCCCGCACGGCGGCGTGTTCAAACATGAATCGTTGCAAGCTGTCGCGGTTTTCCAAGTCAATATCCAGGGTAAAAATATGTTGCATATTCTACATCGTGATTGACAAAGGCGATAAATAAAGTAAAATGCCGACTCTCGTTTGGGACGTTAGCTCAGTCGGTAGAGCAGCGGACTTTTAATCCGTTGGTCGGCGGTTCGAATCTGCCACGTCCTACCAGATGAAAAAAGGGGTTACAGGAAACTGTAGCCCCTTTCTCAATTCCGACGTAGAAATTCATCCAGTCACACCCCACTTTCTCTTTAGAAAACCAGACAAAAAGTTTTCACCTTGTTCGCAATCATCGGGCAAGAATATCGGTTAACTTATAATGTATCCAAACTTGGATACATTTGGAGCATGCCTTGTTTGATCGATTGCGTAACTTATTCAGCGGAAAAGAAATAAATGGCGCAAGCCAGGCAGATAAGGAACCAGACCGGACTGGCCAGCAGGATGCCGCATTTCAGCAACTCAACCAACTCGCCCCGCTTGCCGAATACGCCTCCAGCTCAGCACCAGCAGGAAACAGCGACACTCAATCAGCCAGCGGGGAAACGGCAAAATCCTTTATTTGCCGCGAGGCCGTGCTTAACCACGAACAACGTGTGGCTGGTTATGAATTCCGGCTGAATAAGGCCAAGCGCGACCGGATGCGCCATTCGTCCGATAGCATTCACCGCCTTTATGACGAAGTGCTGATCCGCAATGTGATGATGATGAACATTGACCGGCTGCTGGGGCATCGCATCGCCTTCATTCCTTTGTCATTTCACTCCCTGGACAACCTTCTGATCGAACATCTGCCCGCATCCAATACCGTGCTGGTATTCGAATGCTCTGCTGACATGCTCAAGGACGCGCAGTCAATCCTGTCCAGATTGCAGGAATTCAGGGATCTCGGGTTCCGGATCGGCCTCTCGCACTATGCGGAAAAGCCGGGAATGCAGCCATTCCTGGATTTTGCGGAATTTATGCTGATTGATGTATCCGACCGGCCGCTGCCCGACATTACAACCGAGCTCAACGCCATCAGCCGCAACGCATTCTCAAAAAAACTGGTGGCGCAGGATATCGAATCGCTGGAAATGTTTCAGGTATGCAAGAAGCTGCCATTTACATTCTTTCAGGGATCCTTTGTCACGCGCCGGGAAAAATGGGAAAAGCCACGCGCGGACACCGGCAGGCTGAAGGTGCTGGAGCTTATGAATCAGGTCCGGCGCAATGCTGAAATCTCCGAAGTCGCTGCTCTGTTCAGGCAGGACCCGGTTTTATCCTACAAGATCTTGCGCTATATCAACTCGCCTGCGGGCGGTCTTTCCAAACCCGCTGCCACGCTTGAACAGGCGCTGCTGATTCTGGGCCAGCAGCAGCTTTACCGCTGGCTGACCCTATTATTATTCGTCAGCGGCAATGTGGAAGAACTGGATGCTGCGCTGATGGAAAACGCCCTGGTCCGGGCGCGCCTGACGGAACTGCTTGGCACGGAAAAAATGGGGGCCGGGCAGAAAGAGGATCTTTTCGTGACCGGCATGTTCTCGCTGCTGGATGTGTTGCTGCGGCTGCCGATGAGTCAGGCGCTGGAGAACCTGCAATTGCCGGGAGCGGTGGCGCAAGCCCTGATCGCGCATGAAGGGCCGCTTGCCCCTTACCTGGAACTGGCGATTGCCTGCGAGGAATTCGACGCCAAGAAGATCGCCCAGCTATCCCGCTTGCTGGAGCTGGATGTTGACCGTGTAAATATCAACCATATCGATGCGCTGGTCTGGGCACAGAGTCTGGATGCGGGTCCGGCTTGAGGGATGAAGGGGGCGCCGGCATCTGGCGCCCCCGTCCTGCGCGACATTACACCCCGTTTTTCTTCAGCCACGCCTGCAGTCGCTTCCACCCGTCTTCCGCAGCGTCCTTGCGATAGCTGGGCCGGTAATCGGCGTGGAAGGCATGGGGTGCGTCGGGATAGACATGGATCTCGGACTTGCCGCTGGCCTTCTGGATGGCGGCACGCATGGCTTCCACATCATCCAGCGGAATCCCCTGATCCTGGCCGCCATACAGCCCCAACACCGGCGCTTTCAGCTGCGCAGCCAGATCCAGGGGATATTTCGGTGTATTCCCGCTGACTTCACCATCAATCCGGCCATACCAGGCCACCCCGGCCTTGAGGCGTGGGTTATGGGATGCATACAGCCAGGTGATGCGGCCGCCCCAGCAGAAGCCGGTGATCGCCATGCGCGACACGTCGCCGCCATGGGACTTGGCCCAGGATTCACAGGCATCGAGGTCGGCCATGACCTGTGCATCCGGCGTTTTGGATATGATGGTATCGATGATTTCCTGGATGCCGCTGATCTTGCGCGGATCACCCTGGCGCGCAAACAGCTCAGGCGCGATGGCCTGGTAGCCGAGCTTGGCCAGACGACGGCAGATGTCGGCGATATGTTCGTGCACGCCGAAAATTTCGGAAATCACCAGGATCACCGGAAAATTGGCGCCCTTGGCCGGCTGCGCCCGATAGGCAACCATTTCTCCATCGCTGACGGGCACTTTGATTTCACCCGCGAGCAGGCCATCGGCAGCAGTTTTAATGACGGTCTGAGCCGCCACGGGCTGGGTGGCCAGGGCAAAGCCTGCGCCCAGCATGGTGATGACAAAAGCGCGGCGGTTGAAAGGAATGTTGGGTACCAGGCTGTCGAATTCTGGGTTGCTGGAACGGATCGCAGTTTTGCTCATCAATATTGGCTCCAAATCAAAATAAAAATTAGCCGCGCAGCCTGACATCGGGCTCCAGGTTGACCCGGCCATCCTCCTCCAGCACGCCGATGGTCGTGCCTTCGGCATTGGACACCACGGGGATGGAATTCGGCAGGCCAGACCGACGCACGAAGCGCAGTTCCCAGCCAAAGCTTTCGATCCTGCGCAACGCCAGAAGTTGCAACTCATTCAGGACTTCATTCAGCTTGTCCGGAACCGGTTTCGAAGCGCCACGACTTTCTCCGTCCATCTTGTTTTCCTTTATTTGAGTTATGACGCCTGAAATTCCGAATTGCTGCTTAGTCACCCATATTGGTGCCCACACGGCGCGCGCTTTCAACCCATGGATGGTCGGGCGGCACGGTTTTGACCTTTCCCGCCACATCATCAAGCTTGACTGCCCGGGTGCCATCGCCCTTGGCGGCCACCATGACACCATAATGCCCCTCGTTGATCAGGTCGGCGCAGGCAGTGCCAAGGCGCGTCGCCAGCAGGCGGTCCGCCGCGGAAGGAATGCCGCCGCGCTGCAAATGCCCGAGAATGGTGACGCGCGCTTCGAGCCCGGTGAGTTGCTCCAGTTTCTTCGCCAGGCGCAAGGTGTGGTCGGCATACTGGATTTCCGTTGCATGCGCGGGAGGGATCGCGGCCCCTTTCTTGCCCCCCTTGGTTTTGGGTTTCTTATCCTGTGCCGCCAGCATGGCAAGATGCTCCTGCATCGAAATCGCCCCTTCCGCCACAGCCACGATACTGAATGGCTTGCCGCTGCGGCTACGTTCACGGATTGCCTCGGCCACGCTTTCCACTTCGTAGGGAATTTCCGGAATCAGGATCACGTCTGCGCCGCCCGCGATCCCCGCCCCCAGTGCCAGCCAGCCGGCACGGTGTCCCATGATTTCCACCACGATAATGCGATGGTGACTATGGGCCGTGCTGTGAAGCCGATCTATGGCCTCAGTGGCGATGCCCAGTGCGGTATCGAAGCCGAAGGTGGTGTCGGTCATGGCCACATCGTTGTCGATGGTCTTGGGCAGGGTGATGACGTTAAGCCCCTTCTCCTTGAGGCGCAGGGCGTTCTTCTGCGTACCGCCGCCGCCCAGGCAGACCAGCGCATCGAGATGATTGTCGTGATAATTGCCGACGATGACGTCGGTCATGTCCAGCACCTTGCCACCCACCGGCATGCGGTGCGGCTTGTCCCGGCTAGTCCCGAGGATGGTGCCGCCACGGGTGAGAATATCCGAAAGCTGGCCCCCATCGAGGCGCATGGTGCGGTTTTCCATCAGGCCGCGAAAACCGTCGCGAAAACCGATGATGTGCATGCCGTAATGGTTCAGCGATGCCTTGCCCACGCCGCGTATGGCCGCATTCAGGCCGGGGCTGTCGCCACCGGACGTGAGGATGCCGATGTATTTGGTCATTTTTTTCTCCCTTGAATGATTCGTTCCATTGTCCGCAATGTGGGAGAACGCCGCAAGCATGATCCGCTCAGGACACATGTGCGCTCAAGGCAGCCTGAATTGAGCGGACTGTGCCATTCCAGCTTATTTCATCAAATCGACAACGATCCCCCTGGCCCTCAAGCCATCGGCACGCACATCGACATAGCGCTGAAATTCTGGATATTTCCGATACGCCCCGCTACCGACATAATCCAGCACCGACTGGACGTGAAAGGCCTTGAGCATGGCTTCTGCGCGAAACACTTCCTTGCCCGAGGCATCGAAAAACGCCATGCTCGGGGCATAGCTGATGTCGAGTTGCCGCGCCCATTCGCGCGCGGTGCTTTGCCGGCCATCGGGCGTGATCAGCGGCGCATCGCTCCACATGTCGAGCTGGGCGATTTGCAGGCCATCCAGCAGGGGACGGCTGTCCTTGCGTTTAAGAATATCCAGGTGAAGTTCGTCGCAAGCCTGGCATGTCTTCTGTTCGAACAACACCAGCAGCGGTTTTTTGGAGCGTCTCAGGGCGTCATCAAAGGCGAGCGGGGGCTGGATGAAACGTTTGTTGGCATGCAGCTTTCCGCTGGCGGCAGGCGCGGAGTTCGCAGCCAAATAGTCACGAAACGCGCCTTCTCTTTCCTTGCCCTGCCCGGCATAGTCCAGCGCAGCGGCAAACTGGTGTGGCGCATAGTAGCCATTGATGCGCAGGATGGTTTCACCCTTTTCGTTCAGGGCAAGCAAGGTGGGGGTGAACATCACCCGCAGTTGCCTGGCGAACGCCTTTTCCGTGACGGTCCTGCCATCCATGCCCGTCACTTCCCGGTCGCCCCACAGGTTGAGCGCGATGACGTCAAAATACTGGCGTGTCTTGTCTGCGATGGCGCGCTGACCGAAATTGTCGCGCAACAGTTTGGAGCAGTATGGGCAGCCATCCTGGTAGAAATACAGCATGACCCTGCGATTTTTTCCCTGCGCTTCCTTCACATCGTCGCGCAAATCCAGAAATGACTCCCTGAACCATGCAGGGTGTTCCTCGTAGCCGGGATTGACCATGCCGGGGGCTAGTGGCGCTTCCCTCGCAGCATGCGCCTGAAAGGCGAACGCCCAGAATGAGCAGGCCAGCAGAAATAAACGCAGTGCGGTAGTCATGACGATCTCCCGTTAAATCACCACAAATGGCGCCAGTATGGCGCTATGCCTGGTTTTGCAAGCCTCGCGCCAGATCGGCCTTGATGTCTTCGATGGATTCCAGCCCCACAGCCACGCGCAGCAGGCCATCGCCGATACCTGCGGCAACACGTGCTTCAGCCGTGACCCTGCTGTGGGTGGTTGAGGCGGGATGGGTGATCGTGGTTTTGGTATCGCCCAGATTGGCGGTAATCGACAACATGCGGGTTGCATCCACCACGCGCCAGGCAGCTTCCTTGCCGCCCTTGACGTCGAAAGCCACGATTCCGCCACCGGATTTCTGCTGCCTCATGGCTAGCGCATGCTGGGGATGCGAAACCAGGCCCGGATAATAGACACGCTCAACCTGGGGCAGGGTTTCGAGCCACTGCGCCAGTTCCAGCGCATTGCGGGAATGGGCATCCATACGAATCTTGAGGGTTTCGATGCCCTTCAGGATAACCCAGGCATTGAAGGCGGAAAGCGTCGGTCCGGCGGTACGCAAAAAACCGTAAACCCCTTCCATGAGCTGCTTGCTGCCCAGTACCGCGCCACCCAGCACGCGGCCCTGGCCATCGAGATACTTGGTAGCGGAATGGATCACGATATCGGCGCCCAGGTCGAGCGGACGCTGCAACATGGGCGTGCAGAAACAATTGTCCACTGCCAGCCAGGCGCCAGCTTTATGCGCGATACCAGCCAGTTCGGCGATGTCGCATACTTCGGTCAGCGGGTTGGATGGCGTCTCGACAAAGAACAGCTTGGTATTTGACTGCACCGCCTGCCGCCAGGCATCGGGCTCGGTCAGCGACACGAAAGTGGTTTCCACCCCGAAGCGTTTGAGGATATTGCCAAACAACTGCACCGTGGTCCCGAAAATGCTGCGCGAGGCGACAATATGGTCGCCGGCGGAAAGCAGCCCCATCACGCACGCCAGAATGGCGGACATGCCGCTGGAGGTGGCAACGCAGAATTCCGCGCCTTCCAGTGCCGCCAGGCGATCCTGTAGCATAGTGACTGAGGGGTTGGTGAAGCGCGAGTAGATATTGCCCGGCTCCTGCCCGCCAAAGCGGTCAGCCGCCTGCGCCGCGCTCTCGAACACGAAGCTGGAGGTGAGGAACATGGCCTCGGAATGTTCGTTGAACTGGCTGCGTTGGGTTCCGGCACGGATAGCCAGGGTTTCGAGATCGAAATCGTCCTTCATGACCCGTCATCCTCTTCATTCAAGTTGAGATCGAGCTGCCGGCTCGACAGTCCCGCCGCATTGACTTTCGGCCTGCCGCGCGAAGATTCGATTTCGGCGAGGTATTCCGGGCTGATATCCCCGGTAATGTATTCGCCATTGAAGCAGGAAGTATCAAAGAGTGTGATGTCGGGACGAGCAGCGCGGACATCCTCGACCAGCGCCTCGATATCCTGATAAATCACTGCATCGGCACCTATTTCAAGTGCAATTTCCTCGTCTGTGCGGCCAGTGGCCAGTAATTCTGCACGGGTTGGCATGTCGATGCCATAGACATTGGGAAAGCGCACCGGCGGCGCGGCTGAAGCAAAATAGACCTTGTTCGCACCGGCTTCGCGGGCCATCTGCACGATCTGCTTGCTGGTCGTGCCGCGTACGATGGAATCGTCCACCAGCAGCACGTTCTTGCCCTGGAATTCGATACCGATGGCGTTGAGCTTCTGACGCACCGACTTCTTGCGCTGGGACTGGCCCGGCATGATAAAAGTGCGGCCAATATAGCGGTTCTTGATAAATCCCTCGCGGTAAGGTACACCGAGCTGGTTCGCCAGCTGCAGGGCGCTGGGGCGGCTGGTGTCTGGAATCGGGATGACCACATCGATATCCAACTCGCCAAACTCACGCCTGATTTTATCAGCCAGACTGACGCCCATGCGCAAGCGGGTTTCATACACCGAAATGCCGTCAATGACCGAATCCGGGCGCGCCAGATACACATATTCGAAAATACAGGGGTTGAGTGCGCTGGTTTCGGCACACTGCTGGCTGAAGAAGCTGCCGCTCTCATCGATCAGAACGGCTTCACCAGGTTCGATATCACGAATCAACTTGTAACCCAGCACATCCAGCGCAACACTTTCGGAGGCCACCAGATATTCCGGACCATTTTCAGTCTCGGCACGGCCGACCACCAGCGGACGAATCCCGTGGGGGTCGCGGAAGGCCACCAGGCCATAGCCGGAAATCATTGCCACCACGGCATAAGCGCCGCGGCAACGGCGATGCACCCCGGCAACGGCCTTGAAAATGGCCTCGGGATCAAGCCGGTCGTTGTAGGTGCAGGCATGCAGTTCATGCGCCAACACATTGAGCAGCACTTCCGAATCCGACGTGGTATTGATATGGCGCAGATCGAGGCGGTACAGATCCTGACGCAACTGGTCCGCATTGGTCAGATTGCCGTTATGAGCCAGTACGATGCCAAATGGAGAGTTAACGTAAAAAGGCTGGGCTTCGGCAGACGAAAAAGCATCGCCAGCAGTAGGATATCGTACGTGGGCAATCCCCATATTTCCCAGCAGGGAACGCATGTTGCGGGTTCGGAAGACATCCGCGACCAGGCCATTGGCCTTGTGCATGTGAAATGTGCTGCCGTCGCTGGTCACGATGCCCGCCGCATCCTGGCCGCGATGCTGTAATACCAGCAGGCCATCATAAAGCAACTGGTTGACAGCAGTTTTAGCGACTATTCCGAGAATTCCGCACATGGTTTAGAGCCTATATTCAGATAATTATTCGTAACTGAGCCGTTTGGCAAAATCGTCCGGCAACCAGACCCGGGCTTTCAGGGTCAAAGCCTCAAGTGGCGCACTGAACATTGCATCACGCCACAACGGCTGGTGCGGCAAGGAAGTCAGTCCGGACAGCAGCACCAGCACCATCACGATCAGCAAGCCTCTTGTGAATCCAAAAATCGCACCGAGTCCGCGATCGAATGTGCCCAAGCCCACGGTTTTGACCAACTCGGACAATGCAATAGCCAACAAGCTCATCAATAGCAACATGGTCAGGAACAGGATCACGAATGCCGCCAGCAGTTTCAGTGGCTCACCTGGAATAGCCGCCGGCAACTGCCCTGCCAACCACACGCTATAGGCATTGGCCACCAGAAAGGCCGCCACCCAGGACGCCAGCGCCAGGATTTCCCGCACTGCACCGCGCATCACGCTAAGCAGGATGGAAAGCCCGACAATCAGCAACACCGTGTAATCAAAAACCGTCATTCGTCTTGTATGTCAGACCGCAAACATTACTTCTTCTCGGCCACCATGCCGTCCTGGATTCCCGCCGACTTGAGCTTGCTCAGCACGTGCTCCGCGTCCTGGCGACTAGGGTAAGGTCCGGCACGAACCGCCGTTTTATCGCCCGCAGGCGATTTGATTTTTTCCACGTAATATTTGACGCCAAGCTCTTTCAGTTTAGCCTGTCGTTGACGGGCATTGGCATCCCCCAGGAAAGCGCCGAGCAGGACCACATAGCTGCCGCTGGCGTGTTGCGGCTCAACAGGCTTGGCGACAGTTTTGACTTCCTTGGGTTTCTCCGCAGGCTTTTCTTCCTTCACGGGAGGCGCCGGTTTCGGCTTGGATTCAGCCGCCTTTTCCACTGCTGGAACATGCTTTTCGGGCTCAATAGGTACAACGCGCTGCACGGCTGCTGAAGGTGCCGGGCTGGATGGCTCGGGTGTAGGTGCCGCCTTGAACGGGGCATCAACGCCTTGGGGAGAGGGGATGCTGATAGCGATATCCTGCCCTACCGGTTTGGGTTCGTCATCCAGCACCATGGGCAACACCGTGACCATCAGGACGACCAGCGTGATCGCGCCGATCAGGCGACGGCGTGCGCGCTTTCTGAGCTGGATTTCTTCAACAGTAGGGGAAGGACCGTTTGCCATTCAATCAGGTTTCCTGTTGAGCACTACTTGCATTAGTTCGGCGACAGTATGGAAGGAGCCGAAGGCCGCAATTCTATCATCTTCGCCCGCGATTTGGCAGGCATGGTGGTAAGCAGCCGCCGTGTCTACGAAAGTCAGGATTGCACTGATTCCTGCATTCATCAAGTGCGCTTGAAGTTCGGGCGCACTCGCGCCACGCGCGTGATTTATTCCTGCCACCAGCCAGAAATCGATTTCGTCGCGCATCGCAGCGATAACGCCCGCAATGTCTTTATCCACCAGCATGGCAAACACGGCAAACGTCTTGCCGCGACACGCCATCTGTTGCAGATTAGCTGCCAGCGCCCGCGCCGCGTGTGGGTTGTGAGCCACGTCGAGAATCACGAGAGGTCGGCCGGCCAGCACCTGAAAACGCCCGTGCACAGTCACTTCCAACAGGCCGCGGCGAATATTGTCGGGTGTCACAGGCAGCCGTTCCCGGAGCGTTTCCAGGGCAGCAAGACAGGCGCAGGCATTATCCAGTTGGTAAGCCCCGCGCAAAGCCGGGAAAGGCAGATTCAGACGCCAACCGGTATTGCTCGTAAACTGCCATTGCGTAGGCTCGGCGTGTGCAACAAAATCCTTGCCGATGAGCTTAAGCTGAGCGCCGATTCGTGCGGCATGGTCAAGCAGGCGGCGCGGCGGGCTGGCATCCGCGCACACAGCCGGCGTGCCGGCCCTGAAAATACCCGCCTTTTCCCAGCCGATGGATTCACGGTCGTCGCCAAGGTAGTCCATGTGGTCGAGGTCCACGCTGGTCACGACGGCGCAATCGGCATCGAATGCATTCACCGCATCGAGCCGCCCGCCCAGACCCACTTCCAGAATGGCCACTTCGACCTGTTGCTGCTGAAACAGCCATATGGCGGCCAGCGTGCCAAACTCGAAATAGCTCAGCGAAACTTCACCGCGTGCGGCTTCCACTGCGGCAAAGGCATCGCATAAGGCCTGGTCGGAGGCTTCCTGCATGGCTATGCGCACGCGCTCGTTGTAGCGCAGCAGATGAGGTGAAGTATAGAGCCCGGTCTTGTAGCCCGCCGCCGACAGAACGGCTTCCAGCATGGCACAGGTGGAGCCTTTGCCATTGGTGCCCCCCACGGTAATGATGGGAAACGGTAACTTGAGCTGTAACCGCGACTTGACCCAATTTAGCCGGTCCAGTCCCAGTTCGATGGTTTTCGGGTGCAGCTGCTCAAGATGCGTCAGCCAGGCGGACAGCGAGGATTGAGGCTGGCCCATGGGCTCGATTGGCATGGCCTGCTTTTCGCCGGGCTCAGGCCGCAGCGGGCATCCGCGACATCATGGTCAGCAGGTTGGCAAGCCGGTCACGCATCTGGCGGCGATCAATAATCAGGTCTACAGCGCCATGCTCAACCAGGAATTCCGCGCGCTGGAAACCATCGGGCAGGGTTTCGCGCACCGTTTGCTCGATCACGCGCGGTCCGGCAAAACCGATCAGCGCATTGGGTTCCGCCACGATGACGTCGCCGAGCATGGCAAAACTGGCGGAAACGCCGCCCATGGTTGGATCAGTAAGCACCGAAATGAACGGCAGGCCGGAGTTGCCCAGCTTTGCCAGCGCGGCGCTGGTTTTGGCCATTTGCATCAAGGACAGCAAGCCTTCCTGCATGCGCGCCCCGCCGCTGGCGGAAAAGCACACGAAAGGCAAGTGATTTTCCAGGCAGACATCAACGCCGCGCACGAAACGCTCGCCCACCACCGAACCCATGGACCCCCCCATGAACTTGAACTCAAAAGCGGCTGCCACCAGATTGACGCCTTTAACGCTGCCCTGCATCACTACCAGCGCATCCGTCTCTCCGGTATCCCGCTTCGCATCCACAAGACGCTCGACATAGCGTTTGCTATCCTTGAATTTCAGGCTATCGACCGGAATCACGCTGGCACCGATTTCCTTGCGGCCCTCGGCGTCAAGCAGAAGGTGCAGCCGGGTGCGGGCAGAAATACGGTAGTGATGACTGCATTTCGGGCACACCTCAAGGTTTTTTTCCAAGTCGGTCCGGTATAGCACCGATTCACAGGTAGGACACTTGCTCCACAGCCCTTCGGGCACGGATTTCTTGGTCTCGCTGTCGATCTTGCGCTTGATTTTTGGGGGAAGGAGTTTCTGGAACCAGCTCATGATTTGTCCTTAAATTAGCAGTCAGTGGTCAGCCATCAGCGGTAAGCAAATGCGCGGCAAAACCGCTTCTCAATTGCTGAATGCTGATGGCCGAATAGCTGTTTACTTGGTGTCCATGGCCATGCGGATACCCTTGACGAGGGTAAACACGTTTTGCGTCACGGCATCCGCCTCTGAATTTTCTATTTCCTGCACGATGCGGCTGCCGATCACCACCGCATCGGCAAACTGGGCGACTGCCCGGGCCGTTTCGCCATCGCGGATGCCAAAGCCGACACCCACCGGCAGGCTGGCAGCGGCCTGGATGACAGGGATTTTCCGGCTGACTTCCTGCAGATCCAGATTCGCCGATCCTGTCACGCCCTTGAGGGAAACATAGTAAATAAATCCTCGCGCCAGCTTCGCCACCAACGCGAAACGCTTGTCCGGCGTGGTCGGGGAAAGCAGGAAAATCATGTCGATGCCTTGTTGCTGCAAGGCAGCCGCAAGGCCGGCACACTCTTCCGGCGGATAATCCACCGTCAGCACGCCGTCCACGCCCGCGCTCCCGGCTGCCCGGGCAAACTGTTCGTAGCCCATGGCTTCGATCGGATTGGCATAACCCATCAGTACCACGGGAGTAGTCGGGTTGGTTTTGCGAAACTCGACCACCAGCGCCAGCACATCCCTGAGTCCAACACCGTGCTTCAAGGCACGTTCGCTGGCGCGCTGAATGGTGGGGCCGTCCGCCATGGGATCGGAAAACGGCACACCCAGTTCGAGGATATCCGCCCCCGCTTCGACCAGCTTGTGCATCAGCGGCACGGTCAGGGCAGGAGAAGGATCGCCGGCGGTGATGAAGGGGATCAGGGCTTTTTTGTTTTGCGCTTTGAGCGCAGTAAAAGTTTGATTGATACGGCTCATGATTCAGTCTTCTTCAAAATAATCACTATCTAGCCGCTTCACCGTATAAACCTCCTTGGTGGAAACGCCCAGATCGTAGTCCATCATTAGTTCTGCCAGCATGGGGCCGTCGATCAGGATGACTCTATGATTCACCTGTGACGCATAGCCTTTTGCTTCTTTTGTGAAGCCTGAACTGGTGATGAAGACCCCTTTGTTAGCCTTGTTTCCGGCGAGTGCGCCGACAAATTTCTGGATTTCAGGGCGGCCCACATCGGCTTCCCAACGCTTGGCCTGAATATAAATCACATCCAACCCAAGCCTGTCTTCATTGATGATGCCATCAATTCCACCATCACCACTTTTCCCAACTACTTGCCCGGCATCTTCCTGTGTGCCGCCATAGCCCATTTTCAGCAACAGCTCGACAACCAATTCCTCAAAGCGTGAAGGGCTAACGGTCTTGATGCGCTCCAGCAACTCAACCACGAGTGCCTCACGCAATTGTTTGTAGCCCCCGGCAATAAGCTCGTCCGGTGTCTCTGAATTCGCCAAAGCCGATTCAACAAGTTTGCTCTCATCCTTAGGTTTCCCCGAGTTAAAAGCCACAAACTCCGGAAAACGCTTGAGGTATTTAACATTCAGCGACTGAGGATGCTCATTTAAAACCTGTATGCCGCGTACCGTGATTTTGAAAACCCCTCGCCTAGGATTCTCGAGTAACCCTGCCTGCTTGAGATAACTTTTTGCCCAGCCAACACGGTTATCAAACATGCCTTGCTTACCACTAGGAAGTTTGATTTCAAGTTCGGCGTCAGTCAGCCCGAACTGCTTTGCCAGCAGAGGTATCAATTCCTGCTTGGTATGCTCCTGACCATCAGCACAAGCTTTTAATAGTGGCAAAAAAGTGCTTTGAAAATCCGGAATCGCCATGCCTATGCAGCAACCGCAAATTCTACGCTATTAGGGTTATCCGTACGCTTCGAAGCATCCAGGATTTCCATTCCCACCACATTTCCCTCTTTGTCGTAATCAAGAATCACGCCTGGCTTGGTTTCGTCGCTTTCATCCACCAGTGCATTCGAAAAGACGATGCGGAGTACATCAACCTCGGGGTCATAGTTGATCTTCATTCTGCTCTCCAATATTTGCCGACATTGCTGGTCCGATAGACCGTCACGACTACGGCAGGCTCTACCCACTCTTCCACGATTGCGCGCACGAGGTAGGTTTTCCCTTCCATATCGACCAGCGATTGATAGGATTTTCGTCCGCCCCGTTCTTCAATAATTTGTTCAGGCGCCTGTAAAACTTTCTCAACCACATCTTCAGGAATCTGCCGTCGCGCCATTTCTTCTTTGGCGTGGTGCGTCAACCTGAATGTGGTCAAAACTTGATGCCCGACAACTCGGCCACCGTGTTCATATCCTTGTCGCCACGGCCTGACAGATTGACCAGCAGCATCTTGTCTTTGGACAACGTGGGTGCCAGCTTAGCAGCATAGGCCAGGGCGTGGCTCGATTCCAGCGCCGGGATGATGCCTTCGAAACGGCACAGGTCGTGAAAGGCGCGCAAGGCTTCATCGTCCTTCACCGCGACATATTCGGCACGGCCGCTATCCTTGAGCCAGCAGTGCTCCGGCCCCACGCCGGGGTAATCCAGGCCGGCGGAGATGGAATGGGTTTCGATGATCTGGCCGTTGGCGTCCTGCATCAGGTATTGGCGCGCGCCGTGCAGCACGCCCACGCCCCCGGCATTGAGCGGCGCAGCGTGTTTACCGCTGTCCAGCCCCAGGCCGGCGGCCTCGACGCCGATCAGCTGGACGCCGTCCACCGGAATGTAGGGGTAGAAGATCCCGATCGCGTTGGAACCGCCACCGACGCAGGCGATCACGGCATCCGGCTGCCGACCGGTCATTTCCGGCATCTGCACCTTGGCTTCCTCGCCGATCACGCACTGGAAATCGCGCACCAGCATGGGATAGGGGTGCGGGCCTGCCGCCGTGCCAAGGATGTAAAACGTGCTCTCGACATTGGTGACCCAGTCGCGCATGGCCTCGTTCAGGGCATCCTTGAGCGTCTTGGAACCGGACTCCACCGGCACCACCGTGGCGCCCAGCAGTTTCATGCGATAGACGTTGGGCGCCTGGCGCTTGATGTCTTCGCTGCCCATGTAAACCACGCATTCCAGGCCATAGCGCGCCGCCACCGTGGCGGACGCCACCCCATGCTGGCCTGCGCCGGTTTCGGCGATGACGCGCTTCTTGCCCATGCGCCGGGCCAGCAGCGCCTGACCGATGGTGTTGTTGATCTTGTGGGCACCGGTGTGGTTAAGATCTTCACGCTTGAGATAGATCTGCGCTCCACCGAGATGCTCCGACCAGCGACTGGCATGATAGATGGGGCTGGGGCGACCGACATAGTGCTTGAGCTCGCGCACGAACTCGGCCTGGAAGCCGGGGTCTTTGCGGCATTCTTCATAGGCGATACGCAGCTCGTCCAGCGCCTCGATCAGGGTTTCGGCGACGAAAATGCCGCCATAAGGGCCGAAATGGCCGTGTTCGTCCGGCAGATCATACATTTGCACTACATACACTCCTTGCGTACTTCCCGCATGAACGCGGCAATCCTGGCCGCATCTTTTATGCCCTTGCTTGCCTCGACACCGCTCGATACATCCACCGCCCAAGGCTTGACCCTGTCAATGGCGACTTTGACATTGGCAGGGTCCAGACCACCCGAGAGGACCACCGGCAAGGGCAAACCCGCCGGAATCAGACCCCAGTCAAACGATTGCCCGGTGCCACCGGCCTGGCCTTCGACAAAGGCATCCAGCAGCAGTCCCTTGGCGGAACGATAACGAATTGCGTATTGTAGCAAATCCACCCCGGGTTTGACGCGCGCTGCCTTGAGATATGGCACGCCGAAACTGGCGCAGAATTCAGGTGCCTCATCGCCATGGAATTGCAGCAGATCCAGACGTATTTCGCGCAGCACCGACTCGACTTCGGTTGCATCCGGATTGACGAACAGGCCGACAGTGCTGACAAAGGGTGGCAATGCAACCGCAATGGCGGCAGCCTGCGTGATGGAAACGTGGCGCGGACTGGGCGGGTAAAAAACCAGGCCGATCGCGTCGGCGCCATGCTGTGAGGCAACCAGACCATCTTCAACACGGGTAATGCCGCAGATTTTGGAGCGGGTCATGAACTTATTTCTGCATATCAGGTGCGGGAAAGCATTCTAGCATCCGGCCTGACTTGGGCAAATTCCATTTCGGGTCATAGTCGACGCCTGAAAAATACAGGCCATCCGGGGAGAAGGTCGGCGCAGCGCGGGTTCGGTCGGCATGGCGCAGCAGTTCGGCCACCCACGCCGGAGGATATTTACCCTTGCCGACGTAAACCAGGCAGCCTACGATATTGCGTACCATATGATGCAAAAAGGCATTGGCCGACAGGTCGAACATCAGCGTATCGCCCTGCCGCTCTATCGACAACCGGCGCAAATGCTTCACGGGCGTTTTCGCTTGGCAACCCGCCGCGCGAAAGGCGGAAAAATCATGCTCTCCCAGCAGGTAATTCGCGCCTTCGCGCATCAGTTCGAGATCAAGAGGCACATGGAACCACCCCATCTTTCCGGCGAACAGGCCCGGCCTCACCGGATGGTTCAGCAGCAGATAGCGGTAGTGACGTCCATGAGCGGAAAAGCGGGCATGAAAATCATCCCCCACTTGGCGCGCCCACAATATGCTGACGCTGTCCGGCAGGAGCGCATTACATCCGCGTACCCACGCAGATTCCGGACGCACAGCTGAAGTTTCAAAATGCACCACCTGGGCCAGCGCATGCACACCGGTATCGGTGCGGCCAGCAGCATGGACCCGGATCGGCCCACCGGCGATTCCAGCCAAGGCACGCTCCAGCACGTCCTGTATGCCGCATCCGCCAGGCTGGCTCTGCCAACCACAGAAACCGCTGCCATCGTATTCCAGACCCAGTGCAATTCTTACCACAGTAGCAACCCAAAAAAGAATGTTGCGAACACCAGAACAACAGCGTCGCGCCAGGTAAATACCGGCATTTCGAGGATAATCTCGGTGGCTGCATCTGGGGCGGGGTCAAGCGTCAGACGCAGCTCATTCCACCATCCATGAGCGTTGCGCCGTGGCTGCTGCTCAGCATACTGAAGCGTAAGCCAGAGACGCACAGCAATGCGGTCCGCATCAATCCCCACACCAGCAAAAGGTTTCATCAAAATATAAAGACCGCTCAACAGGCTATTCCGTGGACAGGATCGCAGCAACCAACCCAGCGCAAGCAACAACAAAACAAGACGCCATGCCTGCATTGCGCCGCTACGCGCACCCTGGATCGATGGAGCGTATGACCCAAGCTGAGGAATCAAGGCATCACCCGGCGTGGCAAACGCATAGATCACAAGCAGCGACAGCAGCAACCAGCGGGCGCGACGCACCATGAGCAGCGCTCCGGGGCTGCGTCCAGCCAACAATACCATTACTCCCACCACGGACAGGAGCGTGAGCGGCATGACGCCCATCCCTTGCATGGCTATCGCAAAACCAAGCCAGAGCAGGATTTTAGTGGCAGGATGGAATTGAATGATCGTCCCCATCAAGAAATGAAAAACCCCCCACGGGGTCACCGTGGAGGGCGTTTTGCAGGAACCCACTTCTAGAGAGACGCGAGCAACTGGTTCGCATCAGCCTGTTGCTGGGAACTGCCTTCTTTCAATACTTCTTCCAGAATTTCCTTCGCGCCTTCCTTGTCACCCATTTCCACATAGGCACGAGCGAGATCAAGCTTGGTAGCAACCTCTCCACCACCACCCTCGCCCTCCGCAGGCTCGGACACACCCACCGAATCTGTTGGCTCTTCAAGGTCCAGACTGATGCCGGAAAGATCCAGTTCCGGCAATGCGGATGGGGTCGGCTCTTCAACCACCCCGGGTGTTTCGACTTCCAGGTCGAAATTGAAATCCAGATGAGCTTCTTCTTCGGGAACAGGTGCCGAGCCTATGTCTATAGACTCCTCCTCCGCTTCAGGCATAACGGGGGCTTCTGCCTCAGATAATATTAGGGGCTCGGCCTCTGGAATGGATTCAGCTTTTTGAATGAGCTCATCTTCTTGAATGGGCTCAGCTTCTGGCAAATCAAAGGAAAAATCAGGAGTTTCTTCAGCAGCCGCCTCTACAGGCGTCTCCGTCACATCGGATGGTGCCGCCAACACATCCAGATCGATCTCAAACTCATTGGCCGCTGTATCCACAGCCTGAGCCGCAGGCTCGACAGGCTCGTTCTCGGGTTGAGGCGGAATCAATTCCCCCAGATCGAATTCCAGTGCCTGATCCACTTCGTTCTCGGGTGCCGACTCTACAGAAGCAACGGTTGCGGCAGGTTCCTCGGCCAAAGCATCCAGGTTGAACTCAAGAGCACCAACATCCTCTTCTTCAATGGATTCTTGTGCAACCGGGATTTCTATGGCCTCTTGCTCTTCGGACGGCATCTCTGTTTCAGCCTCGGCTGCGATGTCCTCCATACCAAAATCCAGGTCTGGTGACAGGTCTTCTGCAGGCGCTTCGGTTTCCATCAGACCCTGCGTAGGCTCATTCAGGTCAACACCATCGAATAGCGCAGCTGCTGCAACAGGTGCCGCGATCGCCGCGCCTGCCGGTATAACTTTTCCAGCCCCACCCTCATGCGCACTATAAAGCGGATTATTGGGATCAAGCGCACGTCCCATCTCGGCCGCCTTATCCCACAAGGGGCTAGCCTCACTACCAATCGCGGCATACAGCTCCCCGGCAAGGGTCTCGAATGCAAGAAGGTTTTTCCTGGCAGCGTAGATTTCCAGCAGCTTGAGTTGAATCTCGTGACGGCCTGGATCTTTGGCCATCGCCTCCTTGAGGATTTCCTCGGCCTGCGCATCGCGTCCGTATGCCATGTACACCTCGGCCTCGGCAATCGGATCGACGTCATTGGTATCGATCATGCCCAGACCGGCCTGGCTGAAATCCGTAAGGAAAGAAGTGTCGCCCGTATCCACCACGCCACCGGCAGTTTCACCAAAAACGGTATTGGCCTTCAGCTCTCCTCCGGTAAGAATGCTGTCTTCAAAACTGGACAGGCTCTTCCTGCGCCGCCGGTTAATAGCGATCAGCGCCCCGCCACCCAGTAACGCCAATGCGCCTGCAGCACCCGCAAGATACAAGGGGTTGTCGGTCAAACCATCCATCAGACCAGGCTCAGCTGTCGGCTCGGCCACCGGTTCAGGCTTGGGAGGCTCCACTTTGGGTTTGGCAACCGGTTTTTCCAGCTCCGGCTTGGGCGCTTCCGCCGGCACGGCCACTGGCTCGACCGGCTTGGCTGGAGCCTCCACCTTCGTTTCAGCCGGTTTTGGAGCGGGCACGGGTTCTGGTTTAACTTCTGCCTGTTTTTGCAGATCGGCCAGGTTTTTGTTCTTCAGCTCGATGAGCTGCTGCATTTCCTTGATATTTTTTTCCAGCGAGCTGATGCGTTCATTCGCCTCCTTGAGCGATTTTTCGCGTGCGGTCGTCTCTTCCTGCAGTGACTGGATCTTGCTCTGCAGCGACTGGACTTCCTTGCCGCTTGCCGCCTCGCCCTTGGTGACTTTCAGCACATCCTTGCTCGAAGCAGGAGGTGGGGCCGCCTTATCATCAACCGCCGCGGTGATCTTGCCCTTGGCTGTTTGCTTGGGCGCTTCATCTTTCGGCGCAGGCGCTTCGTCCACGGCAGCAGCAAGTTTCTGGCGGTAGGCATTCCAGTCCGCCGTATGCGCTTTCAATTCACGGCTGGCTTCGGCACGTCCCACGGATGCAATTTCCTGCTCGTCAGGCACACGCAAAATCTGGCCGGTTTTAAGCCGGTGCATATTTTTCCCGGCAAATGCCTGCGCATTGGACTGATACAGGGCCACCAGCATCTGCTCCAGATTGTATCCTTCAGGCTTTAACTGGGTGGCGATCGCGCTCAGCGTCTCGCCTTTCCTTACCGGCCCGTAACTGCCGGCTACTTCCTGCCGGGGTTCAATTGGTTTGATCTCGGATTTGCCAGCCTTGGCAGGTTTGCCCGCATCGCCTTTGACGCTTTCCGAAGGAACAGGGGCTGATACTCCAGGTTGCGGCACAGGCGCCATTGCGGATTTAACCATAGGCGGAGCAACAGGCTGAACAGCCTGGGGCGCAGCAAAACCCGGAGGGTCTAGGAGTACGGTATATTCCCGCAATAAACGGCCAGCAGACCAGTTCAGCTCGACCAGCATATCCAGAAAGGGCTCGTTGATCGGCTGAGTGGTGGCAAGCCTGATTACCGGCGTACCGTCTGTTTTTTGCTCTACGCTGAACTTGATATCCAGCAAGGAGACGCTACGCTCAATGCGGGCTTCCTTGAACGCATCCACCGAGGCAAGACGGGCTGCAATCGAGCTCAGTTCATCCTTCTGCGCCGATACCAGCTCAATTTCCGCCCGCAGGGGTTGGCCCAAGGCAGAAGTGACAGTCAACCGGCCCAACCCCGCTGCATCCGCAGTCATCGGCGACAGGGCCAATAAACCTGCATATACCCACGGTTTTAACTTGAATGTGCGCACCATGCCATCCTCATTCTATAATTTTAGCTATGTTATTTAACTTAACATCATACAGTTAGGGATGCAAGCTAAACTTCTATGTCAGGAGGGACCGATCTCTTGTTCAAAAACAAGAGATTAGACGGGTAATATAAAATAATTATTGAAAAAAACCAGCGGCTTTTTTCGCTGGTTTTTTTCCAATCAGCCCGGAACTCCGCGTCAGGCTTCAATCAGGATGCGCAACATGCGGCGCAGCGGTTCCGCAGCGCCCCACAGCAACTGATCGCCGACGGTAAATGCGGACAGGTACTGCGGCCCCATGTTAAGTTTGCGCATACGGCCCACCGGTACCGTCAGGGTGCCAGTGACTGCCGCGGGCGTGAGTTCCTTCATGGTGATCTCGCGGTTGTTCGGCACCACTTTCACCCAGGCGTTGTGTGCGGCGATGATGGCATGGATCTCGTCGAGCGGCACATCCTTGGTCATCTTGATGGTCAGCGCCTGGCTGTGGCAACGCATCGCACCGATGCGCACGCACAGGCCGTCGATTGGAATCTGGTTGCCGGACCGGCCCAGGATCTTGTTGCACTCGACCTGCGCCTTCCACTCTTCCTTGCTCTGACCGGATTCAAGCGCCACGTCGATCCATGGAATCAGCGAGCCGGCCAGCGGTACCGGCCAGGCATCCACCGGATAACGGTCGGAACGGATGAAGTCGGCCACTTTCCGGTCAATCTCAAGAATGGCTGAAGCAGGATCATCCAGCAGAGGCTTAACCTCGCCGTTGATCGCCCCCATCTGCTGAATCAGTTCGCGCATATTGCGCGCACCGGCGCCTGAGGCTGCCTGATAGGTCATGGGGCTGATCCATTCGATCAAACCTTTGTCGAACAGACCGCCAATCGCCATCAGCATCAGGCTGACTGTGCAATTGCCGCCGACATAGGTTTTGACGCCCTTGGTCAAGCCATCCTTGATCACGTTCTTGTTGACCGGGTCGAGAATGATGATCGCATCGTCCTTCATGCGCAGCGTAGAGGCTGCGTCAATCCAGTAGCCTTGCCAGCCGGCAGCACGCAGATCGGCATAGACTTCCTTGGTATAGTCGCCCCCCTGGCAGGAGATGATGGCGTCCATGGATTTGAGTTCATTGATATCTTTCGCATCCTTGAGCGGCGGCACCTCCTTGCCGATGTCAGGCCCCTTGCCACCCGGATTGGAGGTGGTGAAGAACACCGGATCGATTACATCGAAATCCTTTTCTTCGCGCATGCGCTGCATCAGCACCGAACCCACCATGCCACGCCATCCGACCAGACCTACTTTCATCATTTTCTTGACCTCAAAAGTTGTGAAATGTGAAGCCACTCGGCTTCGCCGTCGCTGTGAAGAGTGAAGTGTGGAAAGCAAAACCCTTCACTCTTCACAGTGAAGCGGCTTCACCCTTCACGTTTTACAGATTTTTTACCACCGCATCGCCCATTTCACTGCACGATGTTTTACGCGTGCCCTCGGTGTAAATATCCACCGTGCGGTATCCCTGCGCCAGCACTTTTTTCACTGCGTTCTCGACACGGGTCGCACTTTCCTCGTTGTTGAAGGTATAGCGCAACATCATCGCTGCAGAAAGAATGGTTGCCAGCGGATTGGCAATATCCTGCCCGGCGATATCGGGGGCAGAACCATGGCTGGGCTCGTACAAGCCCTTGTTGCAGGCGTCGAGCGAGGCGGAGGGCAGCATGCCGATTGAGCCGGTGAGCATGGAGGCCTCATCGGAAAGGATATCGCCAAAGATATTGCCGGTAATCATCACATCGAACTGCTTGGGTGCACGCACCAGTTGCATCGCGGCATTGTCCACGTACATGTGAGACAACTCGACATCCGGGTAATCCTTGTTCATCACGGTCACAATCTCGCGCCACAGTTCGGTGGTTTCCAGCACATTGGCTTTATCCACCGAGCACAGTTTGCGGTTGCGTTTCATGGCGATTTCATAACCCACCTTGGCAATACGGCGGATTTCCGATTCCGAGTAGCGCATGGTGTTGATGCCTTCGCGCTCGCCATTTTCATTAAGCTGGATCCCGCGCGGCTGGCCGAAGTAAATATCGCCAGTCAGTTCGCGCACGATCATGATATCCAAACCGGACACCACTTCCGGCTTGAGGGTGGAAGCGCTGGCCAGTTCGGGATAAAGCAGCGCCGGGCGCAAATTGGCGAACACGCCCATTCCCTTGCGGATGCGCAGCAGCCCTTGCTCCGGACGCATTGGGCGCGGAAGCGTGTCGTACTGCCAGCCGCCCACCGCGCCCAGCAATACGGCATCGGAATCCTGCGCCAGCTTCATGGTGGCCTCAGGCAGGGGATCACCTGCCGCATCGTAACCGGCACCACCGATGTGTGCCTGCTCCAACTCGATTTTCATGCCATCGCTGGCCAAGGCTTTAAGGACCTTAACAGCTTGGGCGACAATTTCCGGCCCGATTCCGTCACCGGGCAATACTGCGATTTTCATTATTGATAGCTTTCAGCAATCAGCTTTCAGCAATCAGCTTTAAAACGGCCTTTTAGGCTGACCGCTGAAAGCTGAAAGCGGAAGCTAGTTAAACACCCACGGCTCCGACTGGCGCCGCCGCTCTTCGTAAGCCCTGATTTTATCGGCATGCTGCAGGCTCAGACCGATATCATCCAGGCCATTCAGCAGGCAATATTTGCGGAAACTATCCACATCGAAACTGAACATGTGCCCGCCTGGAGTGGTAACAGTTTGCGAATCCAGATCGACGCTTAGACGGCATCCAGGCTGTGCAGCCACTTCCTTGAAAAGTTGATCCACGCCATCGGCATCCAGCACGATCGGCAGAATGCCATTTTTGAAACAGTTGTTGAAAAAAATATCCGCAAAGCTGGGCGCAATCACGGCACGAAAACCATAATCCAGCAGCGCCCAGGGTGCATGTTCGCGGCTCGATCCACAGCCGAAATTTTCACGCGCAATAAGTATCTGCGCGCCCTGATAGCGCGGCTGGTTGAGGACAAAATCCGGATTGAGCGGTCGGCTGGAATTATCCATGCCCGGCTCACCATGATCGAGATAACGCCACTCATCGAACAAGTTAGGCCCGAAGCCGCTACGCTTGATGGATTTGAGAAACTGTTTTGGGATGATGGCATCGGTATCGACATTGGCGCGATCCAAAGGCGCCACCAATCCGTCCAGAATGGTAAATTTATCCATTTAGTATTTCTTTTTCTCGTCTGCTTTCTGCTCGATCTTGTCGCCCAGCTTGGAAACATCCTTACCCAGCCCCTGCATGGTATTGCAGCCGCTCATACTGAGCGCGACGCCCGTAGCAAGCGCGCCCAGAAAAACAGCCTTGAGCGCAATCAGCGCAACGATTTTATTCATGAATCCCGACTCCTAAAATTCCCGAACATCCACGAAATGCCCAGCAATCGCCGCTGCGGCAGCCATTTCAGGGCTAACCAGGTGGGTACGCCCGCCCGGCCCCTGGCGCCCTTCAAAATTACGATTGGAGGTGGACGCGCAACGCTCGCCCGGCTCCAGGCGATCGGCGTTCATCGCCAGACACATGGAACAACCCGGCTCACGCCATTCGAAACCCGCTGCGCGGAAAATCTGGTCCAGCCCTTCCTGCTCCGCCTGATGCTTGACCAGGCCGGAGCCCGGAACCACCATCGCCAGCTTGATATTGGAAGCGATGTGACGGCCTTTGGCAACAGATGCGGCGGCGCGCAAATCCTCGATCCGCGAATTGGTGCAGGAACCGATGAACACCTTGTCCACGGCGATCTGGCTGATCGGCGTGTTGGCCTGCAACCCCATATAGATCAGCGCCCGCTCCATTCCGCCCCGCTTGACGGGATCGGTTTCGCGTGCAGGGTCAGGCACGCACCCATCGATTGCCACCACCATTTCAGGCGAAGTGCCCCACGTAACCTGGGGCTTGATGGCACTCCCATCCAGCTCCACGACACAATCGAATTTAGAACCTTCATCGCTGTGCAGGGTGCGCCAGTAGGCCACGGCCTGATCCCACTGGCCGGCCTTGGGCGAGAACGGGCGGCCCTTGACATAGTCGATGGTGGTTTCATCCACCGCCACCATGCCGGCGCGGGCACCCGCCTCGATCGCCATGTTGCACAAGGTCATACGGCCTTCCATGGAAAGCGCGCGAATCGCCTCGCCGGCAAATTCAATGGCATAGCCGGTGCCGCCGGCCGTGCCGATTTTGCCAATCACGGCCAGGGCAATATCCTTGGCCGTAACGCCCTTGCCCAGGCTACCATCCACCAAGACCTGCATGGTTCTTGATTTTTTCTGCAGCAGGCATTGCGTGGCCAGCACGTGTTCCACTTCGGAAGTGCCTATACCGTGCGCCAACGCGCCAAAAGCGCCATGCGTGCTGGTATGGGAGTCACCGCAGACCACGGTCATGCCTGGGAGCGTGGCGCCCTGTTCGGGTCCGATGACATGAACGATGCCCTGGCGCACGTCGGACATCTTGAATTCGGCAATCCCGAATTCAGCACAGTTCTGATCCAGTGTATCCACTTGCAGGCGGGAAACGGGGTCGGCGATACCATCCTTGCGATCGGTCGTGGGAACGTTGTGATCCGCCACTGCAAGGTTGGCAGACAGGCGCCACGGCTTGCGATCGGCCAGGCGCAAGCCCTCGAATGCCTGGGGACTGGTCACTTCATGCAGCAGATGGCGATCGATATAAAGCAGTGTGGTGTCATCCGGCTCGGTATGCACCACATGGGACTGCCACAATTTTTCGTACAGCGTTTGTGCGCTCATTACAGAATTTCTGGGAAAAGCGCAAATTATTGCACAGTCTCCGGCAAGCGAACAATTACAAACACGCAAACAATCTGAATCGGCAACTTGTTTAGTCCGCCAATCCCATTATCCAGCCACCGTAAATGGCAGCTGCGATTGCATTGAGTTTTCTGATTCGCTCCGGCAAAGCCCACTGCATCAACTGCGCCGTTTCCACAGCGGGGCCGCCCAAAGACGCTTCAATCTCGGCCGCACCGATAGTGCACCATTCCTTAACCATTTCCTCAGTCATTTCCACATGGCATTGCAAAGCCAGATGCTTACCCTGTGCGAAACCCTGATGGGCGCAATGGGCATTCCTCAGAACAATGCTGGCATCGGGTGGAATGGAAAAAGTCTCGCCGTGCCAGTGAAAGGCCTCGAATGCCTTGATTCCCCCGAACCACGCCTCGGCGACCGGGTTGCTGGCGACCTTCACCTCGCCCCAGCCGATTTCCTTGACCGGATTGCGTGTCACCACTCCACCCAGCGCTTTGGCCATCAATTGCCCGCCAAGGCAATGGCCCAAGACCGGAACATCCCTGGCAACAGCCTGACGGATCAAATCCAGGGCGGGGGCAATCCAGGGCAGATCATCGTTCACGCTCATCGGTCCGCCCATGAAAACCAGGCCGGAGAATGCATGCACGTCTTCTGGCAGGGGGGCGCCTTCATCAATTCGGATCAAACGCCAGGGAATGCTTTTTTCATTCAGGAATGTGGCAAAATACCCTGGACCTTCACTCTGGGCATGGCGAAATATTGCAACCGGTTTCATTCTGAGGAGCCTCTGGCGTCATGAAGAATATTTATTTTAGCCTAGCCTTGATTTCTGTGCTGCTATTCTCCACTTCGGCTCACTCAACCAATGTCAGCGTGGTCGGCCTATTCAGCGGCAAGGCGATCGTCACCATCAATGGCAGCAAACAAAAACTGCTCAAAGTGGGCGAGATGACGCCAGAAGGTGTAAAACTGCTGAGCGCCGACTCGAACCAGGCCGTGCTGGAAATCAACGGCAAGAAGCTGACTCTGGCACTTGGCCAGGGCGCCTCAACGGGAGGCGTGCAGGATGCAGGCGGCAAAGCCAGCGTAACGCTGACTGCCGATGCGCAGGGCCACTTCTTGACCACTGGCAGCATCAATGGCAAGCCGACACGCTTTCTGGTTGACACTGGCGCCAGCGCAATCAGCATGAGCAGCGCCGAAGCCAAGCGGCTGGGCATTTCCTATCTCAACGGGCAACGGGTATTGTCTTCAACCGCCAATGGCGTCGCGCAGGTTTATATCGTCAGCCTGAATAGTGTTAAAGCGGGCGACATCAGCCTCAACGGCGTTGAAGGAGTGGTGCATGAAAGCGCAATGCCGGTGGTGCTGCTGGGCATGACTTTCCTTAACCGCGTAAACATGAAGCGCGAGGGAGACAGCATGGTACTGACCAAACGCTTTTAAGCCGCAGAAAATGAAAAAACCCGCCGAAGCGGGTTTTTTGTAAATCTCTTTTACTTCTACTCATCAAACCTTGGTTTTGTCCCGCTCAATCAGCGCGTAGGCTGAATGGTTATGAATGGATTCGAAGTTTTAGTTCCGACATAACCCGCTGCGCGGATTAGTCTTCTCTGAAACGTCGAATCCATGAATTTCGTCAGCCTACTGTCTTGTCCTTTTCGATCAAGGCGTAGGCTGAATGGTTATGAATGGATTCGAAGTTTTCAGATTCGACGATGTAGGCGTCGATCCGCTTATCCTTGTTCAGCACAGCCGCTACATCACGCACCATGTCTTCGACAAACTTTGGATTGTCATAGGCACGTTCGGTGACATATTTCTCGTCCGGGCGCTTCAGCAAACCATACACTTCACAGGAGGCCTGGTCTTCCACCATGCGTATGATGTCCTCTAGCCATACCATTTCATTGGTACGCGCGGTGATGGTGACGTGCGAACGCTGGTTGTGGGCGCCATAGTCGGAAATTTTCTTCGAGCATGGGCACAAGCTGGTCACCGGAATCACCACCTTGGTGGTTTGCCGATAGTCTCCATTGTGAATCTCGCCAGTGAAAGTGACTTCGTAATCCATCAGGCTCTGCACGCCTGAAATCGGCGCCTTCTTGTTGATAAAATAGGGAAAAGTCATCTCCACATGGCCGGATTCCGCTTCCAGCCGCACCACCATCTCGCGCAGCATGGTTTCGAAATTCTCTACTGACACCTCACGCTCGTAGCCGTTGAGAATCTCGATAAAACGCGACATGTGGGTGCCCTTGAAATTATGGGGCAGATGCACGTACATATTGAACATGGCGATAGTGTGCTGCACCCCCTCGCTCTTGTCCCCGACCCTCACCGGATGGCGGATGGATTTGATGCCGACCTTGTCGATCGCGATCTGGCGGCTGTCGTGGGAAGACTGGACATCCTCGATTTCACAGGCGGCCGTGGTTCCATCACAGGGAATGTTGCAGTTGCTCATGAGCGCTTTTCCTTACATTGATACGGTTAATTTAGACCAAGTATAACCGATCCAAATAACCGAGTAAACTACTCAGGTAATATTTTCCGGATGGCACGCACCAGGCCGTCCTTGTCCAATCCGCATTTCGCCAGCAATTCAGTGGCCGCACCCTGCTCGATATAGGTGTCGGGCAAGCCCAGATGGAGGAAGCGCACCATCGCGCCCTGGCTGTGCAGGCTTTCTGCCACCGCACTACCCGCGCCGCCCATGACGGCATTTTCCTCCACCGTCACCAGCAGCGTGTGGCTTGCGGCCAGCGTTTTCACCAGCGCATCGTCCAGCGGCTTGACGAAACGCATGTTGGCCACCGTGGCATTGAGTTCCTCTGCTGCCGCAAGTGCCGGCGCAAGCATGCTGCCGAAAGCCAGGATTGCCACTTTTTTGCCCTGGCGGCGAATCTCGCCAAGCCCCACCGGCAGCGCCGTCATCTCGGCCACGATGGGCACACCACTGCCGCCACCGCGCGGATAGCGCACTGCTGACGGCTGATCCAGCTGGAAAGCGGTATACAGCATCTGGCGGCACTCGTTCTCGTCGCTTGGCGCCATCACCACCATATTCGGCACACAGCGCAGGAAGGACAGGTCAAAGCTGCCGGCATGCGTCGGGCCGTCGGCGCCGACCAGTCCGGCACGGTCGATCGCAAACACCACGGGCAGGTTCTGCAAGGCCACATCATGAACCAGCTGGTCATAGGCGCGTTGCAGGAAAGTGGAATAGATTGCCACCACGGGCTTCTGGCCTTCGCAAGCCAGGCCGGCGGCAAAAGTCACCGCATGCTGTTCGGCGATACCGACATCGAAATAACGCTCCGGAAAGCGCTTCGAAAAACACGCCATACCGGAACCTTCGCACATCGCCGGCGTAATCCCCACCAGGCGCGGGTCAGCCTGTGCCATGTCGCACAACCAGTCACCGAATATCTGGGTATAACTTTTGCTGCTGGCCGGCTTGCTATCCTCAATCCCATCTTCAGGATTGAACTTGGCCACACCATGATAGAGACAGGGGTCCTCTTCGGCACGCTTGAAGCCCTTGCCCTTCTGGGTGACCACATGCAGAAACTGCGGACCTTCCAACTGCCTGATGTTTTTGAGTGTGGGAATCAGCGCATCCAGATCATGCCCGTCGATAGGCCCGATGTAGTTGAAGCCGAATTCCTCGAACAGGGTGCCAGGAATCACCATGCCCTTCATGTGTTCTTCCGCACGCTTGGCCAACTCGAGGATGGGCGGCGCGACCGACAGAACCTTCTCACCCGCGCGGCGCGCCGCGGCATAAAAACGCCCGGACATCAGCTTGGCAAGATAATTGTTAAGCGCACCGACATTGGGCGAGATGGACATATCGTTGTCGTTGAGGATCACCAGCAGGTTGGCATCCATGGTTCCGGCATTGTTCAGCGCTTCGAACGCCATCCCCGCCGTCATGGCGCCATCCCCGATGATCGCTACCGAACGCCGCTCCTCGCCCTGCAACTTGGCCGCCACGGCCATGCCCAGCGCCGCGCTGATGGAGGTGCTGGAATGTCCGACGCCAAAGGCGTCAAACTCACTCTCATCGCGACGCGGAAATCCGGCAATACCCCCCAGCATGCGCAGACGGCTCATGGCTTCACGACGGCCAGTCAGAACCTTGTGGGGATAGGTCTGATGTCCCACATCCCACACCAGCCTGTCGGACGGGGTATTGAAAACGTAGTGCAGCGCGATGGTCAGTTCCACCGTGCCCAGATTGGAAGACAAATGCCCGCCGGTGCGCGACACGCTGTCGATCATGAACTGACGCAGTTCCTGCGCCAGTTGCTGCAACTGCCGGCGATCCAGCTGCCTCAACCGCTGCGGATTATCTATGGTTTCGAGCAGAGAAGTCATTCAGGACTGGCGTTGCACAATGAAATCGGCAATCTGGGCCAGCCTTCTGGCGTCATCGCCGAATTCGAGCAAGGCCGAAAGCGCATTGTGATGCAGTTCCTCGGCCAGTTTGCGGGCTGCTTCAAGCCCGAGAATACTGACATAGGTCGGCTTATTCTGATCGGCATCCTTGCCTGCGGTCTTGCCCAGCGTGGCCGTATTGGCCTCCACGTCGAGAATATCGTCCATCACCTGGAATGCGAGGCCGATACACGTAGCGTAATGATTGATTGCATCCAGTTGAGAAGAATCCAGCCCGTTCCCGGCGTGCGCGCCCAGCAGCACAGCAGCCCGGATCAGCGCACCGGTCTTGTGGATATGCATGAATTCCAGCTCGGGCTGGGTCAGGGCTTTGCCGACCGACTCGAGGTCAATCGCCTGCCCGCCAGCCATGCCCCGCGAACCGGAAGCCAGCGCCAACAAGCGAATCAGCTCAAGCTGCACGGATGGGCTATGAGCCACAGTCCGCTCTGCAATCAGTTGAAACGCCAAACTCTGAAGGCTGTCACCTACCAGCAGTGCCGTGGCCTCATCGAAGGCCACATGACAGGTCGGCTTGCCGCGGCGCAGCGCATCGTTATCCATGCACGGCAAATCGTCGTGCACCAGGGAATAGACATGAATCAACTCAACCGCCGCCGCCACGGTTTCCACGCGCTCGCTGGCGGCATGGGTTAGCTCACCTGCGGCATAAGCCAGCAAGGGGCGCACCCGCTTGCCCCCATCCAGCACCGCATAACGCATCGCCTGATGAAGGCGCTGCGGCGCCAAATCCGAAGCCGGCAGCACCCGATCCAGCACCGTTTCCATATGCATCTGGCGCTGCCGCGCCCAGTCGTTGAAATCCTTATTCGCTAGCACCTGCATTCCCACCGTCAATACTAAAATCCCTGAGCGAGCCTGCCTCCATGATTTTCACCTGCTGCTGCGCATCCTGAAGCGTCTCCTGGCAGAAGCGAAGCAGTTCCGCGCCGCGCCGATAAGCGGCAAGCGATTGCTCCAGCGGCAACTGGCCGGTTTCCATGTCAGTGACGACTTGTTCCAGCTCGGCGAGCGCGCTCTCGAAGCTTTTGGGGGGGACATTCTTGGCAGTACGGCTCATTGGGACCAGATTCAGTAAAAATAAAAAAGCCTATCCAGATTAAGGAAAGGCCCGTCCACATAATTTATGTCCTGCGATTTTACCGGAATATTGCACCGGGGGCCAAATTGGGACAAAATAATCTGCTTTTTCCGGTTCCGGCCTCATTCTTCAACAGGGGTGTTTATGTCTGACTTGGCCAACACTTCCGCGCTGCTGAAAACCTCTCCGCAGCTCCCGGTAGATTGGTACATTGACCCGCAGGTTTATGAAATCGAGCAACAGCTCTTTTTCAGCCAGGGTCCGAATTATATCGGCCACGCGCTGATGGTTCCCGAGGTGGGCAACTATCACTCGCTGGCGTGGATGAACCATGCAAAAACCCTGGTACGCACCGAACAGGGCATCGAGCTGCTGTCCAACATCTGCCGCCACCGCCAGGCCATCATGCTGAAAGGCCGCGGCCAGGCGAAAAACATCGTCTGCCCGCTGCATCGCTGGACTTACGACATGAACGGCAAGCTCATCGGCGCACCGCATTTCCCCGGCAACCCCTGCCTCGACCTCGGCAAAACGCCGCTGCAAAACTGGAACGGACTCCTGTTTTCGGGCCAGCGCAATGTGGCACAAGACCTCAAAAACCTGGGTGTAATGAAGGACCTGGATTTTTCCGGCTACATGCTCGACCGCGTAATGGTGGACCACTACAACTTCAACTGGAAAACCTTCATCGAAGTCTATCTGGAAGACTACCACGTCGTGCCTTTCCACCCCGGCCTCGGCAATTTCGTCAACTGCGACGAGCTGAAATGGGAATTCGGCGAGTGGTACAGCGTGCAGACAGTCGGCATCAAGGACGCCCTGAGCCACTCCGGCAGCCCGGTCTACCAGAAATGGCACGAACAGGTGCTCCAGTACAATGCAGGCAAAGCGCTCACCCACGGCGCCATCTGGCTGGTCTACTACCCCAACATCATGATCGAGTGGTATCCCCATGTGCTCGTGATCAGCCACATCCAGCCCACCGGACCGCTCACCTGCACCAACGTGGTCGAATTCTACTACCCGGAAGACATCGCCCTGTTCGAGCGCGAATTCGTCGAGGCCGAACAGGCCGCGTACACTGAAACCGCCGTCGAGGATGAGGAAATCTGCCAGCGCATGGATGACGGACGGCGCGAACTGCATCGCCAGGGCATCAATCAGACCGGCCCCTACCAGTCCCCGATGGAAGACGGCATGGTGCATTTCCACGAATTCATCCGCCGCCATCTCGAACCGCATCTGGGCGTGAAATAGCCGCCGCCAAAACTTTCGTTATATAATGCGCAGCGTTGCCGATGTAGCTCAGTTGGTAGAGCAGCGCATTCGTAATGCGAAGGTCACCAGTTCGATTCCGGTCATCGGCACCAGTAGAATCAAGCGATTAGCCCAACTCACAAGGTTGGGCTTTTTGCTTTCTGCCTTCATGTAGGCGCTGTGTAGGAAAATTCCATCAATGCAAAGAACGCCCACCCGGATTTTGCACAAAGGCATCTTCTCGTTGTGCGCTGGTGAATGAACCCACCCCTCACTTGAAAACCTTGTCGAATTCATCGGATGATAGCTCGGCCTCATGGATGGAGATGGCATCTTCCCGGCCCACGTATATCCTGCCATAGCCTTCCTCACCAAAGAACACTCCTATCGGAAACCTGCCAAGCTGAACTGAGTTGAACAGCAGGCGTTCGAAGTCGTTGCCGAACTCGCCGACTTCCTTGGCGGCAGGAGCGTGATAGGAGTCGAAAGCATCCCAGAGGTATAGCGACCCCGCAGCATCGCGTAGCCCGCGCAAACTTCCTTGTCTGGATTTCGCCAGCAGTTCCCGCGCCTGTTCCCGCGTGGGGTCTTTCAGGATGTCGTACCCGTCGGCTTTGATGACTCGGCTTCCCGGCTTTTCCATTTTTGCAGTCTCCGAACTAATCAGTCACGTTGCATGAGATTTTGCCCGCCGTGACATGAGGGGGGGGTAGTGTTCTGGCACCGCTATGGAATATATCTTGGAACCCCCGTTACATGCGCCACAATTTTTTGAACCCCGAAATATTTTATGGGCTTTGATTCCATCGTCACCAGTAGATATGCTCAACTCTGCCTTCAATCGCCGCCTCTTCGTCGGTTGATGGTTCGGTTATGCAGTGCCCTTCAATTCGACCTGTTTCCCAATCATCGGCAACTGCTTTCTGAGCTTCCGTCCAGCTTTGCTTATGTCCCGGCCAAACCGTATGTCCGAGAAAATGCGAAACCAGAATCTCCCTGACGAATTGCCCGAGAGGAACGCCAGAAGCCGCAGCCAGGCTTTCCAAATCGGCTTTCATCTTCCTGTGCAAATGCAGCTTGATCGGCGCGATATTCTTGCCAAGGCCGGGGATGCAATCGATTGTATGGGCGCGGGAAAACAATGCCAGCCCCGAGGGCGGCGCTGGAGGACGCACAAAATAAAGCCCCGTTTTCTCGGTTTTCATGCGCAGCAATTCGTGTGCGCCGTACAAATAGACCGCCAAGAATTCCCGCAGGTATTTTGCAGCGGTCACGTCCATTTCTGTCGTGCATTCGTCCATCGCCGACTTGAGCAGGACAGGGAGCCACAACCTTAATTCGGCATCGTTTCCAGCAAGGTCGTCAATGCCGCGATCACCTTCATACGGCTTGTTCAACCCGCCGGCGTCCCGCTTCACTTTTGCGGGGGCATCGTCAAACCATTTCAATAACGTACCAAGCATGAAAATTCCCCTATTTATTTGCTTGCCGCCGAGTGGCTGCTCGAACAAAAATGGCTACACGTATTTTACGTTGATTGTCGTGTATCCATGTTGAATACGATGGTATATTCAAGACTTAGCGCGCCTGGAGGGCCAATGAACATCAGGGTATGCATGGGCACAAACCGCTATAAGGCGGTTGCTGGATTTACCGCAGGAATTATTCTATTTCTTACTGCTAGTTTTTGTTCGGCGCAGACTTATAAATGCAAGGACTCTAATGGCAAGACGATCTATTCCGACATAGCGTGCGAGTATGGAGCAGCTACCGTTAAGCTGCATGACAACACAATAGATAGGACGCAAAATGAAAGGTCGCGCGACGGCGAAAAGATATTTGACTCCAAGGTTGATGATGCAAAATCCAACAGAAGATACGCGGACAAATGCTCTTTTTCCTACTATACCAATAGTGATGAAAAAGGAAGAATATTGGCTACTGCTGCAAAAGATGAGTGCTATAAGAATGAGATGTTAAAAGAGTCGGGGAGAGGCAATCAAATCAGCCTTGATGCGTATAACTTATGGAAAGATCACAAAGTCGCATCGAAGCGTGCAGTACCGCCACCAGCACCTAGTCTCACCTGTAGACCTGATGGCTTAGGTAACATGAATTGCAATCCCTGGTAATGTATCATTTGTCGATAAACCCCATAAACTCAGCGTCTGATTATCCGTTTGAAAGACCTATTCCCCTACCTATTATTCGCTGGCATTGCGTGGCTGATCTGGCAAGCTTTCTCAAGCAAAGCCACGCCTCCCGCGCAGCCGAGCGAACCGCCCCCAAAAGAAGACCCGCAAAAACGCCACCTGCGCAACGCGCTGGAATTTGCCAAAACTCAGCATAAGATTCTGTCCAAAGAGAAACGCGAGCAGGACGCCTGGCAACAGGCGCATGGACACGCAACGGCCAGCGAACTTGATCTGCACAACGGCATTGAGTTCGAGGAGTTTCTCGCCGGACTGTTCCGCGCTCATGGCTATGCGGCGGAACTCACCCCGGTGACGGGTGATTACGGTGCCGACCTCATCCTGAGCAAGGGCGGACAACGCATCGCGGTACAAGCCAAACGTTATATGGGCAGCGTCGGCGTTTCAGCCGTGCAAGAGGCATTATCGGGGCAAGCCTATTACCAATGCGATGCCGCGTGGGTTGTCACCACCGGCACATTCACCACCAATGCGCTGGAGCTGGCGGGAAAATCCGGTGTGAAAATGATAGGCCGCAGCGAAATCGGCAACCTCATGGCACAACACAAAGCGAAAACGAACAATGGCTGAGCGCAAGAATCTGCCTGCTGCAACAGCCGCACAAGATGTGGCCGTGTCAACGGCACAACGCGGTAGCCTTGTGGGGCGCGGGTTGATTGCGGTTCAGAGCGGCACAATACTGTCACTGACGAAAAACAACGTTGCGCTCTATCGCCAAGCAAGAACAGAATTCGATAGATGGTACTTGCGAGGGTATCAAAGGCAAGCCAGCCTCTTTGGATGGGAGATGTGCCGCCCCCTCTTAGATTGGGATAGAGACCATGCCTTGTTCTCCGCATTCAAAATCTTTCAGGAACTGGCTAATAAAGGCTTCGGCAAAGCCTACTACCCGCTATCAACCCTTATTGAAGATCAAAATCGCGCTCAGCATTTTACTCGAATGGCTTTTGAATGGAGCTTTGCCAGCCAAGACAATCAGGATGTGGAACTGTGGAGTGACTTGGGAAATATGTACCAAGAAGGCCGTGGCGTTGAACAAAATGATGAACAGGCTACGTACTGGTTTCGCAAAGCTGCCGAGGGAGGCGATGCCATTGGGCAATGGGAGCTTGGCTTGAACTATCGGGAAGGCCGCGGTGTTGTTGTAGATGATGAGCAAGGGTTTTACTGGATGTGCAAGGCCGCCGAGCAAGGTAATTCCGCGATGCAAGGGATGCTGGGTGAGTTATTTGAACTCGATTCTAAATATGAGCAGGCCGCGTATTGGTATCGTAAAGCTGCCGAGCAAGGGCTGGCTTGGGCACAATCTGCTCTCGCCTATATGTACCAAGAAGGCCGGGTCTTTGAGCAGGATTATGAGCAGGCAGTGTATTGGTATCGCAAAGCCGCCGAACAACACAATGCCACGGCGCAATGGAAACTAGGTGAGATGTACGCAAACGGTCATGGTGTTGCGCAAGACAATGGGCAAGCTGAGTATTGGTTTTGCAAGGCTGCCGAGCAAGACGGTTGGGGAGAGGATCAAAATAATCTTGGCGAGATGTACGTGCTCGGTCGCGGTGTTGAACAAGATTGGGAACAGGCCGTGTACTGGTTTCGCAAGTCTGCCGAGCAAGATGACGCGGATGCGCAATTTAACCTTGGCGAGATGTACAGGCACGGATATGGTGTAGCGGAGGATGATGAGCAGGCCGTTTATTGGTATCGCAGAGCCGCCGAACAAGGCCGAAATTTTGCTCAATATAATCTTGCCAAGATGTACCAAGAAGGTCGTGGTGTTGGACAGGATGATGAACAGGCCATACATTGGTATCGAGAACTCAATGAGCAGGATGGCAAGGTTTTCGATGAAAATGATGGCAAGCTTTTCGATGAAATGGATGGGTGGCATGAGGTCGGCTTGCAGTATTTTGAGGAACTGTATTGCGCCGATTATGGTGAATGGATGTTCAATTATGGTCATTGGGCACAGCGGTTTTCTCGGCCCACCTTTTTCCCTGATGAGAAACTGACGACAGTGCCGCAGGATATGCTGGTGCTGCTGTCTCATACTGGACATATAAGCGCACTGCCGCTGGATGACCATCCGGCGCGTCATTACGATAGTGAGGACATCTACAGGATGTTTGTCGCCAGCACGCATGATTACATTCTGTGCTTCTCCAATCGCGGCCAAGTGTACCGGCTTAGGGGGCATGACGTGCCGCAGGGCAGCAGCATCTCGTCCGGCAAGCCGATCGACAACTTGCTTCAACTGGATGAAAAAGAGAAGGTTGTTGCCATCCTGCCGGTAGGGGAATTCGACGACAATCATTTCATCTTCATGGCAACCTCCAGCGGCATCGTCAAGAAGACGCCACTGTCGGACTTCCCTTGCTACTTCTCGCGTCAGAAAAAGCGCGGCATCATCGCCATCAACCTCGACGAGGACGATTTCCTTATCGGCGTCGCAATTACAGACGGGCAGCGCGACATCATGCTTTTCTCAGACGACGGCAAGGCGGTACGTTTCGAGGAAGGCGACGTGCGCGTGACTGGCCGCAATTCACGCGGCGTGATCGGCATGCGGCTACGTGAGGGGCATAAAGTCATTTCTTTGCTGGTGGCGGAGAACGAAAACCAGTCGGTCCTGACCGCGACCGAAAACGGCTACGGAAAACGCACCCCGATCACCGAGTACACCCGCCACGGACGCGGCACTCTGAGCATGATGGCGATCCAGACTAGCGAGCGCAACGGTAAGGTGGTTGCTGCCACGCTGGTGGAAGAAAAAGACGAAATCATGCTCATCACTACCGGCGGCGTGCTGGTCCGCACCAGCGTCAAGGAAATACGCGGAATGGGCCGCGCCACACAGGGCGTGACTTTGATCCACTTGAGTGAAAACGAAAAACTTTCTGGCCTGGACAAACTCATGAAGCCCATTGTGAGGGAATAGAAAAATAATGATGCTCCCCGAAGAACAAGAACTCACCCGCCTGGAAGGCGAACAAGCCGCACTTGAAGAGCAGGTCACTTCGGCTGAACTGGCGCTGGAAACCGCCAAAACAGAAACCGCGCAGTTCCAGCACCGCTATTACCAAACCGTGGGGCGCCTGTATGCGCAATTGGATGAACTGGACGCGCAAATTGCCAATGCGCACGTTGCGCAATCCCCCGACGATGTAGCCGCTCAAGCCCACGCACAGGCCGCGCAGGAGCAGGCCAGAAAATCTGCCGAAGAAGCGGGCTTGATCGAGGCGCAACCCGCCCCGCCGCCGGAGATTACGCCGGAACTCAAGCTGGCATACCGGCAAGCCGCCAAATTGATGCACCCCGACCGCGCCACCACGGAACCCGAGCGCTTACGCCGAACCTCGCTGATGGCGCAAGTGAACCGGGCTTACGAGATCGGCGACCAAGCTGCCATTGAAAAACTGATTGTGGCGTATGGACAAGACCCCGAGGCGATTGGTGGCGCTGATGTGGCTTCGCGTATCGTGAAAGCCATCCGTCGCATCGCGCAACTGCGACGCCGTTTAAGCGAAGCGCAGCAGGAAATGGAAACCCAGCAGCAGACCGAGATTTTCCAACTCAAGCAGACCATCGAAGAAACCGAAGCCATGGGCGGCGATCCCCTCGGCGACTTGGCGCAACAATTGATGCAGGAATTGTCTGAGCGGAAAATTCAGTTGGAAATTGCGCAGCAAGAATAGGCCGCCACATCACCAATGGATGATCTCTACCCCCAAACGCTAAACCATATGGAATCGACGTTGTCGGTTTTGGAAAAGCGTGTGCCAGAGCCTCAGCGCGTACCGATGGGTGGCAGCTTTGTTTTCCGGTATGCCGAAAAATCAATTCATCAAGCAATCGTTCAAAAGTTGGCTCGTGTAGTCAGTACGTTGCATTCAGCGCGAATACTTCTGGAGTTTGGCTTCATACAGGAGCAGGCAGCGCTGCAAAGGATGCTTGATGAGTTTATGGAGGACATCACATTTCTTTCTTACGCAGTCATCTTTAATGATGTGACAGAGTTGCATCGCGCGTATCTGAATGCCTTCTACGAGGAGGAGTTAGACAAATCAGAAGACCCAATCGGATCAAAGCAGAAACGTCCAATGGTGCCGCGTCAAAAGATCCGCGCTTATATTGCAAAGATCAAAGGTGGCGATCCCGACACGAGCCATGCGGGAGCAGTAACGCGGTCCATTAGCAAAATGTATTCTGGATACGTTCATGGTGCGTCGCCGCACATAATGGAAATGTATGGAGGCAATCCACCAAAATTCCATGTGACAGGCATGGCAGGAATGCCTCTCTTTGCTGACCACAGGGATGATCTTTGGAACTACTTCTATCGAGGAATATGTGCGTTCGTATTTGCAGCTAAGGCATTTGGGGATGATGCACTATTCTCAAGCATTAACCGTTATTGCGATGAATTTGCGATGAGTGCAGGAAAGGCCAATTACGTATTCGCTAAGCATGCATAGGGGGCAGATGCGCTGCATATTCCAGATGCAAACAAGCCGAGATTTTCAACTCAGGATTGAGATGGCCCTGCGGGCCGTTTCAATCCTTAATGGGTTAGGGGGCTTTCCCACCACTTTTGCAAGTGGCAAACAAATGAACCGAAAGAAGCGAGATCAAACCCGCTATAACCGTAGGGAGGTGGAACTCGACAGCGACTCTATCTACTACGTTTCCTTTGCTCCAAAATCCGGCGAAATTTATGAGCATTCGAGTCTTTTGGATGATCCATGGAACGTTAGACTCGACAGAAATCCTATTGGAAAGCCGGGGTTAGTTGATGCTGCTATCTAAGACTTGTAACCGCCAGCAAGAAAGCCCCGACAGCGACTAATGGGAATGGATCAGGCTCTGTCTGTTTCAATGGCCTGCATTCGACTCATGATCACTTGCCCAATGCCATGCTTGCAATGAACCCTGAACGGGTTTCACCCGCAGCACGGGCTTGTGCATCCAATCTGTGAAGAATACGGCGCGGCAGGCTGATATTAACGCGCTCCATCGTGTCATCCAGCATGGCCGGGTCAACCTTTACCAGCCCCCACGTCCAGCCCTCATATTCAGGGTGAGCTTTGCGCAGCGCTTCGATGCTGGAAGGCTTCGGGATTTCCAGCCCCGCATCAAGTGCGGTTTCAATCCAGCCTGTTATAGCTTCTTCAGTCTGAATAAAGGCTTCCTCCAAGGTGTCGCCAGCCGAAAAACAGCCGGGCAGGTCTGGCACGACCACGCCGAAGGCTTCGGTATCTGTTCCATTTTCAATTGCTACGGGGTAATGCATGATGCACCTCTCATATTCCGGCCTGTTGCCGGATTGCTTTCACCAAGCCGCGCCCTAAATCTTTCTTCGGGTGTGGCACCACCACGATTCCGGGGCGTGTGGCGTGCGTGAATATGTGGTGTGAGCCATTCACCCGGTTGAGTTGCCAGCCCGCTTTTTTGAGTTCTCGAATAAGGTCTGCGCTATTCATTTGTGTATGATACACACCGCTTTGAGTTGATGAAAGTTGTTTAGTTCACTACGCGCAAACCGGCTTGCACTGGCACAAAGTCGATTCCCGCCTGCTCCAATATCCACGCCTCAATCTTGACGTGCCAGCTTCGCAACAGGTCGAGCGGGCGGCGGCGGTAATGCTTCTCGGCAAGCGCGCTTGGCTTGTGTCCCATGATTTGCGCGACCACGCCGGTCGGCACTTCGCACCATTCGGACAATGTGCCAAAGGATCGGCGCAGGCCATGCAGGGATAGCGCGGGCAGTCCGGCGGCGGCCAATGCCTTGTTGTGGCCGATGCGCGGCTCCATGAGCCTGCCTGATGCGGCGGTGGGGCTGCTGAATACCCATTCGTTGCGGCGAGGTAGAGCGGCCAGCAGTTGCGCCAGATAAGGCGTCAGCGGAATGATGCGTTGCCCTTCCACCTTGTCGTGAATCGTCAGGCTTTGCCATTGGAAATCCACATCATCCCATCTCAACCCGGCCAATTCTTCCCGCCTTGCGCCAGTGATAAGCAAGCCTTGCAAGTAGGCAGAATGTACGGGGTTGCTCAGTCTGCGCACATGCTCGAACCAGAGCGGCAACTGCTCACGCTGGAGGCAATCATCCTTGGCGGCAGGCTTCGGCAATGCTTCCTTGGCAACGTGAGAAGCGCACGCACCACTTGGAATGATCCCCTTGAATTCGGCACGGTTGCTCCAGCTTACGAATGCCCGTAATAGCGTAAAGGCGCGGCGGGCTTGTGTCGGGCGGCGGATCGTTTCTGGTGAATTGAGCCATTCGCTCACGCGCTCGCTAGTCAGGTCGCACAACCTCACGCCGGATAATGACGACAACACCCCGGCCACTGTTTCCCCTTGGCCTCTTACCTTGATTTTTCCGCCTGATGCAATTATTCGCTGATGGTCGAGAAAATGCCGTGCGCTCCATTTGGATTTCTTGGCTTCAAGGTAAACCGGCCACGCATCTGCCAAGGTCACATGCTGACGCACAGCTTCATCACGCTTGGCTGCAGCAGCGGCGGCAAGGTCGCTTTTTTGCTGGCGCGGGTCTATGCCTTGATCAGTCAGCGTCTTGAGGCGTGTTGCTTCGGACTGCGCTTTTCCGACAGGCCAGGTGCGCACATCACCTATAGTTACGCGCAGGGTTTTGCCATGTAGGCGGGCTTCGAAGATATAGGACTTGGTACCGGCAGCAGTAACCCGCAAACCCAAGCCGGGAGCCTTGCCGTCCCAATAGATGCTTTGCTGTTTGCCATGTTCGCATTGCGCCTTTGCTACCACGCCAGCCGTGAAGTTTTGCTTTGCCATGATCGCCCCTCCTAGTCGCCTACATGGTAGAATCCATGTAGGCACTGTGTAGGCAAATTATAACAATAAAGTGGAATATGAATCAACGCGATAAAGCAAGCGAAACGATATTATATATATGTTTTTATTAGAATATTATATACATTCTGCGACAGTGATCAACGACAGTAAATGTGAACTTGTGCGCATTCGTAATGCGAAGGTCACCAGTTCGATTCCGGTCATCGGCACCAGAACAGGGCCGGCAGCCACAAGCTGTCGGCCTTTTTCTTTGTCCGCCTTTCTCCTCTGTGCCGCGATATCGCCTGCCCATGGCCAGCAAATCAGCCTGAGCATAGAGGATATCGTCTCGCCCGCATTCCAGGTTCAGGGAATCGATGCCCGTCTGGACAAGGACAGCCTTAGCGCACACATCAGAACCATTTCCCTGCAAGGCAAGACCTGGCGCAACGTGCGCCTGAGCTGCCCGAAAATCCGCATCGGGCGCGACACCCTCGCCTGCGACCAGGGCACCCTGCAAGAAAAACAAAGCTGGCCGGTGCGCTTCAGTTACACCGCCAGCACGAAGCAACTGAACCTCGATCTCCTCCCCTCTGCAAGCGAACGCTGGCGCTTCGATGCGCGCCTGGAAAAAAACTGGAAAGTCTCGGCCGTTATCGAGAACGGCAACATTACTTATGCAAAATCCTGGTTAGCTGCGAATATTCCCGCCCCAAGTTCGGGGAAAATCAGCGGCAAGCTGCACTTCGGCGGCAGTGGCGCAAAGCTGCTCGCCGCCGACGCCGACCTGCTCCTATCCGGGCTGGCCTTCAGCGATGCCAGCGGCCTCCATGCCGGAGAAAAAATCAGCGGGAGAATCCAGTTCAAGGCGCATCAGGCGCGCGGCGAATTGATCTGGCAAGGCAATGCTTCCTGGGAACAGGGCGAAATCTATTGGCATCCTATCTATATCAGCGGCGGCGGGGTCAAGTTCTCGGCCAGTGGGCGTTCCAGCCCGCAGCGCATCGCGCTGGAACAGGGCGTGCTGCACTGGCCCGCCATCGGCGAGGTCAGGGCATCCGCCATATGGGATGTGAACACCCATCAATTTGCGACGGCCGAAATGGAGGGCAAGGAACTCAAGCTCGGCGCGCTCCATGCCACCCTCCTCCTGCCCTTCCTGGAAAAAACCGCCCTCGCAAAATCGGCTGCGGACGGCAGGATCAGTTTTTCCAGCCGCATTGCCAGCGGTGAAATCCAGTCGCTGGATTTAAGCCTGGACCATGCTTCGCTCAAGGACAAGGAAGGGCGCTTCGCGCTGCGCGAAGTGAATTTCACCCTGCCATGGCGCGCCAAGGCCTCAAGCGTGGCCGATCTGGCCATCGGCAGCGGCCAGCTCCTGGCGCTGCCGGTAGACGGCTTCAAGACCGCAATCCACCTGCAGGACAGAAACGTCCGCATTCCCCGGCTCGCCATTCCGATCCTGGGCGGCAGCCTCAACATCGAGAATTTTCAAGCCACGCAGGCGAAAGAAGGCTGGCAATGGGAATTCGAGGGCGGACTCACGCCCGTTTCCATGGAGCAGCTTTCCAGCGCCCTGCACTGGCCGAAAATGCACGGCACCCTGGCCGGGGTGGTGCCCCGCGTCCATTACGAGTCGGGCAGGCTGGCCATGGATGGCGCGCTGCTGGTCAAGGCCTTCGACGGCACGGCAGTGATCCAGGACCTGGTCCTGCTCGACACGCTGGGCCATGCGCCGCGCATGCAGGCCAGCATCGACATGCGCAACCTGGATCTCGACCTGCTGACGCGTGCTTTTTCCTTTGGCAACATGCAGGGGCGCATCGATGTGGAGGTCAAGGGCCTGGAACTCTCCAACTGGAAGCCGGTGGCTTTCGATGCCGCCGTGCGCAGCAGCCCCGGCGACTACCCGCGCAAGATTTCCCAGCGCGCGGTGCAGAATATTTCCGCCCTCGGCGGGGCGGGTGCTGCGGCGGCGATCCAGCGCAGCTTTCTGGGCTTTTTCGAGCAATTCGGCTATCGCCGCCTCGGACTCTCGTGCGTGCTGCGCAACAGCGTCTGCCTGATGGACGGCATCGAGCCTGCACCCAATGGCTACGTCATTGTCAAAGGGGGCGGCATACCGGCGATTACGGTTATCGGTTACAATCGCAGCGTCAGTTGGGATGAGCTGATTACCCGCCTGCAGCGGGTGACCCAGGGCAATGCCCCGCCCATTGTTCAATAGCGAGGACCACATGAAAACGACCTTTTTGGCAGCCGCGCTGCTGCTCGGCGGCATGACCGCAGGCTGCGTCACCATCAATATTTACTTCCCCGCCGCCGCCGCGGAAAAAGCCGCAGACAAGATCATCGACGATATCTGGCAGCTCAAGCAGGGCGCAAAACCTCAACCTGAAACACAAGGGGAAATCAAATGAAAACCCTCACCCGTCTTTCTTCGTGGCTGTTTCTCTTCGCCCTGTGCTGGCCTCCGCTGGCGCTGGCCTCCGCCGACCTGGAGATCAACACCCCCGCCATCACCAGCCTGAAAAACGGCATGCAGCAGCGTCATAATGAACTGGCGGGTTTCTATGCCAGCGGCGCAGTGGGCCTGACGCGCGACGGGCTGGTCGCCGTGCGCGACCCTGCCGCCGCCCCGCTGGCCCAGCGGCAGGCGATGAACTCGCTGGTGGCGGCGGAAAACCAGGACCGCAAGGCGCTGTATCGCGAAATCGCCCGCGCCAACGGCCACCCGGAATGGGAAGATGAAGTGCGCTCGACTTTCGCCCAGCGCTGGATCAGCAAGGCCGCTGGCGGCTGGTGGTACCAGAACGCCAGCGGAGCATGGGCCAAGAAGTGACCCCAGTCCTCGTTTTCGACATCGAGACCGTTCCTGACGTTGCAGGGCTGCGCACACTCAACGGACTGGGCGCAGACACGCCTGACGCCCAGGTAGCGGAAATCGCATTCCAGCAACGCCGTCAGGCCACCGGCGGCGACTTCCTGCAGCACCACCTGCATCGCGTGGTCGCCATCTCCTGCACCCTGCGCGAACGCGACAGCTTTCGCGTGTGGACCCTGGGCAGCACGGAAGACAGCGAGGCCGAGATCATCCGTCGCTTCTTCGAAGGCATCGAGAAATACACCCCGCAACTGGTCTCATGGAACGGCGGCGGCTTCGACCTGCCGGTGCTGCACTACCGCGCCCTGATGCACGGCATCCAGGCGCCGCGCTACTGGGACATGGGCGAGGACGACCGCGAGTTCAAGTGGAACAACTACATCAGCCGCTACCATACCCGCCACCTCGACCTGATGGACCTGATGGCGCTCTACCAGCCGCGCGCCAACGCGCCGCTCGACCAGATCGCCCAGTTGTGCGGCTTTCCGGGAAAACTGGGCATGGACGGCTCCAAGGTATGGGACGCTTTCCAGAACGGCGAAATCATCGCCATCCGTAATTACTGCGAGACCGACGTGGTCAACACCTACCTGGTATTCCTGCGTTTCCAGCTGATGCGCGGCGCGCTCACGCCGGCGCAGTACCAGGAAGAATGCAATCTGGTGCGAAGCCAACTGGAAAAGATCGATGCCGTCCACTGGCGTGAATTCCTGGCTGCCTGGACCGCCTGATTCATCATGGTTTACCGCAAGACATGGCTGGCTGCCGGCTGGCTGCTCATTTTCCTGATCAGCTATATCTCGCTCATCCCCTCGCCGCCCGCGCCCATGCGCTTCCCCCATGCCGACAAGCTGGAACACCTGATCTCCTATGCCCTGCTGATGGGCTGGTTCTGCCAGATTTACGCCGCGCGCGGGCAACGCATCTACCTCGCCCTCGCCTGTATTGCCTTCGGCGGGGTTATCGAGCTCTTGCAAGGCTGGAGCGGCTACCGTACCGCAGACTGGCTGGATTTGCTGGCGGACAGCCTGGGCGTCGCGCTCGGCTGGCTGCTGAACACCACTTCCCTGCAACATTTTCTAACCCGTTTGGACGCAAGATTGGCTTCACATCATGATCGTTAGCATCGAATCCCTGGACCACGAAGGCCGTGGCATCACCCACGTGGATGGCAAGGTGATTTTCATCGAAGGCGCACTGCCCGGCGAGGAAGTCACCTATACCGTATACAAGAAAAAATCCAGCTACGAAATGGCCACCATGAAGGAAGTCACGCGCGCCAGCTTCATGCGCGTCACCCCCAAATGCCCGCACTTCGGCATATGCGGCGGCTGCAGCTTGCAGCACCTGGAGGAATCCGGCCAGGTCGCGGTGAAACAGCGGGTGCTGGAAGACGACCTGTGGCACATCGGCAAGGTCAGGGCGCAATCCATCCTGCAAGCCATCCACGGCGAAGCCTGGGGCTATCGACAGCGCGCCCGGATCTCGGTGAAAGACATGTCGAAGAAGAAAGACAAGGTTCTGGTCGGTTTCCACGAAAAACGCAGCAGCTTCGTGGTCGACATGCACCGCTGCGAAGTCCTGCCGCCGCATATCTCCGCCCTGATCGAGCCGCTGGGCCAGTTGATCGGGCAGCTCTCCATCCGGGCACGGCTGCCGCAAATCGAAATCGCGCTGGGGCAAGACGTGAACGTGCTGGTGCTGCGCATCATGGACCCGCTCACACCCGACGACGAAGGCCTTCTCAAGGCCTTCGCGGACCAGCACAAGGTCCAGTTCTGGACCCAGACCAAGGGGCCGGACACGGTGCGGCCTTTCTATCCCCTGGACGCGCCGCCGCTGAACTACACCCTGCCCGAGTTTGGCATCACCATGCCGTTCCAGCCCACCGAATTTACCCAGGTCAACCCGGTCATTAACCGCCTGCTGGTGCGCCGCGCCCTGGCCCTGCTCGACCCGCAGCCGGGCGAGCGTATCGCCGACCTGTTCTGCGGCCTGGGCAATTTCACCCTGCCCATCGCGCGGCGCGGCGCGACAGTGGTCGGCGTGGAAGGCAGCGCCGCGCTAGTGGCCCGCGCCGTGTCGAACGCCGAATACAACGGCCTGGCGCATCGGGCAGAATTCAGGCAGGCAGACCTGTTCCAGGCCACCCCGGAAAGCCTGGCCGCGCTCGGCCATTTCGACAAAATGTTGATCGATCCGCCGCGCGACGGCGCGGCTGAGCTCATCAGGGCGCTGGAAGGCAATGGGCCTAAGCGCATCGTGTATGTTTCCTGCAACCCCTCTACCCTGGCACGCGACGCCGCCCTGCTGGTGCACGCTCAGGGATATATCCTCAAGGCTGCAGGTGTAGCCAATATGTTCCCGCATACCGCCCATGTCGAATCCATTGCGCTGTTCGAGAAAGAATAACCGGCAGACATTAGGTTCATCAGGACAATAAAAAAACCCCGCCTTCCGGAAAAGGCGGGGTCAGTCGGCTGACTGAGGGGCCGGAGCCCCTCTTTTTATTATTTGAACCAGGCTACTCCGATTCGGATTTGCGCGTTTCCACCTGCATGAGCGGTTCGGATGGCTCCACCTTGACCGCTTTCTGGCGAGCAGGCCGCGGCTTTGGCGTGGCCGTCGCAGCGGCTTCAGCCGCTTCGGCTTCCAGCCGCTGCAGGCGCTCGGCCTTGGTTTCCACCTGCACCAAGCCGCCCTCAGCAGGCTCAGTCGCTGCGGCAACAGCAGGGCGACGGCGGCGGCGTGGCGCACGGATTTTTGCCGGCTGTTCCTCTTCAGCTCCGGCCGCAACAGGTGCTGCCACGGTTTCGACCTGCTGAAGCGACGAGACCGGTTCTGCCGGAATTACCGCAGGGGCGGCCTGGGCCGGAACTTCGGGAGCGGCAGCCGCGACAGGTGCCGGAGCTTCCACTACGGCTTCTGCTTCAGGTTCCGCGACTTGAGGCGCCGTTACTTCTGGTTCCGCAGCCGCGACTTCCACGACTTCGGGTTCCGCCGCCACAGCCTGTGTTTCTGGCTGCGACTGGGCAATCTCTTCAGAAACTTTCACCGGTGCAGTCGCTTCCGCAACGGCGGGAACAACGATGGCGGGTGCCTGAGCTTCAACCCTGGGCTCTACTTCTGGCGCTTCGACTTGTAGCGTCTGCACCACAACCGGTGTTTCCGGCTGTAACCTGGAAACATCCTCAGGCACTGCCGCAGGTGCAGTCGTTTCCATCATCGCAGCGGATGCATCAGCCTGCTCCACCATGACTGGCGTGGCAATTACTTCACGCTTCACCACTTCGGCTTCACCAGGTGCACCACTGTCCGCGCGCACTTCCTCACGCCGTTCACGCTCACGCCTTCCGCCGCGGCGGTTGCGCTTGCCGCGACCCTCGGTGCCACTTTCTCCGGCGGCCTGCTGAGACCCTTTTTCTGCAATGGCAGCCGCCTGCGGCGCAGCGCGTTCGGCTTTAGCAGCAAGTTCTTTCCTGAGATCGCCACGCCCCTCACCGCGTTCTCCACGATCCCGGCTTTCGGCTTTCTCCGCGCCTTTCTCCGCGCGTTCAGGACGTTCGCCTCGACCCTCTCCCTGGCCTCCACCGCGGCGCTGCTGACCGCGTCCGCCTTGCTCCTGGCCCTGGCGTGGAGCACGCTCCGGACGACGTTCACGCTGAGTCTTCGCCTTGGGTTTCTCGACCGGCACTTCTTCCTTGGCTGCACCCAACTTTTGCAGCCATCCCTTGATTTTGCCAAAAATGGATGGCGTTTCGAGCACCGGTTCAGGCCGTGTCGGCGCTGGCTGCGCCGGAGTAATGCCACGCACTGCGGCCTGCGGGCGTGCCGGCTTGATTTCCTGTGACGGGGTAGCCGCCTCTGCCGTTTCCGCAGGAAGCTCGACCATTTTGTAGCTGGGTAGCGCACCTTCGGCGACATCTTCATGACGCAAACGGACGATGGAGTAATGCGGCGTTTCGAGGTGAATATTAGGAATCAGCACCACGCTGACCTTGTGGCGCGATTCGATGCCGTAGATATCTGCACGCTTCTCGTTGAGCAGGAAAGTGGCAACATCCACCGGCACCTGGGCGTGAATGGCGGAGCTGTTCTCCTTCATTGCCTCTTCCTGCAGGATGCGCAGGATGTGCAATGCTGAAGACTCGGCCCCGCGGATATGGCCGGTGCCATGGCAGCGCGGGCAGGGAATGTGGCTGGTTTCGCCCAGCGATGGCTGGAGACGCTGGCGCGAAAGTTCGAGCAGGCCGAAACGGGAAATCTTGCCCATCTGCACCCGCGCCCGGTCATGGTGCAGCGCATCTCGCAGGCGGTTTTCAACTTCTCGCTGGTTTTTCTGGCTTTCCATGTCGATAAAATCGATCACCACCAAGCCACCCAAATCGCGCAGGCGCAACTGACGGCCGATTTCGTCCGATGCTTCGAGATTGGTATTGAACGCGGTCTGCTCGATGTCCGACCCGCGCGTGGCGCGGGCTGAGTTGACGTCCACCGAGACCAGCGCCTCGGTGTGGTCGATCACGATGGCACCGCCGGAAGGCAGGGAAACTTCGCGCGAAAAAGCGGTTTCGATCTGGTGTTCGATCTGGAAGCGCGAGAACAGCGGTACATCATCGGAATAGAGTTTGACCTTGCCCACATTGTTGGGCATGACGTGGCTCATGAACTGCATGGCTTGTTCGTGAACATCAGCGGTATCGATCAGGATCTCGCCGATATCCGGCTGGAAATAGTCGCGAATGGCGCGGATCACCAGGCTGCCTTCCTGATAGATGAGGAAAGCGCCGCTCTGAATGGTGGAAGCGCCTTCAATGGCGCGCCACAACTGGAGCAGGTAATTCATGTCCCATTGCAGTTCTTCGAGGGTGCGGCCAATGCCAGCGGTACGGGCAATGATGCTCATGCCGGCAGGCACGTCCAGCTGCGACATGGTTTCGCGCAATTCTTCGCGATCTTCGCCCTCGATGCGGCGCGATACGCCACCGCCACGGGGATTGTTGGGCATCAGGACGAGATAGCGCCCGGCCAGGCTGATGAAGGTGGTCAACGCGGCGCCCTTGTTGCCGCGCTCGTCCTTCTCGACCTGGACGATGATTTCCTGGCCTTCTTTCAGCGCATCCTGAATACGCGCCTTGGAAACTTCAACGCCTTCGGGCAGCTTGAAGAAACTGCGCGCAACTTCCTTGAATGGCAGGAAACCGTGACGGTCCGTACCATAGTCGATGAAGGCAGCTTCCAGGGAAGGTTCGATGCGGGTGATGACACCCTTGTAGATATTGCTCTTGCGTTGCTCTTTTCCGGCTGATTCGATGTCGAGATCGATCAATTTCTGACCGTCGACAATCGCGACGCGCAACTCCTCAGCTTGGGTTGCGTTGAACAGCATACGTTTCATTACATATTTCCCCCGCGCGCTCCACGGGGCAAAACAACCCGCCTCGCAGTCCATAAAGATCCACGAGACCGGAAAGTTATTTCGGTTGAATCATTAGGTTATGATTTTCAGCCAACTTCAAGACCGGGTTGTTTCCAGAAATTTTTTCGTTCGGCACCAGAACCTGTGCATGGACACAATGCATCATTCTCAACGCATTCAAATGCCATGCCACAACCCAAATACATTTAAAAGCCCCGGAACCAAACCGGGACTCATCCCCACCGCGTTCAGGCTCAAAAATCGGCCAGGAGGAACGTCTTATGCGGGGCGTATCGTTCGGGCAAAACTTGAAAATATCGCCTGTTTAGAGCGCGTAATTATCACTATCGCTACTTTAAAATAGGTGAGCGTTATAACCAGACCAGCCAGTGATTACAAGTATTTGAAAAACCGGCTGTTTTGTTACTGAAACCGTGCTGTGGCCGGATTATATGAGTTCCCATCCCGGCACAACCCGGCTAGTATAAGCAAAATGAATGAATTGGGCAAAAATTCCGTCTCCATGGTCACCATAGGCGAAGACGGCGAAGGTCAGCGCATCGACAACTACCTGCTGAAGCGGCTCAAGGGCGTCCCCAAAAGCCATGTTTACCGGATCTTGCGCAAGGGAGAGGTACGCGCCAACAAGAAGCGCGTCGACGCCACTTATCGGCTGGTTCTGGGCGACGTGCTGCGCATACCGCCAGTGCAGATGGCACGGCGCGAGCCCGTCAGTCCCCAGCCTGTCACCGCCAGGCTGGCATCCTGCACCATCTTCGAAGACAGCGCCCTTCTGGTGATCAACAAGCCCTCGGGCATGGCGGTGCATGGCGGCAGCGGCATCAGCCGCGGCGTCATCGAACAGCTCCGCCTGGAGCGCCCCGAACTAAAATTTCTCGAACTGGCCCACCGCCTCGACCGCGAAACCTCCGGCGTGCTGCTGCTGGCGAAGAAGCGCAGCGCCCTGGTCAAACTGCACGAAGCCATGCGCGAGGGGGGAATGGACAAGTTTTATTACACGCTGGTCAAGGGCGCATGGCAGGACGCGCGCCGCCATGTAAAGCTTTCTTTGTTCAAATACCTGACAGCGGACGGCGAACGCCGCGTCAGCGTGCGCGAAGACGGCCAGGCTTCACACACCATCTTTACCCTGCAAAAACGCTGGCAGGATTTCAGCCTGCTTGAGGCTGAACTCAAGACCGGGCGCACCCACCAGATCCGCGTACATCTCTCCCATCTGGGTTTCCCCATCGCGGGCGACGACAAATACGGCGACTTCGCCCTGAACAAGGAATTGCAGCGCAAAGGCTTGAAACGCATGTTCCTGCACGCACATAAGGCGGTAATCCAGCACCCGATCAGCGGCGAGCAACTTACCCTCGAAGCACCGCTGCCGCAGGAACTGGAAAAATTCTTGAATTCTCTGGACAAGCAAAGCAATGCCGAAACAATTTGATCTGCTGGTTTTTGACTGGGATGGCACCCTGATGGACTCGGCAGCCACCATCGTGGCTGCCATTCAGGCTGCCAGCCGGGATATCGGCGCGGACGAGCCCAGCGAAGCTGCGGCACGGCATATCATCGGCCTGGGCCTGAACGAGGCGATTGCCGCCCTCTTTCCCGACATGGCTGCGGCGGATTACAGTCGCCTGGCCGATCGCTACCGTGTCCATTTCATGGCCCAGGACGCTGAAATACCGCTATTTGCCGGCGCCGAAGAAGCGATTCGGGAGTTACACGCGGCAGGCTTCATGCTCGCCGTCGCCACCGGCAAAGGCCGCCACGGTCTTGACCGCGTGCTCGATCATACTGGCCTGAGGCCCTATTTCCATGCCACGCGCTGTGCCGACGAGAGTTTTTCCAAGCCGCATCCCCAGATGCTGCTGGAACTGATGGAACGATTGGATGCCTCACCTGACAAAACCCTCATGATCGGCGACACCAGCCACGACCTGCAAATGGCTGTCAACGCCGGGGTGCCCAGCCTGGGCGCAGCTTATGGCGCCCATCCAAGAGAAGGCCTTGTGGGGTTTGCCCCCCTTGCCTGTGCCGACACTTTCGGCGAATTGCATCAATGGTTGCGTGAGAACGCCTGATAAACCACTGTTTGACATATTAAGGCTGCATCATGGGCCAATTCGGGTAAAATAACCCCCCTTCAAAATCATCACCAAGAGAAGCCGACAACCATGTCCGATCCCGACAACTGGGAACGCAAAACCCTCGAGAAACTTGCCTTCTCCGCGCTTCAGGAACAACGCCGCGCGCGCCACTGGGGCATTTTTTTCAAACTCCTGACATTCATCTATCTGCTCGTGCTGCTGGCGCTAGCCATGGGCTGGATGGATCATGGGGAAATGCCCAAATCCGGCAAACATACCGCTGTCGTGGACCTGCACGGTGTCATCGGCATCGGCGCGGACACCAATGCCGAACGGGTGATCAACGGCTTGCAGGCCGCCTTCAAGGACAAGAACACCCAGGGCGTCATTCTGCGCATCAATAGCCCGGGAGGGAGTCCGGTACAAGCGGGTTATATCAACGACGAAATCCGCCGCCTGCGCGCCAACCATCCCAACACGCCGCTGTATGCCGTAGTGGAGGATATTTGCGCTTCAGGCGGATATTACGTCGCCGCAGCGACGGACAAGATTTACGTCGATAAGGCCAGCATTGTCGGTTCGATCGGCGTGATCATGGACAGCTTCGGCTTTACCGGCACCATGGACAAACTGGGGGTCGAGCGCCGCCTGCTGGCAGCGGGAGAAAACAAGGGGTTTCTTGACCCATTCTCCCCGGCCAACCCGAAACAGGAAGAGTATGCCAAGGAGATGCTGGGCGAGATTCACAACCAGTTCATCCAGGTCGTGCGCCAGGGCCGAGGCAAGCGTCTCAAGGAAACCCCGGAAATGTTCAGCGGCCTGGTCTGGAGTGGCGAAAAAAGCATCCAGCTCGGGCTGGCGGATGGCTTGGGCAGCGCCGAATACGTTGCGCGCGAAGTCATCAAGGCCGAGAACATGATGGATTTCACACCGCAGGAAGGTTTTGCCGAGCGCGTAGCCAAACGCTTTGGTGCGGCAATGGCCAAAAGCTGGCTTGCCCCTCTCTCGTCCAGTTCGGTCAGTTTGCATTAACCCCGCCTTTGGAGGCCGCGCCTCCAGAGACGTGAAGGAGAAGTCATGCGATTCCGTTTTCCCGTAGTTATCATCGACGAAGATTTCCGCTCTGAAAATGCGAGCGGCATCGGCGTGCGCGTGCTGGTCAAGGCCATCGAGGAAGAAGGCCTTGAGGTCCTGGGCGCCACCAGTTACGGCGACCTGACCTCATTCGCCCAGCAACAGAGCCGGGCTTCGACCTTCATCCTGTCGATCGACGACGAGGAGTTCACCACGCCCGAACTGGCGGAGCATGCCGTGGCCCAGATTCGCGCCTTTGTCGAGGAAATCCGCCGCCGCAACGCCGAGATCCCGATTTTCCTGTATGGCGAAACGCGCACCTCGCGCCACATCCCCAACGATGTGCTGAAGGAATTGCACGGCTTCATTCACATGTTCGAGGACACCCCCGAGTTCATCGCCCGCTACGTGGTGCGCGAAGCCAAGGCCTACCTGGATTCGCTGGCGCCGCCCTTCTTCCGCGCCCTGACGCATTATGCGGCGGACGGCTCCTATTCCTGGCATTGCCCCGGCCACTCCGGCGGCGTGGCCTTTCTCAAAAGCCCGGTGGGACAGATGTTCCACCAGTTTTTCGGCGAGAACATGTTGCGCGCCGACGTGTGCAACGCAGTGGAAGAACTCGGCCAGTTGCTCGACCACACCGGCCCGGTAGCGGCCTCGGAGCGCAACGCAGCGCGTATCTTCAACACGGATCACCTGTATTTCGTCACCAACGGGACCTCCACTTCCAACAAAATGGTGTGGCATTCCACCGTGGCGCCGGGCGACGTAGTGGTTGTGGATCGCAATTGCCACAAGTCGATTCTCCACGCCATTATCATGACTGGGGCGATTCCCGTGTTCCTGACCCCGACGCGCAATCACTACGGCATCATCGGGCCGATCCCGCTGGAAGAATTCAAATGGGAAAACATCAAGAAAAAGATTGAAGCCAACCCTTTTGCGCGCGAAGCCAAGGGTTCGCCGCGCGTGCTCACCATCACCCAGAGCACTTACGACGGCGTGATCTACAACGTGGAAACCATCAAGGGGATGCTGGACGGCAAGATCGACACCCTGCACTTCGACGAAGCCTGGCTGCCGCACGCCACTTTCCACGAGTTCTACAAGGATATGCACGCCATCGGCAAGGACAGGCCGCGTCCCAAGGAATCCACCATTTTCGCCACCCAGTCCACCCACAAGCTGCTGGCAGGCCTGTCGCAGGCCTCGCAGATCCTGGTGCAGGATTCTGACACCGGAAAATTTGACCGCGACGTGTTCAACGAAGCCTACCTGATGCACACCTCCACCAGCCCGCAATATGCCATCATCGCCTCGTGCGACGTGGCGGCGGCGATGATGGAGCCGCCCGGCGGCACCTCGCTGGTGGAAGAATCCATCCTCGAAGCGCTCGATTTCCGCCGCGCCATGCGCAAGGTGGACGAAGAATTCGGCGATTCCTGGTGGTTCAAGGTATGGGGCCCTGAAAACCTTGCCGAGGAAGGCATCGGCAGCCGCGAAGACTGGATGCTGCACGACAACGAGCACTGGCACGGCTTCGGCAACCTGGCGCCGGGCTTCAACATGCTCGACCCGATCAAAGCCACCATCATCACCCCGGGGCTAAGCATGGAGGGTGGTTTCTCCGAGTCCGGCATCCCGGCAGGAATCGTCACCAAATACCTGGCGGAGCACGGCGTGATCGTGGAGAAAACCGGGCTGTATTCCTTCTTCATCATGTTCACCATCGGCATCACCAAGGGCCGCTGGAACACCATGCTCACCGAGCTGCAGCAGTTCAAGGACGACTACGACCGCAACCAGCCGCTGTGGCGCGTGCTGCCGGAATTCGTCGCCAAGCATCCGCGCTACGAGCGAGTCGGGCTGAAGGACCTTTCCGACAGCATCCACGGCATCTACAAGGCGAATGACATTGCGCGCCTGACCACGGAAATGTATCTCTCCAACATGGAGCCCGCAATGAAGCCGACCGATGCTTTCGCCAAAATGGCGCATCGCGAAATCGACCGGGTGGAAATCGACGATCTGGCCGGCCGCGTCACCAGCGTGCTGCTCACGCCCTATCCACCGGGCATACCGCTTCTGATCCCGGGCGAGCGTTTCAACACCACCATTGTGCGTTACCTCAAGTTCGCTCGTGATTTCAACGAAAAATTTCCGGGTTTCGAGACCGATATTCACGGGCTGGTGCAGGAATCCGCAGATGGCAAGAAACGCTATTACGTGGATTGCGTGCGGCAGAATTAAGACTAGCTCTCCATGAAACTGCTGTCCTGGCTTGCTGGGGGTCTGCTTTACCTGGCATTCCTCGCTGCAACGGCGCCCGCCTCCACCCTGTTCTGGCTCGCCAACCGCTTTGCCGCTGCCGGCATTACGACAAGCGCCGCGTCAGGCACGCTGTGGCGCGGTGAAGCGCGGGACGTTTCCTTCACACCTCCGGGCGGCAAGGCCATCGGCCTGGAGCGGCTCGCCTGGAACATCCGGCCGCTCGGACTGGCGTTCGGGCAGTTGCCGGTCGATATCGAATTCAGCGGTACGGAAGCCAGGGGCCAGGGCACGCTGCGCCTGACCCCATCAGGACTGGACATCACCCAGCTCGACGCCACCCTGCCCGCCGTCTGGCTGGCACATATCCAGCCCCGGCTTGAAACTTTCCGGCTGGAGGGCGCGATTACGCTGCGCAGCAAGGAATTCTCCCTGCGCCAGGACCATTATCAGGGCCAGGGCGAAATTCTCTGGCAGCAGGCCGCCTTTGGCCTGAGCCAAGTCAAACCGGTCGGCAACTACCGTGGCGAAATCGGCGGCAAGGGAGAGCGCATCCAGCTCCAGCTCCAGACACAGAATGGGCCGTTGGAACTGGCTGGCAGCGGCACATGGTCAAAACAGTCCGGCATCCATTTCATCGGCACGGCAAAAGCGCGCGAGCGGGAAAGTGAATTGACGCCGCTGCTGCGCTTGCTGGGAAGACCCGACCCAAGCGGCTTTTATGCCCTTAAATTCTAGAACCGGCCCTTCCCTTACCGTCTTTACGCACTGAATTCATAAAAGCTTCAAATTTCCGTCATCTGTCCCGTGCAACATGCTGCCTTTTGCCAACCATCGCATCGGAGATTGACCAAATGAAGCTGAAATCCTTAAGCAAGGCGGTTATGGCCGCTCTAGGCGTGACTATCCTGTCCATTTCCCTGACTGGCTGTGATGACGACAACAGCACCCCGTCGATCAGCGCAGTCGAATTCGTCGAAACCGCCAGCGCACCGACCAGCGCCGACGACATGAGCAAGACCCTCGCCACCGCCAAGGCCGTGATCACCTACAGCGATGGCAGCAAGAAGGAATACCCCCTGAGTTACAACACCCTGTTCAGCCTTCAGGACAAGGTCGGCGGCAACGCTTATGCCGCCGGCCAGCTGTTCAATTACACGATGCAACCCCTGATGGACGTCAACGGCCAGCCCATGGTGGTTGAAACGCCGGACGGCAACAGCCTGCTGAACGTGGATGGCAGCCTCTACCTGGTCACGCATCTGGAATACGACTGGCTGCTCGCCAATGGCACCGAGGCCACCGGCCGGGCACCCATGGGCATGATCCTGACCGGCCTGAACCAGGCAGCCGATGGCAAGCTTTCCGTGAAGAGCCAGAGGCCTATCGACTTCTCCAGCGTGGGCGGCACCTGGATCAACTGCGCGGCTTCCCAGACGCCCTGGAATACGCATCTGGGCTCGGAGGAAGACTATGATCTGCAATTCAACCCGCTCAACAGCAACTACAGCACCACCGTGGCTGGTCTGAAAGCCATGACCGAGCTGTATTTCGACAACAGCAAGAACGCCAATCCTTACAACTATGGCTTCATCCCCGAAGTGACCGTCAAGAAAGACGGCACTACCGGTGTAGCCAAGCACTACACCATGGGCCGTGGCGCCTGGGAAATGAGCAAGGTCATGGCTGACGGCAAGACGGCCTACCTCGGCGACGATGGCGCCTATACCATGATGGCGATGTTCGTGGCCGACAAGTCCGGAGACCTGTCCGCCGGTACGCTGTATGCGGCCAAGTGGAACCAGACCAGCGACCAGGGCGGCGGCGCAGCCAACCTGAGCTGGTACAAGCTGGGCAAGGCGACCGATGCCGAAATCAAGGCCATCATCGACAGCGGCGTGGCCTTCAACAGCATCTGGGACGCAAAACTCCCCATCACCGACACCACCGGCGCCAAGTCATGCGATGCCGGTTATACCCGCATCCGTGCCGGCTCTTCCACCGACGAGTGCCTGACGCTCAAGCCCGGCATGGAAAAGGCCGCTGCTTTCCTGGAAACCCGCCGCTACGCCGCGTATCTGGGCGCCACCACCGAATTCACCAAGATGGAAGCCATCGGCGCCAACGCCCGTGACAAGAAGGCCTACATGGCCATGTCCCGTATCGAGTCCAGCATGAAATCGGAAACAGCCGCACCGTTTGACCATATCAAGCTGGCAGAAAACAAGGCAGGCGTGACCTACACGCTGGATCTGGCTGGCAGCCAGAAAACGGCCAACGGCGGCGAAGCCATCAATTCCGACTATGTGGCCAGCAAAATGTACGTGGAAGCCGCCCTGCTGGGCAAGCCGATCAGCACCGACGCCTACGGCAACACGGCTGACGTGAATGCCATCGCCAACCCGGACAACGTGTTTTTCTCGGAAAAAATGCGCACCCTGTTCATCGGAGAGGATAGCGGCATGCATGTCAACAACTACGTGTGGGCCTACAACGTGGACACCAAAAAACTGACGCGCATCCTGTCTTCTGCCGCAGGTGCCGAAAACACCGGCCTGCAGGTGCTGGACAACCTCAACGGCCACGCCTACATCATGAGCAACAATCAGCACTGGGGCGACCTGCCAAGCAGCGTACCGGCAGCCCTCAAAACTGACCTGTTGAGCCGGATCAACCGCTTCAACGCCCCTGTTGGCTACATCGGCGGCTTGCCGGGAATGTAATCCCTCCTTCTGGCAATCGTGCCGGATGATTTGTCGGGGAGCCCAGTGCTCCCCGTTTTTTTCACATTACCGTGGCCGATACACACCAACCGGATAGGTTTGACTGCACCCCGGAAAGTCCATACCATCCCAACTCTTAATTCATCTGTTCGTCATGACCAAGCGCTTGCCACAAAAATTTTCCGCTTTCCTGCAGACCCGCTGGCTCACGCTGCTCAGTCTGGGCCTCGTGACGCTGCTGTGCTGGCAACTGGCTCACTGGACATGGCTGTTCCTCGCCCCCACACCCGCCAAGCCGGTCGCCGCAGCACCCGCCACATCCGACGCGGCGCGCCTGCTGGAGACGATTCGCGCCGGGCATCTGTTCGGCACCGCCAGTCAGGCCGGCAATCTCGCCGCGGCACAGGCCACTACCTCCCTCAATCTCAAGCTGAGCGGTGTATTTGCGGCAAGCGGCAAGCTGCCTGCCGTGGCGATCATCGACGTTGAAAACAAGGGCGATCTGCCCTTCGTGAACGGCGACGGCATCCTGCCGGGTGTAACGCTGGAACAGGTCAGACCCGATCATGTCGTGCTCAACCGTGGTGGCGTGAGGGAAAAACTGCTGCTGGAGCAAAAAGGGGCGCCGCTGCCGCTTCAGGAAAAAGCTTCAGAACTGAACGTGCGCCAGGAAGGAAAGGGCCGATTCGGCGTTTCCCGTAGCGAGTTGAACCAGGCGCTGTCAGACCCCGCCCAGCTTGCCGGCGCCGGCCGGGTCAAGGCGCTGGCGGGGCAGGGCTTGCGTATCGAGGAAGCGAACGCGGGGGGACTGATGAACCGGCTCGGGCTGCAGGGCGGCGACATCATCCGCCAGATCAACAACAAGCCTGTCGATAGGGCAGCAGATCTCATCAACGCCTACCAGGCAAGCAACAGCATCAGCGTGAAAGGCATCCGCAACGGCGTGCCGTTCGAATACAATTACACCGTACGCTAAAAAACCGGATAGATATGACTTTATTAAACCGCTCATCATGGCATCTCCTCTGCCTGCTGCTATGTTCCTTGTGGACTGGCGCGCTACACGCGGAAGAGGAAACCGTGACGCTGAATTTCGTCAATGCCGATATCGAGTCTGTCGTCAAGGCGGTAGGCATGATTTCCAACCGGAATTTCATTCTCGATCCGCGCGTCAAAGGCACGGTCAATATCGTTTCCTCCAAACCGGTGGCACGCGGCATGACCTACCAGATTCTGCTCTCCGCCCTTCGTCTGCAGGGGTTTGCCGCCATCGAGGCCGGCGGCGTAACCAAGATCGTGCCGGAACCCGATGCCAAGCAGAATTTCAGCGTCACCGGCGGCAAGGATATCAAAGCCTCCGGCGACCGGATCGTGACCCAGGTCTACCCCTTGCAGAACGAATCTGCCGTCCAGCTGGTGCCCATACTGCGGCCGCTGATCACGCCCAATAACAGCATTTCGGCCTACGCCGGCACCAATACCCTGGTGATCACCGACTACGCCGACAACATCAAGCGCATCAACAAGATCATCGAGGCGATCGACCTGCCGAATTACGGCGAGGTCGCGGTCATCAAGCTGCAATATGTTTCCGCACTGGACCTGGCGCAAACGCTGAACCGCCTGTTGGGGGAAGGCACCAACATACAGCAGCCCGGTGGCGCGCCCCAGGCTACCACAGGGGGTGATTCCGGCAATAAATTCATAGTACTGCCGGACATTCGTTCCAACAGTCTTTTGATCCGCTCCGACAGCCCCGCCCGCATCGCGCGCGCGCGCGGCCTGGCGATGCAACTGGACGTAGCCGGCAGCCAGATGGGCAACATCAACGTGGTCTATCTACGTAATGCTGAAGCGACAAAACTGGCTGAAACCCTGCGCGCGATTCTTTCCGGCGATAACAAACTCGCCTCGGCATCAAGCAGCCAGACCATGCCTGGCCAGCCCGGCCAGCCCGTTGCAAACATCGCCACAAACCCCTCTACGACCAGCAGCGGCTCAAGCATCCAGGCCGACGCCCAAACCAACTCGCTGATCATCACCGCGCCGGACAATGTTTACAACACGCTACGCGCGGTGATCGACAAGCTCGACGCGCGGCGTGCGCAGGTTTTTGTCGAAGCGCTGATCGTCGAGGTCACGACCGACAAGGCAGCCGAGTTCGGCATCCAGTGGCAATCGCCGCTGGGCTCCAGCGGCATTAACAATGCAGTCGTTGCGGGCACCAACTTTGGCACGGGTGGCAACAATATTATTGGCTTGGCTGCCTCAGCGGCAGCTGGCAACCCCCTGACGCCCGGCACCGGTTTCAATCTCGGGCTGCTGCAGCGACTCACCATCGGCGGCCAGGAAGTGACCGGCCTGACCGCACTGGCAAGGATGCTGGAATCCGACGCCAATGCCAACATTCTCTCCACCCCCAACCTGCTCACGCTGGACAATGAAGAAGCCAAGATCATCATCGGCAAGAATGTGCCCTTCATCACCGGCAGCTACGCCCAATCCACCGGTACGACCACGGGCGCCACGGTCACCCCCTTCCAGACCATCGAACGCAGGGATGTCGGCCTGACGCTGAAAGTCAAACCCCAGGTGGCGGAAGGCGGCACAGTGAAAATGCAGATTTACCAGGAGGCCTCCAGCATCCAGGACACCACCAATGCCGCCGGCGTCATTACCAACAAGCGCTCCATCGAATCCACGGTGCTGGTCGACGATGGACAGATCATCGTCCTGGGCGGCCTGATTCAGGACGACGTGCGCGACGGCCTGGACAAGGTGCCCGGCCTGGGCGACATCCCCTTTCTCGGCAGCCTGTTCAAGTATGAAACACGCAAGCATGTCAAAACCAACCTCATGGTTTTCCTGCGTCCGCGCGTGTTGCGCAATGCCACTGCGGCGGCGACCTTGACCGGAGATCGCTACGACTACATCCGCAACGAGCAGTCGCTCTCGGCCACCGGATCGCATCTGTTCCTGCCCAATACGCCGCCGCCGCTGCTGCCGAAACTGAAGCCACAGCCGGTGCCCGCAGATGCAGAAAAACCAGCCGGGCCATAGCCGCATGACGCTCTCTGCCGGCGAGAACCTCCCCCCGCATCCCGATCCACACTGGGCCCGGCTGCTGCCTTACCACATCGCCAAGAGCCGCGGCATCATCGTGACCCGGCAGAACGATAACGGCTTCGAAGTGGTGGTGCGCGAAGGCACACCGCCCCTCAACCTGGCCGAGGCGCGCCGGGTGCTTGGCGCACCGCTGCAACCCCGGCTCCTCGGCCCGGCCGAATTCGAGCATTGCCTGGGACAAGCCTACGCCCGCAGCGACAACCAGGCCGCGCAACTCATGGACGATCTTTCCCAGGATGTGGATCTGCAGCAACTGGTGCAGGACATGCCCGTCGTCGCCGACCTGCTCGAAATGGAAGACGACGCGCCCATCATCCGCCTGATCAATGCCGTGCTCACCCAGGCTTTGCGCGAAGGCGCTTCGGACATCCATATCGAAGCCTTTGAAACGCGCTCGGTGATCCGCTTCCGCGTCGACGGCATCCTGCGCGACATGCTCGAACCGCAGCGTAGCCTGCACGCCGCCATCGTGTCGCGCATCAAGATCATGGCCAGTCTCGATATCGCCGAAAAACGCCTGCCCCAGGATGGCCGCATCACCCTGCGCATCGGTAGCCGCCCAGTGGATGTGCGCGTCTCCACCCTGCCCTCCGCCCACGGAGAACGCGTGGTGCTGCGCCTCCTGGACAAGCAGGCGGGGCGCCTGGAACTGGGAAAACTGGGCATGCACGCGGACACGTTGCGGGAGCTGGACCGGCTCATCCACCAGCCGCACGGCATCGTCCTTGTCACTGGCCCGACCGGGTCGGGCAAGACCACGACACTTTACGCTGCGCTGTCGCAGCTCGACACCAAACTGCTCAACATCATGACGGTAGAAGACCCCATCGAGTACGATCTCGACGGCGTCGCCCAGACCCAGGTCAACCCGCGCATCGAGATGACCTTTGCCCGGGCGCTGCGCTCCATCCTGCGCCAGGACCCGGACATTGTCATGATCGGCGAAATCCGCGACCTGGAAACGGCGCAAATCGCGGTGCAGGCGTCCCTCACCGGGCACCTGGTGCTGGCCACCCTGCACACCAACGATGCGCCCAGCGCAGTCACCCGCCTCATCGACATGGGTGTCGAGCCCTATCTGCTGGCTTCGAGCATGCTGGGGATCGTGGCCCAGCGGCTGGTCCGCCGCCTGTGCCCGGAATGCCGCAAGCCTTACGAACCCGGTGCTGGCGAAGTGGAAAAGCTGAAGCTGACCACGCTTCCTGCCGATGCCCGGTTTTATGCCGCGCAAGGCTGTCCGGCCTGCAACTACAGCGGCTACCAGGGACGCAGCGGCATTTATGAACTGCTGAGCATCGACGAACCCCTGCGCCACATGGTCCACGACGGCAGCACCGAGCAGGCGATGCGGGAATATGCCCAGAACCACGGCATGGTCAACCTGCGCCAGGACAGCGCGCGCTATGTGCTCAGCGGCCAAAGCAGCGTGGAAGAAGTGCTGCGGGTGACGAAGGATTGATGAAAGGCCAAGCGTTGACCACCAATTTCCATAAGATCATAATGATCATTATGATCATAACAAGGAGAGCACAATGATCACCGAGACCAGCGCGGTCAGTTTCAGGCAGAATCTGGGCGAGATGCTCAATCAGGTGCAATATCGCCACGACAGCGTGGTGATCAACAAGGACGGCAAACCCGTGGCCGCTCTGGTCGACGCCAGGTTGTTCGAGCGCATCCGCCGCATGCAGGGCCGCTTCGACGCACTATGCCAACGCATCGAGGCTGGCTTTGCCGAAGTGCCAGAAGCGGAAGGGCTGGCTGAAATCGATGCGGCCGTTGCAATTGAACGGGCGCAGACGCGCGTGTCGGCCAGGAAACGCTGAGCCGCCTTGGCTACTCTGCGGGTAGTACTCGATACCAATGTGCTGCTCTCTGGCATCGCTTATCCGGCCAGTGTGCCGGGCAAAATATTGGCGGCTTGGCGCCACGGCTCGGTGGATGTGCTGCTTTCGGCCTACATCCTGGACGAATTGCAACGCGTGCTGCCACGATTGGCACACCGCCATGCTTTGACAGCGGCGGAAATAGACGATTTGGTGGATGCACTTTCCATACAGGCTGAAATCATCGAGCCGCTGCCGGGCGTGGAACCGGACTTGCGCGATGTCGATGACCTGCCTGTGCTGGGCACTTTGCTAGCGGCAATCAAGACCTCTGGCGCGGATTACCTCATCACCGGCGACAAGGACTTGCTGGCGATGGCTGAACGCTACCCCATCGTGACTCCCGCGAAGTTTTGGGCGACACATGCAGGACTTTGAGCGCGTCGCCAGCGGCGAGACTGAGCAGGAAGGGGCGTCGCTGGTGACCAAGGATTGAACGAGCCGCGTTTAGCCTTGAACCGGCACGCAGTACTTGTAAAATTCGAATGAAAACGTTGCCGAGAAACGAGATGAATCATGTTCCAAACCGTATCCCCACCTAGCGCAATGTGCCTTGCTTATTGCACCCGCATCTGAAAACTCCGCAGATGGCTGATATCTGAAAAATGTCCGGTTATAAATTCGAAGCCCTCGACCCGGCAGGCCGCATCTGCAAGGGTGTGCTGGAAGCCGACAACGAGCGTCAGGCACGGCAAAACCTGCGTGAGCAGAACATGGTCGCGCTGCAGGTCGAAGCCATGCTGGAAACAACGGGCAGCCCGTCCGGCAAAAAGAAATCCGGCTGGCGCCGCGGCCTGTCTTCCGCCCAGTTATCCCTGCTCACGCGCCAGTTGGCGAACCTGATCGGCGCAGGCCTGACCATAGAAGAAACACTCAACGCCCTGATCGAACAGGCCGAGAACGAGCGTACACGCCAGATCCTGGCAGGCATTCGCGGCCAAGTGCTGGCCGGACAGGCCTTGTCCAGCGCCATGGAGAGCTATCCTCATGTCTTCCCGGCGGTCTATCTTTCCCTGGTGCGTGCCGGCGAGCAATCGGGACAACTCAACATGGTGTTGCAGCGCCTTGCGGATTACATCGAAGAGCGCCACGCCATGCGGCAGAAAATCATTCTTGCCTTCATCTACCCGGCGGTGATCACGTTCGTCGCCGTGCTGGTGGTCGGCGGCCTGCTGACCTATGTCGTGCCACAGGTGGTCGCGGTCTTCCGCGACAGCCACCAAACCCTGCCCTGGCTGACCCGCGCGCTGATCGGATTAAGCGATTTCCTGCGTGCCACCGGCGTCTACTGGCTGGCCGGACTGCTCGCCGCAGCCTGGGCAGCACGCCGGGCGCTGCATAACGAGGTGCTCAAGTTCCGCTTTCATCTCTTCCTGTTACGCATTCCCATGCTGGGGCGCTTTGTGCGCGATACCAATGCAGCGCGGCTGGCCAGCACGCTAGCCATCCTGGCCAACAGCGGCGTTCCGCTACTGACCGCACTACAGGCCGGAGCAGGCGTGGTTGCGCACCTCCCGCTACGGCGCGCAGTGGAAGACGCCGCGCGCATGGTGCGGGAAGGCACATCGCTCAGCCGCGCGCTCGGTCATGGCAAGTTGTTTCCCCCCGCCATGATCCACCTCATCGCCAGCGGCGAAGCGGGCGGCAAGCTGGGGCAGATGCTCGACCAGTCAGCCCGCCAGCAAAGCCAGATGATGCAGCAGCGACTGGCGGTCCTGACCGGGCTGCTCGAGCCTTTGCTGATCCTGGCCATGGGCGGCGTGGTGCTGGTAATCGTGCTAGCGATTTTGCTGCCGATTTTTGAAATGAATCAGTTAATCCATTAAGTGAAGCAGCATAACTGCAAAGGACGCGAAGGAACGCAAAGGAATTTTCTGATTTTACTTTGCGTTACCTTGCGTCCCTTGCGGTGAAAAGGAGAAATAAGCATGAAACAACGCGGTTTTACCCTGATCGAAATCATGGTGGTGATCGTCATTCTTGGCATTCTCGCCGCCCTGGTGGTGCCCAAAGTCATGAGCCGCCCGGACGAAGCGCGTATCGTCGCCGCCAAGCAGGACATCGCTTCACTATCGCAGGCGTTGAAGCTCTACAAGCTGGATAATCGCACCTATCCCAGCACCGATCAGGGCCTGATCGCCCTGGTGCAAAAACCCACCACCGCTCCGATTCCGCCCAACTGGAAAGCCGGAGGCTATGTCGACCGCCTGCCCAAAGACCCGTGGGGCCAGAATTACCAGTACCTGCAGCCTGGCGTGCGAGGCGAAATCGATGTCTTCAGCCTGGGCGCAGACGGAGCACCCGGCGGGGAAGGCAATGATGCCGATATCGGGTCATGGATGCTGTGAAACATGGGCCGGTGAGGGGTGAATCCGGTTTCACCCTGATCGAAATGCTGGTGGTGCTGGTCATCATCGGCATTGTGGTGGCGATGATCGGCGTCAATCTTGCGCCCGACCCGCGCCAAGCGCTTGAAACCGAGGCACAGCGGCTGGCCCTGCTGCTGCAACAGGCGCGTGACGAGGCGATGACCAGCGGCACGCGGATTGCCTTCAGCGCGGAAAAGCAGGAATACCGCTTCTGGCAAGCGCCCTCCAGATCGACGGAAAAACCGGGCGATGCTGCCAAGACATGGCAAGCACACCCTGACCGGGAACTCTACAAACCGCGCAGTCTGGCGGGCTCCATCAGGGTCGATGAAATGCGCATCAACCAGCAGCCGGTCGACATGCACCTGCAAAAAATCGTTTTCACGCCATCCGGCATGACGCTGCCGTTTCGCGTCACCCTCTCCGATGGAGTGCTGCGCGTGGCCATCAGCGGCAATGCCATCGGGGAAATCGAAGTGGACAAAGGGCCTCCCGGTTCATGAAAACACGCGGCTTCACCCTGATCGAGGTACTGGTGGCGCTGGCCATCCTGGCCATCGCCCTGGCCGCTGCTGCGCGCGCTTCCGGCATGTCGATTTCCACCAGCGACCGCCTCAAACAGCGCCTGCTGGCCAGTTGGACCGCGCAGAATCGCCTCGCCGAACACACCGCGCGTCATGCCTGGCCGGATATCGGCTCGCGCTCCGGAGAAGTGGAACAAGGGGGCATCCCCATGCGCTGGGAAGAAAATGTCAGCGCCACGCCCAACACCCTGTTCCGGCGCATCGAAATCGTGATTTCACCCGTTGCTGAGCCGCAATACCAGGCTGCCCGCCTGTCAGGCTACCTCGCCGCTCCGCAGGGAGCGGCGCAGTGATGGGCAATGGGTCATGGGACATGGGTGGAAAACCTGAGGGGCAAGCTCGCCGGCGCCCAGTTTCTGGTTTTACCCATCACCCATCACCCATCACCCATCACCACCCTACCAAGGGCTTTACCCTGATAGAACTGCTGGTAGCCCTGACCATCTTTGCCGTCATGTCCATCGCCGCCTACCGCGGCCTTTCGACCATGCTGGACGCACGCGCGCGCATCGAACTGGAAAACCATAAATGGCGCAATGTGGCGCTATTTTTTTCCCGTCTGGAAAACGACCTCGATGCATTCAGGATGCGCCCGGTGCGCGGCACTTCAGATCTGCCGCTCCCGCCCCTGGCCGGAAATGCGCTCGCGGTTGGAGAGGATGATGCACAGATCGCTTTCACGCGCGGCGGCTACAGCGGCCAGGAAGGCAAATTGAGCGCACCGCAGCGGGTAGGCTATCGTTTGCGGCAGGGCCAGGTGGAATTGCTGACCTGGAACATTCTCGACCAGGCCCCGCGCAGCCGGCCTGAGGTCTATCGGGCGCTGGGGGGGGTGGCCCAATTCGAGTTGCGCTACCTTGATGCGGCAGGTAACTGGCAAATACAATGGCCATTGCCTGGCCAGCAGGCGAATCAGCCGCCAAACGCGCTGGAAGTCAGCCTCACCCTGGGATCTGGTGAGGCGGTGAAACGGGTGTTCGCCCTGCCATGAACACATGCCGTGAACAGGGTGCAGCCATAATCACTGCCATGCTGGTGGTGGCGCTTGCCGCGACTGCCGCTTCCTTCATGATGTGGCAGAATCACCTGTGGCTGCGTCAGGTAGAAAACCTTGACCATCAGGCACAGGCGCGCTGGATCGCACGCACCGCCATCCAGTGGGGCGCAGCCATACTGAATGATGATTCGCGCGATGTCGATCACGAACGCGAAAAATGGGCGTCCAATCTCCCCCCACTCCCGGCGGAAGGTGGCGAAGTCACTGGTTTCATCAGGGATGCCCAGGGGCTGATCAACCTCAACAACCTGGTGAGGAATGGCAAGCACAGCCAGAGCGATGTGGTGATATTGACGCGCCTGATGATTGCGCTTGAAATCAACCCAGGTTCAATCAATGCATTGCTGGACTGGATGGATGCGGATAATGAAGTCAGCTATCCCGGTGGCGCGGAGGACATCCAGTACCTGGCACTCGAACCGCCTTACCGTGCAGCCAACCGGGCGCTGGAGGACGTAAGCGAGCTATATCGGGTACAGGGCTTCAACCGTGAAACCATCCTGAAACTGCAACCCTATGTAACTGCACTTCCTGCCGCGACGACCATCAACGTCAACACCGCCCCGGCGGAAGTGCTGATGGCATTGTGCAGCGGCCTGCAGCTAGCCGATGCAACAACATTGATCAAACGCCGCAACAGCCAGGCTTTCAAGGACAAGGCGGAGTTTCAAAAACTACTGCCGCAAGGCGTGCAAGCGCGTGACGAGGATTACAATGTCAGCAGCCAATTTTTCAACGCCTCGGCGATCTCGCGCAACGGACGCGTGCAGGTTGCTTACCAGGCATTGCTGGAGCGGCCCGCTCAGGGCAAGACAATAACCCTGTGGTTAAAACAGATCGAGGAATAATGTCACAACTGGAAATCCATATCCCGGAAAACTGGCCGCCATCGGATAACGCTGGCGAGGAGGCCGTGACCATCTTTCGCTGGTACTTGCGTGGGCCACAAGGAAATCTGCTGCGCTCCGGCCATGACGCGCCGGGCGCGATGCCGACGGCCGGGCACTGCCATATCGTGCTGCCCGCCAGCCGTGTCCTGCTGAGTAGTGTCAAGCCACCCGCGCAGAACCGCAGAAAATTCATGCAGGCCCTGCCTTATGCGGTGGAAGACCGCATCATGGCAGACCCTGCCAGCATACATGTGGCGGCAGGCGAGGTGCAGGTGAACGGCGAAATGCCGGTCGCCATCATGGATCGCGCATGGCTGCGCAGGGTACTGGACGCCCTGCAAAGCAGCGGCATCAAGCCTGTGCGCGCAGAAGTGGAAACCCTGCTCGCACCCTGTGAAACAGGCGAATGGACCCTGATCTGGCGCGCTCACGGCAGTTTCTTGCGGCAAGGGCCGCATAGCGGCATCCCGCTGGACGGAGGCGATGCAGCGCACCCCCCGGCGGCACTCCAGTTGGCCCTCTCGGCCGCGGACAATCCGCCCGGTTCGATACAACTCTTTCTCGATGGCGCCAGCGCGCCGGACCTGGATGCATGGACTTCCAGCCTCGGCATTCCGGTCAAGGCCGGTGGCGAATGGCAGCGGCCTGCCATGGCAGAGCATGGCATCAACCTGCTGCAGGGTGAATTTGCTGCAAGAAGCACACACGCCAACTGGCTGCCGCGCCTGCGTCCGGCACTCATGCTGGCAAGCCTGATTCTGGGTTTGCATGTGATTTTCACGATTGGCGACTGGGCCATGCTCAAGTTTGAAAAGCACCGCCTGACCGCCTCCATGGAGCAGAGCTTCCGCAAAGCCTTCCCCGATGCCAAAGTCATTGTCGATGCGCCGCTTCAGATGCGCCGCAACCTGGCCGAACTGCGCCACAATTCGGGCATGATGAACAGCAACGATTTCCTGCCCCTGCTGGCGCTGGTCACGCCCAAGCTAGGAGCCCAGGCACAACTGCGCGGCCTCGACTACCAGCAGGAAACCCTTAAAATCAAGCTTACCCTGCCCGATATGGCCGCTGCGGATAAGCTGCGCTCCAGCCTTCCCCAGGCCAGCCTGACTTCCGGCAGCAGCAGCTCTGGCAGCCTTGAAGCCGAATTGACGATAGGTAAATAAACATGAAAGAAAGCGTAATTTCCTGGTGGCGACAACTTGCGCCGCGTGAACGCCGGCTCATCGCATGGGGTGGCGGTGCCCTGCTGGTCGCGCTGAGCTATGCTTATCTGTGGCAGCCGCTCAACACCGAGCGCGTCAAATTAAGGGCCAGCCTGCCACAAATGCGTGCAGACGCAGCGCTCATGACCATCCAGGCGGGCGAGGCCGCAAACCTGCGCCAGAATACGCATACCACCCTCAGCGGCCCCGCCCTGCAAGCCGCGATCCTGCAAGCCATGATTGAAGCGGGAATAGATGATAAAAGTGTGCAGATCACCCTGCTTGACGGTCATCGTGCCAATCTCAGCATCCAGGGCGTTGCTTTCGATCACTGGGCAAACGTGACTGCACGCCTGCAGAGTGAAAAAAACGTCCGCCTTGAATCCTGCAGCATCGAGGCAATGCCGGAAGCGGGGATGGTTCGGGTGCAGGCGGTGATGGAAACAAAAAATCAAGTCCCACTGTAGCCAGGGAAATTCGACATTTCCCTGTATTTGAAAAACGCTCCAGACCGCTGATATTGGATACGGAATTCAGCTATTGGGTATTCGGCAGAGTGAAATCTGGATAACAGCGTTCGCGAGCCACTCAAAAAGAAACTCGCTGAGCGACTGGAAACCCCTCGCGTTCCTGCCGCGGCGCTCGCCGGAATGCCGGACTGTTACAAGATCAAGCTCCAGCGTGTTGGATATCGACTAGTTTATCGGGTTGAAGACGATACCATTTTCGTTACCGTGATTGCGGTGAGCAAACGCGACAAACTCAAGGCTTACGACACGGCGAAATCAAGACTTTGAGCGCATTTGCAAGCAGGCTAAACCTGTGGGCGGATGATTGGCAAGCATCGTTATTTACCGGGAACCGTGACCCCCTCAGCAAAGCGCCCCTCCCCTTTAATCCTGCTTGACCTTGCCCAACCTTACAAAAAAAAGAAACCACACCAGCCAATAAGCCAAAAAGGAATTGAGTGAGGTCAAACCCACATTACCATATCGCCGTACCGGGAAAGAACACCATCGTGGGAAAGTAAGCGCATTGATTCTGTCGCTGCCTGAGCAACCATTATCCGGTCGAATGGATCGGCATGATGGGGAGCAAGTCGAGCAAGCGACATCACATGCCTGGCGTGAACCGGCAAAATCACAAAACCCTCTGCCTCGATTTCACACAACACCTCTTCCGGATCAACTTGCAGCTTGCCCTTGCCGTTCTTGAGCGCGACCTCCCACAATGCAGCGACACTGACATGGAGAGTGTTACCCGAATCAACCATCAATCCATGAGCGATCCTGGGCAAACGGGGATCGTCCGCCAGCCACCAGAGAAGAATATGTGTATCCAGCAGGAGGTTCATGACAAATCAATCGTGTGGAAAAATTGGCGCGTCATGCCATGCAGCCAATTCCTCTGCGCTCATGGGTGCATCAAAATCTTCAGCCATCCAGATTTTGCCCCTGAGTGCCCCGGGTTCACGTTTCTTTTGCACCGGGTTTTCGAGTGGAGCGAGCCGCGCCATGGGCTTCCCTGCCTTGGCAATAATCACTTCCTCACCTGCCGCAGCACGTTCCACCAGACGGGAAAGATGGGTTTTGGCTTCATGGATATTAACTGTTTGCATAATGTCGCGACCTCCGTTCAACCAGACTAAGTCTAGTCTATTGCAAACATCTCTTATGGGCAATAGCCGAAATCCATATTTTGAGCGCATCTGCAATGCGGGCCAAACGTGTGGGCGGTTGTTGACAAGCATCGAAAGTTTATCGGAAAGCATGGCCCTCGCTTCAATGCACCCCTCCCGTTTTCATCCCGCTTGACCTTGCCCCATCTTACAAATAGGCTAGACCAACCAACATGACCACCTTAACAAGGAGGGACAATGCTTCAATGTAATCTATATGAAGCAAAAACCCATTTATCACAACTGGTGCAAGCCGCACTGGATGGCGAGGAAGTTCTGATCGCGCGATCGGGCAAACCAGCTGTTCGGCTTGTCCCCGTGCATGCAACGGAAAAAACAGGTGGGTGGGGCATATTACCCATTGACCCGGCGGCGCTGGAAGCCGGGTTTGACACTACCGTTGAAAAAGATGTCGCTGCCCTGTTTCCTTCAGGAGCAGGATAGTAATGTCGCGTTTATTGCTGGATACGCGTGGCTTTCCGCACATCCTCGTCTCACAGAAGACTTCCGGAACATGATCAGCCACAGCGAATGCTGGATTAGCGCAGGCTCATTATGGGAAGTTGCCATCAAATTCCGCCTGGGAAAGCTGCCCGTGGACCCTGATATTTTGCTCACAACCACTCGTGGCAGCAAAATTCACTTTCTTTCAATCACACCTGAACATACTGCGACTACAGCGCAGTTGCCAGATATTCATTCAGACCCATTTGACCGCTTGCTGCTTGCCCAGGCCCGGAAAGAGAATCTGATATTACTGACGGCGGATAAAATCCTGGTTGAATATGGGCAAAATGTGCAGTTGCTCGCCTAACGCCAACGTTTTGCTGGACGTCCAGATATTCAGGCCGATCAGCCCTTGACGGTGTTCAAGCGCAGCATCAGCGTCATCGGATGCTGTGGCGATTCCTGGAAGCCGTAGTGCTCGTAGAACTGCCTGGCGCGGTCGTGAATCGCATGCACCAACAGCGCCCGGACACCGGCATTCTGAGAAACCACCACCGCCCGGTTGACGGCGTCCTGCAGAAGGGATGCGCCAAGCTTGATCCCTTGGGCGCGGCGGTCAACTGCAAGTCGAGCCAGAACCATCACTGGAATGGGATCGGGCATATTCCGGCGCACCGAACTGGTTGCCATCTGGTGCGAGACAGCGCCCGCAGCCATGGCGTAGTAGCCGTAAACACGGCTGTCCTGATCTGCCACGACAAACGTGCGGCTGGCTCCGCTCAATTGATTGATCATTGCACGGCGCTTGAGCCACTCGTCGAGAGCGGTCTCTCCGCACTCAAATCCATCAAGAATGTGGGTGGCCGCGAGCGGCTGAGGTGCGTAGAGTTGCAAGCTCATGCCTTGTCTGTGTCCCAAGGCGCCGTCACAGCCATGAGGCGCAGAAGCCCTGGATTGTGGCTGGGCGGGGCGTCGAGCATTGCAGTGAATTGCCTGAACTTGTCGGCATCAAGGCTGAAAAAAACCTGGTCAAGAACAACCGCCTGCGCGGCTGAGCAGGCAGCCTCGAGCATGAAGTCCGATCGGTTCTTGCCTAACAGAGTTGCAGCATGATCAATCAAGTCTCGCTGCTCGGGCAATGCCCGCAGATTGATGGCGGCGTCGCGCATGGCTTTCTCCTTTTGGTGCATATACAATAAATACACAAAACATAACCCCATGTGTAGCTGTTGTCAATACACTATTTCCCTTGTGCGGCGAGTCGGGTTGTCGGCAGCATGTTGAACCCAAAAAAAGCAGTTAACCGCAAAGGGCGCAAAGGAACGCGAAGGAATTCAGTCGCTTGGACGGCGTGTGCGGCATACCCGATGGGTGATCCGTTCAAATTCATTAACGCCTTGTTTTACTTTGCGATCCTTTGCGGTGAAATGCGGTTTTCAGGATCATTGTGACGCTGCAAAAGCAAAGGCCCCGACTTTGGAGCGTTTGCTTTTGCAGCGTCAGGGGTGAGAGACACGCGATTTTATGCCCGTCCCTCACCGGATGGAACTCATGGAACCAGTTCGCGCCAGATTACCCGCTTGCCCTGGAAAGTATCTGATTTGGGGTCGAACTTGATATTCGCCGGGCGAGGGGTGGGGTCGCCCACTTCCACAGTCGAGGCCACTATCTTGCCATCGGGAAGCATGACCAGATTGACGCCGACCACGGGTGTTTCCGTTCTCAGGGACGCAGTGGAGTCGGTTGCGCCGCCCACTGACAAGCCGGTCCTGTTATTCACAAAATTGACCCAGCCATACCCTACAGGGGCGCACGCCGTATTGGTTGGCACCGTGGTTGGAAAAAGCAGGGTGCCGTACTCGAGCTGCGGGTCGACATTGGCTCTCTCCCCCGGGTCGGGGAAATCGACATACCAGCCACGCTGTGTAAGCCAGTTGACGTCACTTCCCGTGACTGTCCGGGTATTTGCACCATTAGCCAATGTCCTTTGCACCATCTCGTTTGCACCGGTTCCAGAACGCGGGTTATCGAAGGTCGCCGTCGCATTGTCATCCTTGATCGCATAGAGCGTGTTCTGCTGTGTGTTTGCGAGATCGGAAACCTCGAGATATTTTCCGGTCGCCGCATAAACCACGCGTTTGCCGCTGATTTCCGCAAATTCCGGGCGGGTGGTGATGGGTTGAACCACGCCGGCGCTGTCCTTCAATACCGCGAACTTCAACAGGCTGTAATTCGACATGTCGATGCGCCAGAGGTTGCCCTGCAAGTCCCCGCCATAGATAAACTCCGCAGTATTGTTCCGTTCGGAGGCCTCGGTATAAAACTCGACCTTTGCCAGACCGCTTGGCGTGTCTTCACTCCCGACACCCGTGCTGACTTTGTTGAGAACAGTCCCAGTGATAGGGTCAAGTTCAAAAACCCAACCCTTGCCATCGCCCGGGCTGACGTTGTTGTAACCGGAAGTCAGGAACACCACCCATTTCCCGTCCGAAGGCCGCTTGCCGATTTTCGGCTCCGCAAAACTGTAGCCGACGTTGTCATCCATTTTCAGGTCATGGTCGGTGATTTGCGTATAGGTGAACTCCCACAGGAACTTGGGAGCAGCAGGGTTCGTCACGTCCAGGGCGTAGAAACCCCGGCCTCCGCCACGCAGGCTGCCCACGAGGATTGATCGCCACGAAGATCCGTCAACGGAAGGCGTTCCGACAGAAATATCGCCAGTGACTGCGGAGCCGTTGACAAAATAGGTATGCATGGTGGAATAGTTCTTGTCCGCCAGCTTCCACATCTTGGGCATCACCATGCTGGGGACGTAGGCCCAGCGCTCTACCCCGGTTTCCGCATCGAAAGCGTGCAGCATGCCGTCGTTGGTGCCCAGAAATACCGTTTTTTTGTTTATAGACGGAGCTACCGTATTTTTGTAGTTGGTATAGCCTGTATCGATATAGGAGAACCTGGGTTTTCCGATGGATATGGGCTGGGATTCGATTGCATCGCCCAGCGTCGCTTCGCGGTAGCGGAAGAGTTTGTCGGTGTTGCCCGAGCGGTCTTCATAACCAGTCTGGCCGCGCAGATAATTGACCAGTTCTTTTCCTGACGCGAGCGTCTGCTGTGCTCCAGTCAGGCTGGGCCATTGGCTCAGGGCCGTGGGCGAACTGAAATAAGCCTTCTGGTTAGTCGTCATGTTGTCATACTTGAATTCAGTCAGGGCGGCGCCGTTGGCATCCTTCATGTAAATGGTGCGGGCATCGCTGCTGGTGGCCACCTTGTTCTTCAGCGTGCCCGTGCAACTAGCGGGCACCTCGACCTTGCATTCCGTGGAACCGGGGCAAGTGGTAGTGAGGGGTGGCGTCACGCAATACCAGACATTGCTACCGCTGATGGTTTCATTCTGGAGTACGCCTGGATTGGGGCAGGAGGTCAGTGGAACAACGTCCTCCACGCACCATACCGCAGCCTCGCTGGTCGCGCCTGTATTCAGATCAATCGTGCGAGCCTCCAGATTGCCGTGCCACTTCACGGTCGTGTAGCTGGCTACAAAGGCTTTATTGTCCTGTGCCGTCGGGTTCAGCGTGCTTGTGGCTGCCGCGGCGCCGGCTCCACGCTTCTGATTCATGGCAGCCAACGCCTTTTCGAGGCCCTTGACAATCTGATCCGGGTCCTTGGCGCTGAAATACTCGCCCCGGCCATTGACCGCCGCGTGCCAGAGATCGTCGATATTCTCAGGCCCTTTATTATCACCGGGCGCCGGCCAGTTGAGGTTTCCAAGTTTCAACTCATTAAAATCGCCGAAGGTCGCGTTCGCATAATCGTCCTGATACACCAGCGTGCCGTCGGCGCCCAGACCGATGGTAAACGTGGTCATGTATTGCTTGACAAAACGAGCAACTGGCGGCGGACCAGGGTCGTCTTCCTGGCACACATTGAGGCCCAGTGAGCCGATGCAATCGCTGGTGCGCAGGTCCGTTTCATAGTAATACTTGGCGATATCCGCCAGCGTGTTGCTGGTTGCTATGGGGCCTTCATACATCGGGCGTGGGCTGTTGCCTGTAGAGGAGGAATCAGAGTCCAGGTTGCCCACGCTGCCGCCCGACAGGCTGAAATTGACTGTAGAGCCGTTCCAATAGCCATCCGTGGAGAGGATGGAAAAATTCTGCTGGCAGGAATACTGCATGGGGTCCTGCTGGCCGCTTACTTTTTTTGCAAAAATCCGGCCCACCTTGCCCAGGGCGTCACGCAGCGGCGTGCCGCCATTCGCATTGACCGCAAAAAGCTTGGTGTACCACGAGTTCTTGTGCGCCAGCTCGAAGATGTCGATATGCAGGAACCGGCTACCATCCGTCGCCCCGGTATAGGGATTTCCATTGGTATCGTTAATGACATTGAAGCCCACGCGGTATTTGTTGTCTATGCCCTTGAAGGCGCGGCTTACCCCGGATTTCATCATGCTCATGCGGGTGTGGTAGTAGGTGAACCAGTTGGCGTAGTTGGTCATCTCCTCGTCGTAGGTGCAGGTTGTGCCTGCACAGTCGGTGCGGGTAGATGCCTTGCTGCTTGAGCCCGGATAGGCGTATGTATTACCGGAAACAATGCTGGTGTAAAAAGTAAAGCCAGGGCGGCCGCCGCTAAATGCGGTGCGGGTTACAGTCGCCCCGCCTGTGACAACAGGAAGGAAAGTAATTGCCCCCGAACCATTTGGCGCAGTGATTGTGACGGTCGTTGTGTTAGTGGTGGCGCTGTACCCTGCCACCGTGCAGTTTCCTGTAATGGCTGCGGTACAGGCATTGATGGCATTCCGGATGTTGGTGGCCGTGGTGGCCTCGGTGTTGCTGCCGGCGGCGGCAACAGACATGATGTTTTGACCATTGACGCTGATTTGGCTGACCGTATTGGCTGAAGTGGAATTATCCACCCTTACGGTTGCAGTAGCGGATTTAGGATAGCGCGGGTTACTGTAGGTTGAAGTTCTGACACTCTGGCAAGTCGTCAGGGCCGTGCTATTGCACCAGCGCAATGGGGCAGGATATTTGTAGTAAGTGCCGCCCACCGTGGTTGGCGCGGTTGCCGTGATACAGCTTTTCAGGTTCGGCAAGGCGCAATACTCCCCCGCCACAAAGGTGAAAAAGTTGGCCTTGCCGTCGGTCAGATCGCAGGCGCCGTTCGGCGCCGTACCCGAGGGCGTGCTGCCGTCCGGGCAGAGCTGATTGGGGGTGCCAGCAGCCTGGTTGTTGTAACTCAGGATGCCATAGGCATCGTATTTGACACTGTTCCAGCCCGAGGTCTTGCTGGGGTAGGTGGTGGTATTCAGCGTCCCGTCCGCGTTGAAATGCACCGGCGGGGTATAGGTGATCGCCGGGTTGTAGTAAGTCAGGTTCCAGGCGGAATTCCTGTAGAGATCCGGATTGCTGCTGCGGGAATAGGAACTGTTGTATGCCACCCAATCCGGCATGAAATCCCAGCCCATGCTGCCCGAATTATCCAGGGTGAACATGATGTTGGGCAACACGACCGTACTCACTGTGTTCGCCAGCGGCACCTGGGTCAGGTTCACGAGGGCGGCATGCAGCGCATTTGGAACCGCAAGCCCGGCGCACAGTACCATGCAGGCCAGAAATTTTTGCAACCTGTTGAAAAGTGGTGAATGTGTCATCATGAACTCCTAGTAGGAATATGCTTGGATGTAACTGACGGTGTTCCTGGGGCCGGTTACCCTTGCTGTAATACGATAGAGCGGGCTGCCGCCACTGCTGGCGCCGATACCGAGTCCGGCATCGTAGGTAAGCCGGCCGCGTTTGGAACCGTTATCTTCTTGAAAATCGCTGAAAAGGCACATGTCTGAAGAAAGCAGCTGCGTAGCATTGTCGCTCCGGCACACGCGCTGGATAATGTAGCGAACCGTGTTGCCTGTCGTTGAATCCAGGCCGTCGGCGTTGAAGTTGGTGCCCGTGCCGGGCCGGCTGGCGGCTGCGGTCCAGATCGAAGCATCGGCCAGATTGATCTTCTCACTGCTGTCAGCCTTCAACATGCTCGCGTAATACCCCGAGGTCGGGCTATCGACGTTGAAGGCATGCGTAATATCCAGCCGTGGATCCGTTGTTTGGGCGGCTTGTACCGTCTTCATCCATGGAATAGCGGATTCCAAAGCGGCATCCGCAGAGGAGGTGGCCGCCTGCTTGAAAGCGAGATTACCTGCAACCAGGGTGGAGGTATCGACCGAGCGCACCAGCGCGACCGCAGCCAGCGACATCACCACCAGCGCGATCAGCGCAATGAAGAGCACCACGCCTCGCTGCCCTTGCCGTTTGTGGTTTGTTGATATGTGGTTCATGATTTCTCCAGGCTTTCCGCACATACTCAAATCGTGTTGCTGGACCAGACCATGTTGCGAAGGGGAATGATGGTCTCGAATATGGTGTAGCGATAATGATTCCAGTCTGCAAGGCCGGTCAAATCGACATTGACCGGCGTGGGATCGCCGGTCCATATGCACGTCTGATTCGGCTTTGGAGCAGCAGGATCGCAGGCATAGCTGACCACGTCCTTCTCATACGCGCTGTTGCGCGTAATGAGCGCGATGCGGACCGCCCTGATGCGCAGGCGCAATGCAAGGTCAGGCGCGGCAGCGCCGGCATCGGCCCAGGTAGTGATAACACTGTTATCGACTGTGGCTGGCGCGGCAGTCAGCCCGTATTGGGCTTGCATGCTGACCACATCGGCAGCGCTGGGAGTGCCGTTGCGGGTCAGCCCGCCACCGGCTGCTGCCGTATAGGCAACCTCATTCCATTCGCCCATGCAGGCGATGTTTCCGGTTGTCACGGCGGGCGCGGCGGCCAGCGTGATATGGGTATTGTCCGGCAGGGCGCTGACCGTTTGCATGGCGCAACTCGCTCCATTCACCACCAGCGCGGCATCGCCAACCTGGCAACCCATATTGTTGACTACCGTCACGCTGGCGCCCGCAAATGTGCCGCTGATCGGAATGCCACCCCGTTGCGTCGAGCCGTAACGGATGGTCAGCGTATCGCTCCCCGCGCCGCCTTCGGTAATGCGCACCGGAAATAGCCCGGCACCGCTCACTGGGTGGGCTGGGAGTGGATCGCACTTGAGCGCGGGGTTCATAACGCTGTAAACCGGCAGGCCATACCCCGCCATAGACGCTTCGCGCTGAATGGTATAGATCGCCACGCTGCCGTTGGTCTGAGCGTCCGCCCCACCGGTCGTGCTGCGCTTCTGGCCCTCGAAGACCGAGAAGACCTGCATGATGACCAAGGTTGCAAGCAACCCGATCACCATGCCCACCATCAGTTCGACCAGACTGAAACCCAGGCTGTGCGTTTTTTTCATATTCGCATTCATATTCAGCCTCCCGCCACGCGCGCGACCATGACATAAGAATGCGTTTCCGGCGAACCGGCCGCCGAGGGTGGCGTCCAGTTGACCGTGACGCTAAATTCGCCTGGAGATGTTTGCAGGGTCGTGCGCGTCCCCCCCGGCAAGATGGCTGAAATGTCCGTACCGGGCACGGGCTCGAGAAATTTGGTCAGGTCCGAAGGATCGGACCAGATCATGCCTATCCTTTGCTGCGCAAGAAAGGCAGCCTCGGAGCGAAACCTCGCATCCGAGGAATTCTTGATCATCGCCGCCTGCAATCCGACGAGGGCCAGAACCCCCATCGAAAAAATCAGGATGGCGATGAGCGCTTCAAGCAGGACGACGCCGTGCTGCGAATCAGGTGAAGACTGTTTGGTGAAGGTTTTCATGATCATTACCTATCGTTAACAGTGGCGCGTATCGGGCGCTACGACATTGGGGTCGCACATGCGGATGTTTCCGCCAGTATCGATCGTGATGCGCAAATCGCGGCTATCCGCAGCCGTAAGCAGGGTATTGTCGATATCGAATCTTACTGTCGAGCCCGCGCCCGGAACGGGGAATATCATCCGGCCAAAGCTGTCGAAACGTATGGTTCCGCCGTTGTTGGGCGTGACCGTAACCGATGATGAAGAACCTTCTCCGATAGTTCTGTTCTGGATGGCGTTGGTATCAGGACACCCCGGCGTAACCGCTGTGCATTTCACCGTCCAGGCGGAGCCCGTTCCCACCACGAACTCAACAGTGGAGTTGCGCCGCACCCCCTCGTTGCGCGCAAGTTGCAGGCCGTTCACAAAGGACTCGGCTGCGCTTCTGATCCGGGTGTTCTGTATCCAGACCGTGTAAGCCGGCATCGCCAAGGCAAGCGTCAACCCCAGAATGGCGATCGTGATCATCAACTCGATCAGGGTAAAACCCTTTTCCTTCTGGGCTGAGTGAGCGTCTTTGCACGAGAAGGACACATCCCCGCCGAGAGCGGCGAGGGAATCCCTTCTTGTGGGTGAGCGCGATGTCAGCATGATCCACCATGCTTAGTCAGCCAGCAGTCCGCTCCCACCGTCCCATCGGCATTTGAGGTTTTGGCATTGCTTTGGTCTATCGTATAGCTATAGCCGCTCATTCCCTGGGCAGCAACGCCGGTTGCGGTGATTTGATAAACAGCGGCTGCCGGCGCGACAGTGAATGCATAGGTAAAATATTTTGTGCCGCTTGTATTCAGCGTGGCGCCTGTAGCGGCTATGGTGGCAGTGGCATAGGTGCGGTTATCCTGGAAATACTGCTCCATCTTGATCCGGAAATCAGCGAGCGTGGAGGTCGCCTCCTGAATTTTTCCCCGCTTCACATAATCGGTATACGCTGGCATCGCAACCGCTGCCAGAATGCCTATAATCGCCACGACGATCATGACCTCAATCAACGTGAAGCCCTTGATCCGGCCTGACGGCATTTTTTGGAATTTCATTGTCTCGCCCCTTCCTTTGATTACGCTCTGAATGCTATCGAATGAATGTCCAGATTTCCAGCATGAAATGACAAACGGAAACCTTTACAAGATGAACGGTATGGCATGAACTTTCTCCCCAAGGCAACAACTTAAGCCAAGCTGATTATAGAACACCTCCAGCCAATGGATACTGCCCCCTTTCACTGGCCGGCAGAAACGGAATAGACTATATTTTAACTTCACTTTAAATTTGAGGCTTTTCATGCCCGACTCCAAGACACACTGGGAACAGGTCTACTCCTCCCGCAAGCCGCATGAAGTCGGCTGGTATCAGGCCTACCCGGAAATCCCCCTGCATCTGATCGCTTCCACTGGTGCAAACAAGACTGCCGCAATCATTGACGTGGGCGGCGGAGCCTCCAATCTGGTGGACGCTTTGCTTGAAAACGGTTACTGCGACGTGACCGTGCTCGACCTTTCCGCAGCCGCGCTGAAGGCCACCCAAGCGAGGCTGGGAGAGGCGTCGAACCAGGTGAAATGGCTGGTCGCGGATATCACTTCTTTCACCCCGCCACGTCAATACGATGTATGGCATGACCGTGCGGTTTTCCATTTCCTCACCGAGGCGGCAGACCGCCAGCGCTATGTGGAAGCGGCCCGCGCCGCCCTGCCGCCCGGCGGACACCTGATCATGGCGACCTTCGCGCTCGACGGCCCGCCCCAGTGCAGCGGGCTGGACGTGGTGCGCTACAGCCCGGAAAGCCTGCGGCAGGCAGTAGGCGAAGGATTCGCTCTTGCAGAATCCTTCGGAGGCCTCCATATCACGCCATCTCAGGGCAAACAGTCTTACACGTTTTGCCGCTTTATCAGGAATTAAGCGCTTTTTTCAGCAATTGGCGCTTGATTAATTTAGAGTTCCTAGCAATGGCAAAACTGGCAATCAAGGTAGGCGGAACCTACAGCAATGGGAATTTTCACGGTCACTGGGAAGTGCGTCAGGTGCTGGCGCAAGGCATTCCATGCGAAGAGGGAAGCACCGCTGAATGCGTGAAATACAAGGTGCTGGTGGGTGCACATAGACGCCGCAGCTTCATCTGCAGCAGCGAGGATTTCTCGCGCTGGGTGCGCTACGAGGTCGCCCGCGACGAGAATTCCTGGTTCAAGATCGAGAGCGCGGCCTGAAGGCCTCTGGCAGCCAGTCAACTTGAAATGCGAAATAACGTCTAACCCCTCCCGGCCTCCCCTTGTCAGGGGAGGAGACAACCGCCCCCCCCCTGACAAGGGGGGAGCGAGGGGGGTGCGGTGTAACAGCGACCCCCGAAATAAATTCTTTTTATTTCAGCACGACTGACTACTAGGCCTATCGCCCTCTAGCCCAGCTTGGCCAACTGCGACCGCAACTTCTCCAGCGTCGCGCCAAAGTTCGCCAGCCGCTCCTTTTCCTGCTCCACCACTGCTGCGGGCGCGCGCGCCACGAAGCTCTCATTGCCGAGCTTGGCATGAGCCTTGGCGATTTCGCCCTCAAGCCGCGTGATTTCCTTGGACAGGCGTGCCTGTTCGGCTTCCTTGTCAATCTCGATCTTCAGCATCAGGCGTATATCGCCGACCACCGCTACAGGCGCATCTGCGTCCGGCAGTTCGCCTGCCACGATGGTGATCTCGGAGATTTTTGCCAGCGCCTGGATGTAGGGCGCCAGGGCGGAGATATCTCCCAGCGCAACCAGCGGCACCTTCTGCGCGGGTGAGATATTCATTTCGCCGCGCAAGGTGCGGCAGGCATTGACCATCTCCTTGAGTTGCGCAGCCTTGCTGATTGCAGCAGCATCCACCTTGCCCTGGTTGAATTGCGGGTAGGCTTGCAGCATGATGCTCTCGCCCTGCCGGTTCGCCAGCGGCGCCACTTTCTGCCACAGTTCCTCGGTGATGAAGGGAATGATGGGATGAGCCAGGCGCAACAGGGTTTCCAGCACGCGCACCAGAGTGCGGCGCGTGGCCCTTTGCTGAGCTTCATTACCATTGGCGATTTGCACCTTGGCCAGTTCCACGTACCAGTCGCAGTATTCATCCCAGGCAAATTCGTAGATGGCGCGCGCCGCCATGTCGAAGCGGTAGGAGCCGAAAGCCTCGGCCACTTCCTGCTCGGCCTGCTGCAGGCGGCTGATGATCCACTTGTCCATGCTGGAATACTGCAGCGGCAGGCCTTCATCCTGGCCACAATCCTTGCCTTCGGTGTTCATCAGCACAAAACGGGTGGCGTTCCACAGCTTGTTGCAGAAATTGCGGTAGCCCTCGCAGCGCTTGAAATCGAACTTGATATCGCGCCCGTGGGAAGCCAGGCTGGCGAAAGTAAAGCGCACGGCATCCGTGCCGTAGGAAGCGATGCCCTCGGGGAAATCCTTGCGCGTCCCTTTTTCGATCGAGGCTGCTTGCTTCGGGTTCATCAGGCCGCTGGTGCGTTTTTTCACCAGGGTTTCCAGTTCGATGCCGTCGATCAGGTCGATCGGGTCGATGACGTTGCCCTTGGACTTGCTCATCTTGTTGCCGTGCATGTCGCGCACCAGGCCGTGCACATAGACCTCCCTGAACGGCACCTGGCCGGTGAAGTGCAGAGACATCATGATCATGCGGGCGACCCAGAAGAAAATGATGTCGAACCCGGTGACCAGCACGCTTGTCGGCAGGAAGGTCTTGAGTTCGGCCGTCTGTTCCGGCCAGCCCAGGGTGGAGAACGGCCACAGCGCCGAGGAGAACCAGGTATCGAGCACATCCTCGTCCTGGCGCAGGGTCTTGCCCGCACCCGCCTGCTGCTGCGCATCGGCGAGATTGCGCGCGACGTAGAAGTTGCCGTCCTCGTCGTACCACGCCGGGATGCGGTGCCCCCACCACAACTGGCGCGAGATGCACCAGTCCTGGATATTTTCCAGCCACTGGTTGTAGACGTGCGTCCAGTTTTCCGGCACGAATTTCACTTCGCCCTTGGCGACGACATCCAGGCCGCGCTTGGCCAGCCCTTCCATGGCCACATACCACTGGTCGGTGAGCATCGGCTCGATCACGGTGTGGGTGCGGTCGCCGCGCGGCACCATGAGCTTGTGCGGCTTGGTGTCCACCAGCAGGCCTTGGGCTTCGAGGTCGGCGACGATTTTCTTGCGCGCCTCGTAGCGATCCATGCCCTGATATTCAGTCGGCGCCAGATCGTTGATCTTGGCATCCAGCGAGAGGATGCTCATCGGTTCCAGGTGATGGCGCTGTCCCACCTGATAGTCGTTGAAGTCGTGCGCCGGCGTGATCTTGACGCAGCCGGTGCCGAATTCCTTGTCCACGTAATCATCGGCGATGATGGGTATGGTGCGTTCGCACAGCGGCAGGCGCACGTGTTTGCCGACCAGGTGTTTGTAACGCTCATCCTCGGGATGCACAGCCACCGCCATGTCGCCAAGCAGAGTTTCGGGACGGGTAGTAGCGACGATCAGCGCTTCGGCGCAGCCTTCCACCGGGTAGCAGATGTGCCACATGAAGCCGTCTTCTTCTTCCGAAATCACCTCCAGATCGGATACGGCGGTCATCAGCACCGGGTCCCAGTTGACCAGGCGCTTGCCGCGATAGATCAGGCCCTGTTCGTAGAGCTTGACGAAAACTTCCGAGACGGCCTTGGACAGGCCCTCGTCCATGGTGAAGCGCTCGCGTGACCAGTCGCAGGAGGCGCCGAGGCGGCGCATCTGGCGCGTAATGGTGGAGCCGGATTCCTCTTTCCATTCCCAGACTTTTTCCAGGAATTTCTCACGCCCCAGGTCGTGGCGGGAAACGCCTTTTGCGTCCAGCTGCCGCTCCACCACGATCTGGGTAGCAATACCGGCGTGGTCGGTGCCCGGCTGCCACAGGGTGTTCTCGCCTTTCATGCGGTGATAGCGCACCAGGGTATCCATCAGGGTGTCCTGGAAGGAGTGCCCCATGTGCAGCGTGCCGGTGACATTCGGTGGCGGCAGCATGATGCAGTAGGCGTCTTTATCCGGCGCGGTGGTAGCGCGAAAATAGCCGCTGGATTCCCAGCGGGGGTACCAGTGCGCCTCGATGGCGGCGGGTTCAAAGCTTTTGGCGAGTTCCATGGTGCGAGAAGGGGATGTCTGAAAAGGGGTGGATTATAGCCTATTCGCCTGCTTCATTGGCGTCACGGCTACGACCGGCAATCTCGCCAAGCTGTTTCTGCAGTTCCTGAGCAACCGCCTCTCGCACCACCGATTCAAGCTGCATGGCAAACTGATCCAGCATGCTGGACATCGCCTGGTCCATGGCGGAAACGATATGCGCAGAAAGCCGTTGATCGAGAATGTCATGAATCTGCCGGTCCAGGTTTTGCAGCGACTGGCCGCTCAGATGGAGAGAATCGTCACCCGCTGCGGTTTTGGGCGCTTGCTCCTCATTGACATCCTCCAGCAGCAGAAACGGAAATTCATTCATCTCCGTCTTTTCTTCTTCCACCACCTCGGTCAACACGGGAATCACTTCTTCTTCGACCGGCACCACTTCAGTCAGCACCGGAAAGTCCATTGCCGGAAGCGCGGCGGGTGCCGTTTCAAGCCGGTCGTAGTGGCGCTTCAGCAAGGCATCCATCTTGGCGAGGACGTCGTCGTGCGCGCTGCGGACAGGTTCCGTGCTCATGAATGCCGCGTGCCGGCCTGGCTCATATCATGGGAGCGGATTTCATAGCCACGGTCGCGATAGAAACGGAAGCGTTCACGCGCTGCCTCACGATCAGCCTCATCCGTTGTCACGATCTCGATCAGGCGCTGAAAGCGGCTGAAAAAAGCCGGACGCGTTCCACTCAGATTGAGCAGCACCTGCTCATGCGGCAACTCTCCCGGGTCGTGATCCACGATGACCGGCGTCACCGGGGCCAGTTCGTCGCGCGCGCGGCAGTGCGGCAGAAATCCGGTGGCGGGAACATTCCACAACATCTGGTCCATCCTGGCCGCATCACTTTCATCCGGCGTCAGAACCAGCACCCGCAAGCCCTGCTCCAGCGCCTTGGCACTCAGCTTGCATGCGAACAGCCGCTTGTCCTGAACGTGGGTATAAAAATCGATTTGGGTCATCAAAAGTCAGCAGCGATCTGCCGTCAGCTTTCAGCCTGCGGCACGATTGACCAGGAAATGCACCAGCAACGGCACCGGTCGCCCGGTGGCGCCTTTTTCCTTGCCCGACTTCCAGGCCGTTCCTGCGATATCCAGATGCGCCCAGTCATACTCCTTGGTGAAACGTGAGAGGAAACAGGCCGCCGTCACCGTGCCGCCCGCACGTCCGCCGATATTGGCGATATCGGCAAAATTGCTCTTCAACTGTTCCTGATACTCATCCCACAGCGGCAACTGCCAGGCACGGTCATAAGTCTCCTCGCCGGCATGCAGCAGTTCGCGCGCCAGCGGGTCGTGATTAGCCAGGAGGCCGCTCGCCTGGTGCCCGAGGGCGATGACGCAGGCGCCGGTCAGAGTGGCAATATCCACCACTGCCGCCGGTTCGAACCTGGCGGCATAAGTCAGCGCATCGCACAGAATCAGGCGCCCTTCGGCATCGGTATTGAGAATTTCGATGGTTTGACCGGACATGCTGGTAACCACGTCGCCCGGTTTGTTGGCGTTGCCATCGGGCAGGTTCTCGCAGGTTGGAACAATGCCCACCACGTTGAGCGGCAGCTTCATCTGGGCGATGGCCTTGAATGTGCCTAGCACGCTGGCAGCGCCGCACATGTCGTACTTCATCTCGTCCATCTCTGCAGCGGGCTTGAGCGAAATGCCGCCGGCATCGAATGTGATACCCTTGCCGACCAGCACCACTGGTTTTTGATCTTTCTTGCCGCCGGAATATTGCATCACGATCAGTTTGGGCGGCTGGCGGCTGCCCTTGGCGACAGACAGGAAGGAGCCCATCTTGAGCTCTTCCAGTTGCTGCTGCTCAAGCACTTCAATTTTAAAGCCGTGCTCTTTGGCCAATTCCTGCGCCTGCTCGGCGATGTGGGTTGGCGTGCAGATATTGCCCGGCAAATTAGCCAGATCCTTGGCCAGATTCATGCCCTGAGCGATCGCCAGGCCCTGCTGCATGGCATTTTCTCCGATCACCAGCTCATTGCGGCGTGGGACGCTCAGCACCATCTTGCGCAACGGGCGGCGCGGTTCATCCTGTTTGCTCTTGAGGCGATCAAAGCGATAGATGCTTTCCATCGCCACGATCACCGCCTGCTCGATTTTCCATGCCAGTTCGCGCTTTTTCACCGGCACTTCGGTCAGATACATCGCAGCTTCAGTGGCGCCGGTTTCATTCAGGGTCTTGACTGCGGCAGACACCGCCTCACGGTATTCCTTGTCCTTGAATTCACGTTCTTTTCCCAGCCCGACCAGCAATACACGGTCGCACAGGGTATTGCCAACATTATGCAGCAGCAGCGTGCTGCCCAGCTTGCCATCCATATCGCCACGGCGCAGGATTTCACTGATGTAAAAACCGGAAATGCGGTCCATAAGGTCCGCCGCGAGGGAAAGTTTACGGTGTTCGAAAACGCCCACCACCACGCAGGCGGTGCGCTGCTTTTCCGGACTGCCGCTTTTTATGCTAAATTCCAAGTGGTGCTCCCTTTGTCCCAAGTTGACAAAATTTGATCAGAACCCAAATTATCCTCAGTCTTACCCAATAAAGTCAAAGAAAACAAAAAACATGATTTTTCGCCGCGCGTTGTTGCATGAACTACTCAGTAATGCAGCCGCCGTATTTATCATACTCCTCGCGATCAGCATTACCACGCTGCTGATCCGGCTGCTCGGCCAGGCTGCCAGCGGCTCGCTGGCAAGCGAGGCCGTGCTGGCCTTTCTGGCGTTCAGCGCACTCAATTATCTACCCGTACTGCTGTCCCTCACCCTTTTCATCGCAGTATTGCTGACCCTGACACGCTGCTACCGGGATAACGAAATGGTAGTGTGGTTCAGTTCAGGCCAGAGCTTGACAGCCTTCATACGGCCAGTCTTCCTGATTGCGGCGCCGGTTGCATTGGTGGTGGCAATGTTGAGCCTGTTCCTGTCACCCTGGGCACTACAGAAACAGAACGAATATCGCAGCCAGATTGAAAGCCGCGATGACGTGGCGTCTATCGCCCCAGGCGTTTTCAAGGAATCCAAACATGCCGACAGGGTGTTTTTCGTGGAAAGCTTCGCCGGCGAACAAAACACGGTTAGCAACATTTTCATGCAATCCACAGAAAACCAGAAGCAGGGTGTCATGTTCGCCCAGCATGGTTACCAAAGCATTGCGAAAAATGGTGACCGTTACCTGGTGCTGCTAAACGGAAGACGTTATGAAGGCCTGCCGGGCTCCCTGGAATTCAAGATTATCGAATTCGAACGATATGCTGTGCGGATCGATCCTTACGAAGCAAAACTCACCGCACCGTCAGCAAAATCTCTTTCCCTGCTTGAACTTATAAATAACAAGTCGCTGGAGAATATTGCAGAAATCCAGTGGAGATTTTCCCTGCCCTTGAGCGCATTGCTGCTGGCACTGCTGGCGATCCCCCTGAGTTTCGTCAATCCACGCGCCGGACGCTCTCTCAACCTGATGCTGGCGCTGGTAACCTACCTCATTTACAACAACTGCCTCAGCATTGCCCAAGGCCTGGTAGCCCAAGGCAAGCTAGCACCGATCTTAGGGCTGTGGCTGGTACATGCAGCCCTGGCAGCATTGCTATTGATCCTGTTTTACCGCCGCTTGCAGGTATCCCCTTCATTATTTGAACGTTTCAGGGGGACATCATGAACATTCTGCACCGCTACCTGGCAAAGGAGATTTACGCCAGCACCCTGTTTGTTTTCGCCGCACTGCTCTCCCTTTTTGCCTTCTTTGACCTGATTCATGAACTGGGTGACCTGGGCAAGGGGCATTACCGCCTGCCGCAAATCCTCGCCTTTGTTGCGCTGGGCTTGCCTGGGCATATTTACGAACTATTTCCTATCGCGGCCCTGATCGGCACCTTGTTCGCCCTGTCCCAGTTCTCAGCCAATTCCGAGTTCACGGTTATGCGGGTTTCCGGGCTATCGACTCAGCGCTTTGCACTATCGTTGATGCAGATCGGCCTGGTCTTCGTGGCATTGACCCTGTTTTTTGGCGAGATCGTCACCCCGACGGCAGAACGCATGGCTCAACAACTCAGACTCAAGGCCACCAGTTCGGTGGTTGCGCAGGAATTCCGTTCCGGGCTATGGGTCAAGGACGCCCAGAGCTTTGTCAACGTGCGCGAAATACTGCCAGACACGACCTTGCTGGGTATCAAGATTTTCGAATTCGATCAGGATTACCATTTAAAGACAGTGAGCTACGCCGATCGCGGTCACCATGAAGAAGCAGGGCGCTGGTTACTGGAAGACGTCAGCCAGACCCACTTTGAGGAAGGAAAAACGGTAGTGGCCAAGCTGCCGAAACTCGCCTGGACTTCGGTATTGAACCCGGACATTCTTTCCGTTTTGCTGGTCGTACCGGAACAGATGTCGGCATGGAGCCTCTACCAGTATGTACAACATCTGCGCGACAACAAACAAAAAACCACGCGCTATGAAATCGCGTTATGGTCCAAGCTGGCTTACCCCTTTGCCACACTGGTCATGATGATCTTTGCACTGCCGTTCGCCTATCACCAATCCCGTAGCGGCGGGGTTAGCGGCAAAATATTTGTGGGCATCATGGCCGGCCTGTCTTTTCATTTACTGAACAGGGTTTTTGCTCATCTCGGCCTGCTCAATGACTGGCCTCCGCTATTCAGTGCTTCCTTCCCCGCTCTCGCGTTTCTCGGAGCCGCACTGGGCATCCTCTGGTGGACGGAGAAAAGGTAGCGGTCAGCGGTCAGCGGTCAGCGGTCAGAATGATTTTTGTTTTGGCCAGACGGTCGTGAAGGAATAGCCGTTCACGATCGAAAAGCGCCCATAGAATACCGATCCCCAGCAAGGTACTGGGCAGGGCAAGCGCAAATCGCAAAATTGCCCGCCGCCTGGTCAGCGGCGCCCCATCCGCGCTCACCAGGCGCAAATGCCAGGTTTTCATCGCCAGCGTTTGCCCGCCACGTAGCCAGAACCAGATGAAATAGGCCGCCACGACACCCAGCAAATAAATCTGGAACACCACTCTCACCAAGGGCATTGTGCTGCCCAAGGTCAGCCCGGCGAACAGGAACCCGGCCAGAAACAGCACCGCGACCAGCAACAGGCTTTCGTACAACATGCTGGCCAAGCGCCTCAGAATGCCGGGGTGGGTCAAATTTACAGGTGAATTTTCCACTAAAAGCTTAAAGTTACTGGGCTGGTGCGGCAGGCAGCACATCGGGCGGAAGAGCAGCGGCAGAATTTGCAGACACGGGCGGATTTGCAGGCGGGAGCCCTGCTGCCGGTTTCTGCTCGGCCTTTTGCCGCCATTTTTGCTTTAATTCCTGCCGCTGCTCCGGAGGCAACTGCTTGAATTTCTGATAGCGTTGACGCGCCCGCTCGCGCTCCTCCGGACTCAACTCCGCCCAGTCCTTGAGCTGAGCCTGAACACGCTGCTGCTCAAGCGGCGTCATTTTTTGGTAGTGTTTGGCCACGCCCAGCAACTTGATCCGCTTGCGCGCCGACATGTCATCCCAGTTCCTGGCCACCGGAGAGAGGATCTGTTTCTGCTCCGGGTTCAACTGCGACCACTGCGGCGGCTTGGCAGAGTCAACCGCATAACTCGCACCGGACACCAGCAACAGCCAGACCGCTAGCGCCGCGACGATTGGTCTAGCCATGATTTGAAATCAGAATCAAGATAGGCATTGATTGGCAACTCTCCCGCCAGCAAGGTGGCATCCACATCGTCCGGATCATCGCCGTTGATCTCAGACCAGTTATATGCAATCAGCAACCCAAGCAGCAAAACCACGAGTGGGATCCAGAAACGCGGTGAATGGTGACCGTGCCCATGATGCCCGGAATGCACATCGCCATGACCTGCCACCGCCATACCGAATACCTGTTGCGGATGAGCGTGAGCAGCCAGTGCTCGCTGGCGCGCCGAACGCAGGTCTTCCAGAACTGAGCGGTCCAGTTGATTGGTGCCATAATTCAAATGTTGGGTAATTTTTTTTGCTATGTCCCGCTCATTCATAGCTTCACTCCTTTATTTTTCAGCATGGCAGCCAGGGTATGCACTGCCCGCGAACAATGGGTTTTCACGCTCCCTTCGGAGCAACCCATCGCCTCCGCCGTTTCGGCGACATCCATATCCTCCCAGTAACGCAGCACGAACGCTTCGCGTTGACGTGCCGGCAATTTTCCCACTGCATCTTCGATCACCGCGAGCGTTTGCGCCCGATCCAACTGCCTCGCAGGGTTTTCAAAGTAATTGGAGTCGCTTTCAACCTCAAGAGTTTCCAGCGGATCCTGCTCATCGCCATCTTTATTGAATGAAAACGATGACAGCAGGGTTGTCCACAGCGCGCGCACCTTGTGGCGGCGGAAGTAATCGCGAATCGCGTTCTGAAGAATACGCTGGAACAACATCGGAAACTCGTCTACCGGGCGCACACCATATTTTTCCGCCAGCCGCATCATGGCATCCTGCACGATGTCCAGCGCAGCATGATCGTCATGCACGGCGTATGCCGCCTGCTTGAACGCGCGCCGTTCAACCTGGATCAGGAAATCCGAAAGTTCGCGTTCAGTGGCCAGTTTACAAATCCCAATCAATGCAAAGAAATAAATACTGCTTTATGCATGATAGCAAAAGCCGCCCTTTTTAGCCCTCCGAACCACCTTTGCGATGCCGCACTTGACCAAACACTCCGCAACCATTACTGTTCTAGGTCTTTTTGTTAGTTTGTCAGACAAGGCATTTTCATGGAGTTATCGGGCGCAGAAATCACTGTACGCTGCTTGGCGGAAGAGGGGGTCGAATATGTATTCGGCTATCCTGGCGGCGCAGTGCTCAACATCTACGATGAGATTTACAAACAGGACAAGTTCAAGCATGTCCTGGTACGTCACGAACAGGCAGCCGTTCACGCCGCCGATGGCTATGCGCGCGCCACCGGCCGCACCGGCGTAGCCCTGGTCACTTCCGGGCCGGGCGCAACCAATGCGGTCACCGGCATTGCCACGGCATACATGGACTCGATCCCGATGGTGGTGATCAGCGGCCAGGTGCCGACGCCCGCCATCGGCATGGATGCCTTCCAGGAAGTGGATACCGTCGGAATTACCCGCCCCTGCGTCAAACACAATTTTTTGGTCAAGGACATCCGCGAGTTGGCCAGCACCATCAAGAAGGCATTCTATATTGCCTCGACGGGACGGCCTGGCCCGGTGCTGGTGGACATTCCCAAGGACGTGACCCAGTTCAAGACTGAGTTCGAGTACCCCAAGACCATCAGCCTGCGCTCCTACAACCCGGTGACCAAGGGCCATAGCGGCCAGATCAAGCGCGCCGTGCAGATGCTGCTGAACGCCAAGCGCCCGATGATTTACGCCGGCGGGGGCGTGATCCTGTCCGATGCGGCCAAGCAGCTGACCGAACTGGCGCGCCTGCTGGGTTTTCCTTGCACCAACACCCTGATGGGCTTGGGCGGATTTCCCGCCTCCGACCCGCTGTCGGTCGGCATGCTCGGCATGCACGGCACCTACGAAGCCAACATGGCAGTGCAGCACAGCGATGTCCTTGTGGCCATCGGCGCGCGTTTCGACGACCGCGTGATCGGTAATCCGGAGCATTTTTACCAGGAAGAGCGTCAGATCATTCATATCGACATCGATCCGTCCTCCATCTCCAAGCGCGTCAAGGTGGATGTACCCATCGTCGGCAACGTGCCGGAAGTCCTGACGGAAATGATCAAGCTGATCAAGGCCAGCAAGGAAAAACCGGACCAGGCTGCACTCAAGACCTGGCTCACGCAAATCGAGTTGTGGCGTTCGCGCGATTGCCTCAAGTACGACCGCAGCAGCGACATCATCAAGCCCCAGTTCGTGCTGGAAAAACTGCATGAAATCACCAAGGGCGATGCCTTCGTGACTTCGGACGTAGGCCAGCACCAGATGTGGGCTGCGCAGTTCTACAAGTTCGACAAACCGCGCCGCTGGATCAACTCGGGCGGCCTGGGCACCATGGGTTTCGGCTTGCCGGCCGCAATGGGCGTGCAATTGGCCCACCCCGATGCAATGGTGGCCTGCGTCACCGGCGAGGGCAGCATCCAGATGAACATCCAGGAACTGGCCACCTGCAAGCAATTCAACATTCCCATCAAGATCATCCTGCTCAACAACCGTTACCTGGGTATGGTGCGGCAGTGGCAGGAGTTTTTCTACGGCGAGCGCTACGCTGAATCCTACATGGACACCCTGCCGGATTTCGTCAAGCTGGCCGAGGCCTACGGCCATGCCGGGCGCCGCATCGATAATCCGGCCGAGGTGGAAGATGCCCTCAAGTGGGCGTTCTCCGCAGAAATGAAGGACACGCTGGTATTCCTCGACTTCCGTACCGACCAGACCGAGAACGTGTATCCCATGATTCCGGGCGGCAAGGGTCTATCTGAAATGATTCTGGTATAAAACTATGCGGCATATTATTTCTCTCCTGATGGAAAACGAAGCCGGCGCCCTGTCCCGCGTAGCGGGCCTGTTCTCGGCACGCGGCTACAATATCGAATCGCTGACCGTGGCGCCGACGGAAGACGCCACGCTATCGCGCATGACCATCGTCACGCGCGGTTCAGATGAAGTCATCGAGCAGATCACCAAACAGCTCAACAAACTGGTGGATACGGTCAGGGTAGTGGACCTCTCTGACGGTGGTCATATCGAACGCGAACTGATGCTGGTCAAAGTCCGCGCCGAAGGGCTCTTGCGCGAGGAAATGAAACGCATGTCGGATATTTTCCGCGGCCGCATCATCGATGTTACCGACAAGACCTACACTATTGAAATAACGGGCGCCGGCCACAAACTGGATGCCTTTCTCAATGCACTGGACAAAAGCGCGATACTGGAAACAGTGCGCACCGGCGCATCCGGCATCGGACGCGGCGACAGAATACTTAAATCGTGAGGAGTCAGGAGTGAAGGGTCAGGCGTCCGCGCTTTTCCCCTCACGCCTCACCCCTCACCTCTCACTTTTTGAAATGAAAGGAAAACCATGAAAGTTTATTACGACAAAGACGCAGACCTCTCCCTGATCAAAGGCAAAAAAGTCACCATCGTGGGTTACGGCTCACAGGGCCACGCTCATGCCAACAACCTGAAAGACTCCGGCTGCAAGGTCACGATCGGCCTGCGCAAGGGCGGCGCTTCCTGGGACAAGGCCGAGAAGGCCGGCCACAAGGTGGAAGAAGTCGGCAAAGCCGTCAAGGGCGCAGATGTCGTGATGATCCTGGTGCCGGACGAGCAACAGCCTGGTGCGTACTATGGCGAAATTGAGCCGAACATCAAGAAAGGTGCCACCCTGGCCTTCGCTCATGGTTTCAACATCCACTACAACCAGATCCTGCCGCGCGCGGACCTGGACGTCATCATGGTCGCGCCCAAAGGCCCGGGCCACACCGTGCGCTCCGAATACCTCAAGGGCGGAGGCGTGCCTTCCCTGATCGCGGTTTACCAGGACAAGTCCGGCAAGGCCAAGGATATCGCCCTGTCTTACGCTGCTGCCAACGGCGGCACCAAGGGTGGCGTGATCGAAACCAACTTCCGTGAAGAAACCGAGACCGACCTGTTCGGTGAGCAGGCTGTACTGTGCGGCGGCGCCGTGGAACTGGTGAAGGCTGGTTTCGAAACTCTGACCGAAGCCGGTTATGCTCCGGAAATGGCCTACTTCGAATGCCTGCACGAACTCAAACTGATCGTGGATCTGATGTATGAAGGCGGCATTGCCAACATGAACTACTCCATCTCCAACAATGCGGAATACGGCGAATACGTCACCGGTCAGCGCGTCATCGCCGACCAGGCTCGTGCCGCCATGAAGGAAGCATTGGTCAACATCCAGAACGGTGAATACGCCAAGCGCTTCATCCTGGAAGGCAAGACCAACTATCCGGAAATGACTGCTCGCCGCCGCCTGAATGCAGAGCACCCGATCGAAATCGTGGGTGCGCAACTGCGTTCCATGATGCCGTGGATCGCCAAGAACAAACTGGTTGACCAGTCCAAGAACTAGTGATGGGTAAGTGGCGATGGGTAATGCGGGGTTTCCACATTACCCATCACCCATCCCTCATTAACCCATTACCAGCATGTGCATCGGCGTAGCCCCTCCCAAATTGAACAATTATCCTCACCCCATTATTGCCCGTGAAGGCTGGCCGTTTCTTGTTGCAACGGTAGGCGCTTCCCTTTTCACAACGCTCTGGGCCGGCTGGTTGTGGGCCTTGCCACTGTGGATCATCAGCCTGTTTGTCCTGCAGTTTTTTCGTGACCCGGCACGCACCGTGCCGCAGGCGCCCAATGCTGTACTTTCGCCCGCAGATGGCCGCATCGTCGCCGTGGAACGCGCCTACGATCACTATCTGCAACGCGACGCGCTTAAAATCAGCGTATTCATGAATGTCTTCAACGTGCACTCCAACCGTAGCCCGGTGGATGGCACGGTTAAGGAAGTCTGGTATCACCCCGGCAAGTTTTTCAATGCCGACCTTGCCAAGGCCTCGCTGGAAAACGAACGCAACGCCGTGTGGATACAAACCAAGAGCGGCGTGGACGTAACCTCGGTCCAGGTGGCTGGTCTGATTGCACGGCGCATCCTGTGCTACGTGGTGCCCACTGACGATCTGGCCCGTGGCCAGCGTTACGGCTTCATTCGCTTTGGCTCCAGGGTGGATGTATACCTGCCGCTGACAGCCCAGCCAAAGGTCAGCCTGGGCGACAAGGTTTACGCCACGGAAACCATACTGGCAGAACTTGTCTAAAAGCCTTATGCAAGATCCGGACAAATCCAAAGCCCTGCTCGACCCCAACAAGCGCCGGCGCGGGATTTACCTGCTGCCCAACCTGCTCACCACGGCCGCGCTGTTCGCCGGCTTCTACTCCATCGTCCAGGCCATGAATGGCCGCTATGAAGCCGCGGCAGTCGCCATTTTCATCGCCATGGTGCTGGATGGCCTGGATGGCCGGGTGGCACGCATGACTCGGACCCAGAGTGCTTTTGGTGCCGAATACGACTCGCTCTCCGACATGGTTTCCTTCGGCGTCGCGCCGGCGCTTGTCATCTATGTCTGGGCACTGAAAGACATGGGCAAGCTGGGCTGGATCGCGGCCTTCGTGTACTGTGCCAGCGCCGCTCTCCGACTGGCGCGCTTCAACACCCAGCTTGAAGTCGCGGACAAGCGTTACTTCCAGGGCCTGCCCAGCCCTGCTGCTGCCGCGCTAATTGCCGGCCTGATCTGGGTAATGCACGATTATGGAATCAAGGGCGGAGAAATCCGCTGGCTGGCCTGGGGAGTCACGCTCTTTGCCGGCCTCACCATGGTCAGCAATGTCCGCTACTACAGTGGCAAGGACATCAATCTGCGCCGCAGCGTCCCATTTGCGTTCGTGCTGCTGATCGTGCTGGGATTTATCCTGATTTCGCTTGATCCGGCTCATGTGCTGTTTGGCGCTTTTGTACTTTACGGCCTGTCCGGCTATGTCGGCTGGCTATGGCAGCACAGGCGCTCTCGCCGCGCGAGGATCGAACCTCCTGCACAAGAATAAACCGTAAAATTGCCGTGCCTGTGGCCACCCAAATCCGGTCAGTGCGCCACATGCTTCTTGACTCACCTTACCACTCATTACGCCTGGACCGGTCCCTGGAATAAATTCCAGGGCAGGCTGCCGGGAGCAATAGCACATGTCATTCGAAAGCCTCGGGCTACGCCCCGAAATCCAGCGCGCAGTCGCCGAGCAGGGCTATACAGAACCCACCCCGATCCAGGCGCAGGCCATCCCCGTGGTGCTGCAGGGCCGCGACATCATGGCGGGCGCGCAGACCGGCACCGGCAAGACCGCCGGCTTCACCCTGCCCCTGCTGCACCGCCTCGCCACCCACGCCAGCACCAGCACATCGCCGGCCAAGCACCCGATACGCGCCCTGATCCTCACCCCCACGCGCGAACTCGCTGCCCAGGTGGAAGAAAGCGTGCGTACCTACGGCAAATACCTGCCCCTGAAAGCGACCGTGATTTACGGCGGGGTCAACATGAACCCGCAGATCGAGGCCCTGCGCACCGGCGTCGACATCGTGGTCGCCACCCCCGGCCGCCTGCTGGATCACGTCCAGCAAAAGAGCATCAACCTCTCCAAAGTCGAATTCCTGGTGCTGGACGAAGCCGACCGCATGCTGGACATGGGTTTCCTGCCTGACCTCAAGCGCATCATGGACCTGCTGCCCAAGCAGCGCCAGAGCCTGCTGTTCTCAGCCACTTTTGCAGAGGAAATCAAGCGCCTGTCGGATTCCCTGCTGCGCGATCCGATCCTGATCGAAGTCGCACGCCGCAATACCGCCGCCGAAACCGTCACCCAGATCGCCTATCGTGTGGATCAGGATAGGAAGCGCGAACTGCTCGCCCACCTGATCAAAAGCCAGGATCTGCGCCAGGTGCTGGTGTTCACCCGCACCAAGCACGGCGCCGACCGCCTCGCCCACCAGCTCGACCGCGACGGCATCCGTTCGGACGCGATTCACGGCGACAAGACCCAGCCGCAGCGCACCAAGGCCCTGTCGGACTTCAAGGAAGGCGAGGTGCGAGTGCTGGTGGCCACCGACGTGGCTGCGCGCGGCATCGACATCGACCAGCTGCCCCATGTCTTCAACTTCGAGATGCCCAATTCGCCGGAAGATTACGTCCACCGCATCGGGCGCACCGGCCGCGCCGGCAGCCAGGGCATTGCAATTTCCCTGGTGAGCGGGGAAGAAATGCGGATGCTGGGCGAGATCGAGCGCCTCATCAAGCGCGAGATTCCCAAGGAGGTCGTCGCGGGATTCGAACCGGGATCAGCGTCCAGTTCCACCGACTCCACAAGGGAACGCGGTCCACGAGGGCGTGAACGCGCTCCCCAGCGCCGGCCCGAACTGCCTTCAGCGGCAGAGCGCCATGCCCAGCGTGCACCAAGCGAAGGCTTGCCGAAACCGGCTGCCAACAATCACCATCAGAAGCAGCCGATGGGCCATGCGGCTTCGCATGGGAAACGGCCACAGCGGCAGGTTGCGGCGTTATTGGGTGGGTTGAAGCGGAAAGACAGTTAATTCAGATCGGCATTTCTTTGCGGACATTCGCAAAGAAATGTCTGAATATTGAGTCATTGCTCCGTCTCGTTTATCCGTCGAGTGCCAGATTCAAAGGAAATTGAATCGTGCCGCTTCGCGCCCTTCTAAGCATCATCTTTTGATCATAATTTCTGAATATCGCCTTGAGGGATATGCCGATGGCGTGCATACTCTTGGCCTGTCAGTATTATCAAAAACCGCTTCATTACTGTTAGCCCTTTCATATGCACATTGAAGGCACCCTCACAAAATGGAATGATGATCGCGGATTTGGATTCATCACACCCTCTCAAGGCGGTCCAGAGGTATTCGTTCACATTTCAGCTTTTCCAAAAGACTGTCAGCGCCCCAAGCTCGGCGAACGACTCACGTTTGAGATAGAAATTGCTCAAGATGGAAAGAAACGTGCAAAGAATCTCTTGTATCCCGGCCGCCCAATCGTGCGTCCTATTCGCCAGAGTGACCTACACTACCGCCACGAAAAAAAGAACTCCGTCAGACAAATCATTCCTCTTATCATCGTTGTCGCATTGGTAACCTATGGCTATAACAAATACAACCACCACACTTCTCCGGAAATGACTGTTACTGCCCAATCTAATGAAGCTGTTACTACCCAATTCAACGAAAAAGAAACTTCGACATCCTTTCAGTGCGATGGTCGAACTCATTGCTCACAAATGACTTCTTGCGCCGAGGCCACCTTTTTTTTAAGAAATTGTCCCAATGTTCAAATGGATGGCAACAATGATGGTGTCCCGTGTGAACAACAGTGGTGTGGATAGTTCGTGTGGGGCGCAATAACCAACTGGCATTGCGCCGTTTGTGGTGAAACATTGCTATTTGGTGCGCTTCGTGGATGTTTGATTGCCGGGGGCAGCCCGGCGGCTGATTACCTTTCTTGCTTCGCCAAGAAACGTAATCGAAAGAAGGCGACCCCCATCCACCGCCCCCTTCGGGGGTTCCCTGCGCTGCTCGCCAAGCCGGGCGGCTGCGCAACTCGCGCTGCGCGCTCAGACAGTCCTCGCCGAAAGCCCCCGTCTTGGCTGTGCTGCTCAGCGGTGGACCGAGGGGAGTTAGCATCAAACCCATCACCCATCCCCACCCTGGCCCTCCCCTTGAAGGGGAGGGTACGCCTTTGCCATGCACTTCGCGCTGAAGATTTTTCCGGATACCCAACGTGGAGCCACCACCCACTTCCCCTCTGCGCCGCTTCGGTTTGGCCAACAAATTGGGGGCCTTCGGCTGCGCCCTGTCTGAGCTCCGCGACAGCCCGCGTTTTGTGCGGGCTGTTAGGGCGAGTTGCGCAGACGCCCAATTTGTTGGCCAAACCGAAGGAACCCGGAGGGTGGCGCAGCGGGGTCGCCTTCTTTTGGTTAACTTTTCTTGGCGAAGCAAGAAAAGTAACCCGCTTGCCGGGCGGCCCCGGCACCCAATCATCCATGCGCAAAGCGCATTCAAAACCCCAACTAGGGCCAAAAACACTCAGCCCAGAAAAGCTTCCTTCGACCCCAGATATTCCAACTCCTCCCGGCTACTCTCCCGCCCCAGAACCGCATTGCGGTGCGGAAAACGCCCGAATTTTCTGATCAGCTCGCGATGATGTCTGGCAAACCGTAAATTCCCCTCCAGCCCCGCCTGCTCAAACATCTTCACCGACAAATCCTGATCCGCAAGATTCTCGCTATGCATCAGCGGCATGTACAGAAAACCCAAGCGCCCGGGATCAATCGTCCTGTCGTAGCCCCTGGCAATGGCAAGCTTGCAGACCTCGACTGCCTGCTGCTCGGTCGAAAAACTACTGGCCTCGCCGCGAAACATGTTGAGCGGCAGCTGATCCAGCACGATCACCAGCGCCAGGCAGCCTTCTGGGCTGCTCTTCCAGTCATCCAGCCGCCCTTCCAGAGCCGCGCGCCATACCTGCTCATAGCTGGCGCGAATTTCCGCATCCAGTTGCGGTGAGGAAGAGAACCAGCGCGAGGCCATAGGTTCCGAGTACCAGAATTCCAGGATATCGCCGGGGGTGAGGGCTGGAACATCCGCGCTGCCTTGTATTTCCGTCATGATCAAACCTCCACCAGCACCGGGCCGGGAAAAATCAGGGCGCAGTGAATCACTTTGCCGGGAAACACGCTTTCCATGGCATTGCGGTATTCGCGCATCTGCCCCAGATAGGGCGCAGCCAAAGCTTGCGGATCGCCCCCGGAAGCGCCGGTCTTGTAGTCCAGCACCCACACGCTGTCAACAAATTCGACCAGGCGGTCAAGGCGCCGCAGTTCTCCGTCCGTACCCTGATAGCCGAGTTCGTTGTATGCTGCCAGATACTGGGCTGGATCGTAAAAATGGCGCAGATCCGGCGCCTCCAGTACATCAAGGGCGCTCTGCCAGAGCGGGGCGAATTCTTCGGGCTCCAGCGCCAGCTTCGCCCGCAGGCTTTCCGCCTGCCCTGCCAGCGGCTGATCCAGGCGCACCCACTCCAGCAGGGCGTGCACCTGGATGCCGTAAAGGCGCGCAGCATCCAGCCTGGCGAACTCGCGCCGCCCGGTCGGCGGCACGGGCAAGGGCGTGATCCGTGCCTGTTCCGGCGGCATCACCTTGGCTGCAAGTGGTTGCTGCAGCATCGCTGGCAGTTCGCTCTCTAACCCGGCCTCCGCCAGGCCAAGATGGAGTTGCTGGTACCACGTCTCTGACGCCCGGCTGCTGGCACAGCCGCTGACGATGAACATCTGCCGCGCCCGCGTCATGGCAACGTAGAGCAGGTTTAGATTCTCGCGCCGGGCATGCTGCTGTTCCTCGTCCACAATGCGCTCGTGCGCCCGTGCCTGCTCGGACTTGCAGCTGAGCAGAGCAAAATATTGCGGTGACGGGGCTTGTGGCGGCCAGTTGATCAAGGCACGGTAGCCACCGTCATTGCGCGGCGCCGTATTGGCATCGAGCAGCCATACGATGGGCGCTTCCAGCCCCTTGGCACCATGCACAGTGAGTATCCGCACCGCATTGCCGCCATCGCCGATCAGCCCTTCATCCGGCGATTCCTGTTCGGGCGCGCGGCGCAGGGCCGCCACCTCGTTGATGAAGCGCGCCAGACTGGGATAACGTCCGCTGTCCATGTTCAGCGCCAGTTCGATGAACGCATGCAGATTGGCCTGCACCGCGCCGGTCATGGCCTCAGGCACGGCACTGCGATAGCGCGCAAGCACCTCGCCTTCGAAGTAAATCCGGTCCAGGAGGTCGTGCACCGGCAGGCGGTCAGCCATGTACTGCCATGACTGGAGGCGGGTGCGCGCCTGCTGCAGCGAGGGGCTCAGTGCTTCCTCATCCAGCTGGCGCAGGCGTTGCCACCAGCTCAACCCCTCCCGGCCTCCCCTTGTCAGGGGAGGAGTGTCTAGCTTCCCCCCTGACAAGGGGGGATCGAGGGGGGTTGGGGTTTGGGTTGCCAGCCGCATCAGATCGTCATTCGAGCAGCCAAAGATCGGCGACCTCAGCACCTGCGCCAGTTTCAGGTCGGCAAAAGGCGTGACCAGAAACTCCAGCAGGGCCACCAGGTCGCCGCACTCCAGGGTGTCCAGCAATCCGCCCTGGCGCGAGCTGAGATAGGGAATGCGCGCCGCGCGCAGTTTGCGCTCATAGCTGGCAAGCCAGGTGCGGCCCCGCACCAGGAGCATGAAATCGCGGTATTCGGCAGGACGCGGGCCGGTTTTCTCGTCCATGACCTGACAGGTGCCGACCATGGCAGCGATTTTCTCCGCCACCAGCTCGGCTTCCTGTTCGTGGCGAGCATCCTCGTCTTCCTCGCGCGCCTGCCGTAGCGGGTTGCGCAGCACCAGCCCGTCTTCGCATACTGCCGCAGCGCTGGATTTTTCCGCCAGCGGCAGGATGGCAATCGCCCCCGGCACGTCATCCTGATGCCAGGCATGCTCGCGGAACCCGCTGAAATCCGGCTGCGCCGCAAACACCCGGTTTACCGCCTGGATGACGCCCGGCGCGCTGCGGCGCGACGTGTCCTGTTCCAGGCGGGCGGCGGCAAAATCGCGCGCCAGATCCTCAGCGGCGATCTGGAACAGGCGCGGCTCGGCGCGCCGGAAGCGGTAGATCGACTGCTTGGGGTCGCCCACCAGGAAGACGCTGGGCCGGTTCCCGGCCGCGCCATAGGACGACAGCCAGGATTGCATGACCTGCCACTGCATGGGGTTGGTGTCCTGGAACTCGTCCAGCAGGATGTGCTTGTAGCGGCTATCCAGCTTGTACTGCATGTATTCCGCATCCTCGCCGCGACTCAGGAGCTGGAACACGCGCCATTCCACATCGGCGAAATCCAGCATCTGGCGCGCTTCCTTGAGGCGCTGGTAGGCCGCCAGCAAGGCCGCGCCGCAAAGCAGACCGTCACGGTTGAAACGGTACGCCGCCTGGGCGGCCAGGCGATCGCGGGCCTCATACAGTACGAAGCAAAGCTGTTGATGCAATTCGAGCAGGCGCATTTCCTTGTCCGCACCCAGGCGTTTGGCCTGTGTTGTGGACGGATTACGAGCGCGGGGCGTGCCGGTCTTGGTGAAGCAAACCGCCCATATCTGCTCGAAGCGCTGGCGAGCGTCATCCAATGCAAGGGAATCAACCAGTTGAACTGCGAGTTTCTGGTCAGTCGGCGAGTTTTCCCCAAGGATCGCGGCATACTCGGCCAACCATCCGGCCAATACCGTGTCCAGCCACAACTCCGCCAGCACATCCTGCTCGGGGTCAACGTCCAGCTCCGCGCGCACCCTTTCCACGGCAAAGCCCACCGGGTCCGCCTGATCGGCCGTATAGGCCCACCACTCGGCGCGCTTGGCCACGAAGCCCAGCAGCAGGGCACGGGTGTTGCTCAGGCCATGTTCGCTGAACAGGGTTTGCAGGGCGGCGGCGGTAGGGTCGCCATCTTCCCCCTCGGCCAGGTCCTCGGCAAAATTCTGCCAGGCTTCTTCCTGCAGGGCGGCAGTCTGGTCGAGCAGGCTGAAATTGCCGACCGAGCCATCGCCCAGCGGCGCGCGCTGCAAGAGCTGCAGGAACCAGCCGTGGAAAGTGTTGATGGTGAGCGCAGGCTCGGCGGTCAGCACCCGCTCCAGCAGGTTGCGCGCCTCGGGCAGGAGGATGTCGATTTCCTGTTCGGTAAGCGCGCGCTCTCGCAGGAATTTGCGTACTTCGTCTTCCGGCTGCAGGGCCAGCACATTGAGCCATTCCAAGAGGCGCGCCTGCATTTCCTGCGCGGCCTTGCGCGTGAAGGTGATGGCCAGTATCTCGCCCGGCTTCGCCCCCGCCAGCAGCAGGCGCAGGATGCGCGACACCAGCAGCCAGGTCTTGCCGCTGCCGGCGCAGGCCTCGATCACCACCGAACGTTGTGGATCGAGCGCCGTCCTGAAATCAAATGCCTCACTCATTCCAGTAATCCTTGCGGCACAGCCCGCGCATTTCGCAGTACTGGCAGGCCGTCGTCACGCCTTGGGCGGGCAGCGGCGCACCTTCATGGATAAACTGGAAGATGGCCTGCAGACGCTCAAGATTGGCCTCTGCAAGTTCGTCCAGCGCCTCCGGCGGTTCGAGCTGACGCACCACTTCCTCGTCCACTGCGACAAACGCCGCCTGCCGGGGCATGCTTTCGAACAGCAGGGCGTAGCAGGCGAGCTGCACGTCTTCCCCGGCGGGATTGAGCTTTTTCTTCAGGCTGTCGAAATTCTGTGTCTTGTAATCCAGCACCGCCTGTTCCACGCCTTTGCGGTCCACCCGATCCAGCCTGCCGCGCAGAGTGAGCTGCCTGCCGCCTCCCAGCGCAATCGGCCGCGTGCATGAGACTTCGCCCGCCTGCCAGCGCCAGCCTTCGTGCTCGCGCTGCCGCTGCCAGTCCAGATAACCGGGAATCGAAGCCTGCCAGCGCGACAGCCAGGCATGGCTGACGAAATCCGCCTCGATCGCCTGTTTGAAAACCACTCTGCTGATTTCAATCAGGGCCTGCTCCAGTTCATCCGGATTGCACTCCGACACCACAGGGTAACGGGCATGGAAGCGATGCAGGATGTCATGCACGTATTCGCCGTAATCGCGCTTTTCCAGCGCCTGGGCCACCTCGTCCAGTTCGTTCAGGTGCAGCGCATGGCGCGCGAAGAACTGGTAGGGGCAGGCCATCAGGCTGTTGTAGCCGCTCGCGGAAATGGTTTCGGGCACCAGTGAAGAAGGCAATGACGGCGCTGGCGCATGCGGCGGCTCCAGCGTGAGAGGCGGCGTTGAGCGGGGCAGCTCGATATTGACCCTTAGAGGCGACTCGTAAGCCAGCACATGGAAGGTCTCCAGACGCTGGAACCACGGACTGAGCGGGTTGGGTTCGCCGTTCTTGCGCGCCTGCCACAATACCCACACTTCAGGCACGGAACTCAGCAGCCCGATCAGGTCCTGCCGCTCGGATTCCAGCGCCGTGCGGCGGTCCGGCAGACCGAGCTGGGCGCGCACCGAATGGTTGAAAAATACGCTCTCCCGGCCCGGCCCCGGCAAATGGGCCGCATCGGCGCCGGCGATGATCGCCGCGTCAAAGTGCCTCAGACGGCAGGCGGCGAGGTGGGTGAAGACCACCGGGCTGGTGATGCTTTCATCGCGGAACACCGCCTCCTCGAGTTGCTGATTGAGCCACTGCCGCCACTCGGCATAGCGGAACAGGGTCGCATCGGGAGCCAGTTCGCGCCGCAAACCCTCCAGCAACTGCAGCACCTGTTCGCCTGCCTGATCGCGCTGCAGGCCGGGCTGGATTTCAAGCAGTTCCAGGCTTTCCTCCAGGCTTTGCAACCAGGCCGCGAGCGAGCGCTGTTTTTTCTTGTCCAGTTTCTGCTGCGCCTCATACAGCATCTGCAGCAGCTCCAGCACATCTTCGTCCCCGGCTGCGAGCGCACGATAATGATGGAGGTGGGAAACCACGCTGTGCTTCCTGATCAGCAGTTCCAGGCGATACACCGTATTGCGGCGGCGAGCGGCATCCCAGGCGGAAAAGATGAACGGGGACTTGAGCAGATCGAGCAGATCCTGGAAGTGAAACTGGCTGTCCAGGCTGTCCAGCCAGCGCACCAGCACCGTGCTGGCGCTGGTCGTGGACAAGGTCCAGCCGGTTTCATCCTGCACCAGCACTTCCGCCCGCTCCAGCAGGGCGCGCGCGCGCCGGGCTACGAGACGGTCCTGCACCACCACCGCGATGGCCGTTTTGCCCTCTGCCAGCCATTGGCCGATGCGGAACGCCAGCGCTTCGGCCTCGTGCTCCAGGCCATGGGCGCCAAAGATTGACAGGCGCTGGCCGAGCGCGCTTTCAGGCGCATTGCCGCGGCAAGCCGCCGCGCGCTCATGCATCGGTATAGCCAGTTCGGGGTCGGCCCAGGCTGATTCCAGCAGGTAAGGCAGCCCGGCCGGAGCGCCCTGCTGGCCATCGCTGACGAAGCAGTGCACGGCATGGGCTAGCGCATAGCGTTCCAGGAAAGCCTGCTCCACCGGCATCAGCGCCTTGAGCCCGATCAGATACAGCGGGCCCGCCGCTTCACTTGCCAGGCGCGACAATTGCATCTGGTAATGCGCCGCATCATCCAGTTCGCCGCTGCCCGACATGGCGAACCACAACTCGTGCACCAGCCGCGCCTCGAACTGCATCGGTGCGCCGCGCCGCGCCTGGTAAGCCGCCTCAAGCTGCTGCAGGAAATCCTCGCCGGAAGCCGGAAGCTGCACCTGCCACAGGGTGATTTCATCGAACAGGCGCAGCAGCTCGGCGCTGACATGCCACAAATCCCCCTGGCGAAACCATTCCCTGGCGCGCAGGGCCTGATAGATCACCGCCTGACGGCGGCTGAGCGGGATGCTTGCAACGCCGGGATCGGCCTGCCCGGCCAAGTCCCTGAGCGTCGCGAAGCGCGGCAGCAGCAAGGTAGGCACGCCTGCAGCCGCGCACAGCGCGCGGCCAAAATTTCCAGCCGCATGCAGGTTGGGCAGCAACACGGTCAAACCGCTCAGGTTAGGCAGGCGTGAGCGCTCCTGGGCAACGATTTCACGCGCCGCAGCGGTGAGCATTTGGTCCGGAGAGACCGCGTAAACGCTCAAGCCGCTCATTTCAGCACGAAACGCAGGCCCAGCATGGCACCCGCGGCCAGCACCGCGCCTACGGCGAAATTGAGCCAGAACGGCCAATGGCTGCGCAGCGCGAAAATGAAAGGCAGAAAGAACAGCAGCGAGGGCGGCACCAGGAAGAAAATATTGCGCGCGAAAGCGCTCACCAGCGCCTCATCCCGGGTATCCCAGTACAGCCAAACCATGGCCAGCATCGAAGTCAGCGGCAGCGCGATCACGACGGCGCCCCAGAAGGGAGAGCGCTTGGCTATTTCCACTGCAGCGAGCAGAACAGCCACGCTGATAAAAAGCTTCACCACCAGCATCAATGCTTCCCTAAGTCGATATTTTTGGTTAGCATAGCGTCTACATTCGTCTTTGACCACACAATAGACACCACCCCAAACAAGCTTTAAACCAAATCATTCCCACTTTTCCGGACGTTACGAGGTAAGCCATGAGCGAACATATCCATTACATCAGCGATGATTCTTTCGAGCAGGAAGTGCTGCAGTCGCAAATTCCCGTGCTGGTTGACTACTGGGCAGACTGGTGCGGCCCCTGCAAGATGATCGCTCCGATTCTCGACGAAGTGGCGCAGGAATACTCGGGTAAAATCAAAATCGCCAAGCTCAATATCGATGAAAACCAGGCCACTCCGCCCAAATTCGGCATTCGCGGCATCCCGACCCTGATGATTTTCAAGAACGGCAATGTGGAAGCCACCAAGGTAGGCGCCCTGTCCAAGTCCCAACTCACGGCTTTCATTGACAGCAACATCTAAAGCCGTTACCCTTTAGCCATAAAATAATTCTCTTCGACTGGCAGGCGCTTGGCTTGCCAGCTCAAGTTTCACCAGTCCCAACCTTTCCCGCACCACTTCATACAAGCGCTTCCTCTCCATGCATCTATCCGATTTAAAGCAAAAACACGTTTCCGAACTCGTTGAAATGGCCATCACCAATGAAATTGATGGTGCCAGCCGCCTGCGCAAGCAGGACCTGATTTTCGCACTGCTGAAAAATCAGGCCAAAAAAGGCGAAAGCATTTATGGAGATGGCACGCTGGAAGTGCTTCAGGACGGCTTCGGCTTTCTGCGCTCGCCGGACACCTCATACCTTGCCGGCCCGGACGACATTTACGTCAGCCCCTCGCAAATTCGCCGCTTCAACCTGCACACCGGCGACAGCATTCAGGGCGAGATCCGCACCCCCAAGGAAGGCGAACGCTATTTCGCGCTGGTGAAAGTGGACAAGGTCAACAGTGAGCCGCCGGAAAATTCCAAGCACAAAATCCTGTTTGAAAACCTGACCCCGCTGTTCCCTACCCAGCCTCTGCTCCTGGAACGCGACATCAAGGCGGAAGAAAACATCACCGGCCGCGTCATCGACATGGTCGCGCCCATCGGCAAGGGGCAGCGCGGCCTGCTGGTGGCCAGCCCGAAGAGCGGCAAGACCGTGATGCTGCAACACATCGCCCACGCCATCGCCACCAACCATCCGGACGTCATCATGATCGTGCTGCTGATCGACGAGCGTCCGGAGGAAGTGACGGAAATGACGCGCACCGTGCGCGGCGAAGTGGTCGCCTCCACCTTCGACGAACCCGCCACACGCCACGTCCAGGTCGCCGAAATGGTGCTGGAAAAAGCCAAGCGCCTGGTGGAACACAAAAAGGATGTGGTCATCCTGCTCGACTCCATCACCCGCCTGGCACGCGCCTACAACACCGTCGTGCCGGCCTCCGGCAAGGTGCTCACCGGCGGCGTGGACGCCAACGCCCTGCAAAGGCCGAAAAGATTTTTTGGCGCCGCGCGCAACATCGAGGAAGGCGGCAGCCTGACCATCATCGCCACCGCCCTGGTGGACACCGGCTCACGCATGGACGACGTGATCTACGAAGAATTCAAGGGCACCGGCAACATGGAAATCCATCTTGACCGCAAGATGGCCGAGAAACGCCTCTACCCCGCGATCAACGTCAACCGCTCCGGCACCCGCCGCGAAGAACTGCTGATCAAGCAGGACATCCTGCAAAAGATCTGGGTGCTGCGCAAACTGCTCTACCCCATGGACGACCTGGAAGCAATGGAATTCCTGCTCGACAAAATCAAGGCCACCAAGAGCAACGCAGACTTCTTCGACTCCATGCGCCGAGGATAAGCTTCCAGGCCGCAGCCGCTTCGCGGTCGCACGTGCCGAGGCTCCACGCTACGCAGCCGCACCTCTCAGCAATGGAATTCCTGCTCGACAAGATCAAGGCCACCAAGAGCAACGCCGACTTCTTCGACTCCATGCGCCGAGGCTAGTACCATGTAACACCTTAAACTAACCCCCTTCAATCCCCCCTTGTCAGGGGGGAAGCCTTTAAGCCTCCCCTGACAAGGGGAGGTTTGGAGGGGTTGGTTTGCGAAGATTCATGTGTTACATTGTACTAGGCTTCCAGGCTGCGACTGCTTCGCAGTCGCCACACTCCCCGCACCACTCTCCCCTAAGGGCGGGCGCTACACGCCGCCGCACCGTGCTGGACAACGCCAAGCGCGTTTCAATCCTCGCCCGCCCCTGAGGGCGGGCGCTACACGGGCCACAAACCCTGATGGCGCTATCGCTCGAGTTTCAATCCTCGCCCGCCCCTGAGGGCGGGCGCTACAGGCTGCAATCGGTACGTTCCTGGCTGGATGAAATGTTTCAATCCTCGCCCGCCCCTGAGGGCGGGCGCTACCACGATCTCGATGTTCTTGGTCCAATGTTCGAGTGTTTCAATCCTCGCCCGCCCCTGAGGGCGGGCGCTACAAGGCCAAGCTCAAGCGCTGCAAGGTAGCCACCAAGTTTCAATCCTCGCCCGCCCCTGAGGGCGGGCGCTACAATCAGGCTCTCCACCCTCAACAACAAGTGGATCGTTTCAATCCTCGCCCGCCCCTGAGGGCGGGCGCTACGCTTATCTGATTATTCGAAGACTGTAGCATTTTCGTTTCAATCCTCGCCCGCCCCTGAGGGCGGGCGCTACCGGGGCGCGGCGGCGCTATAGGTCGGAGGGGTATGTTTCAATCCTCGCCCGCCCCTGAGGGCGGGCGCTACAGTTCTGGTGCGGTGAAGTCGGAATAAACATAAAGTTTCAATCCTCGCCCGCCCCTGAGGGCGGGCGCTACGTAACGCTTGAAAATACGATGTAAATCCATAACCGTTTCAATCCTCGCCCGCCCCTGAGGGCGGGCGCTACTTACCACGCCCAGGCGTTTCGGCCCGGACAAAACTGTTTCAATCCTCGCCCGCCCCTGAGGGCGGGCGCTACATTGAGGTGCTCATGGCGGCAGAGTATCAATTTTTGTTTCAATCCTCGCCCGCCCCTGAGGGCGGGCGCTACCTTGATACCAGCCAAAACCATCATGAGCATCACAGTTTCAATCCTCGCCCGCCCCTGAGGGCGGGCGCTACGCCGGTTTCCAGATCGACCGCTGCGCGTTGCATGGTTTCAATCCTCGCCCGCCCCTGAGGGCGGGCGCTACCCAAGCCCATATTTGCTAACTGCGGATTTCTTGACGTTTCAATCCTCGCCCGCCCCTGAGGGCGGGCGCTACCAGGCTGCAATCGGTACGTGCCTGGCTGGACGAAATGTTTCAATCCTCGCCCGCCCCTGAGGGCGGGCGCTACGCTGCTCCCGTCCACTCCGCCGCGCCCGTATTTTGTTTCAATCCTCGCCCGCCCCTGAGGGCGGGCGCTACGGTACGAATCTGGTTATGGGCATGGTTTGCAAAATGTTTCAATCCTCGCCCGCCCCTGAGGGCGGGCGCTACCTTGGCGGGGTGGTAAACATCGTGACTCGCAAACCGTGTTTAAAACCGCGCCCGCCCCTGTGGGGGGGCGCTACCGGGTGGATGGCCGCGTCAGCACCGTCCTCGATGTGTTTCAATCCTCGCCCGCCCCTGAGGGCGGGCGCTACCACATGGACGGTTAATGCGTCCTTGTATGTTTCGTTTCAATCCTCGCCCGCCCCTGAGGGCGGGCGCTACGTTTGGTACATGGAAAG
>JAUSBJ010000038.1 GCA_030652035.1 Sulfurimicrobium sp.
CTCGTCGGCCGTGATGCCAATATCGATAGCCGGGGTCTTGGTTTTCTTGGTGCTCATGATCGTACCCTCCTGTAAATAAACTAACGGGCATGGCAGATGGGCCACCCCTAATGATGAAACTGACTGGGCTGCTAACCCCCCGCAATACCCCCGTGTCAGGGGGGAAGCACCGCCCCTCCCCTGAAGCGGGTCAAGCAGGCAATCCGCGCAGCGGATGCTCGCACAAGGGGAGGATGGGAGGGGTTAAAAGGCGCAGTCACAAGCCTCACGTTAACAACTCGACGCGCTATTGCACGTCACTCACTACTTCGGTGCAGACGTGCGGATCAGGTGGTCGAAAGCGGAAAGGCTGGCTTTCGCACCCTCGCCCATGGCGATGATGATCTGCTTGTACGGCACCGTGGTGGCATCGCCAGCGGCGAACACGCCGGGCACCGAGGTCTGGCAACGGGCATCCACTTCGATTTCGCCATACTTGGAAAGCGCCACCGTACCCTTGAGCCAGTCGGTATTCGGCAGCAAGCCGATCTGCACGAAAATGCCTTCCAGTTCGACGCGCTGCATTTCCTCGCCGACGCGATCCTTGTAGATCAAGCCGTTGACCTTGCTGCCGTCGCCCGTCACTTCGGTGGTCTGCGCATTCATGATGATGTTGACATTGGGCAGGCTGCGCAGCTTGTTCTGCAATACGGCATCCGCGCGCAACTGGGCGCCGAACTCGAGCAGCGTGACATGCGCCACGATACCTGCGAGGTCAATGGCCGCCTCGACGCCGGAGTTGCCGCCACCGATCACCGCGACGCGCTTGCCCTTGAACAGCGGGCCGTCGCAGTGCGGGCAGTAGGCCACGCCCTTGCCGCGGTATTCCTGTTCGCCCGGCACGTTCATCTCGCGCCATCTCGCTCCGGTGGCGATGATGATGCTTCTGGCCTTGAGGATTGCGCCGTTGGCGAGACGGATCTGGTTCAGGCCGTCGTCACCTGCCGGCAGCAAGGCTTCGGCGCGTTGCAGGTTCATGATATCGACTTCATATTCCTTCACGTGCTGCTCCAGCGCCGCCGCGAGCTTCGGGCCTTCGGTGTGCTGCACCGAGATGAAGTTTTCGATGGCCATCGTATCCATGACCTGGCCGCCGAAGCGCTCGGCCACCACGCCGGTGCGGATACCTTTGCGCGCCGCGTAGATCGCCGCTGCCGAACCGGCCGGCCCACCGCCGACCACCAGCACATCGAAAGTTTCCTTGGCGCCGAGTTTCTCTGCATCGCGCGCCGCCATGCCGGTATCGAGCTTGGCGACCACTTCTTCGATGGTCATGCGCCCCTGGCCGAATATTTCGCCATTGAGGAACACCATCGGCACCGCCATGATCTGACGCGTGTTGACCTCGTCCTGGAACAGCGCGCCGTCGATCATCACGCTCTCGACGCCAGGATTGAGCACCGCCATCAGATTCAGCGCCTGAACCACGTCCGGGCAATTGTGGCAGGAGAGCGAAATGAAGGTCTCGAAGCGGAAAGTACCGGGAATGGCCTTGATCTGCTCAATCAGCGCGGCATCGACTTTGGGCGGATGGCCGCCGGTCTGCAACAATGCCAGTATCAGCGAGGTGAACTCGTGCCCCATCGGGATGCCGGCAAAGCGGATGCGCGGCGTCTCACCGGGCAGGCCAACCGAGAAGGAAGGCTTGCGCACATCGTTACCGTCGTCGCGCACCGTGACCAACGAGGACAGTGTGCCGATATCTTGCAGCAAGGCGCGCATTTCGGCAGATTTCTCGCTGCCGTCGAGGGACGCGACGAGTTCGATCGGCTTCTGAAGTTTTTCGAGGTAAGCCTTGAGCTGTGTCTGGACTGCATTGTCGAGCATGGTATTTCTCCTCAATGGGATTGCACTGAAAAAGCGCTGTACGAGCCAGCGCTTTTGCGCTGCAATCCCGCCCCCGGAATCGCCTCCGGGAGCGGGGCAAAGCTTTAGATCTTGCCGACCAGGTCGAGCGAAGGAGCCAGCGTTGCATTGCCTTCCTTCCACTTGGCTGGGCATACTTCACCTGGGTGAGCAGCGACGTACTGAGCAGCCTTGATCTTGCGGATCAGCTCGGAAGCATCGCGGCCAACGCCACCGGCATTGATCTCGAGGATCTGGATCTTGCCTGATGGGTCCATCACGAAGGTGCCGCGCTCAGCCAGACCAGCTTCCTCGATCATCACGCCGAAGTTGCGGCTGATCTTGCCGGTCGGGTCGCCGATCATCGGGTACTGGATCTTGCCGATAGTGTCGGACGTATCGTGCCAGGCCTTGTGGGTGAAGTGGGTGTCGGTCGATACAGCGTAGATCTCGACGCCCATCTTCTGAAACTCGGCGTAGTTGTCAGCCAGGTCGCCCAGTTCGGTAGGACACACGAAAGTGAAATCGGCTGGGTAGAAAAACACCACGCTCCACTTGCCCTTCAGGGTTTCGTTGCTGACTTCGACGAACTTGCCGTTGTGGAAAGCGGTCGCATTGAAGGGCAGGACTTCGGTGTTGATCAGGGTTGCATTCATTTATGTCACTCCTTGGTGGTTGGGAAATTGATGCTACGGAACGAATATTAAAGTTAATGGTTCGATAGATCCAATTGAATGTTGCTATTTTATAGATAGGGAATAGCTATTGACCATGAACGCCTCCCCATCGCCCGGCAATCGCTTGCCGGATTCGCGCCAGCGCTTCCGCCAGCACCTGTCTAGGCGCCCCGATATTGAGCCGCATGAACCCGCTGCCCCCGGCCCCGAACACCGTGCCGGGGTTCATTCCCACGCGCGCCTTGTTTACAAAGAATTCCTTCAGCTCAGCGTCGTTCATGCCTAGCCCCCTGCAGTCCAGCCAAAGCAGGTAAGTCCCCTCCGGCTGGATCAGTTCGATGGCGGGCAAATGCTCTGCCAAGTAGGCGGCGACAAAATCGCGGTTGTCGCGCAGGTAAAGCAGCAGCGCGTCCAGCCAGGCTTCTCCCTCGCGGTAGGCGGCTTCGAAGGCGGCGATGCTGAAGGGATTGGAATGGCCGATGGCGAGGGTGGCGAAGACTTTCCTCAGCGCGCCACGCTGGGCGGGGTCGGGGGCGATCAGGCAGGACAGGCCCAGGCCGGGGATGTTGAAGGTCTTGCTCGGGGCGATGGCGGTGACCAGCCTGTCGCCGTCTTCCGCCAGGGTGGCGAGGGCGGTGTGGCGCTGGCCGGGGTAGACCAGGTCGGCGTGGATTTCGTCCGACAGCACCGTCATGCCATGCCGCCGGGCAACGCGCAGGATTTCGCGCAACTCCTCGGGACGCCACACCCGCCCTACCGGGTTGTGCGGTGTGCACAGCAGGAGCAGGCGCGCGCCTTCTGCTGCGCAGCGTTCGAGGTGCTCGAAGTCGATGAAGTAGCGGCCATTTTCCAGCCGCAGGGGGTTGAGCACCAGCTTGCGCCCGGTGTCGGTGACGGCGCTGAAGAAGGGGAAATACACCGGCGGCTGCACCACCACCGCCTCGCCGGGGGCGGCGAAGGCCATCGCGGCAGCGTGCAGCGATGGCACCACGCCCGGCACCATGATGATCCAGTCGCGTTCGACCTGCCAGCCGTGGCGCTTTTTCAGCCAATCGATCAGGGCCTGGTACAGACTGTCGGGGTAGAAAGTATAGCCGTAGACCGGGTGCGCGGCGCGCGCCGCAAGGGCGCGGCTGACGACTTCCGGCGCCGCGAAGTCCATGTCCGCCACCCACATCGGCAGCACGTCTGCGGTGCCGAAATAGTTCTCGCGGCCGTCATGCTTGACGCTGGCGGTACCGTTGCGGTCGATCTTGCGGTCGAAATCGAAGCTCAAACCTTGCGCTCCCAGATCGTCACTTCCGACAGGGTATGCTGGAACTTGCGCCGTGTTTCGCGGATGACGAAGGGCACTTCAAGCGGGCCTTCGATCAGGCGGAAATGCGCTCCGAGCATTTCCTTCAACCCGTCCAGGGTGGTGAAGCTTTCGCCGTCCTTCTTGAAGCCGCCAACCCACTCCTCGCGCCGGGTGTGCTCGGGCAGCCAGGTGTAGGGCGAAGCGATGAGGAGAATACCGCCCGGGTTGAGACGTTCGTGCACCGTGGAAAGAAACTTGGCCGGGCTGTAGAGGCGGTCGATCAGGTTGGCGGCGAGGATCAGGTCGTAGCCGGAGAACAGGGGCTTCAGGTTGCAGGCGTCGCCCTGAAGGAACTCGACCTTGCCGGCCAGACCATCCAGGCCCAGGTCAGCCAGCTTGCGCTCCTGGTACTGCACCAGCTCGCCTTCATCGGCGAGGGTATAGCGCAGCACGCCGGTTTCGGCCAATTGCACCCCCAGCCCGATGAAGCGGGCGGAAAAGTCGATCCCGGTGACGTGCTCGAAATGCCGCGCCAGTTCGAAGCTGGCACGCCCTGCGGCGCAGCCCAGGTCGAGCGCCTTCTGCGCGGGCTTGTCGCCCATGGCGCGGATGGCCAACTGCGCCAGGGCACGCGGGAAGCTGGGCACGCCAAAATAGGTGTCGCCGTAATGGAACTCGGCGTATTCGGACAGCAGCTTGTCGGTTTCGTAGTGCGATGCAGTCTCGACGGCAGCGGCGTCGGCCACCACGTAACGGAAACCGGCATGCTGGAAGAAGTGGCGCCGGAAAGCATAACGCGCGCCGGAACGGGCCTCGTTGCCGCAGGAAATCCATGAGCCGCCCTTGAACAGGTTGTGGCGCCCGTCGAAGGTCGGGGTGGTGAAGTCGTCGTAGAGCGGGTGAACTTTGAATCCCTCGAAGGGGTAGATCGGCGTTTCGGTCCACTGCCAGACGTTGCCGACCACGTCGTACAGCTCGCCGTGGCGGAATTCGGTCACCGGGCAGGAGGAGGCATATCGGTCAAGGTGGATATTGGCAGGCGCGACCTGATCCGGTGCAATCTCGGCCAGGCCCGAGTGTTCGTACAGGCGGTGCCATTCGTCTTCGGTGGGCAGACGCACCGGCTGCCCGGTCTGCTCAGCCTTCCAGTTGCAGAACGCCTTGGCCTCGTGGTAATTGGCTTCAACCGGCCAGTCCCAGGGCATGGCCACGACCTCGGTCATCAGCCTGAGCTGCCAGTTTTCGCCTTCCCTGATCCAGAAGGTGGGATGGGTGGCCTGGGCGAAGCCTTTCCATGCGCGGCCTTCCTCCAGCCACCAGCAGTCATCCGCATAGCCGCCGTCCGCGACGAAGGCGTAAAATTCGGCGTTGCTGACCAGATGGCGCGCGGCTTGGAAGGCCGGAATGTCCGCTGCGTGCAGGCCATATTCGTTGTCCCAGCCGTAATACGGGTCAGCCTTGTCCTTGCCAAGACGCACCGCGCCCGCCGGGATATCGACCAGCGCGTTGTCCGGCGCCACTCCGCTGATCGTGCATGGGACGAAGGCGGGATGCGGCCTGACGAAAGCCAGCGCGTGCTGGCGGATCAGCACCGAGGAGGTTTCGAGGTGGATGCGTTCGTGTTCGATGCCCATCATGATCGCCCACCAGGGACTGTCCCAGCTCACCGGGAGCTCCAGCGGCGCGCTGCGGACCACTTCGTCCACCCGTTCCCGCATCCTTGCCCGGTAGGCCCGCACCGCGTCGACGCGCGGCCAGTCGTAGTGGGCGTCATCGAGGTCGTCCCAGCTCATCTCGTCCACGCCCACGGCGAATATGGATTCGAATTCCGGGTCGATGCGCTGCTCCAGCAATCCGGCCAGCACCAGCTTGTTGACGAAGAAAGTGGCCGTGTGGCCGTAGTAGAAAATCAGCGGATGGCGCAGCGCGATGGGTTTCCGGTAATAGGCATCGTCGCAGGCCAGGGTTTCGAAAAGCCGCTCATAACGGTCGCAGGTGGCGTGGAAATAGCTGCGTACCTCCTCGCGCAGCGCCTGGTCATCGCTGCCGGCGAGCATCGGGGTGCGGTTGAAAAGATTGCGCGGCATGCTGTTTCCTCTTTGCGGCGTGGATGGAAATTCTAGCAGGAAAGATGCACTGGTAGCCGGGTGCTCTCCATCACAAGGCTTTGGCTCCGAATGTATTTTGGTGTTGAATGTCTTGTCGCCCAGCCAATCCAATGACCTGACAAAAAAGATAAAATGCACGGATCACGAAACCCCTGCCGATACCCGGTTTAGCCTTATTGCTCTCCATCATTGCTATCATCCTCACATGAACAACCCAGCTTCCGAAACAATCATTCCGTGCGCGTGCAAGCCAGACGAGAGCGACCGGGAATGAAAACAGGCTTGCTTGGCATCGCCGTCAAGCCACAACGCTTGCGGCCCATGCTATTGCTCGACAGCGGGGCATTAAGCGTGCACGAGGGCCTTGTCGGCGACAGCCGTGGCAAGCCCGGCCCGCGACAGGTGACGCTGATGACCCTGGCATCCTGGCACGCCGCCTGCAATGAAATCGGCATGCTTCTGCCCTGGACGGAACGCCGCGCCAACCTTCTGGTGGCAGACTTGCCGCTTTATCAATCGGCCGGCTCCCGCATCGTGATCGGCGATGCCGTGCTGGAAATCACCGGCGAAACCGACCCCTGCTCGCGCATGACAGCGGTGCATCCCGGCCTCTTTGATGCGCTGGCTCAGGACTGGCGCGGCGGAGTGTGCTGCCGCGTACTGCGTGGCGGGGCAATCCGCCTGGAGCTTGAAGTTCAGCTACTCCCTTGACCGCACAAACCAAGACCCAGTGAAATCGGCCACCCTGTAGCCCGCCGGGCCCATGATCAGGGCGTTGACCTGGTGGGTGGGGAGGAAGAAGGAGTTGGAGGTGGCGAGCGCCACAGTCAGCACAGCGGGAGTCAGTTCTAACATTCACACAAAATGTTGGAATGTTAGCGTAGCAATCGGGCCTCGGCCGCAAATCGCCCCGAAGAAACACACGGTGGCTGCGTTGTGGCAAAGTGGAATGCGGCGCTGCGGAAGACCGATTGGTCAATGGTGCATATTGCCCGCATGTT
>JAUSBJ010000043.1 GCA_030652035.1 Sulfurimicrobium sp.
GTTTCAATCCTCGCCCGCCCCTGAGGGCGGGCGCTACGAGAGCGTTTCAGCACTAATGGCTCCATCCATGGGTTTCAATCCTCGCCCGCCCCTGAGGGCGGGCGCTACGGTTGCCAACGGCGCTTCGTCGGCTGGCTGATACGTTTCAATCCTCGCCCGCCCCTGAGGGCGGGCGCTACGCTCGACCGCATGCGTTCGGCCATCCGCACCAAAGTTTCAATCCTCGCCCGCCCCTGAGGGCGGGCGCTACAACATGCCGCCAATTATTCCGCCAGCCGTTCCGAGTTTCAATCCTCGCCCGCCCCTGAGGGCGGGCGCTACCTTCATAGGCCTTTTTCATCAGGTCCAGCGATTCTTTGTTTCAATCCTCGCCCGCCCCTGAGGGCGGGCGCTACGGCCATTTCCGTGCCAGTAAAGCGGGCGCGGAAATGTTTCAATCCTCGCCCGCCCCTGAGGGCGGGCGCTACCGGACCCCACCAGTCCGCCGCTGGCTTTTTGCTCGTTTCAATCCTCGCCCGCCCCTGAGGGCGGGCGCTACGTTCTGTTCCATTCCGTTCTCCTTGTTTGTAGTTGTTTCAATCCTCGCCCGCCCCTGAGGGCGGGCGCTACCTGCGCGAATCAGCAAAGGCGAGGGCAGGGCGATGTTTCAATCCTCGCCCGCCCCTGAGGGCGGGCGCTACGTGGATGTCACATCAGATGGCTACGGGCTCTCGGTGTTTCAATCCTCGCCCGCCCCTGAGGGCGGGCGCTACCAGGCGCCGCTATAAGTGCCGCAATACCTCCGATGTTTCAATCCTCGCCCGCCCCTGAGGGCGGGCGCTACTGTCCATCCTTGCGGCCATCCCATCAACCACTCGTTTCAATCCTCGCCCGCCCCTGAGGGCGGGCGCTACAAGAAGTCCATGTCGTTGCTCCTTCGTTATTGTTTGTTTCAATCCTCGCCCGCCCCTGAGGGCGGGCGCTACGTGCTGCTTGATTCACTTATCATCAACTAATCTTGTTTCAATCCTCGCCCGCCCCTGAGGGCGGGCGCTACCTTTATCCCGTTGCTCGTGTACATCATCAAGCTGGAGTTTCAATCCTCGCCCGCCCCTGAGGGCGGGCGCTACGCAAGGAAATCGTGGTAAAACAAAACGAGAACGAGTTTCAATCCTCGCCCGCCCCTGAGGGCGGGCGCTACATCTGCTTTCATTTTTTACCACTCGATCATCATCAGTTTCAATCCTCGCCCGCCCCTGAGGGCGGGCGCTACAAGTCAATGCAGGTTCCAGAAGCGCAGATCGCCGGTTTCAATCCTCGCCCGCCCCTGAGGGCGGGCGCTACCAAGATCTGATTTAGCCTGGGCGGCCTGATGGCTGGTTTCAATCCTCGCCCGCCCCTGAGGGCGGGCGCTACCCCGCGACCTCCTGCACCTTCGGCCATAGCTGCTCAGTTTCAATCCTCGCCCGCCCCTGAGGGCGGGCGCTACTCGAATTTGAAAGAAAGCTGAATTTGCAAGTAAATGTTTCAATCCTCGCCCGCCCCTGAGGGCGGGCGCTACAGTACATCTGTAACTATTTGACTCCGGAGAAAAATCCGGAAAAAGGCCGCGAACCCTGACTCGATGGCCGAATCAGCATTCGGGATGAATGTCAGGTTACAGAGAATAGTTTTTTTCCACAAGAGGTTACGCGATGCGCGAACCTGCCGGGTTTTTCCATTTGCTTGGGGTTCGCGCATATTCAAACAATCAACGGGCCATCAAAGTCAACCGCATGGAAATTGCCATATTCTTTGACATAAAGCTCCACGGGTTCGATAAGCCGGTAGAGGCGGAGATTGTCTTCCTTCTCGTCAATCTCGACCAGCAATTGGCGCTCCAGCTCCTCATACTGCATCTGGTTGACCTTGCATTCGAACACGGATTTTTGCACCCGCTGGCCGGTCCGTTCGCAGAGCTTCGCCACACGGCGCAGGCGCTTGCGCCCGGCGGCGGTTTCGGTGGAGACGTCGTAGGTGACGATGATCAGCATGCCTATTTCGTCAGGAAAGGCAGGTAAGCTTCCATCTCGCCACGAATGGCGCGCGCCATGAAGCGGGCCTGGAGCTGGGGAAGCAGGCCGATGGGGACCTTGGTTTCCAGCAGGGGATGGGTGATTTCCTCCTGCTTGCGTTCCTGGTAGGCGACGACGACCGTCTTGCGCGCATCACCATCCAGAGTGACGGCGCCGCCTTCCCGCTCCAGAAAATCCGCCGCGCCAATTTGTCCACGATTGATCAGCGTCAGGGCCAGGCGATCGGCCAGGATGGCGCGGAATTCTTCCATCAAATCCAGCGCCAGGGCTGCCCGGCCGGGTCGCACGGCATGGAGAAAGCCCAGTTGCGGGTCCAGGCCGACGCTCTCCAGGGCCGAGCGGCAGTCGTTCATGACCATCGAGTAGAGGAACGAGATCAAGGCATTGAAGCGGTCGCGCGGCGGGCGGCGGCTTCGGCCATCCATGGTGAAGGACTCGCGCGCGCTCTTGCGCACCAGTCTGGGCAACGCGGAAAAATAGACCTTCGCGGCATCGCCCTCGATGCCGCGAAGCTTGTCCAGATCCGATGCATGAGGCAGCTTGCGGATGGAATGCGCAAGGGTTTCGGTGGCTTCATTCAGGCATTTTCCATCATCGGCATCGTCTGCCTCCCGCGCGCCGCGCTGCAACACCTGGCGGGCATTGCGCAATTTTCCGGCAATGACAGCCTGCGCGACATTCAGGGCAAACGCGCCATCCCCCGCAACGCGGTGCTGCGCCTGGCGCAACAGGATGTTGCCGCTCACCGCGCCCTCCAGCCGCGCCTTGAAGCGCCCGTTGCGGTCCAGCAGCACCAGCGCGATGCCGGCGTCGGCGCAGCGGTGCATAGCGGACGGGGAAATCATCACGTCGCCGAAGGTCACCACCGATCCGATGTGATGCAAGGGCACCTGCATTTTCTTCTCATGCTCCACGTCTATGCGCAGGGTGTCGTTGTCCAGATGCAGGTAGGCATTGGGCGTCATCACGTAGAGCGTGTTCAGTATTTGGCGCATTCGTCCCCCGTGCCCAGCATTATCGGGTATCCGGTTCAAACAGGGTTGCACGCATGGCATGAACTTTTGCCTTGGCCGCCATGGCTTCCGGCTGGCAGATTTCCTTGAGGGAGCATTCGCGGCAGCGGGCGTCGTTCAGCGGGGCGGGCAGAACGCTGGATTCCAGCAGCGCGCGCACCGCCGCGGCGGTTTCTTCCACCTGGTGGCGCAGGGTTTCGGTGATATTCACTTCGCGGCGGCGGCGAGAGGCGTGGTGGTAGATCGCCCCTTTGGGCACGGGTTTTCCTGTCATTTCCTCAAGACACAGGGCTTGGGCGGCGAGTTGCAAGTCATCGTTGAGCCATTTCTTGCGCGCACCGTGCTTGTATTCCACTGGGTAGGGCGTGCCATCCACCAGGAATTCCACCACATCCGCCTTACCCACCAACCCAATCCGCTCGCACCACAGCGGCAAGGCGGTCTCCATGCGCCGCCCTTCCGCCATTTCATGGCGCACGGCATCCACTCGCTCATGCTCCGCCGTGCCACGAGAAGTGTGGATGTTATCTTCGAAATCGCCCTCCAAAAAAATCAATCCGCAGCGCCTGGGGCAATAGGCGTACTGGTTGAGGGCCGAAATGGCAATGGATTCGATGTCGACCACGGCATTTTCCTATGCAGTGATCATCTGTTCGACATGAGCCAGTAATACACGCACGTTCTCGATCTCGGCGGCTCGGTCGATAGGCTCATCCAGCTCGGCAATCCCTTCTTCGTAGCGCGCCTGAACCGCGAATAGGGTGTACTGAACCAGCGGCCAAAACTTTTCCAACTCCGCACCCTGGTTCTCCAACAAAGCCAGCAACCGAGATAGTTCATGTGTCATCGGGTAGACGGTGTCGCGGGCGCAGAGCCAGGCTTTCAGGGCTTTTTCAACCGCCTGCTGGATATGAAAACCGAAAATCTCATCGGCAAACAATGGATTGTCTTGCATCCCGACAAGCGCATTGAAATCCTTAAGCGCCATCCGCAACATCGAGCGGGCGTGTTCAAGGTCGGCCATGCAGCACCCTCCCCTCGCTGTAAGCCCTTCCGGCTACATGATTTGGCGAATTTTTCCAGTGATCGAATTCATCCCGGCTGTACAGGAGAATATCCTTGGAAACCGCCAGCCCCCTTAACGCCATGTATAAACGTGCCGCTTCCTTGCGGCGGCTGCGCTGGGGCGAGAACGGCTCGCTCTCCACCACCAGCAGGTCAACGTCGGAATCAAGCCGCGCATCGCCACGCGCCCGGGAGCCGAAGAGGATGATGGTCTCCGGGGAGACTTCTCGGACGATGGTTTCCACCATTTGTTGTAGCAGGGTTTCTTCATTACTGAATTGAGTTTCGGTCACTTCGCACTCTCCGTTTCCACCAAGCAGCCATTGTCATCGTCCCACGCCCAAAGTTCCACCCCCTTCGGCAGGCGGGAGGCATGAACGGCCACATCGTAATCCGGGAATGCGCGCGGCGAACCGTTCAGCCCCTCGCGATGACCAATTTCGATAATGGAGTTTCCGGCTTTGCGTTCAGGGGTGGAAAAATCCAGCAGCCGCTGGGCTGGCGCGCAGCCGAGCATGGCTTGACGCACGCGCTGGGTTTGATCGCTGTCGGTGCCGACATGCTTGAACACGTACAGCCCCCGGCAGGACATCACCCCCTTGCTGGCCGAGCGGTCGTGATCCCACATGCCTTTCAGCGCATCCCACAGGTGGGCGAGGTCGTCGTCGGAAAAACCCGTGCCTGCCGCGAGATTGGCTGAAACGAAGCCTTTGGCGACGTAGAGGCCGTAGGGGATCAGCGATTTGCGGCCCATCGTGCGCAGCTTATCTTCTTCCTGTTCGCCTTCCCATTTCTCGTAGTCCGCCGCGGTCTTGGCGCCGGAAACTTTTTCGGCTACGGCCATACGGGTAATCGACGCATCCATAGGCAGGATGGGGTCTACCGAACGCGAGAAAGCCACCTGCACCGGGCCACGCACTTGGCCTGCATTGGCTCCGGTGGACATGACCGCGCCGAAGGTGCGCACATCGAAGAATTGTTGGCACATCCAGGCACGAGCATTTCCGACTTGCGCCCGATTTCCTCCCCCGGCGGGAGCGCCGCCGGTAGCTTCATGCGCTGCGGTAATCGGCTTGTTCAGATTGGTGGCGTGCTCGATAAAGATGGCATTGGGCGCTTCATTGCCGAAGGCTACCTGAATGTAATTGCGCACCCGGCGCTTGATGGCCACGTCGGAAACCAGTCCGTGCATGTCTTCCGGGTCGATGCGGGGCGAGTTACCGGCATCCGGGTCGCCGTTGGGGTTGCCGTTTTCGCAATCGAAAAGATAGAGGAATTCGTAGCGGTTTTGAATGGTGCTCATTGGTTTTCTCCCTGTACGGTTTCGTTGGTTTTCTTGCCGACACGCAGTGCGGCGAGTTGCTGGTAATAGCCGAGGGCGAATAGTCCTTGACCGTTGAGGTCGAGAATGCGCGGTGCGCCGTCACCCAGGCGTCCCATCACATCGGCGATCTGGTTCTCGTACCAGTAGGCCAACCCGCCTTCGAGCTTGCCAAGATGGTTGCGGGCGTTGCTCGCCAAACGCCCGATAATCAGCCCCGGTGTCTGGCTGGCGGCAGCGTAGTAGCGCTGCACCACGCCCGCGCCCACATCGCCCAATGCGGCGCGTTGCAGATTGGAAAGGATGGCGAGCAGCCGCCCGCAATGGTAAGCAGGCGCGGGGTGTTCGGGGTTGAGATAGGCAGTCATGGTTTGGTCACCTCCTGGGTTGAGTCGAACGAAATAGGCTTTGATCAGCCCCATGCGGGCGTGGTTAAAAACTTCACGACCATGTTCGTCTGGGGTAAATCTCTCTACGCGAAATTTGGCTAAAGCCTGTGCCATCAACGGTTGCGGGATAGGCAGGCGCTGCACCGCCGCTTTCCATAGCGTGGCGGCGGTAGGTGCGGGCAAGTCCTTGAGTTCGCGCACCAGCGCGCCGCATACCGCCATGAATTTGGGGTCACTGGCTTGCCCTTTGCCGTCGCGGGCAACGATGGCGAGGTCGGCAAACCAAGCCTCAACGTTACGCACCAAATCCTCGAAACGCCCTTCCATCCAGTCGCGCACCATTACCCGCCCGGATGCGCCGGAGAGTGTCAGCGCGTGGTAGCAGTTGTCGCCCAAATCGCTCCGCTCGCCGCTACGGATGGAATCAAGCAAGCGTCGCGCCGCCGCCTGTGCCGCCGCTTCGGTCTGTTCCGGCGATTCAAAGCCGTTCAGCCATTCCAGCGGGTCGTCGTCCTGGGCAATCTGTTCCTTGAACCAGTGAACCACCAGCGCGTTGGCGAGCTTGCGGGAATGGTTGCGTATCAAATCGTTGAGGCCATCCACGTATTTCTGGGCAGCCTCGGCGCTCATGGCGGCATTGGCCGATTGATCCAAACCGAAGGAGCCGAAAGCCGCCTTGTCGAAACCGACCATCACGTCGCCCGTACCCAAGCCGCCGACACCAGATAGCCCGGTGATCTTCGGGTGAGTGGGCAAGGGCTGAGTGGCCTCGCCTGTCAGCAAGCAGACCATCGCGCCGCGAGCAGCTTTGCTGCCGCTCGCGGCGGTGATGCCCTTTACGGGTATCGAGCCATCGCTGATGTTGCCGGAAGGAGTTGCGGATCCAGGCGAATCGCCACCCATGTCCGTATTGCGCCATTCGCGCCACCATGCCTGAACGGTTTTATCCTCACGCGGATCAATACCCCCCACCCGCCAACCCAGCCAGTCAGCGGGCTTGGCTTTGTGTTGGGTCAGCACGTCGCGAAGTGCCGCAAGCCTAGCATCGTCTTCTAGCATAGTCGCAAGAGGAATGAGTTCGGGAATCGCGCCCGAAGCCTTGCGCAGCATGTCCACGAAAAATCGGTGCTTCTCCTCGGCACCGGCTATTTTCTTGGCCTTTTCGTTGGCTTTGAACAGCAGAGCCACCGTTTGCACCGTTTCCACCAGAAAATGGGACTTGCCGCCTGCATTCATGCCGTGCATGTCCGGGCAACGGGCTTGCATCGCCCCGCGTTTGCCATCGCCCAGCGGCAACACATTGAGAAAGCGTCCATCGGAAGCCAGTTCAACGCACCAGCGCGCCTCGCGGGTTTTGAAGCCGGGTTCGGAGTCGAGTCCATTTCCGTAATCCATCAGTGCTTGCAACATGACTATGGCCTCCCCGGCTTTTTCACCGCAGCACTGTCGAACGGCGGCACTTCCAGTACGCCGTTACGAATATGAGCGTCGAACAGCGTGATAAAGGGGGTTTCATTACCCTTGACCGCATCCTTGCTCAGATCGAACACGTCGTAGAGCATGAAGCCCAGATGCTGATCCAAAGCAGCGGGTGGCTGAATATTTGCGCCCGGCGATTCGACATATTCAAAAAATGCGGGAAACTCGCGACAGCCGAAATAAGGTTGCTGGAAGCATTTGCCCTGTTTGGCGCGGCGCTCGAACTGGCTGTTGAATTTGCCATAGTCATGGGCGAAGCCGGGCTTGGGAACGATTTGCGCGGTGAGGCGGTAGCGCACATTCTTGAGCGCCATCGTCTGGCGCTGGGTGCGACCTTTCTGGTCGGTGCCAAGTTCGTCTTTACCGCCATCCGCCCAGATTGGCTGGGGCTGCTCGCGCCCTTCCATCCAAGCCTTTAGAGTGCGTTCCGCAGGCACTTTATCCTTGACCTCGTTGCGCCGCAGGGCAATATAGCGGGGCATTTCCAGCACTTCGATGCGCATCACTTGCCAGTGAAAGTAAGGTCGCATGACGCTTTCCCTGCCCTGCTTTTCGCGTATACCATCCCAGTAGATCGCATCGAAAATGCCGCGTGCCGCCGACGGGGTTATAACCGGGTAGGAGAAACGTTCGACCTTCATTTCCGGGCGTGTAAAGCAGGCAAGGTCGCCCCAGACTTCCAAAGTGTGTATGCCGTTGGCCATGCGCCCTCCCTATGCGATGAAAACCTGTGGGCCCTTGGGCGGATTCAACCCAAGGGTGTCGTCATAATAATCCCCTTCGAGGATAAACCACTCGTCGGATGTGCCGGAGCCACGCCGGAGCTTCGCCGGAATTGCCCAGGCGGGCGTTCCCTCGCTGGTGCGGTAGACACTGACGGCCAGCCCTTGCGCGCGGCGCATCCATCCGGCGGAGATGCCCTCCCGTTCGGCTTCAGCGCGCAAGGTATCGAATTCTTCCCGGTGGCCTGCCCACGGAACCAGCACCTGGATGGAGCTCTGGTCGATGAGGCGGTAGCACTTGGCGATTTCCGGGAAATCCAGCGCCGTAATCGCATCGTTCAATACCGGGTTCAGGCTGGCCGGGTTGCTCAGGTCATAAAGCTGCCGGTAATAGTCGCGGAACAGGCCGGGATCGTTGATATCGAGTACGCCGTGCAGTTTCAATAGCGTGCGCGTTACCTCGGCGGCCTGGTAATAGGCATGGGTCGGGTAATGGCGCCGCCAGCTTCCCTCCTCATCCGGCTCGAACACCACCACCCTGCCCTTGCCATCCATGCGCCCTTCCCGGTTGCAGCGCCCCGCCGCCTGGGCGATGGCCTCCAGCGGTGCGAGGGCGCGATAGACCAGGGGGAAGTCGAGGTCGACGCCCGCTTCGACGCACTGGGTGGAAATCAGGCGGCAGGTTTTCCCCAGCTTGAGGTGTTCCCGCACTTGGCTCAATACCTCCCGCCGGTGTTCGGCGCACAGGTTGGTGGAAAGGTGGAATACGCCTTCCATTCCGGCCAGTTCATCCAGCAACACAAAAGCATGGCGCTTGAGATTGACGACCACCAGCACTTGATCCGCGCCCCGCAATTCGGCGGCAAGCTGCGCCCAGGTGTATTTTTCATCCGTTTGCGGCCAATTCACGGCGACCCGCTCCAGTGCCGCGAACAAGGCCGGGTGTTCGGGCACAGCTTCGCGCGGCTGCCAGCCTTGAACGGCGTGCTTTGCCACCGCCTCGTGCAGGGTGTCGAAAGCGGGCTGGGTGGCGGTGGCAAATACCACGCTGGAACGGTAGGCGGCGCAAAGATGCGACAGTGCCGCCAGGGTAGGCACCGCTAGATTGCTCGGCATGCTTTGCGCCTCGTCGAACAGGATCACCGACTCCATCAGGTTATGCAGTTTTCGGCAGGCGGATGGGCGGTTGGAAAACAGCGACTCCAGCAACTGGACATTAGTGGTCAGCACAATTGGGGCATCCCAGTTTTCAGCCAGCAATCGCCGCTGGCGCTCACCCGTGCCTTCTGCATCCCGTTGTTCCGCCTCGGCTCCCAGGCCGGCCAGGCTATGGTGTTCCAGCACGAAATTACTGGGGAACGCCTTGAAGACCTCCCGGTAAATATTTGCGGTCTGTTCGATAACGGTCAGGAATGGCACCGCCAGAATGATGCGCTTCAGGCCATGCCGAGCCGCGTGTTCCAGCGCGAATTTGAGCATCGCAAAAGTCTTGCCGGAACCGGTCGGCGCAGTCAGCGTGAATTGCCCGGTTTCCATCTGCCCGGCGCGTATCGCCGCATCCCACAGGGTTTCCCGTGCCTGCCGCACCTCCGCCCGCGCCACGGTGGCGGTGCGCAATCCCGCCATATGCTCATCGAGTGCGGCAAGTGCCGCAACCGCATCCAGTCTCAACCCTTCGGGGCGGGGACGTTTGCCCAGCGCATCGCCCTCGAAGTGCGCCTCGGTATCGAGAAAATCGGCATCCACCAGGCACGAAAATAACAGCCGCTCATCGAGCATGGCGGCAACGGCGCGTTCAAACGATTTAGGAGAAACTGCAAGGCTATTCAGTTTCCCAAACGTCAATCCATCATCGGTAGCACGGGAGCGCAGGCGCTTCAGGTCAGGATCGGAGAGGGAACGTCCCGGCGGAAGAGCAGCGGCAAGACAGTCTGGGCGCAACCGTTTTAATCCGATTGGATTGCCGCGTTGCAAGCCGATGTGGTGGCCTTCAATCGCCAGCGCCGCCGCGATGGCGCGAAACTCAGTCAACGCTAGAGAGGCACCTTGCGACCAGTGATCCAGACCGGAATCCTTGCCATGTAGCCGCGCCTGAAAACGGTCGGCATACTTGCCTAAATCATGCAGCAGTCCGGCCAACCGTGCTTCCTCGGCCCATGCTGCCCGGCCGGCAAGTTCAGCGGCCAATCTCGCCACGGAAGAAAGATGTTGTGCCAGCGGATGCCAATCCCCGTTGGTATTGGCACTATGAGCATAAATCAAGACTGAGCACTCCCTCGATAACCGATTGTTCAATCTCAGCAACAGTGACAAATGGTTTCCGTTGCAGCACATCGGCGAAAAACACCAAGAAGGCCGCCGATCCATTATCAATTTCACCGAATCCTTGCACTCATTTTCCAGGCCGAGTAGCTCACTAGGAGAGCCTATTAGAATTTTTTTGGCGTTGAAAATGGATGCCGTTGCCATTGTAGAGCGAGAAGGCAATATGGGAGATAGGTGAAACCCTGATTCTGGGTGGCGGGGCGAGATTGCTGCGCTGCGCGCCTGGATGGCACCTTCGGGGCGTTTACTACGTCTTTGCCTGCTCCCGGCGATTACCCAGCACGGTGAAGTGTGTCCGCACCCATTCTTCACCGCTATCGACGACCTCGGTCAGGCGAATGCGGAAGATGTTGTTGCGGTAGTGCATGTCCAGCAAGCGGCCATCGCGGTAGTCGGGCGTCTGGAGGATCAGGCTGCTGTCGATGTCGCGCTGGTATAGTTTGGGTAGGAATACGGATTTGATGGCCTGCCCACCGCTGTTCTCGACAGAAGTCAGGGTGACTTGTTTGGGGTCATCGCTTAGGCGTTCGACGCCCAGCGCCGGCAGGCCCGAATCGCTGTCCTTCTTCCACCGTACAACGCCGATTTCCCAGTTGCCATTGTGGCCGGAAGGTTTGACCAGGACCAGCTTTCCTTCCTGCGCGCGCTCGGTATGGCGCGCTTCGACCAGGCCATAGCCACCTTCGCTCTCGTCCTGCACGGCCCAGTGTTCGAAAGGAATGTTCTGGTCGCAACCCTGCTCGTCGGGCCGCAGGCAACTGTAGATCGCTCCGACGCCGCACGCCATTTCCATCATTCTGTCTTCAACCGGCGCACGATGCAGGCGTCGCGCCGCTTCGGGGCGAATCCAGTAGCGCGCGACATAATCCAGCAGGTCGATGCATTCCGGGACGATGCAGTCTTCTCCCAGCTCGACATGTTCGCTCCACTCGCCTTCACTCAGGCCGGCGCGTGATTTGCGAATCTGCAGGTAGAGGTCTGCCATGCTCCAGCAGCGCAGGGTGGGGCCATGCATTTCTTGCAGCAGCTTGCGGGCGCCGGCGCCGGTCGAGAGATCGACGCAATGCATGTGCGTGTCCGGATCGCAGTCCCGATCCAGCTCCACCAAAGGCGCCCAGCGATCGAGCCAGCGATCCACCCTTTCAAGCTGGGATGGCTTGAGGGTGATGGGCTTGATCATGTCGAGCAGGAGGATGCGCATGTATTCGTTGCTGCAACTGCTCAACTGCTTGCTGTCGAGGCTAACTTCAGTGCTGGCGAAACGGCTTTCCTCGCTCATCTGGTAATACTTGTGCAGGCGCTTCCACATGACCGGCTGCACCGATTCCTGGTGAAAGTAGCCCCATTTGATGTTCTGACCGTAGTAACGCAGCGCTCGCGCTGTAATGATGGGCAGATAGCGGCTGAATTCGCTTTTGCCGCGTTGCGCCACGATTTCACGGATAAACTGCTGGTAGGCGTGTGCGAACTGGGAAAACAGTGTAGTCATGCTTTTCCACAGCGCGTCTTCGGCGCGTTTCAAGTCAGCCTGGTGATTGAAATATGCGGAGCCTAGCTTGTGCTGGAATGCCTGGCTGCTTTCATCCAGATGCATCAGCACCTTCAGGCGTTCCTTGGAAGGCGCTTCCTGACTTTTCAGAAAGCGAGAGAGCGCGTCATTGATCTGTTTCTGGGCTTCATATGCATCCTCATGGTGCAAGGTCTGCAACCACTGATCCGCAGCTTTCAGGTTGTTGAAAACGCCAGTCTGCTTTTTGCGGAACACAGTTAATAAATTGAACACGGGACCATTGCCATGAAATTTCTTATCGGTCCAGCATATTTCATGCTGAAGCTTGGCGCAAGCCTTGATCCGTCAATAAAAAAGGCGCCTCAGCGCCTTTTGGGTGACTCGCCGCTACGGCCCGAATTCAAGCGCTGCCAGAATCCCGCAGGGTAATATCATATTTCGGTCCTATCAGCACCTTTTGCATTCCCAGTTTTTTTTCAAGATTCAGCACCAGAGGCCCATTGATGTTGGCGCTGACACCGCCAGGAAACGCAGCTTCACCTTCCGTCCCGTGAGGCTTGTAAACCATCAGCATCACCACCAGTTTGTCGGGGCTTCCAGACTGCAACAGGTCAGCCTCTTCATCAGACAAGGTCAGCTCATAGTTGAAGCCGTACAAGGCAGGGTCGACAATCGAGAATGCAATGGCCGGATCATCCAGGGATTGCAGGTAATACACCACCGGCCCCTCCTTGTCCTCACGCAACAACTGGAAACGGCTGCAACGCTCAAGCCCAGGCAGGCCACGCGGAAAAGTCAGGATTGCATCTGGATTGATTTCAAGTTCGCCAAAATTTCTGGTGTCGATTTTCATCTGGTGTCCCAATTTATAAGGTCTTGGAATAACGCGGCTTTGTTTCGGTCGTTTGCTGACGCAGATAGGCGTCGAAAGGCATGGCAATGTTGCGCAGGAAGATGCGGCCAATTTCCGTTACCCGGATGATGCCCGGCTCCAGTGTGACCAGGCCATCGGCGGCGAGATCCTTGAGGTCGTCGAGGGCATCGGCGAAGAAGGTATCGAATTCGATATTCCATTGCCCGCCAAACTTTGCCTTGTCCAGCTCCAGGTCGCACATGATGCCGCTGATCGCCTCGCGGCGGATCATGTCGTCGCGGGAGATGCGCAGGCCGCGCTCCGTCGCCAGCCCGCCCGAGGCGATGCGGCGCTGGTATTCGGCCAGGTTCTTGGCGTTTTGCACATATACTTCCGCGGTCTGGCTGATGGCGGAGACGCCAAAGGCATAAATGTCGCAATCCTTGTTCGTGGTATAGCCCTGGAAGTTGCGGTACAGGGTCTTGCTCTGCTGCGCCATGACGATCTCGTCATCCGCCTTGGCAAAGTGATCCATGCCGATATAGACATATCCCGCGTCGGCCAGCCGTTCCATCATCAACTTCTGCAAAGCCAGCTTGGTGGGCAGATCGGGCAGGTCGCTTTCGATGATCAGCTTCTGGTGCTTTTTCATCCACGGCACATGGGCGTAATTGAATACCGCCAGACGGTCCGGCCCGAGGGCAAGCATTTTATCCAGGGTAATGGAAAAGCTTTCCACGGTCTGATGCGGCAGCCCCACCATGAGATCGATATTGATGCTGTTGAAACCCGCCTCGCGCAGCCAGCCGTAAACCTGAAGGATCAGTTCTTCCGGCTGTACGCGATTGACCGCCTTCTGCACCTTCTCATCAAGGTCCTGCACGCCCATGCTGGCGCGATTAAACCCGGACTGGGCCAAGGCCTCGATATGTTCCCGGCTCAGTTCACGCGGGTCGAGTTCACAACTGATTTCGGCATCCGGGGCAATATTGAAGCGCGAGGCAAGATGCTGGAACAGGCGGCGGATATCGGCCGGTTTCAAAAAAGTGGGCGTTCCCCCGCCCCAGTGCACCTGCCGGGCCAACCGCTCGGGCGAGGTCAGCGCGGCAACTCGGTCAATTTCCTGGAACAGGTAGCCGAGATAGGTTTCTGCCTTGCTGTAATCATGTGTCGCAACCATGTTGCAACCACAGTAATAGCAGAGGGTATCGCAAAACGGGATATGCACGTAAAGCGACATGTCTCGCCCACTTGACTGGGTCTGATTTAGTTCATCCAGCCATTCCTTTTCGCCAAAAGCTTCGGTGAAATAAGGTGCCGTGGGGTATGAAGTGTAGCGTGGGCCGGCCTTGCTGTATTTTTCGAGAAGTGAAGTTGCGAGTTCCATGGATTGAAGGCGCCAAATAAGGTTTCGGAATTATACCCCTCAGACCAGATTCTGATAAAAAATCGACAATGTTTGAGTTAAACTTCATTCGATCAATAATAAATTACAAAAATTCCTAGCATGAGCAATAAAGGTTTCCCGGCCAGCATTGGCCGCTTCAAGATTTTGCGTATTCTCGGCGAAGGCGCCCAGAGCGTGGTTTACCTGGCTGAAGATCCCCACCTGCAGCGCGAGGTGGCCATCAAAACGGTACACCTTGCCGGCGGTGAGGATCACCTTGCTCGCACCAAGACACTGATTGACGAAGCGCGCACGGTGAGCAAGCTGCAACACCCCAATATCGTGCCGATTTTCGAAGCGGGCGAACACGAAGGAAATCCCTACCTGGTATTTGAATTCGTGCAGGGCAGCGATCTCGCCCACCTGATCAGACAGGAAGGCGCTCTGCCCGCGCAGCGCGCGGTGGAACTGACGATCCAGATTCTCGACGCAGTGGCTTACGCCCACCAGCACAATATCATTCACCGCGATCTCAAGCCTTCAAATATCCTGCTCAATGCAGAGGAGGTACCACGCGTCATGGATTTTGGTATCGCCACGCGGATTTCTGAAAAGGCCGGCGCGGAAAAAGTTTTGATGCTGTTCGGCACCCCCGGCTACATGGCGCCGGAGTACATCACCGGCAAGGAAATCAGTCCCAAGCTGGATATCTTCGCCACCGGCATGATTCTGCACCAGATGCTCACGGGAAAACCGGCCGTGCAAGGCAATGATCCGCGCGACACCCTGCGCCTGATCGTGCAGGAGCCCATCGCGCCGCCTTCTGCCCGCAACAGCCGGGTGGACGAGAAACTCGATGACATCGTGCTCAAGGCGCTGGCAAAAGAGCCATCCAGCCGCTACGGCTCGGCCCAGGAGATGAAAGCCGCGCTGCAAAGTTACCTGACACCCGACGAAGCGGAACCCATCAATCCCGGCACCAGCAATCAGGGCACGCTGGATTTCCTGCTGCGCCGCATGCGCCACAAGAGCGATTTCCCCGCTTTGGCCGAGTCCATCAGCTCGATCAACCGCATCGCGTCCTCCGACTCGGAGGGCGTAACCCAGCTCTCCAATGCCATCCTCAAGGATGTGGCACTCACCAGCAAGCTGCTCAAGGTGGTCAACGCCGCCTATTACAGCCAGTTCGGCGGTGGCACCATCAGCACGGTATCGCGCGCGGTGGTGATCTTGGGCTTCGATGCAGTGCGAAATCTGGCGCTCACCCTGATGCTGTTCGACAGCCTGCAGGACAAGGAGCATGCGGCGCAACTCAAGGATGAATTCGTGCGTTCGCTTTACAGCGGAATTATTGCCAAGGGCATGGCCGGCAAGGCTGGCGTGCGCAACGCAGAGGAAGGCTTCATCTGCGCCCTGTTCCACAATCTGGGCAAGATGCTGTGTATGTTCTACCTGATGGAAGAAGTGGAAGAAACCAACCGGCTGATGCAGCAAAAAAACATGAGCGAGGAAAATGCTTCCATTTCCGTGCTGGGCATGTCCTACCACGAGCTTGGCATCGGGGTTTCCAAGGCGTGGAATTTTCCCGAACAGATTGCCCACAGCATGCGCAGCCTGCCGACAGACAAGGTCAAGAAACCGGTAACCGATTTTGAACGTCTCAACGTGCTTTCCGCCTTTGCTTCCGACATCTGCCGCATGGCCACCCAGGAAGAAGTCCAGGAAAAAACCCGCCAACTGTTCAGACTCACGCAACGTTTTGGCTCACCGCTGAATATCAATGAAAAAACCATTCTCGCCACAGCCGAGAGTGCCGCGCTGGAATTTGCCAAGTTTGTCAGTACGCTGCAACTCGACTTGCGCCAGAGCAAGCTCGGCAGGCAGTTGATCAAGGGCACCACGGTCGCCGACACCGCGGCGAAAACCATGGCCACGGCCAGCGGCATGACCGACGCGATCCTTGCAGAGAGTGGCGGCGCCACCGAAGACGAACAGACACGCATGATCGAACTGCCCACAGGCGGGCTCCACCATAACGCCCAAGGCATCCTCACCCAGGGCATTCAGGACATCAGCAACTCCCTGGTGGAGGGAAGATCGCTCAACGACATCATGCGCATGATCCTGGAAACGATGTACACCAGCATCGGCTTTTCACGCGTCATCCTGTGCCTGAAAGATGCGCGCCAGAACCTGATGATTGCCCGATCCGGCTTCGGGCCGGACGCCAACGAGGTGATCAAGTCCTTCCGTTTTCCCATGGCCTTTGCACCAGACGTGTTCCATGTCAGTCTTAAAAACAACGTGGACATCATCATCGAAGACATCGACGATCCAAAAATCCAGGCCCGTATTCCGGAGTGGTACCGCAAAACCGTCAAGGCTCACACCTTCGTGCTGTTTCCCATCTCCATCAAGAACAACCCGATTGCGCTGATCTATGGCGACAGGCCCAATGCAGGGGATATCAAATTACCAGAACAGGAATTGGGACTGTTGCGCGTACTACGCAATCAGGCGGTGCTGGCCATCAAGTCGCAGACGTAAAAAAAGGCGCCGTAGCGCCTTTTTTCCTGTTCCCGTAATGCTTAGCCGGTAATGCGGCGCTTGTACTCCGCGGTACGGGTGTCGATCTCGATCCTGTCGCCGATTTCCACGAATGCCGCCACCGGCAACTCAAATCCGGTACCGATCTTGGCGGTCTTCATGACCTTGCCGGAAGTGTCGCCGCGCGCCACGGGTTCGGTGTAGATCACTTCGCGCACCACGGTGGTGGGCAGTTCGACGGAAATGGCCTTGCCATTGTAGAACACCACTTCGCACTGCATGCCGTCTTCCAGATAGTTGAGCGCATCACCCATGTTCTCGCCTTCGACTTCGTACTGGTTGTATTCGGAGTCCATGAATACATACATCGGGTCGGCAAAGTAGGAATAAGTTACATCCTTGCGCTCCAGCGACACCACTTCAAACTTGTCATCGGCACGGAACACGCTCTCGCCGGGTGATCCGGAGAGAAGATTCTTGTACTTCATCTTGACCACAGAGGCATTGCGGCCGGATTTGGTATATTCGGCCTTCAGCACGACCATGGGGTCGTTGCCAATCATGAAGACGTTGCCTGCGCGAAGTTCCTGTGCGGTTTTCATAATACTTTTGTCCTACGACTAAAAATGGGCTGGGGAAAAGCGGAGGATTATAACCTTTTATTGCAAAATTGCACCAGATTTGCCGCCAGCCCACCCTGCCTCAGCAAATCGTCCGCCCACTGCTCTGCGTGCTGTTCCAGCACCGCGCGATGTTGCCAGAACCCATGCCAGGCCGCGCCCGCGCCCTCCCCCTTGTTCCACGCCTGCCAGAAAGCGCGCACCCCGGCCACTACCTCAACCGGCAAACCGGCACAATAGCAGTCGAGAAATGCCCATAGTTTCACCCAGTGCGCATCCTCCTGCTGGGGATAGATATGCCACACAAAAGGCCGTGCCGCCCATTGCGCACGGACGAAAGAATCCTCGCCACGCACGAAATTGCAGTCGCAGGCCCAGAGGAAATCGTCGTAGCGTACCTGGTCCATGAATGGCAGCACGCGCACGGTAAGATTGCCGCGCTTGTGTTCGCTGCCGCTATCCACCCCGGGCAGGCTGAGAAAGCTGGCGACATCCGCCACCAGCCGCCCCTCCGGCACCAGGCAGGTGATCGGGGCAGCAGACGCAGACCATGCCGCCAGCAAGCCGGTCAAGTCCGGATTTTCATAGCCAAACAGGGAAATCCGTATTTCCTCGGGCTTGGGCGGCGGCAAGCCGATGGACCGCCAGAAAGTATTTTTGCGCTCATCGCTGGACTGAAATGCGCTGCGGCGTTGTGCCAAGCCGCTTTCAACCAGCAAGCCACCGGTTTCCGGCGTAAATCCGGGAAAATAAAAGTATTTTAGAAGGGGCAAGCGAGGATGAGGAGAACTCAAGCCATGGTATTCACCAACCCACTTTTCCGCGCTGAGGTATTCGAGGTTGACCCATACCGGACGGCATTCGAGCGCGGCCATGGCCTCGATATAGGCGGCAGGCAGAGCGCAGCCGAAAGCCTCTATCACCACCTCGGCGGGCTCGACCGGCCGGAAAGGCAAGGTCCAGCGGTGAACCTCCACCCCGGCAGCCATTTGCACCTCCAGGCCGCAGGAAATTTCGGGAAGAATGGGTTGCAGGCTGGAAAGGTCATCGACCCAAAGCCGGACCTCCAGGCCATGCTCGGCAGCCAACTGCCGGGCCAGCCGCCAACTCACGCCAATGTCGCCGTAGTTGTCCACCACGGCGCAGAAAATATCCCAGCGCCGGCCGCGGGCCATGATCACAAGCTTTGAGGCAGGCTAAATTGCCTTTTCCAGTTCTTCGTCGAAACGCAGAAGAACAGCATCGCCATCCATATCCACCGTGACGTGGCCGCCGTTGACCAGCCGGCCAAACAGCAACTCGTCCGCCAGGGCGCGCCGGATGGTGTCCTGGATCAGCCGTGCCATGGGGCGTGCACCCATGAGCGGGTCGAAGCCGTGCTTGGCCAGATAAGCCTTCAACGCATCTGTGAAAGTGGCCTCGACTTTCTTCTCATGCAATTGCTCTTCGAGCTGCATCAGGAATTTATCGACCACGCGCAAAATGACTTCCTGATCCAGAGACTGGAATGAAATAGTGGCATCCAGACGGTTGCGGAATTCGGGCGTGAACAAACGCTTGATCTCTGCCATCTCGTCGCCTGCCGCCTTGCTTTGCGCAAACCCGATACTGCCCTTGCCAAGCTGTTCTGCGCCGGCATTGGTGGTCATGATAATGATGACATTGCGGAAATCCGCCTTGCGTCCATTGTTGTCAGTCAGCGTGCCATGATCCATCACCTGCAGCAGGATATTGAAAATGTCAGGATGGGCTTTCTCGATCTCGTCCAGCAACAACACGCAATAGGGATGCTTGGTGATCTGCTCGGTCATCAGCCCGCCCTGCTCGAAACCGACATAGCCCGGCGGCGCACCGATCAGGCGCGACACGGCGTGCCGCTCCATGTATTCGGACATATCGAAACGAATCAGTTCTATCCCCAGAATATAGGCCAACTGGCGCGCGACTTCGGTCTTGCCCACGCCGGTGGGACCGGAAAAAAGGAAGGAGCCGATGGGTTTCTGCGGGCTACCCAGGCCGCTACGCGCCATCTTGATCGCAGAAGACAGAGCCTCGATGGCCTTGCCCTGACCGAACACCACGGCCTTGAGGTCGCGCTCCAGTGTTTTCAGCACCGAACGGTCGTCGCTGGAAACATTCTTGGGCGGGATGCGCGCAATCTTGGCGATGATTTCCTCGATTTCCTTGATGGAAATGGTTTTCTTCTGCTTGGATTTGGGCAGGATGCGCTGTGCCGCGCCCGCTTCGTCGATCACATCGATCGCCTTGTCCGGCAGATGGCGGTCATTGATATAGCGCGCCGAAAGTTCCGCCGCCAAGGTCAGGGCCGCTGCTGTGTATTTCACGCCATGGTGCGCTTCGAAACGCGACTTCAAGCCGCGCAGAATCTCCACGGTTTCTGCCACCGACGGTTCGGGCACATCAATTTTCTGGAAGCGCCGCGAGAGGGCATGATCTTTCTCGAAAATGCCACGGTACTCGTTGTAGGTCGTGGCGCCGATGCACTTCAGCGCTCCGGAACTCAACACCGGCTTGAGCAGGTTGGAGGCATCCAGGGTGCCGCCGGATGCAGCTCCGGCGCCGATCAGGGTATGGATCTCATCGATGAACAGGATGGCATGCGCATCTTCTGTCAGCTGTTTCAATACCGCCTTGAGGCGCTGCTCGAAATCACCGCGGTATTTTGTGCCAGCCAGGAGGGCGCCCATATCGAGGGCATACACGGTGCTCTTCGCAAGCACCTCCGGCACCTCGCCTTCCACGATGCGCCGCGCCAGGCCTTCGGCAATCGCCGTTTTGCCCACGCCCGCCTCGCCCACCAGGAGCGGATTATTCTTGCGCCTGCGGCACAGGGTCTGCACCACGCGTTCCAGTTCAAGATCACGTCCGATCAGTGGATCGATCTTGCCCGCCAGCGCCTGCACATTGAGATTCTGGGTGAAGCTATCCAGAGCCGATGCCGGTGCGGCTTCCTGCTCGGCCTCGTGTTCCTGCTCTTGGCGGGGCGCTGCGCCTTCCTGCACCTTGCTGATGCCATGCGAGATAAAGTTCACCACATCCAGCCGGTTGATTCCCTGCTGCTGCAGAAAAAATACGGCATGAGAGTCCTTCTCGCCAAACATGGCCACCAGCACATTGGCGCCAGTCACTTCCTTTTTGCCGGAAGACTGGACATGCAGTATCGCGCGCTGAATCACGCGCTGAAAGCCCAATGTGGGCTGAGTATCAACTTCTTCCGTACCAGCCACGGTAGGAGTGTGCTCGGCCACGAAATCGGCCAGTTGCTTGCGCAACTCATCCAGATTTACCGCGCAGGCGCGCAGCACCTGGGCAGCAGCAGGATTATCCAGCATGGCAAGCAGCAGATGTTCCACGGAAATAAACTCGTGGCGCTTTTGCCGCGCCTCGATGAACGCCATGTGCAGAGAGACTTCCAATTCTTGCGCTATCATTTCAGGCCCTCCCTCATGTTTCCTCCATCACGCACTGCAACGGATGTTGATGCTCATTGGCAAATGCCACCACCTGCTCCACCTTGGTTGCTGCAATATCCTTGGGATAGACGCCGCAGACACCGCGTCCCTCCCTGTGAACTTTGAGCATGATTTCCGTTGCCTGTTCACGATTCTTGGAGAAAAACTGCTGCAGTACAATCACCACAAACTCCATCGGGGTGTAGTCGTCATTCAGCAGAATCACCCTGTACATCGGCGGCGGCTTCAGCCGGCTTTGCTGCTTCTCGGCTACGGTACTTTCTCGAAACTTGCCAGGCATATCCGTCACACTCTATCAATAGTACCAATTGTGACGCTAATGAAGAATTTTTCAAGTGCAGGCTGCGATATTTGCCTGGGGCAAGCACGGATTTAATCAAACATCGATTGCATTCAAACGAGAACGGGGTTGCTCAGAGACGCGCAACGCGGAGCAAGCCCTTTCTCGTTTGAATCCGAAGGGACGGAGATTTGCGGGCGCCATACTGTGTCGCGAGTCGCTTGTGCAGAACGTCTGCACGGCGCGCGCCTCTTCTTGCCTCGCATTCCGCCCCCCCCGTCACAACTACGTTTAATTCAATCAGTGCTTCCTTACGTGCGAAAGTGCTTGACTTGCTGTCATATAGTACGTAAAAAGACGACTGTGTTTGGTTTCAAGTTTTCTGCAGTGCCGGTTTGGCCGTTTGCGGTCTTGAATTTCAAACATGTTTTGGGTTTGAGCCCGTAATTTTTTAAGGAAGTATGTAATGGCAACTGGTACCGTAAAATGGTTTAACGACGCTAAAGGTTTTGGCTTTATCACTCCTGATGATGGCAGCGAAGATCTGTTCGCGCATTTCTCCGCCATTCAGATGGGTGGTTTCAAGACCCTGAAAGAAGGCCAAAAGGTCCAATTCGAAGTGACCCAAGGTCCTAAGGGCAAGCAAGCATCCAACATTCAAGCTGCCTAATACAGCTCCAGAATGATCAAAGCCCGTGGTGAAAACTACGGGCTTTTTTACGTCCCCCGAATCCGGGGGGACGTTCAGAAGCAAAATGGCTTACATGTTCTGAATCATCGCATCGCCAAAAGCGGAGCAGGGAACCTGCGTCGCGCCTTCCATCAAACGCGCAAAATCGTAGGTCACTTTCTTTCCGGCAATCGCACCATCCATGCCCTTGATAATCAGGTCCGCCGCTTCGACCCAACCCATGTGGCGCAGCATCATTTCAGCTGAAAGAATGATCGAGCCGGGATTGACGTAATCCTTGCCGGCATACTTCGGTGCCGTGCCGTGCGTGGCCTCGAACATCGCGATTGAATCCGACAGGTTCGCTCCCGGCGCGATGCCGATGCCGCCCACTTCCGCAGCCAACGCATCGGAAACATAATCGCCATTGAGGTTCAGGGTGGCGATCACGTCATACTCTTCCGGACGCAGCAGAATCTGCTGCAGGAAGGCATCGGCGATCACGTCCTTGATTATGATGCCGTTCGGCAGCTTCATCCACGGACCGCCATCGATCAATTCCGCGCCGAACTCGCGTGCCGCCAGCTCATAGCCCCATTTCTTGAAGCCCCCCTCGGTGAACTTCATGATGTTGCCCTTGTGCACCAGGGTGACCGACTTGCGCTTGTTGTCGATGGCGTACTGGATCGCCCGGCGGATCAGGCGCTCGCTGCCCTCGATGGAAACCGGCTTGATGCCGATGGAAGAGCTTTCCGGGAAGCGGATTTTCTTCACGCCCATTTCCTGCTGCAGGAACTCGATCACTTTCTTCACTTCTGCCGATCCGGCTTCCCACTCCACGCCGGCATAGATATCCTCGGTATTCTCGCGGAAAATCACCATGTCCACGCGCTCCGGGTGCTTGACCGGGCTTGGCACGCCTTCGAAATAGCGCACCGGCCGCAGGCAGACGTACAGGTCGAGCATCTGGCGCAAGGCCACGTTGAGTGAGCGGATGCCGCCTGAGACCGGGGTGGTCAGCGGTCCCTTGATCGACACCACGTATTCGCGCACTGCCGCCACGGTTTCTTCTGGCAGCCAGGTATCCGCGTCGTAGACTTTGGTGGCTTTTTCTCCTGCATAGACTTCCATCCAGGCAATCTTGCGCTTGCCGCCATAGGCTTTCTCGACTGCGGCATCCACCACCTTGATCATGACCGGGGTGATGTCCACGCCAGTGCCGTCGCCTTCGATGAAGGGTACGACAGGGCAATCCGGAACATTCAGGGAAAAGTCGCTGTTGACCCGAATTTTTTCGCCTGTGGCAGGCACCTTGATGTGCTGATACATGTTTTGCTCCCAAATCAAAAAAACAGACAGGATTAACGGGGCGGGCAGGATAAGGGAATAGCCCTTATAATCCTGTCAATCTTGCAAATCCTGTCCATTCTTTAAACCATGCTCATCCTGTTCAACAAGCCCTACGGCGTGATCTGCCAGTTCAGCAGCGATGGCATGCACCCCACACTCAAGGACTACCTGGCCATCCCCGGCATCTATCCCGCCGGGCGGCTGGACACGGACAGCGAAGGACTGTTGATTTTAACCGATGATGGCAAGCTACAACATAAAATCAGCCACCCTCGCCATAAAGAGGCCAAGACTTACTGGGTTCAGGTGGAGGGCCTGCCCACGCCGGAATCGTTGGAACAACTGTGCAAAGGCGTCAATCTGGGCGATTTCGTCACCCAACCCGCCAAGGTAAAAATCATTCCCGAACCACCCGGCTTATGGCCGCGCACGCCGCCGATCCGCATGCGCAAGGAAATTCCCGCCAGCTGGCTGGAGCTCACCATCAGCGAGGGCAAAAACCGCCAGGTTCGCCGCATGACGGCCAAGGTGGGCTTTCCCACCTTGCGCCTGATCAGGAACCGGATTGGCGAATGGAAGCTGGATGGCCTGGCACCAGGCGAGTGGCGTGAATTCTTGGGCAAAACCACAGAAACGCCTGCCGCTGCCAGGTAATCCGGCTTAAGACGGTCGGGAATGGCGGGCCTCGATAGCCCTGCCCTGATTGATTTGTGGCATCATCGCATTACATGAATTCCCCTATGCACTGACCAACATGATCTGGAAACCCAACGTCACTGTCGCCGCCGTGATCGAACAAAACGGCAAATTTCTTCTGGTGGAAGAACAAACCGACCAGGGCCTGCTATTCAACCAGCCGGCCGGCCACTGGGAGCCCGGCGAGACGCTTGAGCAAGGCGCGATTCGCGAGACCCGGGAAGAAACGGCCTATGCTTTCACCCCGCAATGGCTGCTGGGCATATACAGCTGGCACCACCCGCGCAAGGACATCACCTACCTGCGTTTTGCCTTCTCAGGACTGGCAGGCCCTCACAACCTGCAACAGACGCTGGACGATGGTATCGTGCGCGCCGTATGGCTGACGGCTGAGGAAATCCGTGAGACCCAGTCGCGCCACCGCAGCCCCCTGGTATGGCAGTGCGTGGAAGATCACCTTGCCGGCAAGCGTTTTCCGCTTGATCTGATTACCCATCGTTGATGTTACGCGGGACTTTTCTCACTGCGCTGATCGTGTGGAGCGTGGCGCTTGGCGTGCGTGCCGATGAAATTTCCATCTGCTACAACTACGCTTGCGCCAGCAGCGCAGAAGTACAATTGCGTGGCGCAACGCTTTCGCGCATTTACATGCCGCTTGCCTGGATCGATAGCGCGGAGGAAGAGCGCCAGGCCATTTCCGTGGCAATCGGCCTGTTTCAGACGGTAGTCGGCCAGCAAACGCCCACCTTCCGCGACCGCGGACGCAATTTTCCTGATGAGGGCGTCGATGGCCGCATGGACTGCCTTGATCATGCCCACAACACCAGCGCCTATCTGCGCCTGATGGAGGAACGCGGCTGGCTTCAGTTCCATCGGGTGCTGGAACCGGTCAAACGCGCCCCCTTGATATTCAACGAACACTGGTCCGCACGCATCGCGGAAAAGGAAAGCGGCGAGGAATTCGTGGTAGATTCATGGTTCTTCGACAATGGGCACCCGGCGGCCATTTTCACGCTGGAAGAATGGATGAAGGGAGCAGAACCATAACCTGGAAACCCCAGCTGACCGCTCCATTGAATACATAGTATGATGAATTTAATAAATTTTTTTCTTGATTCATGGATTCGCGCACTTGACGAATCCGCTACGTGGCGGATTGCACGATTTTTGTGGCGCATGGTTGCGTACCGACTCCTTGGAATGGAACAACCATTCCGCGTCGTTGCGCCTTACCCTGCACCACAAAAATCGCACACTCCACCACGCCCAACTGAGGTTTCCAGGTTATGAGTAAGGTTGTCGTCGGCATGTCGGGCGGGGTGGATTCCTCGGTTGCCGCCCTGCTCCTGAAACAGCAGGGCCATGAAGTCATCGGCCTGTTCATGAAAAACTGGGAAGACGACGACGGCGAAGACGGCTACTGCCCGGCCAAGCAGGATTTCATGGACGTGCTGGCGGTGGCCGACAAGATCGGCATCGAGGTGGAAGCGGTCAATTTCGCCAAGGAATACAAGGAACGGGTCTTCAGCCTGTTCCTCAAGGAATATCAGGCCGGCCGGACGCCCAATCCGGACGTGCTGTGCAATTCCGAAATCAAGTTCAAGGCCTTCCTCGACCATGCCTTGGCACTGGGCGCGGAAAAAATCGCCACCGGCCACTATGCCAGGGTGCGCGAGCGTTTCGGCTTGTTCGAATTACTCAAGGCGGAAGACGGCACCAAGGACCAGAGTTATTTCCTCTACCGCCTCAACCAGGCACAGCTCTCGAAAACGCTTTTCCCGCTGGGCGACCTGTACAAGCGGGAAGTTAGGAAAATCGCCGAAGCAGCCGGCCTGCCCACATTTGCCAAAAAGGACAGCACCGGCATCTGTTTCATCGGCGAGCGCCCTTTTCGAGATTTCCTGCAACGCTACCTGCCACGCCAGCCAGGACCCATGCAGACACCGGAAGGCAAAATCATGGGCAAACATCAGGGACTGGCCTATTACACCCTCGGCCAGCGCCAGGGACTGGGCATCGGCGGCCAGGGCGAACCCTGGTTCGTGGCCGCGAAAGACATGGCCAGCAATACCCTGGTCGTGGTGCAGGGCCACGACCACCTCCTGCTGCTCAAGGACAGGCTCACGGCAGCAGACCTGAACTGGATCAGCGGCAGCGAACCCCACCCGCAATGGGTTTATGCCGCCAAGACGCGCTACCGCCAGGCGGATGCACCGTGCAGCATCCGGCACGTGGATGCCGCCAGTTGCGAGGTGGAATTCGCCACGCCGCAATGGGCCGTGACGCCGGGACAGTCGGTAGTGCTCTATGAAAGCGAGGTTTGCCTGGGCGGCGGGATTATTCTGTAACGCGCCCGGCTTGCATTTTGTAGCCGCGCTGCGCGATTTCCCCTTGCAGGAAACCCAAGGCTTCGGCCACCAGGGCATGACGGCCCTTCAATCCGAATTCGATGCGACGCACCCCGTCCACCCCAAGATGCGGCAAGCTGGAAAAGCGCACATCGGGGTAACGGGCGACAAAATCATTCATCAAATCCAGTAAATAGCTTTCCGAGATATCCAGGACGGTAAAGATTTCTTCGCTCTCGGGTGCGAGATCGCGCATTTCTGGATAGTGAGTATCCAGCACCCATTCCATCATCGGCCAGGCCATCTGGGGAAAACCCGGCAGGAAATGGTGATGCCGCAGGGAAAAACCCGGTACCCGATTGACCGGATTGGGAATGACCACACTGCCGGCCGGCAGATCGGCCATGAGGATGCGGCGCGGATAGGCTTCAGCGCCAAACTGTGCTTCAATCTCGCGCACGGCGTCTGGATGGCGCTGCATGGCGACATCGGCAGCCTCGGCGGCGCACTGGCGCGTATGATCGTCAGGTGTAGCCCCGATGCCGCCAAAAGAAAACACCAGGTCGCCGGAGGCATAGGTCTCGCGCAAATTCTGCACGATACGCGCCGGGACATCCCCGGCAATGCGGCACCAGGCCAGTTCCAGACGGCGACTGGCAAGCGCCTCGACGACATGGGCAAAATGACCATCCTTGCGCTTTCCGGAAAGGATTTCATCGCCGATGATCAGAATACCGATATTCATTGAGCAAACCCGAACTCAGCGGGGCTCAGCCCCCGCAAGACGCAATAACCAGGCATGGGGATCTACTTGCAGCGCAGATCGCCTGGCGCGCAGGGCTGCCGGGGATGAAGGGCGCCAGCAACAGTCCGGCCAGCACAACGGAGAGGTAGCGCATGGCTACTTATCCATCGACAGGACACGATAAACATCACGCCACCGGCACCGAATCCTTGAACGACGAGCGCTGCGCCAGTTTTTCCGCCAGCTTGCCAAGATTGGGATGCGCCTCGCGCCACTGGATGTAAGGAAAGCGGAAATCGAGGTAGCCCAGCGTACAGCCGACGGCGATATCGGCCAGGCTGAAAAAGTCTCCGGTACACCAGGTTTTTTCTCCCAGCTCTTCCGACAAGGCTTCCAGCCCGCGGAAAACCTGGCTCTCCTGGCGCACGATCCATTCCGGATCCTGCCTTGTCTCGGGCCTTTTCTTTTCCAGATAGATCGTTGCGGCGGATTCAGTCACCCCATCCGCCAGGGCTTCCCAGCGCCGCACGGCAATCCGCGGACGGTTTTCCTTGGGCAGCAAGGGCGAAACCGGGGTCAGATTGTCCAGATACTCGACAATGACGCGCGAATCGAACAGTGTGCTGCCATCATCCATCACCAGCACCGGAACCTTGCCCAGGGGATTGTATTCAGGCACCTGGGTGGTCGCGTCCCAAGGGCTATCCACCACGCTCTCGTAGTCGATGCGTTTCTCAGCCAGCACCACGCGCACCTTGCGAGCAAAGGGGCTGGTCAGGGACATGATGAGTTTCATGATTTTCTCTTTTTAAACCTGCGCAACCGGAATCACCTTGCCTTTTACTGCGTAGGCTTCCATCTGGTTGAAGTTGAGGTAACGGTAGATATTGTCCGCCATGGGCGCTATCTTGTCCTGCACCAGGGCCAGATATTCTTCAACACCGGGAATGCGCCCCAGGCGGGCGCATACCGCCGCCAGTTCCGCCGATCCCAGATAGACGCGGGCATCCTTGCCGAGCCGGTTGTCAAAATTGCGCGTGCTGGTGGAAAACACCGTGGCCTTATCCGCCACCCGCGCCTGGTTACCCATGCACAGCGAACAGCCGGGCATTTCCATGCGCGCGCCGGCACGGCCGAGCACGCCATACACGCCCTCTTCGCGCAACTGCGCCTCGTCCATACGGGTCGGCGGCGCCACCCACAGCTTGGTCGAAAGCAGGCCGGCATCCTCCAGCACCCTGGAAGCGGCGCGGTAGTGGCCGATATTGGTCATGCAGCTGCCGATGAAGACTTCGTCGATCTTGTCCCCGGCCACGGCGGAGAGCGTTTTGACGTCGTCCGGGTCGTTGGGGCAGGCCAAGAGCGGTTCCTTGATCTCGTTCAGGTCGATTTCCAGCACGTAGGCGTATTCCGCGTCGGCATCCGGCTCCAGCAGTTCCGGCTTGGCCAGCCAGGCCTTCATGCCGTCGATGCGGCGCTGCAGGGTACGCGCGTCCTGGTAGCCGTTTTCAATCATGTTTTCCAGCAGCACTATGTTGGAATTCAGGTACTCGATCACCGGTTCCTTGTTGAGGCGTACCGTGCAACCGTTGGCCGAGCGCTCGGCGGAAGCGTCGGCCAGTTCGAATGCCTGCTCGACTTTTAGATCGGGCAGGCCCTCGATCTCAAGGATGCGGCCGTTGAATACGTTCTTCTTGCCTTTCTTGCCCACCGTCAGCTCTCCTTTCTGGATCGCTGCATAGGGAATGGCGTTGACCAGGTCGCGCAGGGTGATGCCGGGCTGCATCTCGCCCTTGAAGCGCACCAGCACGGATTCTGCCATGTCCAGCGGCATCACGCCCATGGCGGCGGCAAAGGCCACCAGGCCGGAGCCGGCGGGGAAGCTGATCCCGATCGGGAAGCGGGTATGCGAATCGCCGCCGGTGCCGACCGTATCCGGCAGCAGCATGCGGTTGAGCCAGGAATGGATCACGCCATCGCCTGGGCGTAGCGATACGCCGCCGCGCGAAGTGATGAAATCCGGCAGGGAATGTTGCAGCTTGACATCCACCGGCTTGGGGTAGGCCGCAGTATGGCAGAAGCTCTGCATCACCAGGTCGGCTGAGAAACCCAGGCAGGCCAGCTCCTTGAGTTCGTCGCGCGTCATCGCGCCGGTGGTGTCCTGCGAGCCCACCGTAGCCATTTTCGGCTCGCAATAAGTGCCGGGGCGTACGCCCGCCACGCCGCAGGCGCGGCCCACCATTTTCTGCGCCAGGGTATAACCCTTTCCGGTGTCCTTGGGATTAAGCGGCTGGATGAACAAATCGGACGGCGCCAGCCCCAGCACCTCGCGTGCCTTGCTGGTCAAACCACGCCCGATGATCAGGGGAATACGACCGCCGGCGCGCACTTCATCCGCCAGCGTCACCGGCTCAAGACTGAAAGTGGAAACCACCTTGCCGGCGGCATCATGAATTTCGCCCTTGAACGGGTAAATGGTGATGACATCGCCCATCTTCAGCGCCGACACATCGCACTGGATCGGCAACGCACCGGAATCCTCTGCAGTGTTGAAGAAAATCGGCGCGATCTTGCTGCCCAACACGATGCCGCCGGTACGCTTGCCGGGGATGTGCGGGATGTCCGCGCCCATGTACCACTGCACCGAGTTGATGGCGGACTTGCGCGAGGAACCGGTGCCCACCACGTCGCCCACGTAGGCCAATGGCAGGCCTTTTTCTTTCAGCGTATCGATGGTTTTCAGGCCATCCGGCATTTTGGCGACCAGCATTTCCTTGGCGTGCAGCGGGATGTCCGGGCGCGACCAGGCCGCTTGCGCGGGAGAAAGGTCGTCGGTATTGGTTTCACCATCCACCTTGAAAACCACGCACTGGATGCGCTCGGCCAGGTCCGGTTTGCTGGTAAACCATTCCGCATTGGCCCAGGACTGGATCAGTTCCCGCGCATGGGCATTTCCGGCCTGCATCTTCTCCGCCACATCATGGAAGGCATCGAACACCAGCGTGGTGTGCGACAGCGCCTGCACCGCATCCGGAGCCAGGGTGGCGTCATCCAGCAGTTCAATCAGCGTACCCACGTTGTAGCCGCCCAGCATGGTGCCCAGCACCTGCACGGCATGCTGCCGACAGATCAGCGGCGTCTCGACCTTGCCATGCGCCACATCGGCAAGAAAGGCCGCCTTGACATAGGCTGCCTGATCCACCCCGGCCGGGACCTGGTTTTCGAACAGGTCGAGGAGAAAATCGCCTTCACCCTTTGGCGGGGATTTCAGCAATTCAACCAGGGCGGCGGTCTGTTCAGGGGAAAGAGGCAACGGTGGCAGTCCTTGCGCAACGCGCTCGGCCACGTGATCACGATAGGCTTGTAGCATCTTGGTTATCCTGTTTTGAGTTCAATCAATTCACAAATCCAACCCCCCTTAAATCCCCCCTTATCAGGGAGGAATCCGCTGCTCCTCCCCTGACAAGGGGAGGCCGGGAGGGGTTTTCGGTTAATGCTTGCCGGTGCTGCCGAAGCCGCCCGCACCGCGCGCGCTGTCGGCGAATTCGTCGACGATGTTGAATTCCGCCTGCACCACCGGCACCACCACCAGTTGCGCAATGCGCTCCATGGGATTGATGGTGAAAGCGGCCTGGCCGCGGTTCCAGCAGGACACGAAGAGCTGGCCCTGGTAGTCCGAGTCGATCAGCCCCACCAGATTGCCCAGCACGATGCCATGCTTGTGACCGAGGCCCGAGCGCGGCAGGATCATGGCGGCATAGCCGGGGTCGGCCAGGTGGATGGCGATACCAGTGGGAATCAGTTCGGTCTGGCCAGGATTCAGCACCAAAGCGCCATCCAGACAGGCACGCAAATCCAGTCCGGCCGCGCCGGGGGTGGCATAGGCCGGAAGCTGTTCGTGCATGCGCGGGTCGAGAATTCTTACATCAATTTTCATGCTTCTTTTCCATTTTTCTGTGTTTTTTTGTACAAGTTTGCGATGTGGGCAATCAATTGCCGCGCCAGGGTGATTTTCGGCGCCCTCGGCAAGGGATGGGTGCCGTCATCGTCAAACAGCACCAGTTCGTTTTCATCCCCGCCAATGGCGGTCTGCACCAGGTTGGCGGCAAGCAGCGGCAGATTCTTGCGCCGCCGCTTCATCTCGGCATATTCGTGCAGGTTCTCGCTCTCGGCGGCAAAGCCAACGCAAAAAGGCGGGTTGGGCAGGTTCACCACATTCGATACGATATCCGGATTCGGCGCCAATTCCAGTGTCAGAATATGGGCGTCTTTCTTGATCTTCTGCTCGGAAGGATTGAGCACGTAATAGTCGGCCACCGCAGCCACGCCAATGAAAACATCCGCCCAGTTCACATTCTCATTCACTGCCTTGAGCATCTGCTGGGCCGTGGTGACATTCACCACGCGGGCGCCTGCGGGTGGTTTAAGGCAGGTCGGACCGCTGACCAGCGTGACTTCCGCGCCTGCTTCCATGGCCGCGCGCGCCACGGCGTAGCCCATCTTGCCGGAACTGGAATTGGTGATGCCGCGCACCGCATCGATGGCCTCGAAAGTCGGGCCAGCGGTGATCAGGACATGCTTGCCCTGCAACAGTTTGGGCTGGAAGAAGGCTTCGATGCCGGCCAGCAGGTCTTCGGCCTCCAGCATCCGCCCCATGCCGGTTTCACCACAGGCCTGCGCGCCGCTATCGGGGCCGAGAATGGTGACGCCATCCTCGCGAATCTGGCTGATATTGCGCCGCGTGGCGGGATTTTCCCACATCTGTCTGTTCATCGCCGGCGCCACCAGCAAGGGGCACATGCGTGCCAGGCACAAGGTGGAGAGCAGATCGTCCGCCAGACCATGCGCCAGCTTGGCGATGAAATCGGCGCTGGCGGGCGCCACCATCACGGCGTCGACATCGCGGGTGAAATCGATGTGCGCCATGCCGTTGTCGATACGGTTGTCCCACAGGTCGGTGAACACCGGACGCCCGGATAGCGCCTGCATGGTCACCGGGGTGATGAATTGGCACGCCGCCTGGGTCATCACCACCTGAACCTCGACATTCTGGCGCACCAGCAGCCGCACCAGTTCCGCCGCCTTGTAAGCGGCCACGCCGCCGGTGATGCCCAGCAACAGGCGTTTTTTTGCTAAATCGGTCATAATGCTTTCCATTTTACGTGAAAAAGAAAGTCAATGGCGATAACGGATTGGCCCGAAGACGAGCGACCCAGGGAGCGCCTGCTGAAACAGGGCGCTGCCAGCCTGTCCGACGCGGAACTGCTGGCCATTTTCCTGCGCATGGGTGTCACGGGAAAAAGCGCGGTGGATCTGGCGCGCGAACTGCTTAAGCAGTTCGGTAGCCTGACTGCGCTAGGTTATGCCAGCCAGGCTGATTTCTGTGCCATTCCCGGCCTCGGGCCGGCCAAATATGCGCAGTTGCAGGCCGTACTGGAAATGGCGCGACGCGCCCTGCGGGAAGAAATGGTTCAGGGCGGCAACGTGCTGAATTCGCCCCAGGCGGTAAAGAATTATTTGCGGCTGGCTCTGGGCGGGCACGAACATGAAGTATTTTGTGCACTTTTCCTCAATGCCCAGAATGGCCTCATTGCCTGCGAAGAACTCTTTCGCGGCACACTGACCCAGACCAGCGTCTACCCGCGCGAAATCCTTAAACGCGCGCTGCACCACAATGCCGCGGGGGTGATTTTCGCCCATAACCACCCTTCTGGCGTGGCAGAGCCCAGCAACGCCGATCAATTGCTCACCCAGGCCTTGAAAAATGCCCTGGCGCTCATAGATACCCGGGTCATGGATCATTTTATTGTAGGCGGCGGCACAGTGCTGTCCTTTGCGGAACGAGGTTTATTATGAAAGCTTTAATCGTCACCGCCCACCCGCAACCTGACAGCTTCACTCAGGCACTGACCGAGCGTTTTATCGCAGGCGTGGTTGCAAGCGGCCATGAGGCAGAAATAGCCGATCTTTATGGCGAAGGCTTCAATCCGGTGGTATCCGTCCAGGAAATGAATGGCTGGCAAAACGGCCTGGTTTCGCCGGAAATCCGCGCCGAACAGGAACGCATCAGAAGCTGCGACGGCCTGGTACTGTCTTACCCGGTATGGTGGAGCACCCCGCCCGCCATCCTCACCGGCTGGCTGCAACGCGTACTGACCCTGGGCTTCGCTTTCCAGCATGAGGGTAGCCGCACCGAGGGCCAGCTCAGGATGCGCGCGCAGATGCTGGTGAATGTCGGCAGCAAGCAGCGCCAGGATGTCGATCTTGCCACCCTGTATATCGAGCCGATGCTCGGCGTGCTGCGCTACTGCGGCATGGAAATACTCCCCACCCAGGCCAACTGGGGCGTTTATCAAAAGGCCGACCGGGCGGCGCTAGAGGCTTATATCGAACAGGCATTCGAGAACGGAAAACGATTTTTTGCTTGAGTTCGGCGGCAGAAATATGGTATAAATTGCGTTTTTCGAATTCCCGATACAAAATTTAGGAGTCACCTCAAATGGCACGCGTATGTAAAGTCACCGGCAAGCGCCCGATGACGGGAAATAATGTTTCCCACGCCAACAACAGGACCAAGCGCCGCTTCCTGCCCAATCTTCAATATCGCCGCTTCTGGGTTGAAAGCGAAAACCGCTGGGTACGTCTGCGCGTGAGCTGCGCGGCCCTGCGCACCATTGACAAAAAAGGCATTGATGCCGTGCTGGCCGATCTGCGCGCCAGCGGTGAAGCAGTTTAAGGAGTAAATCATGGCTAAAGGCGGACGCGAGAAAATCAAACTGGAATCCTCAGCGGGTACCGGTCACTTCTATACCACGACCAAAAACAAGCGCACCATGCCGGAAAAAATGGCGATCATGAAATATGATCCCAAGGCGCGCAAGCACGTGGAATACAAGGAAATAAAACTGAAGTAAGGGAAGGCGATGCCGGTTACCAGCCAGGCTAAGCAACCAGATTAAACCCCGGCGCCACAAGCGTGCGGGGTTTTTTCATGCCAGGGGAAATTCATGAAAAAACAACTCCTTCTTCTTTGCCTGCTGCCCGCAACAGCCATGGCAGCCGGGCTTGACCAGTCAAGCTGGGGGAAGTTCGATTACGATTTCGAGGAGAAGCCCTGGGTAGAGCTTGCAACCCAGCTCCCTCCCGCGCCAAAACCGGAAAACCTCCTACCCTTCTACGTCAGCGCAACAACGGACAACCGCTTCTTCGTAGACAGCGCATCGGTGACAATTGGCGAGGACAAGGTGGTGCGTTACACGCTGCTGATCAAGTCCGCCACAGGCGCAAGCAACATCAGCTACGAGGGCATGCGCTGCAGCTCGGCCGAAGTGAAACGCTATGCATTCGGCCGCAACGACGGCAGCTGGGGCAAGGCACGCAATGCCAAGTGGGAAGACATTCGTTACCAGGAAGTCAACCGTCATCACCACATGCTCTACGACGATTTTTTCTGCCCGCGCGGCATCGCTGTCCAGTCCCCTGCAGAAGCGCTTAATGCCCTCAAGCGCGGCGAACACCCCGCCAGCAAGGGCATTGCCTGGTAGCAGATCCGCTGCCATTCAGTTAAGTGCAGCGCCGGACACCCGACCGGCCCGTTCCCCTGACCGCCACCCTTGGTGGCGCCACCATCAGTTACAATCACTCCGTTACAAACCATTCGTAGGGACGCCATGAATTCAATCATCGAGCGCATCAGCGCTCATGCCGGAGAGATCATTCTGGGCAAGGACAGGCAGATTCGCCTGGCGCTTGTCTGCCTCTTGGCGCGCGGCCACCTGCTGATCGAGGATTTGCCCGGCGTGGGAAAAACCACCCTGGCGCACGTGCTGGCCAAAACACTGGGACTACACTTCCAGCGCATCCAGTTCACCAGCGATCTCTTGCCTGCGGACATCCTGGGCGTATCCATCTATGAGCGCGACAGCGCCAGCTTCAAATTTCATCCTGGCCCGATATTTGCGCAACTGATCCTTGCCGACGAGGTCAACCGCGCCACGCCCAAGGCGCAAAGCGCGCTGCTGGAGGCGATGGAAGAACACCAGGTTACGGCGGAAGGCGTAACCCGTCCCCTGCCGGAGCCGTTCTTCGTCATCGCCACGCAGAACCCGGCTTACCAGATCGGCACTTTTCCCCTGCCGGAATCCCAGCTTGACCGTTTCCTGATGCGCATCGAACTGGGCTACCCGGATGCCCAAGCCGAACGCGCCCTGCTGCAGGGCAAGGACAGACGCGAGTTACTGACGCAGTTGCAGCCCTGTCTTGAGCCACAGGAACTTGCCGCGCTGCAACAGCGCGCCGCACAGGTCTTCGTGTCGGACGCCTTGCTGGACTATGTTCAGGCGCTGATCCATTTCACGCGCCAAACGCCACGCTTCCTGAACGGCCTTTCACCGCGCGCCGGACTGGGCCTGCTGCACGGCGCCCAGGCCTGGGCATTCAGCGATGGCCGCCGGGAAGTCCTGCCGGAAGACGTGCAGGCCATTCTGCCCGCCGTGGCCGGACACCGCCTGCGGCCAGGCGCGGAATTCGCCGGCGAAAGCGGCGCAGCGCTGGCCCAGTATCTGCTGGCTTCTGTCGCAATCCCCTGACCATGGCCGAGTTCGACGGGTCAAAACGGCGCCGCCCCTCCCTGCGCATCCCGTTTCTGGAGCGCGTGCTCCGGCCAGCCCAGGAAAACGGCCCGGTCATATTGACCCAGGGAAGGCTGTATATCCTGCCCACCCGCCACGGACTGATCTATGCGCTGATGCTGCTGGTGATGTTGCTCGGCGCCATCAATTACGCCAACAGCATGGGCCTGGTACTCACTTTCCTGCTTGCCAGCCTGGCTGTGGTATCCATTCTGCATACCTACCGCAACCTGGCGCAGCTTCGGGTCGAGGCGGGCAAGGCCGACCCGGCATTTGCCGGGCAGGAGGCGAATTTTCACCTCCTGCTGGACAATCCTTCCACCCGGCCCCGCTTTGCCATCGGCCTGGGCCGCGGAAAAAGCACTATTGCTTACAGCGATATCGCAGCCGGGAACCCTACTAGGTTTGAATTCAGCGTTCCGGCCACTGAACGCGGGCTTTTGCATCCCGGCCGTTTCAGCCTGTTTTCCACCTTCCCTCTCGGCCTCTTCCGGGTCTGGGCCCACCTCAACCTGGACATGAGCTGCCTGGTGTATCCCCGCCCTGCAGTCGAGACCATGCCGCTCCCATTGGGCAACTCGGACACGCCGCAACAAGGCCAGGCGCAAGGCGATGGGCAGGACGATTTCAGCGGACTGCGCGGTTATCGCACAGGCGACGGATTGCGCCATGTCGCGTGGAAGGCGGTGGCCCAGGAGCGCGGCATGCTGACCAAGCAGTTTTCCGGCGAAGCTGCGCAGGAAATCTGGCTGGACTGGGATAGCCTGCCCGGCATGGACACGGAAGCCAGGCTATCCCGGCTCACGCGCTGGGTGCTGGATGCCGATCGCGCCGGGCTCTGCTACGGCCTCAAACTGCCAGGCTTGCAGCACCCGCCCGCCCATGGGCGGGAACAGATGCGCCGCTGCCTGCAAGCCCTGGCCCTGTTCGGGCATGCACCATGACCAATCTTGTCTGGCTGCTGCTCTCCCTGGCGCTCGCCAGCGCGCCTCACCTGGGACGCCTGCCGTTTTGGGTCGGTCCAGCCTGCCTTGTCCTGGGCTGGTGGCGCCTGGCCATTCTGCGCAAACAGGCCAAGCTGCCGCGAAAATCGCTGCTGCTATTGATTGCCGCCGCTGCCACCGGCGGCATATTCTGGCATTACCAGACCTTGCTGGGACGCGATGCGGGGGTCGCACTGCTGGTGGTGATGATTGCGCTCAAACTGATGGAAATGAAGTCTCTGCGCGACACCATGGTGGTGATCTTCCTGAGTTACTTCCTGGTGATCACCCACTTCCTCTATTCGCAAAGCATTCCGACCGCGCTCTACCTGCTGCTGGTGGTGCTGCTCACCACCGCCACCATGATCGGCTATAGCCACCCGCTGGAGCGGTTTGCATCCCGCCCCAGGCTGCGTCTTGCCGGCATCATGCTGCTCCAGGCCATTCCGCTCATGCTGGTGCTGTTCGTGTTCTTCCCCCGCGTCGGCCCGTTGTGGGGCTTGCCCAAGGATGCCCATGCCGGCATGACCGGGCTGTCGGACACCATGAATCCCGGTTCGATCAGCCAGTTGATCCGCTCCGATGCCGTGGCTTTTCGCGTCAAACTTGACGGACCGGCGCCGGATAATTCGCAGCGCTACTGGCGCGGCCCGGTGTTTTGGGATTACGACGGCACAAGCTGGTCCACCCGGAACCAGGCGCCCGCAGGCGCTGCCCAGTTCGTTCCACTGGGCAAACCGCTCAGCTACACGGTTACCATCGAGCCGCACAACCAGCGCTGGCTGTTCGCGCTCGACCTGCCTGACAGACTGCCGCCCGGCAGCAGTGTGACAGCCGACTTCCAGATCATGGCGCCAAGCGCGCTGCACCAGCGCATGCGCTACAGCCTGACCTCCTACCCCGAGTATCGCCTCGGCGAGCGCCTCACGGACGAGGCATGGGAGCGCGCCCTGCAATTGCCGGAGCGCAATCCCAAGGCAAGGCAACTGGCCGCACAGTGGCGCGCCAGCCAAAAATCACCGCGCGCCATCGCACAACAAGCCTTGACCTTATTCCGCGAGGAAGCCTTTGTTTACACGCTAAAACCGCCCCTCCTGGGCAAGCAGGCGGTGGACGACTTTCTCTTCGGCACCCGGCGCGGCTTCTGCGAACACTACGCCAGTTCATTCGTGTTCCTGATGCGCGCGGCAGGCATTCCGGCACGGGTGGTGACCGGCTATCAGGGCGGCGAGCCCAATCCCATGGGAGATTACATGATCGTGCGCCAGTCCGATGCTCACGCATGGGCCGAAATATGGCTGGATGACGCGGGCTGGGTACGGGTGGACCCTACGGCAGCGGTGTCGCCAAACCGCATCGAAACCGGGATCGCCAGCGCCCTGCCCGCCGCCGAGCTGCCGCCTGCCCTGGTGCAGCTGGATGCCGCATGGCTGATGCGCATACGGCTATCCTGGGACCTGCTCAACAACAACTGGAACCAATGGGTGCTGGGCTACGATCAGGACAGGCAAAAGCGCTTCCTGTCGGGCATTCATCGGGGGCTGGATTCGTGGCAAAACATGGCTCTGGCGATGATGGCCGGACTGGCTTCGGTGCTATCCGGAATCGCCGCGTGGATGCTGTGGCGCTCACCCCGCAGGGCGATCGACCCGGCGCTCGCGGCCTATCAAAAGTTCTGCGCCAAACTGGCGCGCCAAGGCATTGCGCGCGCGCCAGGTGAAGGCCCCGTGGACTTTGCCGCCAGGGCATCACGTTCAAGACCTGAACTGGCAAATCAAATAAACCGCATCACCCGCCTTTACCTCACGCTGCGCTACGGACAGCGGCATCCAGCCTGGCTGCCCAGGCTCAGGAAGGCCATACGGCGTTTTAGAGCCTGAAGCGCTTTCAAGCAAACTTGATGATCGCTTTCCAGCCGGGTGTTTTTTTGGTAAGTTCCGTGGATGACATTTCTATATTCAACCTAGAAACCCATGAATTATTGCAGCCACTGCGGCGCCCAGGTCAGCCTGCGCATTCCTGAAGGCGATAGCATGCCGCGCCATGTATGTGACCATTGCCATGCCATCCATTACCAGAATCCCAAAATGGTGATTGGCTGCATTCCGCAATGGGAAGACAAAATCCTCCTCTGCCGCCGCGCCATCGAGCCGCGCCATGGCTTCTGGACGCTGCCCGCCGGCTTCATGGAAAACAGCGAAACCACGGCTCAGGCGGCCGCGCGGGAAACGCTGGAAGAAGCGCAGGCAAAGGTTAAAATCGGCGCGCTTTATACCCTGTTCAACATACCCCATATCAGCCAGGTACATATGTTCTTCCGGGCGCACTTGCTGCAACCCAGTTTCGGCGCCGGCACGGAAAGCCTGGAAGTCAAACTGTTCACGGAACAGGAACTGCCCTGGGACGAGATTGCCTTTGCCAGCGTGCGCCGCACACTGCAACTCTATTTCTCCGAACAAGAGAGCGGCACCTTTGGGTTTCACATGGGCGACATTCTTCCAGCCCCGGATCAGCAACTGCTCTACAACACCAAGCCTCCGAACAATTTCATCCCCTGAACAGTGATGATCTTCCGGCATTGACCGGTCTGACCATATACCCCTTGTGACAAAATTTAATATTCATTCCCGGAATCCATCATGACCAAGCTTCCAGCAGAAATTTTCAAGGCCTACGACATTCGCGGCATCGTCGGCAAATCGCTCACCCCGGAAATCGTCGAAGCCATCGGCCACGCCATCGGCTCGGAAGCCATCGCGCGCCAGCAAAGCGAGATCGTGATCGGCCGCGACGGCCGGCTTTCGGGGCCAGAACTGGCTGCCGCGCTGGCACGCGGCATCCAGAAGAGCGGCATCAACGTGGTTGACATCGGCATGGCAGCGACGCCGATGACTTATTTCGGCGCTTATCAGCTCCACGCAAACTCGGCCGTGATGGTCACCGGCAGCCACAACCCGCCCGACTACAATGGCCTGAAAATGGTGCTGGGCGGCGAAACGCTCTCTGGCGACACCATTCAGGGGCTGAGACAGCGGATCGAGCAAGGCAACCTGAACCACGGCAACGGCAACTACCGCCAGCACGACATCGCCCGGGAATACATCCAGCGCATCGCCAGCGACGTAAAACCCGTTCGCCCGATGAAGATCATCGTAGATTGCGGCAACGGGGTGGCAGGCGCTTTCGCACCTGCGCTCTACCGCGCCATGGGCTGCGAAGTGGAGGAAATGTACTGCGAAGTGGACGGCAATTTTCCCAATCACCATCCGGACCCCTCCGTCCCCAAGAATCTGCAGGACCTGATTGAACGCCTCCAGACTTCAGACGCTGAAATCGGCCTTGCATTTGACGGCGACGGTGACCGCCTGGGCGTGGTCACCAAGGACGGCCAGATCATCTTCCCGGACCGCCAGTTAATGCTTTACGCCGCTGACGTGCTTTCCCGCAACCCGGGCGCGGAAATCATTTTCGACGTCAAATCCACACGCAAGCTGTTTGCCTGGATACGTGAACGCGGCGGCAAGCCGACGCTGTGGAAAACGGGGCATTCCCTGATCAAGGCAAAAATGAAGGAATCTGGCGCCCTGCTTGCGGGCGAGATGAGCGGACATGTCTTCTTCAAGGAGCGCTGGTACGGCTTCGACGACGGCCTCTACACGGGCGCCCGCCTGCTCGAATACCTGTCGCGCCAGGACGACATCAACGCCACCCTGCATGGCCTGCCGGATACCGTCAACACCCCGGAATTGCAGATCTGGATGAAGGAAGGCGAACATTACGCCATGATTGAAAAGCTGCGCGAAACGGCCCGCTTCCCCACGGCGCAGGAAATCATCACCCTCGATGGCCTGCGTGTGGAGTATGCCGACGGCTTCGGCCTGATGCGCCCCTCCAATACCACGCCGGTGATCGTGCTGCGTTTCGAGGGCGACACTGAGCATGCCCTGAAACGTATTCAGGATGAGTTCCGTCAGGTATTACTGGCAGCAGAACCCAGCCTGGATCTGCCTTTTTAACTATTTTCCGTCGACATCCAGACCAAAACGATGCGTTTCATCAATCACCTTGAGCAGGTTGCCAAAAGGTAGGCGGGGCCCGAGGCGGCGTACTACTTCCATGAAGGGTAATTCTGGCCCATTGGGGTCGAACTTGTATGATCCGCTCAACATGTCGTCGTACATCTTGCGCAACTGGGTATCGAGCATGTTGATATAAGGACGGAACGGGGCAAACTCTTCCGAGTCCTCGTCCATGATGGAGCGGATTTCATCCACTTCATATACTGCCTGATGCATGAGATCGATGTATTCATCGGTTGTTTTTGGGCGTTTCATTGAATACTCCTGTAAATCACATCGCTTGCCAAATATGGTGGCTCTTCTGCAAAAAAGAAGGGGGGCGCCAAGCGCCCCCCTTCAATCTTTAACTGCTGCAATTACTTGTTGGCGATATCTTCCAGTTTGGTGGCGCGGATGATCTGGCCATCCAGTGCCGCGTCCTTGCTGCTGCCGCCATAGGCCACGGTAATCAGCTGGCTGTAGTAAGTCACCGGGATATTGAACTTCTTGCCGTAGCGCTTGTTCACTTCGCCCTGGTAAATTTCCACGTTGGCCTGGCACAGCGGGCAAGGCGTGACGATCATGTCCGCGCCATGATCGTAGGCGGATTCGATGATGTCGTGGATCTGCTTCTGGCTCTTTTCCGGTTCGGAGAAGGCCAGCGCGCCGCCGCAACAAGTCACTTTCTGGTCGTAGTTGGTGATTGCTTCGCCACCCATGGACTCGACCATGCGATCCAGGTACATGGGGTTCTCGAAGGATTCGCCGTCGATACCGAAAGGCCGGTTGGTCTGGCAGCCCACATAGCCGGCAAACTTGATGCCTTCCAAGGGTTTCTTCACGCCGCTTTTGAGGGTTTCGTAACCGATATCCTCGATCAGCACTTCCACCATGTGGCGGGCAGGAGGCGCTTCATTCTTGAATACCAGGCCGGCTTCCTTGAGTGCTTCGTTGGTTTCGGCCAGCAGGGTCGCGCTGTGATCCAGGCGCTCCTTGGCTTCGCGCGTTGCCAGCCAGCAGGCGGCACAGGTCGCAACCACTTCCTGACCCGGATTATGCTGCTCGGACAAAGCCAGATTACGAGCCGACAATGCGATACGCGGCAACTCGCCACCGCCCGCGTAGCCGATGGAAGCACCGCAGCAGTTCCAGTCCGGAATTTCGTTCAATTGCACATCCAGCAGGTTGACCATGGATTGAGTCGAGGTCAGGTAGTTGCTGGACGATGCGCCGGACTGCGATGAGCAGCCGGGGTAAAAAGAATATTGTTTCTTAGCCATGTATCTCGCTCCTTACGCCAGTTTCCTGCGGCCATCCTCAAGTTCCCGCGCCTTTTTCAGCATGGCCTGGAATCCACTCTTGTCCTTGACGCCATGGCCGCCCATTATTTCCATCGGGTTCAAGCGCTTGGCTTTCATCATGCCCATTCCGACGCTTTGCATTGCCATGGCGTTTTTGATGCCCTGGCTGAAGCCGTCCTTGAAGTACATGCCCAGACTCAGCTTCAACTCGTTGACCCGGCCGGTCTTGATCAGGTTGTCCCAGAAAAGCTGGCCAAATTGCGCCGTAGGCTGATTCTTGGGCGCCAACCCTTCACGTTTTGCCAGGTAAGCCAGGCCGTGCATGATATGGGTAATCGGCAGCTTTCTAGGGCAGCGCACGATGCACTGGTAGCAGGATGTACACATCCACATGGAATCGGATGACAGCACTTCCTCGCGCTTGCCGGCCCGGATCATCATGAAGATTTTCTGCGGGGTATGTTCCCAGTGCGCGCCAAGAGGGCAGGAGCCGGCGCAAACGCCGCACTGCATGCACATCTTGACCCAGTGGCCCTCCTCAACGCGTTCTTCGACTTCCTTGAGGAAGTTCCTGGTGTATTTTTCGATGCTCATTCCTGTCTCCTCCTAGAAGCCTTTGAACGGGCTGGGCGGCAATGCAGCGATTTGGTCCGAATACTCGTTGATCAGTTTCGGCAAGCGCTCAATGTCGGTAATTGCAGCTTCAAAGACCTGAACCCGCTCGGGTTCCAGCCCCATGCCCTGAAGCGTGTCGCCCACTTTGCTCATGCGGTAGCTGGCCAGTTCTGAGCCCTTGACGAAGTGGCACTGGTAATCGTCGCCATGCTTGCAGCCCAGCATCATCACGCCGTCGTAGCCGCTGTTGAGTGCATCGGTAATCCAGATGGTATTGACCGAACCCAAGCAGCGCACCGGGATCACGCGCACCCAGGCGGAATAGACTTCCCGGTTCATGGCTGCCATATCGAGTGCGGGGTAGGCGTCATTTTCGCACGCAAGAATGAGGATACGCGGCTTCTCGGAGAACTCATCCGGAACGTCAACGGCCTTGAGCTGGGAGCCCACGGTATCCACCGAATAGTTCTCGAAGGAGATCACACGCACCGGGCAGGCTCCCATGCAGGTGCCGCAACGGCGGCAACGGCTTTCGTTGAACACGGGATAGCGTTTTTCGTCCTCGTCAATCGCGCCGAACGGGCATTCCACTGTACAGCGCTTGCACTGGGTGCAGCCTTCGATACGGACGATGGGGTAGGACAGATCACCGGAACGCGGATGCGCGGCACGCCCCACGGCGGCATTCTCTACCGCCTGGATCGCCTTCATTGCGGCGCCGGTGGCATCTTCCGTCGCCTGCACGATGTCCATTGGACGACGTACCGGGCCGGCGGAATAAATACCGGTACGGCGGGTCTCATAAGGGAAGCAGATGAAGTGCGAGTCGGTGAAGCCATACTTCAATTGCGGCACGTCCGGGCCCTGACGGTAGGTCAGGTTGAGCACGGATATCGGCTTAACCGCGCCCTCAGCCTGTGAGGCGTTGTACGCGTCCAGCAGCGTGCTGTCGCCGGCTGCCGCAGCGATTTCCGCCTTCAGCTTGGCATCAACGTCCACACCCGAGTTGGCTACCTGGCCGGTTGCCAGCACCACCAGATCGGCATTCTCGATCGCGGTCTGCTCGTTGAGGATCAAGTCCTGGAAATTCACCTTGCAGGTATTGCCGGTGGCTTCGACCGAGGAAACCTTGCCCTTGGTGAAAGTCACGCCCTTGTTCTGGCCGCTACGGTAGAAATCCTCGCCGTTGCCGGGCATGCGCAAGTCGGTGTAGACCACCACCGTGTCTATATCGGGATTGTTGTCCTTGAAATACATCGCCTGCTTGACCGAAGTCAGGCAGCAGGAACCGGAGCAGTATGGCAGGTGCGTACCGGTTTCGTCGCGCTGACCGGCGCACTGCACGAACACCACGGACTTCACTTCGCCGCCATCGGAAGGGCGCTTGATGGGGCCGCCGTTGGCAGCCTTGGCAAGCGCTTCCAGGCCGCCCTGATCCACCACGTTGGCGGATTTTCCATAGCCCAGTTCAGGCAGCTTGTTGGCGTCGTACAGGGTGAAGCCTGTGGCCTGAATAATAGAACCCACTTCTTCAGTCACCGTGGCGCCGCTTTCCTGGCTGATATCGACCTTGAAGCGGCCAGGCGCGCCTTCTGTCTTGCTGGTGATGGAGTTGGTGTAAACCTTGATATTGCTGTCGGCGCTGATAGCCGCAATCATCTCGTCCACGCCGGTGTCCTGAGGATCGGCGTAGGGGCTGCGCGAAGGCGAACGCTTGTACAACTTGGCAGCCCAGCCGCCCAGAGCAGCGCCTTTCTCGACCAGCACCACCTGGTACCCGGCCTTGGAAGCTTCCAGCGCTGCCGTCATGCCGGAAATACCACCACCTACCACCAGTACGCGGCGATTGGTCGCTGTTGCCGCGTTGCCTGCCGGCAATTTCATTTTTTTTACTTCGGCGCAACCCATGCGCACATAGTCGGCAGCCATTTCCTGCGTTGTTTCGCGTGAGGCTTCGTCATCCGGACGAACCCAGATCACGCCTTCGCGCAGATTGGCGCGGGACACGGCCACATCCGTGAAGCCAAAAGCCTCCGTCTTGGCGCGACGCGAACAGGCCGCGACCATCACGTGAGTTACCGCTTCGTTGTCGATATCGTTGCGGATCATCGCAACACCTTCCGCGTTACACAGGAAAGGGTGCTCTTTCACAACCGCAGCCTTGCCTTCCTTCTGGGCCACCTTGGCCAGACCGGCGGTATCGAGCCGCTCACCCAGACCACAGCCCTGACAAATATAGGCCGCTACTTTCATGTCCGCCATTGTTTAACCCTCCGCTCTGGCAACACGGTTAATCACTTGAATCGCACGCAATGCGCTCGCCGTGGCGCTCTGCACCGACCGGTTCACATCCAGCGGATTGGCCGCGCAACCGGCACCGAAAATGGCACCGTTGGCCTGATCCTGCTCAATGAACCCACTCGAATCGCTGACGATTTCTGCCGGGATATTGGCCGCACTGACGGAAGGCTCCATGCCCACAGCCAGCACCACCAGATCATGCGGTGTCGCATAGCGGTGATAACCTTCGGTATCCACGCCATGCAATACCGGATTTCCATCCTTGTCTTCAAGAATCCTGGCCACCTTGGATTTAATGAACTTCACATTGGGGTCGGCCTGGACTTTCTGGTAGAAATCCTCGAAGCGGTCGATCGCGCGAATGTCGATGTAATAGATGGTGGATTTGCCTTCGTCGCCAAAGGCTTCACGCATGTAGTTGGTCTGCTTCAGGGAAGCCATGCAGCAGATGCGTGAGCAGTGGCGCAGATGATTCTCGTCACGCGATCCGGCGCACTGGATGAAAGCCACGTTCCTGGCTTCCTTGCCGTCGGAGGGGCGCAGTATCTTGCCGCCGGTCGGGCCGTGCGGGTCGGAAAGACGCTCGAATTCGACGCTGGTGATCACGTTGGCAAAGCGGTCGTAGCCGTAAGGCTGAATCTTGTTGGCGTCATAAGGCTTCCAGCCCGTCGCCCATACAACGGCACCGGCCTTGACCTGCACTGTTTCCTCCTGCATGGCCAGATCCACGGCGTCGTACTTGCACGCGGCCTTGATCTTGTCGGCCTCGGGCGTGCCGATCACGGATGGGTCGACGACATAACGCTGGGGGTAAGCCATCCGGCTAGGCAGGAACGCCGCCTTGACCTTGCCCAGATTGTAGTTGAACGCGTCATCCACCATGGTTTCCGCAGCATCGCCACAGTCACCGCAGGCGGTACAGTTCTCGTTCACGAAGCGTGGCGCGATCTTGACGCTGGCGGTGTAGTCCCCAGGCGAACCGGTAATGCTGGTCACCTCGGCCATGGTCAGAACGCGTATGCGCTTGTTCTGCTTGACGCGGCGCTGGTTGATTTCCAGGCCGCAAGTGGGGTGGCACAACTTCGGAAAATAGCGGTAGAGCTGGGACACGCGCCCGCCCAAAGCCGGATTCTTTTCGATCAGCACCACTTCCTTGCCGCATTCAGCTGCTTCGAGCGCCGCTGTCATGCCGCTGATGCCACCGCCTACGACCAGAATGGTCTGGTTGGTTGCAACGACTTCCGTCATCAGATCCCCTCCATCACGGATTATAGTGTCCCAGCGGATTCTCGATCCAGATTGAGACACCGGCTTGCAATTGCCGGACGAACCGGCATACCTAAAAAATGCTCTTTGATTTTGTTAAGAAAAACCGGCGTAACCAGCTTCTCCAATCCTTCTGCATCTTACCACCCAATTGAAGCGGCAATCCACAGCGAACACCACTCAAGACAATCGAATCTTCTTATTCGCAGATAGAGGCGATATATACAATTTCGTTACTCGGGTATTAACCCGCCTCAATCAGCGGCACATCGTAAATGCTGAACTCCATCGCCTCGAGGTCGCCCAGAATGTAGGTCGCAGGTGCGCCTACCCCCCCTACCGTGCCCGGGTTGAGGTACCAGGTATGTCCGCCCTTGATGTTCTGCACACTCTGAATGGAGGCCTTGTGGTCATGACCACAGCAGACGATGTCCCAGTCCCCGGTCGTAGCCAGGGCTCGCGCGTAATGAGGATAATGCACAATAAAGATATTGCGCCCCTGAAGATTGATGCCGGCATCCTGTCCGTAGAACCGGATCATGCTGCCTGTCTCGGTCGCCAGCTTGGACATGGCGAAAAGATCGCCCGTATTATTGCCGTAAATTACATGCACCGGCAGGCCGAATTTTTGCAAGGACTTCAGCGTCGTTGGGGCCACCACGTCGCCGCAGTGAATCACCGCCTCAGCTCCCCGCTCCTTGGCAGCCTCCACTGCCGCCGCCATTAAATGCCTATTGTCATGGCTGTCGGAAATAATACATATTTTCATTTACATAGCTTTCAGCTCTCAGCCTTCAGCTCTCCGCAATCAGTTGCTGGCTGATCGCCGAAGGCTAACCTCTAAGCACTCATTAAAACATCGGTTTTTCGACGGCATTCTGGTAACGGCTGATGCCATCCAGAATCTCCTGTTTTGCCTCATCGGCACCAACCCAGCCTTGCACCTTTACCCACTTGCCGGTTTCAAGATCCTTGTAATGCTCGAAGAAGTGCGTGATCTGGGCCGTGGTCCACTCCGGCAAGTCGCGTGGCGACTCGACATTGCGGTAGATATTGCACAATTTGTCAATTGGCACGGCCAGAAGCTTCGCATCGATACCCGCCTCGTCCTCCATCTTGAGCATACCCACCGGGCGGCAACGCACCACCACACCGGTAATCAGGGGAACCGGCGTAATCACCAAAACATCCACAGGATCGCCATCATCGGACAGGGTATGCGGAATGTAGCCGTAATTGCAGGGATAATGCATGGCTGTCGACATGAAACGGTCTACAAACATGGCGCCCGTATCCTTGTCCACTTCGTACTTGATGGGATCGCCATGCATCGGGATTTCGATAATGACGTTGAAATCGTTTGGGATGTCCCGCCCGGAACTGACTCGATCCAGATTCATTGATTTAATCTCGTAATAAAAAAACGCATTATAGCCGCAAGCACTGTGGAAACAAAAAGGGCGGGGGAAACCCGCCCTTTAATGCGTAATCTATAACAATCCTAGATCAGTGGAACAATCATCAGCGCTACGATGTTGATGATCTTGATCAGCGGGTTGACAGCAGGACCAGCCGTATCCTTGTAGGGATCGCCGACGGTATCACCGGTTACCGCCGCCTTGTGGGCTTCAGAACCTTTGCCACCGTAATTGCCTTCCTCGATGTATTTCTTGGCGTTATCCCAGGCGCCACCACCTGTGGTCATGGAAATTGCCACAAAAATACCGGTGATGATGGTGCCGATCAGCACACCACCCAGAGCTTGCGCACCCAGGGTCAGGCCAACGATGAGGGGAACAGCCACCGGCAGAAGTGAAGGAACAATCATTTCCTTGATCGCCGCCTTGGTCAGCATGTCCACTGCCTTGGAATAGTCGGGTTTGGCTGTACCTGCCATGATGCCCGGAATTTCCTTGAACTGGCGACGCACTTCTACCACCACGGAACCTGCTGCACGGCCCACGGCTTCCATGCCCATGGCAGCAAACAGGTAAGGCACCATGCCGCCAATGAACAATCCAATGATCACCATGTGATTGGACAAGTCGAAGCTCATCGCCTTGGCCAGGGGGTCGGCCAGGAGCGCGTGAGCATTGATCGAGTGCGTATAGTCTGCGAACAGAACCAGCGCGGCCAGACCTGCAGAGCCAATGGCGTAGCCCTTGGTCACTGCCTTGGTGGTGTTGCCTACTGCATCGAGCGGGTCGGTGATGTTGCGAATATCATCCGGCAAGCCAGCCATTTCTGCGATACCGCCTGCGTTATCGGTGATCGGTCCGTAAGCGTCAAGCGCCACGATAATACCCGCCATGGACAGCATGGAAGTCGCGGCAATGGCAATACCGTACAGGCCACCCAGAGCATAGGCGCCGCCAATGGCGGCACATACTGCCAGCACAGGTGCGGCGGTGGATTTCATCGACACGCCCAGACCGGCGATCACGTTGGTACCATGACCGGTAGTAGAGGCTTCAGCGATGTGGCGCACCGGGCTGAACTCGGTTGCGGTGTAGTATTCAGTAATCCACACCAGCGCGGCAGTCAATGCCAAACCAATCAGGGAGGCCAGATACAGGTTCATCGACGTCACCATCTTGCCGTCGATCATCACGCCCTCACCCAGAATCCAGGTGGTCACGGGATAGAAGGCAACCACGGCCAAGACACCGGACACGATCAGGCCCTTGTACAGTGCGTTCATGATCTTGGCACCCGGCTGCGTCTTGACGAAGAAGGTACCAATAATCGACGCGATGATTGAAACACCGCCCAGCACCAGCGGATAGATCACCGCTTCAGGAGAGCCGGTAATCATCAGGCCGCCCAACACCATGGTGGCGATAATGGTTACTGCGTAAGTTTCGAACAAGTCCGCTGCCATACCTGCGCAGTCGCCCACGTTGTCGCCCACGTTGTCGGCGATCACGGCAGGGTTGCGGGGATCGTCCTCGGGGATGCCGGCTTCGACCTTACCCACCAGATCGGCGCCGACGTCAGCACCCTTAGTGAAGATGCCGCCACCGAGCCGGGCGAAGATGGAGATCAGCGAACTACCGAAAGCCAGACCCACCAGTGAGTGCGTCGCCTCAGTAGCACTGGAGCCCACGCCGAGCGTCAGGAAGGCGTAGTAACCGGCCACACCCAGAAGACCCAGGCCCACCACCAGCATGCCGGTAATCGCGCCGCCCTTGAAAGCCACGTTCAGAGCGGCATTGATGCCGTCCTTGGCGGCTTCTGCGGTACGCACGTTGGCGCGCACCGAGACGTTCATGCCGATAAAGCCGGTCAGGCCCGACAGAATTGCACCCAGCGCAAAACCGACCGCAGTCTGCCAGCCCAGAGCCACAAAAATGGCCACGAGTAGAATTACGCCAACAACTCCAATCGTGGTGTACTGCCGATTCAGGTACGCTGAAGCACCTTCCTGCACCGCCGCTGCAATTTCCCGCATGCGGTCGTTTCCAGTTGGCAACCCCAGAATCCACTTAATCGAAACCGCCCCATACAGGAGCGCCGCACCCGCACATACTAGCGCAAACAAAAGACCGACTGACATGATGACACCATCCCTTCTTGCTGATATTACTAGGCCAATCCGGGCTGGCCCCACGCCCCCGTTGATCACCCCGCGGCCTGTCCGGCCCCGGTCAAACTCTATTTCTTATAGTTTTACAAGTTGATGCGTTCACTATTTTGGCAAATCACTGTTACGGTTTTTCACCGCGATGCCGTTCTCGAAGTGAGTGCCGGGTTCAAAACCGAACACCTGCTCCAAATTCAACTCGCGGATTAGCTGATCCACTACCGCCTGGCCATGCTCTTTCTGCATCTCGGACAAAATCAGCTTGGCTGAATTGGCATTGTATCCGCCGCCAAAGTTGGTCTGAATCGCGAGAAACTGCCGGGCACGATCAAGCGTCATGTTTAACCATTACAACTTGAATTCAGCTAATTTCTTGGGCACTGCTACGTTCTTCAGCGTCACATATTCCGGCAGACCATCCTTGTATGGAGGGTAATCCTCCCCCTGAATCAGCGGAACAAGGTAGCGCTTGCACTTCTCTGTAATGCCAAAGCCATCCTTGGTAATGAAATCCTTGGGCATGAATTTTTCGACATTGGCCACATCCTTGAGGTCCGCAACACCGATCTTGTACTTGTATGGCTCATCGGAAATGCGGTGCACCGTCGGCATCACCGAATTGCGGCCCTTCACAGCCAGTTCAACGGCGGCCTTACCAAGCTGGTAAGCCTGCTTCACATCGGTTTTGGATGCGATATGCCGCGCTGCACGCTGCAGGTAGTCCGCCACTGCCCAATGAAATTTATGCCCCAGCGCATCCTTGATCATGTTAGCCACCACCGGAGCAGCGCCACCCAACTGGGCATGACCGAAGGCATCGCGGGTACCCTGCTCGGCAAGGAACTTGCCATCCGGATAGTGGCAGCCTTCCGAAACCACAACCGTGCAGAAACCGTGCTTCTTGACGTTCTCGTCCACCTTGGCGAGGAACTTCTTCTGGTCGAATTCCACTTCCGGGAACAGGATGACAACCGGAATACCCTGGTCTTCCACCAGTCCGCCTGCCGCAGCGATCCAGCCTGCATGACGCCCCATCACTTCGATGACGAACACCTTGGTCGAAGTCTTGGACATGGAACGCACGTCGAACGAAGCTTCCAGCGTGGACACGGCGATGTACTTGGCCACCGAGCCAAAACCCGGGCAACAGTCGGTGATCGGCAGGTCGTTATCCACGGTCTTGGGCACATGGATCGCCTGGATCGGGTAGCCCATGGCTTCCGATAACTGGGAAACCTTGAAACAGGTATCGGCAGAATCGCCACCGCCGTTATAGAAGAAGTAGCCGATGTTGTGCGCCTTGAAAACCTCGATCAGGCGCTCGTATTCGCGCTTGTTGGCTTCCAGGCTCTTGAGCTTGAAGCGGCAGGAACCGAACGCGCCGGAGGGCGTGTAACGCAGTGCGGCAATCGCATCTGCGGATTCCTTCGATGTATCGATCAGGTCTTCAGTCAGCGCACCAATAATGCCGTTGCGACCGGCGTAAACCTTGCCGATCACATCCTTGTTCTTGCGTGCGGTCTCGATCACGCCGCAGGCGGAAGCATTAATAACGGCTGTCACACCGCCAGATTGAGCATAAAACGCATTCTTTTTTGCCATCCCATCCTCCAAATTATCTTTCGTTCTAGGCGGCCCTGATACTGCGTTGGTCCGCCTCCATTTTCAACAACAGCGAAACACATTCCGCCAGATCGTCATATTCGCGGCGGCCCGTACCGTACTGCTCTCTTTTGGAATAGAAGAACTGGCTGCGATAAAGGCCGTCACCGACCTTGAAAATCACGAAATGCGCTATACCATCCGTCCAGTACAGGGTCGGACAGGAGGTCATCTCACGGTCGGCAGGATCAAGGCGGATATCGGAATCCGCCACCAGGACCTCGACCACACCCGCACCGAAACGCTCCTTGACCGCGGTTTCCACCACCCACAACTGGGTGCTGGTGATATCCGGGATTTCAGCTTTCTTCTTCATCGCAGCCGGATTCTTATTTCAGCGCAGCAAAAATGGCATCGCGGATCTGATCCACTTTGCCGACACCGGCAATCTTCACGCATTTGGGCGCACCAGCCACGCCGGATGCGGACCAGTCGGAATAATACTTGACCAGTGGCTCGGTCTGAGCATGGTAGATATCCAGACGTTTCTTGACTGTTTCTTCCTTGTCGTCATCGCGCTGAATCAGGTCTTCACCGGTCTCATCGTCCTTGCCAGCCACCTTGGGCGGGTTGAACACGACATGGTAGGTACGGCCTGAAGCCACATGCACGCGGCGACCAGACATGCGCTTGACGATTTCTTCATCGGCCACATCGATTTCGACCACATAGTCGATCGGTACGCCAGCGGCTTTCATTGCTTCGGCCTGGGGGATCGTGCGCGGGAAACCGTCAAACAGGTAACCGTTCTTGCAGTCGTCCTGGGTCAGGCGCTCTTTAACCATGCCGATGATGATATCGTCGGACACCAGACCACCCGCATCCATGATTTTCTTGGCTGCCACGCCCAACTCCGAGCCTGCCTTGACGTGGGCACGCAGCATGTCACCGGTGGAAATCTGTGGGATGCCGAATTTTTCCTTGATGTAGTTGGCTTGTGTACCTTTACCGGCTCCTGGACCACCGAGAAGAATCATACGCATTGTCTACCTCCTTAATTATTAGCGCCCAAACAATTGCAGATAAGAATATCTTGTTTTTCTAACGTACTGCAAGGGTATTGCAATTAGTTAGCGCTGCACATTTAATTTTTTTTATAAAGAGATAAGCCCATTCTCTTTAATCGCACGCGCCCTTGAACAGGCCTCGCACGCGCTCCAGATCGTCAGCTGTATCCACCCCAGCCGCTGGCGGCATGGAGGTTAATGCAACGCTGATCCTGTAGCCGTACCACATGGCGCGCAGTTGTTCCAGCGCCTCAAACTGTTCAATTGCTGCTGGCGCAAGGCTGCCGTAGATTTTAAGAAATCCGGTGCGGTAAGCGTAAATTCCGATATGGCGAAACACCGGCAGTTCCATGGGAAACTCACCCGCAGCAAACGCATCCCGGGCATAGGGAATCGGCGCACGGCTGAAATACAGGGCATGGCTTTCCCTGTCCAGCACCACCTTCACCACATTGGGATTGAGCATCTCGGCATGCTCGTAAATACGGTGACAGGCAGTTGAAATCGCGGCTAGCGGATGCTCGTGCAAATGCTGCGCCACGGCGCCGATCAAACCGGGTTCAATCAGTGGCTCATCGCCCTGCACATTAACGACCAGCACATCCTCACCCCAGCCGCGCATTGCCGCCACTTCGGCAATGCGGTCCGTGCCGGAAGCATGGTGCGGCGAAGTCATGCACACATTCAAGCCGTGGCCACGTACCACATCGGCGACGCCGTCATGGTCAGTGGCGACCCACACCTCCTCTGCCCCACTTTGCATCGCCCGCTCCGCCACTCTCACCACCATGGGCTTGCCGGCAATATCCGCCAGCGGCTTGCCGGGCAGGCGAGTGGATGCGTAGCGTGCGGGGATCACGACTTTGAAGTTCATGGGTTAAGGGTTTCTCCCATTCCTCCTCACTCATGTCCCATCACACTTCTTCCTCGGCCGGCAGCTTGCGCGCCTCTTCCTCCAGCATCACAGGAATATCATCCTTGACCGGATAAGCCAGGCGGCATGGCTTGCAAACCAATTCCAGCGCCGCCTTCTTGTATACCAGAGGCCCCTTGCACAAAGGGCACACCAAAATTTCAAGCAATTTCGCGTCCATCACATTCCCCTAATAATTCCAGAATTTTTGCCCCGAAAAGCGGATCCACTTCAGCCGTTACCGGCAAGACCCAGTAACGCTCATCAGCAAATGCCGCGCACTTCACTGCATCTTTCTCGGTCATCAGCAGCGCGTCTGCATCGGGCCAATCCAGATCACCTGGCCGGTAAGCATGATGATCTGGAAAAACGTGCGCAGAAAATACCAGCCCCAATCCACGCAAGTGCTCAAAAAACCGCTGTGGATGGCCGATACCAGCCAAGGCATGCAATCTTGAAGCGCCCAGTACCGCTGCTGCGCGCCTCTCACCCGAGCGCAGGTTAATCAGTTCCGTACCGTTCAAACGCATCTGGAATTGCTCGGCCAACCCATCGAGGGGGGCTCCACCATTCACCACGACCGCATCCACCTGATGCAAACGCCACAAACCTTCGCGCAATGGCCCGGCCGGTAGTAGCCGGCCATTACCGAAACGGCGCCGCCCGTCCACCACCGCTATTTCGAGATCACGCTGCAGACGATAATGCTGCAAACCGTCATCGCTGAAAATCACATTACAGCCGGGATTCGCATCCAACAAAGCACGCCCCGCCGCCACTCGGTCGCGCCCAACCCAGACAGGACAGGCGGATTTTCGTGCCAACAGGACAGGTTCATCCCCTCTCAACGCAGGATCATCAGCTGGATCAACCGAGCTTGCATCCATAGATTCACTACCATAGCCGCGGCTCACGATACCCGGCCGATAACCCTGTTGCCGAAGAAATTGTGCCAGCCAGAGCACCAGCGGTGTCTTGCCGCTACCGCCGACAGTGATATTGCCAACCACGATCACTGGCACCGGCAGTCGCTCGGAAGCCAGCCACCCATATCTGAACGCCATCCTGCGCAGGGCAGAAAGCAGCCAGAACAAGGCGCTGAGCGGCAACAATGCAAGCTGCCACGCACTGTGACGATACCATTGCTTTTCCAGCCACAAACCAGACCCGGGAGCCGGATCAGGAGCCCCGGTCACTTGCCGTTCTTCGCCTGAGTGGCAAAACTGATACGGCTGTAGCCCGCCAGACGCGAGGCTTCCATGACATTGATCACGGATTGATGCGTAGCCTCGGCATCGGCGTTGATCACAATCACTGGGTCGGCACGCTCCCCCGCCGCACGGCGCAGCGCCTCGCTCAGGGCATCCACGCCGGGAGTGGCCAGTGGTGTGCGGTTGATAACATAACGGCCGGAAGCATCAACCGCGACAGTGATTTCGTTTGACTTCTCCGCCTGCTTCTCGGCATCGGCGGTTGGCAGGTTAATCTGCAATTCGGCAATCTGGGAAAAAGTGGTGGTCACCATGAGGAAGATCAGGATCACCAACAGCACGTCGATCATCGCAATAAGGTTGATTTCTGGCTCTTCCCTCAACCGGCCACGTTGGAAGTTCATGTGCTGCGTCCTATTTCCGCTCGCCGTGAACCATGTCCACCAGCTTGATTGACTCCTGTTCCATTTCCATCACCAATGTTTCCACCTTGCCACGGAAATAGCGGTAAAAGATCATGCTGGGAATCGCCACAATCAGGCCCATGGCCGTGTTATACAGCGCCACTGAGATTCCGTGCGCCAACTGGGCGGGGCTGCCGCCAGTCGGGGTAAGCGCACCAAAGATTTCCACCATGCCGATTACAGTGCCGAGCAGCCCCAGGAGCGGACTGATTGAAGCGATCGTACCCAAGGTAGTGAGAAAACGTTCCAGTTCATGCGTTACAGCGCGTCCAGCATCTTCAATGGCCTCCTTCATCATCTCTCGGGAGCTACTGACATTGCGCAGGCCTGCTGCAAATATGCGTCCAAGTGGAGAATGCCGTTCCAGGTTGGCGATCATCTCATCGTTGACGCCATCCTGCCGCAGCCATTCGCGCACTTTGGGCAGCAAACTTTTGGGCGCAACCAGGCCACCATACAAGGACCACGAACGCTCGCCGATAATTGCCAGCGATATGACCGACGCAATGATCAACGGCCAGATTGGCCAGCCGGCAGCTTGAATTATGGATAACACGCCCTACCCCCTGTTATTTTTAACCTTGTAACTTTAGCCTGCCGCCTCGTTTTCAGCAAGCATAGCGCCTAACCCGGCTGGCATACGAATCCTGACTTCAGTCTGCAAAAACAAAAAAACCTGCCCGGTGCTGCGGCAGGTAAAAGGGGGAGGGGTTAGCTCTTGCTAATTCTTTTGGATATAAAAAGCGAGTACGCCGGGGTCGATTTCCTGTATTTCCAGAAGGGCGTTTCCACTACTTTTAATCCATGCATCGATATCGTCACGCGTGGCGGGGCAGCTGCTGATCAGTTTCAAAATTTCACCGCTCTGCATGCCCTGAAGAAATTTCCTCGCTTCGACTATCGGGCCGGGGCATGCCATGCCGCTCATGTCCAGCGCAACATGGAACGCGGAAGGAGGGCGCCGACCTTTGCGGATAAAATACTCGTCCGCACCGTCAGCATCCTTGTCGGTGCGAATCACTTCGTTGTCGGTCTGTTTGATCCAGGAAAACAGATCGTCCTTGGTGCCGGCACAATCCGAAACCAGACAGAGCACTTCGCCCGGCTTAAGCCCGTCCAGCACTTTTTTCGCTCCAAGCAAGGGGTGCGGGCAACTCAATCCAGTCAAGTCCAATATGCCATTAGCACCAATTAAAAGCGGTTGATTCACTGCCAGGATCTCCTCAATAACGTTCGAATAAACTTCGCTGATGTTGCCATAATATTTATTGATTGGCAAGGATTACGTGAAAATCTGCTCCAGCGAGAACGCAGGTCTTGAAAATCGCCTTAACATCATGGCTGACTTAAGTTTTATCTTATTGTCCACAGAAACTGTGGATAACTTTGTGTATGCTTTGTCCATAACTGACTTAACTGCCCTCCACATAACATTTTTTCCATTCCGCACAAAATTTACACTTCTTATATTTATTATATTTATCAACAGCTTAACAAATTTACAATACGCCATTGACAAGCAAGAAACAGATATGAAAGTTTTTTTACCACTGTGGATTAGTTTAGAATTCGTCTATGTCTTCCCAATACGCCATGGCACAGCCCATCCTCACCGTCAGTGAGCTCAACCGCCATGCAAGGGTAGTGCTGGAGCAAACCTTTCCACTCCTGTGGGTAGCGGGTGAAATATCCAATTTCACCCGCGCCGCCTCCGGACACTGGTATTTCTCCCTCAAGGACGGCCAGTCGCAGGTGCGCTGCGCCATGTTCCGCAACAAGAGTCAATCTGTCGACTTCAGGCCGGAAAATGGCATGCAGGTGGAAGCGCGCGCGCTGGTCACCCTGTATGAAGCACGCGGCGAGTTTCAGCTGAGCGTTGAAGCCATACGCCGTGCAGGCCTGGGCGCACTGTTTGAGGCATTTGAGAAGCTCAAGGTCAAACTGGCTGGAGAAGGGCTGTTCGACAAGTCGAACAAAAGGGCTTTACCGGTCTTTCCGCTACGTATCGGCGTCATCACCTCTCCCGCCGCGGCTGCGTTGCGCGATGTGCTCACAACCCTTAGCCGTCGCATGCCGAATATTCCAGTGATACTCTACCCCACGCCGGTACAGGGCGAAGGCGCAGGACAAAAGATCGCGCACGCCATTCAGCAGGCCGACAAACGCAACGAATGCGACATTTTCATTCTGTGCCGCGGTGGCGGCAGCATTGAGGATCTGTGGGCATTCAACGAGGAAGTCGTGGCCCGTGCAATCGCATCATGCGAAACTCCAATCGTCTGCGGTGTTGGCCACGAAACCGATGTCACCATCGCCGATTTTGTTGCCGACCAGCGCGCGCCCACACCGACAGCAGCAGCAGAACTGGTCACACCCCACCGTGCCGAATTGCTGCACCGGCTCGACACGCTCAATGCCCGATTAACGCGGCAAATGGCACGCGGCCTGGAACAACACATGCAGCGCATGGATTATCTGACGCGACGGCTGGTACATCCCGGCACACGCATCCAAGGTCAATTGCAACATCTGGAACACTTGCGCCAGCGCCAGAAGCAGTCGGCAAAGCGGCTCATGGAAAAACAGGAATGGCGTGTACAGCAACTTGCCAGCCGCCTCTCGGGCGCAGCACCGGCACCGCAAATCCTGCTGGCCCGTCAGCAGCAACTCGGGCAACGCCTGGAACTGGCCATCGAGCAATCGCTGCAACGTCATCAAGCCACGCTTTACCGCATAGCTTCCAGCTTGCAACACCTCAATCCCGAAGCCGTACTGGAAAGAGGCTTCAGCATGGTGCGCACAGCCAGCGGTAAAATCGTAAGCAGCAGTGCTGAAATATCGCTGGATGAAGAAGTATCCATGGCCTTTGCCATCGGCAGCGCCACGGCCCGTGTGACGCGCAAAGAGGATATCCAATGAACCTGAAGTTCTGGAAGAAAAAAACAGTCCCCGGAGACGAAGCAGAAAATACTCGGGAAGCGGCGGATGACAAGACCGTGACAATGGAAGCACCCGATCTGGACACGCCGGCCAAAGCGGGAATACTCTCACGCGTGAAATCAGGCTTTGCGGGCCTGGCCGGGCGATTCAAAAAGTCTCCCGCACCAGCCCCTGAGAGCGAGGCGGGAAATCACGCACCCGCCAAACACAACAGCTCAGACACCCAGGCCGATGATAAGCCAGCCATTGCGCCCATGAATACCAAAAAAAGGCTGATCATAGGCGGAGCAATCGGCTTCCTGGTTATATTTCTCATGGGAATCGGTTTTGCAGCGTGGACAGTTTTCCTGTCACCCCAGGAACCCGAAGCACTGCCGCCGACCGCGGCCGACTCTTCTCAAAGCGGCCCGCCGACTGAAACAAAGCAGGACGAAATCGAAGCGCTCAAGAAAAAGAATGACGAGTTACAAGCTCAAATCGAGGCGCTAAAAAAGGAAAAACCGCAGGATCAGACATCAGCTTCGCAGAACAATGCCGCAAAGGGAAGCGCGGCATTACCCCCGAACCCGGGCGAAATGACAATCAGCAACAAAGATCCCAAAGCCGCAGCCCAAGCACTAAAAGAGGCCATTGAGGCGATGAATGCCGGTTCTGGCAATGCTCCCAGAAAATCAACAGATTAGAAACGCCAAATAGTCAGGATTAACGGCCTCTGCCACTACCGCCTCTGCCACCGCCCGAGGCCCCCATGCCTGGCCCGCCGCTGCCGGCACCCGTCATGGACGAGCCTCCGGAAATGGCCGGGTTTTGTAGCATCTGGCGAGCTTCGTAGCCACGGCCAAAGCGTCTTCCTTCCATCCCGCGACCCTGAGCGGCACTCTCAGCTTCCAGACGCTGCCGCCCATTGACACTCAGATCGTTCATCAACGTACGCTCATCCTGATTCATTGAGCGCATGCGCGTCTGCACCCGATCACGGAAAGTATCCAGATCAACTTCGCCATTCCTGCCTGCCTGCGGCTGAGCCATCTGCTTTTCCTGCCACGAATTCCCAAGGCCTTCCTGCGCCAGAACACTGCCTGCATCCAGAAAGCCAAAACTGATCGCGCTGATGCGCAAGAATTGTTTGCTTGTCATTTGCTCTCTCAAAATTGAATTAACCCGCTACAGCCGGAATTTAACTCAAGCAGCCCAATAGCTAGTTTGCATCATGGACTTCGGCCATTTCAAAAACATTTCGCGCCAACATGAAAATGTAACAGTATGTTACTGAGCGCATGGACGCATGGCGTTGCGTACCATGATTTTGTATAGTACAGACATGAAAAGCAATAAAGAACACATCCTGGTCGTGGATGATGACCCTGGCCTATGCGAACTGCTGCAACAATATCTGTCGGAACAGGGCTATGAGGTCGCCGCCGTCAACGATGGCGCGGCCATGGAACAGCACCTGGCGCAGCAGCCCGCAGACCTGGTCATCCTGGACCTGATGCTGCCGGGGGAAGACGGCCTGACCCTGGCGCGCAAACTGAGGGCGCAGGGCGCCCAGCCCATCATCATGCTGTCGGCACGCGGCGAGGATATCGATCGCATTATCGGACTGGAAGTAGGCGCGGACGACTACCTCGCCAAGCCATTCAACCCGCGTGAGCTGCTGGCACGCATCCGCGCCGTACTGCGACGAAAGGAAAGCGCCAAGCCCGAGGCCGAAGCGCCCCCCAGCAGCACGCTCAACTTCGGCCCCTACCGGCTGGATATCCATTCCCATCAGTTGACGCATGGCAACGAGGAAGTCGCACTGACAGCCGGGGAATTCAACCTGCTGCGGATTTTTGTCGAACATCCCAACCGCGTTCTGAGCCGGGATATGCTGATGGACCTGATCAAGGGCTACGAGCGGACGCCTTTTGACCGCAGCATCGATGTCCGGGTGACCCGGCTGCGGCGCAAGATTGAGGACGATCCAGCGGCCCCGGCCTATATCCGAACCGTGTGGGGAGAGGGTTACCTGTTTGCCCCGCAGGGCAAGGCTTCCTGATGTGGGCCTGGCACAGGCGACACAGCCTGTTCCGCAGCACCGCCGCCACCGTCGCAGCCGCACTGATCATATTCCAGCTCATCACCCTGGCCGTGACCGTGTACTACGTTATGCTGCCCATCGCCAAACGTTCCGCGGACGACCTCGCCTCGCTCATGGTGCTGTCCGCCCAGACCTGGGTGGAGCTGCCTCCACAGACGCGCGAGGATTTCGAACTCGAACTGGCCAAACGCCACAATCTCTGGCTGTTCCGCGCCACCACGCCCTTGCCGGAAGGCGGCCATGATTTCCTGCCCTACCTGATGCTGCTGGAAAGCGCGCTTCAGGCACGCACCGGCGAACCCATCGAGGTCAAGACCACGCAATGGGAGGAACCCTGGTTCTGGGTCGAGATCCCCAGCGGGGGCTACCTGATCCGCATCGGCTTTCCCAGGGAACACCTCGGCATGCGTCCGCCCCTGGCTGTCTTGCTGATGCTGGCTGCCACCATTATGCTCACCCTGATTACTGCCATCATCCTGGCGCGGCGCATTACCCGCCCGCTGGCGCGGCTCTCCGAAGCAGCCACGCGTATCGGCCAGGGCAATGCCCCGGAAACCCTGCAGGAAACCGGCGCTGAAGAACTTGCCAGCCTGGCCCGGACATTTAATCGCATGGCGTTTCAGGTCAAGGAACTGCTGGCCAACCGCACCACCCTGCTGGCCGGAATTTCCCACGATCTACGCACGCCGCTGGCGCGCATGCGCCTGGCGCTGGAAATGCTGCCCCAGGACAGCGCACCCCAGCACATCGACCGGCTGCGCCGCGACATGGAGGAGATGAACCGTCTCATCGGCGAATTCCTGGCCCTCAGCCGTGGTCTGGAAAAGGAAACGGAACAGGAGATCGACCTCAGCCAGTTGCTGCAGGAACTGGCTGATCACGCGAGGAACGAGGGAGCCCAGGTAGAATGGCAAGCACAGCCGCCATGCCCGGTCTTGGCCGGGCCCATGGCACTCAAACGCATCCTCGGCAACCTGATCGGCAATGCCGTGCGCTATGGCGCAGGAAAGCCGTTGACGCTGATCTGCGAATGCCATCTCCAGACAAGCGTCATCCAGGTGCTCGACCGTGGACCGGGCATTCCGCCCGACCAGTTGGAAAGCGTATTCAGGCCCTTCTACCGCTTGGAATCCTCCCGCAGCATCACCACCGGCGGCAGCGGCCTGGGACTCGCCATCGCCCGCCAGCTGGCGGAAGCCAACGGCTGGACAATCGAGCTGCTGCCGCGAGAAGGCGGCGGTACTGAAGCGCGGCTGACGCTCACCCGATGACAAAAGGCTCCCCGCCACCGGGGAGCCCATCGGCTTAGCAGTTTGTTGAAAAACCCCATCAATGTTATGCAAATGGTATAATACTGGCATTAAATCAACGGGTTGGAGTTTGTGATGCGCGGATATTCGGACGAACAGCTTGGCATGTTCAGCTACGTGTCGGTAGAAGACCGGATTCC
>JAUSBJ010000044.1 GCA_030652035.1 Sulfurimicrobium sp.
AGTTACTTCAACACCAAACCCAAGGGCCTAGCATCTCAGTTTACCCATCCGACAAGCGCTCACACTTATTGGCTGTATATTGTTAAAGAACGTTTACTTCTCTTCCCCGCCGTAGCGAGAGGTGCGCATTATACAGACACCGCACACCCTGTCAAACCTTTTTTAAAACTTTCCGTTCTGTTTCGCTGCACTGCTTTGCAACGAAGGGCGCATTATACAGAACCCAAGAACCGCGTCAAATCTTATTTTGCTGCCGATTTGCCCGTCGCGCTGTTCCGCAACGAAGGGCGCATTATACAGAGGCAAAACCAGCGGTCAATGCCTTTGCAGCACATTTCTCACAATAGAGTTCCGAGCCATTCAAGAACAGTCACTTACGCACAGGAAGTCAGTCACCCAATACTCACACGAGCAAATTTACGCTTGCCAACCTGTAGCACAATCACGGATCCACTCGTCAGAAACAGGCCCTTGTCGCTCACTTTTTCTCCATTCACCTTGACGCCACCCTGCTGAATCATGCGTATAGCTTCTGAAGTGCTGGCAGTCAACCCGGCCTGTTTCAACGCCTGTAATAGCGGCAACCCTCGTGCTTCTGATGATAGAGTTACCTCCGGCATCACGTCGGGCATCGCACCTTCACGAAATCGGGCTTCAAAATCTGCCAGCGCCCGCTCCGATGCTTTCGCATCATGGAATCGAGTAATGATTTCCTGAGCAAACATCACTTTGATATCGCGCGGGTTGCGGCCCTCATCCACATCTTTCTTCCACTGAGCCACCACATTCAATGGTTCGAAGGATAGTAGCTCTATATAGCGCCACATCAACTCATCAGAAACCGACATCAGTTTTCCGAACATATCGGTGGGCGGTTCATGGATACCTATATAGTTACCGAGCGACTTAGACATCTTGTTGACGCCATCAAGCCCTTCCAGGATAGGCATCGTCAACACTACCTGGGGGGGCTGGCCATAATGCTTTTGCAATTCCCGCCCAACCAACAGGTTAAATTTCTGGTCGGTCCCCCCCAACTCGACGTCTGCTTTCATAGCCACCGAGTCGTACCCCTGAATCAGAGGGTAAAGAAATTCATGAACCGCAATAGGCTGACCGGATGTATACCGTTTATGAAAATCATCACGTTCCAGCATGCGTGCCACGGTATGCTTGGCCGCCAATCCAATTAAATCTGCAGCGCTCATTTCCCCCATCCAACTGGAGTTGAACATCACCAGCGTTTTTTCTGGATCGAGAATCTTGAATATCTGTTGTTCGTAGGTGCGCGCATTCTCTATTACCTCGTCACGCGTTAACGGCTTGCGTGTAATGTTTTTGCCGGTCGGATCACCAATCATCCCGGTAAAATCCCCGATCAGAAACATTGCCTCATGGCCCATTTCCTGGAACTGTCTCATTTTATTGAGCAGCACCGTGTGACCAAGGTGCAGATCCGGGGCGGTCGGATCAAAACCGGCCTTGACGCGCAGAGGTCGACCAGTCGACAACTTTTCAATCAACTCCTGCTCTAGCAAAAGCTCCTCGCACCCTCGTTTAATTAACTGGAGCGACTCTTTGATTTGACTCATTACACATTACCAATCTGGAAAATTTTAACTTTTCGCCACTTGTGTTTTTTGTTAAGCTTCGGGCTGACCCGAAGAAACCACACAGGCAACATTTTGAATAATAAAGAACGCATTCTATCGCAAAAACTTTTTCAGTCCGAACGAAAAATCCCTCTCCGCTGGTTGGTAGCGATCTCAGCCCTGCCGCTGTTTGGAGTGGTCGCAGCCTTTGGTATCGCGCCTGATACCGAGGTGCAGCACATGACCAGCCGCACGGTTGTTGAAGATTTGTCGCTGCCTACGATTCAGCTTTCTGCCGATCAAAGCAAGTCTTTTTGGCGTGAAGAGCGAATTCAGCGCGGCGACACGGTCAGTTCACTTCTGAATCGTCTGGATGTCAACAGTGACGACGCGCAATCCTTTCTGAAGGAAGCACGACACGCTCAAGCTTTTCGCCAACTGAAGCCAGGCAAGAACATACAAGCCCTTACGACTCAAGATGGCGAATTGATCTCGCTGCGCTACCACTATGGCGGCGACAGCATGCTGCTGATTGATAAGCAGGAAGGGCACTTCAAGACCAGCGAACAGCCCCTATCCTTGGAACGCCGTGAAGAAATGAAATCCGGCTTAATCAATAGTTCACTGTTTGCCGCCACGGATGACGCGAATATGCCTGACGCCGTCGCTATTCAAATGGCGGATATATTTTCGACCGATATCGACTTTCACCGCGACTTGCAGCGAGGAGACAAATTTACCGTTGTTTATGAAACCTTTTACAACAAGGGTGAATTGATCAAGACGGGTCGGATCTTGGCAGCCGAATTCATCAATAGCGGCAAGTCTTACCGCACTGTTTATTTTCAAGGCCAGGATGGACGCGGTGGATATTACACCGAAGATGGTAAAAATCTTCGCAAGGCCTTCCTAAGGTCGCCACTTGAATTTTCACGTATCTCTTCCGGCTTTTCCAAAGCGCGCTACCATCCCGTCCTTAAGGAATGGCGTGCACACAAAGGTGTTGATTATGCGGCACCCACAGGAACCCGCGTCAAATCAACTGCCGATGGCTCCGTTGCTTTTGCTGGCCGACAGAATGGTTACGGCAATATCGTTGTTATCAAACACCAGGGCAAATACGAAACCGTCTATGGGCATCTTTCCGGATTTGCCAAAGGCCTCCGTAAGGGACAGCATGTAAATCAGGGCGATGTAATTGGTTACGTCGGCATGACCGGCCTTGCAACCGGCCCTCACCTACATTATGAATTCAAGGTCGCCGGCGTGCAGCGCAATCCTCTCTCCATTGAAGTACCAGTCGCCATTCCCATCGCAGCTAACCAGAAAGGCGAATTTATGCGCGCTACTCAACCTCTAATTGCTCGCCTGGAATTATTGCGTGGCACCAATCTTGCTGCACTTGACTAGATTTTCTGAACTGCGTGGACTCACCTGAGCTTTATATCGGTTTAATGTCCGGCACAAGCTTGGATGGTGTCGATGCTGCGCTGATTCAGTTTGATTCTAACGGCTTTCACTATGTGGAAGCCGTTTTTCATTCTTTCGACCCGGCCTTGAGAAATGAACTTCTGGCACTTAATCTTGCGGGAGAGAATGAACTGCTACGGGCCGCTCAGGTTGGCAATATTTTGGCTGACCGTTACGCCAGTGCGGTTTCGGAACTACTGACCCGGGCCAAACTCAATTCTAGCGAAATCGTTGCCATCGGCTGCCACGGCCAGACCATACGCCACCGCCCGGAACTTGGTTTTACCATTCAAATTGGCAATGCCGCCCTGCTCGCCGAACTCGTCGGCATCACTGTTATTGCCGATTTCCGTAACCGCGATATCGCCGCGGGGGGGCAGGGCGCGCCACTGGTACCCGCTTTCCATGCGGCAGCATTTCGTTGCTCGGATCGCAACCGGGTAATTGTCAATATTGGCGGCATCAGCAATCTTACCTGGCTTCCCCTGGCGGGAACTGTAACCGGGTTTGACTGTGGTCCGGGAAACCTGTTGCTAGACGCCTGGACCCAGAAATACTTGGGTTCGCCATTCGATCGGGATGGCGCATGGTCTGCAACAGGTAGAGTTCTTCCAGATCTCTTGCAGACCTTACTCGCGCACCCTTTTTTCGCTGCGCCACCACCAAAAAGCACAGGGCGAGATATGTTTCATCTCGAATGGCTGACTCCTCTGCTCCCCACTCAATTTTCTCCAGAAGATATCCAGGCGACTTTACTGGAACTAACTGCGCGCACAATTGCTGACGCCATCACTCAACACTGCCCGGATGCTGACGAAATCTTCCTTTGTGGCGGGGGCGCACATAATGTTTCACTTCGGACAAGACTCTCAGAGATGCTGCCGAAGTTTCCAATATCACTGACCGATGTATTGGGCATAGACGCCGACTGGGTGGAAGCCGCTGCCTTTGCCTGGCTGGCATATCAAGCCTGTCACAGGCTTCCAGGAAATCTACCTGCGGTTACAGGCGCAAATGGACCACGAATTCTGGGGGCAATCTATCCCGCTTAAAAACAAAAAAGGGGCCGCGGCCCCTTTTTCATCGACACAACAATAGCCGCTCATGAAGAGAACGAGGATCCGCATCCACAAGTTGTGGTTGCATTGGGGTTCTTGATCACGAACTGCGAACCGTTCAAACCTTCACTATAGTCAATCTCGGCGCCCACCAAATACTGGAAGCTCATCGGATCGATCAATAGCGTTACGCCATTTTTTTCAACCACTGTGTCATCCTCATTGGTGACCTCATCAAAAGTGAAGCCATACTGGAATCCGGAACAGCCACCGCCAGAGACAAAGACACGCAGCTTCAGATCTGCACTGCCTTCCTCTTCGATCAGGCTCTTGACCTTGGCCGCAGCATTATCGGTAAAATTCAACGGGCTCGGCATTTCAGTTACTGCGTTCATAACGTGCTCCTGGAAATTATCTCAAAAACGTATTTTGCTAAACTATAGCATTCTAGTCAACTACTATCGATCCTTCAATAGCCGCCGGTGATGGCAACGCAAGCTTCTCCTGATGCACCAACTTACCCTCGACTATGGCTCCCACATGCATCTCAAGCGTTTTATAGTAAACGTCACCTGTGACTCTGGATTTCGCCTGAAGTTCGACATATTCTGAAACATATACCGGTCCGGCAACCGTGCCATTCACAACCAAGTGCGAAACCTCAATGGCTCCCTCTACCCGCGCCTGCTCGGAGAGCACCAGCGTGCTCGCCTGACCCGCTTCGGCGCGAACATTACCAACCACCTCACCATCAATACGCAATCCACCAGAGAATGAAATATCTCCCTGAATTCGTGTGCCATGCCCAATCAGGCTATCTATCCGATTTTGTGGTGTCGTACTCTTTCTGCCGAACATAATTCTCCCTTGTCATTTCACGACAAATTCACCGTCTTGCTTAACTTTGGCCGAAGCGAGCCATCGGCGAAAATGCGCGCTTCAACACTCTTGACCACCATGCCCGGTGCAAGTTTAAAACTTCCATCAATGCTCTGATACGTTTTCAAGTTGATCTTAAATTTTTCATCCATTGCAGCATCGCCAGGAATGAGTTGCTCTCGCGTTTCGCCATATCCCTGGGCTGTGACAGCAAGTTGCAGGCGACCACGAAAAACAGGCTCTTTTTGCCCTGTCTGAACCAACAGAAGTTGAAAACGATAGGAGCCCTGCACCTCTTCTTTAATTGTAAAGCGTTGTATATTCAAGGCACCTGAGCGATCGCCCGAGCTCATCTTGCGAATAAAGGTCAGCTCCTCTTTGAGCGTGGCATTTTCTCCCTGCAAGGCCTTGATCTCACGCTCCAGGCTCCTCTGGCTTTCTGCGTCAATCTGGCTATGGCGATCAATTTTCACCTGTGCAGACTGGAGCTGCGCATTCTCTTTTTCAAGTTCTTTTACACGGCTCCTCAACTGCGCCAGGCCCTGCTCAGAAGCGCCTCGATCCAAGCCAGCAAGCAGCCCACCCACATCGTACATCCACCATGCAAGTGCAACACCCACCCCAAGAGCTACGCTCATGAACAAACCACGCCAGTACCAAGCAATATGGGTTCGAACCGCCATTCGGCGCGAGGCCATACTGAACTTGCGCCTCTTGGGGCGTAAAATACTCATGGCAAGATGGGTATCTGCTGCAACCCGGTGGACTCCGGCAATCCGAAGAGAATATTCATGTTTTGCACTGCCTGACCGGCAGCCCCCTTGACCAGATTATCGATGATCGACAGGATGACGACAGTATCCCCTCCTTGCGGACGATGTACAGCAATGCGACAAAAATTAGCAGATCTGACCGAGCGTGTCTCCGGGTGACTGCCAGCCGGCAGCACATCTACAAAGTACTCATTCGCATAGCGCTTCTCATAGAGCGCCTGAACATCTACATCCTTGCTAAGCCGAGCATAAAGCGTGGCATGAATACCCCGAATCAATGGGGTCAGATGAGGGACGAAAGTCAGACCAACGGGTGCACCGGCACGAAGCGACAAGCCCTGCACAATCTCCGGCAAATGGCGATGGCCCGCAACACCATAAGCCTTGAAATTATCCGAGGCCTCGCTGAAAAGGGCATGGACTTCCGCCTTGCGCCCCGCGCCGGAAACCCCCGACTTGCAGTCCGCAACCAGTCCGTCAAGTTCAATCACACCGGCCTCGATCAGCGGAAGAAAACCCAATTGAACCGCTGTAGGGTAGCAACCTGGGTTGGCTATCACGCGCGCACCAGGAATTTCTGCCCGGTTAATTTCTGGTAAGGCATACACCGCTTCCTGAATCAGATCCGGGCAAGCGTGTTCCATGCCATACCATTTTTCCCATACGGGAATATCCTTGATGCGAAAATCCGCTGCCAGATCAATCACGCGCACCCCGGCATCCACCAATTCTCTTGCTTGCTGCATGGCTACGCCGTTAGGTGTCGCAAAAAACACCACATCACATTTCGAAAGTGGGGCATGAGCAGGGTCTTCAAACTTCAAGTCGACCCTGCCACGCAGATTGGGAAACATGTCGCTCACCGCCATTCCGGCTTCCTTGCGCGAAGTAATGGTTTCCAGGTGCGCCTCGGGGTGCTGCGCCAGCAAACGTAGCAACTCCACTCCGGTATATCCGGTGCCCCCTACAATACCCACCTTGATCATTGACAGTACCCCCTCATGGAAAGGGATTAATCATAAAAGGGCAGCCACAGTTAAGCAACCCGACGGCCAATAAAAAAGCCGCCCGAAGGCGGCTTTTTGTTCCACAAACGTAATTAGCGCTTGGAGAATTGCTTGCGGCGACGCGCTTTGCGCAGGCCGACTTTTTTACGCTCAACTTCACGAGCATCGCGAGTCACCAGCCCTGCCTTGGAGAGGACGCTCTTCAGGTTCGCGTCATAATCGATCAGTGCGCGAGTAATGCCATGACGCACTGCACCTGCTTGGCCTGACTCGCCACCGCCTGCCACATTGACCAGAATATCAAAAGTAGCGAGATTGTTAGTCAATTCCAGCGGTTGACGAACGACCATGCGACCGGTTTCACGTGAGAAGAAAACGTCTACTGGCTTGCCGTTTACGACGATATTGCCCGAACCGGACTTCAAGAACACGCGTGCAACCGAGCTCTTGCGACGGCCGGTACCATAGTTGTAATTACCGATCATGGCGATTCCTTAAATTTCCAATGCCTTGGGTTGTTGCGCAATATGCTGATGCTCTGGGCCACTGTAGCACTTGAGCTTTTTGAGCATGGCGTAACCCAGCGGGCCCTTTGGCAACATCCCTTTTACAGCCTTTTCCAGCACACGGCCGGGGAAACGCTGTTGCATCTTAGTAAAGTTGGTGGTGTAAAGACCACCAGGGTATCCAGTATGACGATGATAGAGTTTGTCTTCGGCCTTATTGCCGGTCACGCGCAGCTTTTCAACGTTCACGACCACGATATAGTCGCCAGTATCCACGTGTGGCGTATATTCAGCCTTGTGCTTGCCGCGCAAACGCGATGCAATTTCGCTAGCCAGACGCCCCAAAACTTTATCCGTGGCGTCAACCAGGTACCAGTCACGCTTTACCTCGTGAGGTTTTGCAGAAAAAGTTTTCATGCAGAAATCCAGTTGTTCGAATAGAGAAAGGGGCGCATTTTAAGACAGAACACACACACATGTCAAACAATAATCCCGATCCGCTATGCATGCGCCCCAATTCAGTCATACCGAATCTGCTACCATACTGCATAATTTGATTCAGGCAAAAGTTCTTCGCTACAGAAAGGGTATCTATGAAAGCACGCATCAAATGGGCTGGGGAAGCCAGTTTTATTGGCGAAACAGAAAGTAGCCACGCCGTCGTCATGGATGGCCCGCCCGACATGGGAGGGCGAAATATTGGGCCGCGCCCCATGGAAATGTTGCTGCTTGGCACGGGGGGATGCACGGCATTCGATGTGGTTCACATCCTGAAAAAGAGTCGCCAGCAGATTATCGATTGCGTCGCTGAAATTGATGCCGAACGAGCGGCAACCGACCCCAAGGTGTTCACCAAAATACACATTCACTTTATCGTCAGCGGCAAAAACCTGAAAGCCGAGCAGGTAGAACGTGCAATAAAACTCTCCGCGGAAAAATATTGTTCGGCCTCCATTATGCTTGGGAAAAGCGCGGATATTACTCATGACTTCGAGATCGTGGAACTGCCTTGACGAGCCAGGTGCGCGCATTGCAAATTGGGCCGGCTTCACCTAAACTCCAAACCACACTATCGGCAATTAGTTAATATGCTGTTTATTAAACGTAAAACTCGGCTTCTTCAGTTAGCGACAGCTGCATTAGCTCTTTCTTCCATACCTTCCGCATATGCTGAGATCTACAAGCACGTTGACGCCCAGGGTCGCGTGACCTATTCCAACGTTCCGATAAAGGGCGCCATTAAACTTAATCTCGAACCACTGACCACCGTGCCGGCGCCTCGCGCCAAGACCAGCACACCCACACCGACCGGCTTCCCCAAAGTGGACAGCGATACACAGAAAAGACGCGACGACACCCGGCGCAAGATTCTGGAAGCGGAGCTTTCTGCCGAAGAAAAGCTGCTTGCAGACGCCGCCAAGGGACAGTCCAGGGAAGAGATCGAGCTTCACGAGAAAAACATCTCCGCGCTCAAGAAAGAACTTGCCAACCTGAAGTGACGACCTCTTTATTCCCGGGCCTGGAACATCTTGCCACAGCTGTTTTTCTGCTGGACGAAAATGGTTGCGTCCTGTACGCCAACCCTTCAGCCGAAAACCTGTTCGAGGTCAGTCTGAATCATATTTGCGGCCACAATCTCGCACATGCATTTGGCGCTGACAGCCCGCTTATTGGCGCCATAGCGCAGGTCCTCCCTGGCAATACCAGCTTTACCGAGCACGAACTCACTTTAAGCACTCCCAGCCATACGTTACTTTCTGTTAGCTGCACTTTTTCACCTGTAGAAATTGGCTCAGTTCGTCTTATTATGGAGTTTCACCAGATCGACAAACAGTTGAAAATTGCACGGGAAGAGCGGATGTTGCTTCAGCAACAGGCCAACCAGGAACTGGTACGCAACCTTGCTCATGAAATCAAAAACCCACTTGGGGGCCTACGTGGAGCAGCGCAGTTACTGGAATTGGAATTACCCAAACCGGAACTCAAGGAATACACCCAAGTCATTATCAAGGAAGCAGACCGGTTGCGTTCGCTCATGGATCGCCTGCTCACGCCGCACCGCCCCCCCCAGTTCCGCATGGTGAACATTCATGAAGTTCTGGAGCGGGTCCGCAGTCTGCTGCTTGCCGAACACCCCGATGGCATTGCTATCCGGCGCGATTACGACACCAGCCTGCCGGACATTTACGCCGATCAGGAACAACTGATTCAGGCGGCACTCAATATCAGTCGCAATGCCGCTCAAGCCATGCATGGCAAGGGTGAAATCACGTTGCGGACGCGTATTGCCAGGCAAGTCACTTTGGCAAAAAAACGCTATCGGCTTGCCCTCATGATTCAGGTAATCGACAACGGGCCGGGCGTGCCGGAAAATATTCGCGAGAAAATCTTCTATCCTCTCGTGTCAGGCCGTGATGGCGGCAGCGGCCTTGGACTGACGCTGGCACAGACGTTTGTGGCCCAACATCATGGCTCCATCGAATGCGACAGCAAACCCGGCCGCACCTGCTTTACAATACTGCTGCCGGTGACTGCATCCGCCTACATTCCTGAAATGACAAAAAATATATGAAGCCAATTTGGATTATTGATGACGACCGCTCCATTCGCTGGGTATTCGAGAAAACGCTGACGCGCGCCGGCATCGAATTCAAGAGCTTTTCCTCCGCCCAGGAAGCGCTCTTCGCACTTGAAACCTCAACCCCTCAAGTGGTCGTGAGCGACATTCGCATGCCTGGCGAATCCGGTCTGGAATTGCTGCAGCATCTCAAACAGCGCTACCCGGCCCTGCCCGTTATCATCATGACGGCCCATTCCGACCTGGAGAGCGCTGTTTCCGCCTTTCAGGGTGGCGCCTTTGAATATTTACCCAAACCGTTTGACATCGACCATGCTGTCGATTTGATCCGACGCGCCATTGACGAAAGCATGCGTCAATACGGCGAACAGGATGCGCTTGAAACCGCGCCTGAGATCCTCGGCCAGGCCCCGGCGATGCAAGAGGTTTTCCGCGCCATTGGCCGCCTGTCTCAATCCCATGTCACGGTGCTCATCAATGGCGAATCCGGCTCCGGCAAGGAGCTGGTGGCGCGCGCCCTGCACCGTCACAGCCCGCGCGCCGATAAACCATTTATTGCCATAAACACGGCTGCCATTCCCAGGGATCTGCTGGAATCCGAACTGTTCGGCCATGAACGCGGCGCCTTTACAGGGGCCCAGGCAATGCGCCGGGGACGCTTCGAGCAGGCGGACGGCGGAACATTGTTTCTGGATGAAATTGGTGACATGCCGCCCGAACTACAGACCCGCCTCCTGCGCGTCCTCTCCGACGGCCAGTTCTATCGCGTTGGCGGCCACTCCCCCATCAAGGTCAACGTGCGCGTCATTGCCGCGACGCATCAGGATATGGAACAGCGTGTGAAACTGGGCCTGTTTCGCGAAGATCTTTTTCATCGCCTTAATGTCATTCGTCTGCGCCTGCCACCGCTACGCGAACGACGCGAGGATATTCCGCTGCTGGCAAAATATTTTCTGCAGAAGAGCGCCCAAGAACTCGGGGTTGAAGCCAAGAAGCTCTCCGAAGCAGCGCTCAAGTACCTTGCCACGCTGCCATGGAGCGGCAACGTCCGGCAACTTGAAAATGTCTGCCACTGGATCACGGTCATGGCGCCGGGGCAAAACGTTGAAGTACTCGATCTGCCGCCGGAACTGCGCGAAGAAAGCCAGACACTCGTATCCACCGACTGGACCAGCGCCCTGGAGACATCGGCGAGTTCCGCCTTTGATCGTGGCGAAAAAGGCATCATGGAAGAACTCACCCATCAATTCGAACGCGTCCTGATAGCCCAGGCCCTGAAACATACCGGCGGTCGAAAAATCGAGGCTGCGCAACTGCTCGGTCTTGGGCGTAACACCCTGACCCGGAAGATTCAGGAACTGGGCATGGAGGACAGCGGCGAAGCCTGATTACCGGGCATTAGCGCCGCAGCCTCTTCCAGCAGGAAAGCCTTGAATCCTGCCGCCACAGGGGAAAGGCGCTTATCCTGGCGGTGCACCACAAACCAGTGGCGCATGATGGGAAACGACTCCACGTCCAGTACGGCCAGCCTCCCCGTCTCCAGTTCCAGCGCCACAGTATGCAGGGAGACAATTCCCAGCCCCATTCCCGCCTGCACCGCTTGTTTTATGGCCTCGTTGGTGCTCATCACCATCCCGGTTTTATAGGCAATGCCATGTTCCTGAAAAAAGCGCTCCATCGCGCTACGCGTTCCCGAGCCTGACTCGCGCACCAGGAAAGTCTCCCGTTCAAGGTCTTGCAGCTTGATTTGCCTGACACCTGCCAGTGCGTGCCCGGGCGAAGCAATCACCACCAGCGGGTTTTCCATGAAAGATTCAGCACCCAGATCATGGCCTTCCGGCGGCAGCCCCATGATCGCCATATCCGTTTCGTTGCTGGACAGCTGTTGCAACAACACTTCGCGGTTGGTGACATCCAGGCTCACGGTCACTCCTGTATGGCGCTGACAGAAACTGGCCAGTAATTGCAATGCAAAATAATTGGCGGTACTCACCACGGTGAGTTTGAGCTGCCCTTGACCCAACCCCTTCAGACGGGCCAATACCCCTTCCATCTCTTCCAGTTGCTCGGCAATTGCCCGGCTGTAACGAAACATCTCCTGGCCAGCTTCCGTGAGAAAAATCTTTTTGCCCATCTGCTCGAACAAAGGCAGCCCGACACTCTCCTCAAGCTGCTTGACCTGCATCGACACCGCCGGCTGGCTTAAATGCAATGCTTCGGCGGCACGCGAGAAGCTGCGGCACTTCGCAACAGACTCAAATACCTTTAATTGGCGCAAAGTCAGGTGTAGCATCAAAAACCAATCATTAATGTATAAGCTTTATCTTATGATAATCATCATAACTACTTAATGTTTCTTATACAAGATGACGCGTATAGTTCCCCTCATCGCATCGCACCATTCCTTCGGGAATACTTTTATAACCACAGGAGAAAGCAATGGATCAATCCGCACGTTACGCCGACCTTAGTTTGAAAGAAGAAGACCTGATCAAGGGTGACAAGCATATTCTCGTCGCCTACCACATGCAGCCAGCCGCAGGCTACGGCTACCTGGAAACCGCAGCGCACATCGCGGCAGAATCCTCCACCGGCACCAACGTTGAAGTTTGCACCACCGATGACTTCACCAAGGGCGTGGACGCACTGGTGTATTTCATCGACGAAGCCAAGGGCGTGATGAAAGTCGCTTACCCGATTGACCTGTTCGACCGCAACATGATCGATGGCCGCGCCATGATCGTTTCGTTCCTGACACTGTGCATTGGAAACAACCAAGGCCAGGGCGACGTCAAGTGCCTGAAGATGCACGACTTCTATGTGCCTTGGTCCATGCTGCGCCTGTTCGACGGTCCATCCAAAGACATCACCGACATGTGGGACATCCTGGGCCGCCCTCGCGTCAACGGCGGCTACATCGCCGGAACCATCATCAAGCCCAAGCTGGGCCTGCGTCCTGAGCCGTTTGCTCACGCGGCCTACCAGTTCTGGCTGGGTGGCGACTTTATCAAGAACGACGAACCGCAAGGCAACCAGGTATTCTGCCCGGCCAAGAAGGTTTACCCATTGGTGTACGACTCAATGAAGCGCGCCATGGACGAGACTGGCCAGGCCAAGATTTTCTCCGCCAACATCACCGCTGACGACCATTACGAAATGATGGCCCGCGCCGATTTCATCCTCGAAACCTTCGGCCCTGATGCAAACAAGGTCGCATTCCTGGTGGACGGCTATGTCGGCGGCCCCGGCATGGTCACCACTGCCCGCCGTCAATACCCCGATCAGTACCTGCACTATCACCGTGCAGGTCACGGCGCGGTAACGTCGCCTTCAGCACTGCGTGGCTACACCGCCTTTGTGCTGTCCAAAATGTCCCGCCTGCAAGGCGCTTCCGGCATCCACGTCGGCACCATGGGCTACGGCAAGATGGAAGGCG
>JAUSBJ010000049.1 GCA_030652035.1 Sulfurimicrobium sp.
CGGTTTATCTCTTGGTTGCCATCGTGAAAAAGCGGCTCAATATCGAGACTTCACTTTACACAATTCTACAGATCCTGAGCCTGACTCTTTTCGAAAAAACACCTATCGATCAATTGCTTAAAAATACTGAGATGCAAATGACCACACGCCAAAACAACAACCAACTGAATCTATTCAACTAAATTGCCGGACACTACTGGTTATTGGTAAATAAGGTGTCATGGTCAGCGGGGTCAGTTCCAACATTCCGCACTTACTCGCCACGTTTCAGGACTTGCATTAACACATATCCGATTCGCACTTTACATGCCGCTATCCCCCATTCCGCATCATTCCGATAACCATAAGGGTCGGCATCGCATTGTTTTTTCTCTTGCCTATCATGTTCATCCTCTCCTGCTCAAAAACCGGAATCGCTGGATGTATCGGGTTGACGAAATGCCGGGTTCAATGGGCTTTACACCGACACTGATGATCCGAGCCCATCAAAAATGGCTATTGAATCATTAGGTATAAACATCATTTATGCATGCATACTATAATTGTATATGCATAAATGGAAGGGCTGCATGCTTATTTTTCATGTCGACATCTTATTGGTTAAACTCTCCAAAAGGTCCGGGTCACGGTTTGACAAGCCGGCCTGAGTTCAGTCCGAAGCCTATCCGGCAAGAGCCTCGCTTCACCAAGTCCAGTGTTAACAATCAACTTTCACTGTTTTACGTATCCCCTTATTTCTAAAGCATATAAATTTTAGTTCACATTTTTCGCCTAAGCCTTTGTCGCGTAAGAGAAAAGCCCCTTTTAAAGCTTGACCATGCCTGTTTTTTTATCTATAGTGGGAAAAAGTGGTGGACGGTGGGTTTTTGTGGGAGAACCCGGTCGCAAACCACAGCACAAAGGGGTGCCATGTTTCGCGGTGTTGCAACATTAAATCTGGACAGCAAAGGAAGATTGGCAGTGCCGTCCAGGCACCGCGATTTTCTTTTGTCCTATTGCGCCGGGCGCCTCATCGTCACCGCCGACCCCAGCAAGTGCCTGCTGATCTATCCCCTTTCCGACTGGGAGCCAATCGAGAAGAAGCTCAACAGTCTGTCCAGTTTCAATCCGCAAACCCGTAGCCTTCAACGCCTCCTGGTCGGCAATGCCAGTGATGTCGAGCTCGACAGCGCCGGGCGCATCCTGGTGCCCACCCCCTTGCGCCAGTTCGCCAATCTGGAAAAGAGCGTGGTGCTGGTGGGGCAGGGCAACAAATTCGAACTGTGGGACGAAGCCAACTGGAACCAGCAGCTCGCTGAAGCGCTGGTCTTCCGCGATGGCGGCATGCCGCCGGAACTGGAAGGCTTCTCGCTGTGAACGCTGTCGCGCGGCACGTCACCGTGCTGCTTGAAGAGGCTGTGGATGCCTTGAACATCCAGCCTGGGGGAACCTATGTAGATGGCACTTTCGGTCGCGGCGGACACAGCCGCCTGATTCTGGAAAAACTCGGCAAGGACGGCAGGCTGATCGCGCTGGATCGCGATCTGGCGGCAGTGGAAACGGCGCGGGCCATTACGGACCCGCGTTTTTGTATTTGCCACAGCAGCTTCGCCGGTATGCAGCGGGTATTGCTGCAACTGGACATAAATAAAGTGGACGGCATCCTGCTGGACCTGGGGGTTTCATCTCCCCAGCTGGACGAAGGGGGGCGCGGCTTCAGTTTCCGTTTCGACGGCCCGCTGGATATGCGCATGGATACGAGCAAGGGGCAAACCGCGGCGGAATGGCTGGCGCAGGTGCCGGAAGATGAACTGAGGGAGGTCATCAAAAGCTATGGTGAAGAACGGTTTGCTAAACAGATTGCAAGAGCGCTTGTTGCGGCGCGAGAGGGAGGGCTTCTCGCTACTACACGACAACTTGCCGAGGTCGTGGCAAAGGCGGTACCCCGGCGCGAGCCAGGCCAGGATCCGGCGACGCGCACCTTTCAGGCTATACGGATTTTCCTCAATCAGGAACTTGAGGAGCTGTCGCTAGTGCTGCCTCAGTGCATGAACCTGCTCGCGCCTCACGGACGCCTGGTGGTGATCAGCTTCCATTCGCTGGAGGACCGCATCGTCAAGCGCTTCATGCAGGGCGAAGTCAACCGCGACACGCTGCCTTCACGCCTGCCGGTGCGCGCAAGCGAACTGCCGCAGCCTCGCCTGCGCCTGGTAGGCAAGGCACGGCGCCCTTCGCCCGCCGAAGTGGCCGCCAACCCGCGCAGCCGCAGTGCCGTGATGCGGGTCGCAGAGCGCAGCCTGGAGTCATGATGATCAAGCTCAACCTGTTGCTGATAATGATCGCAATCGCCTGTGCCATGGGGGTAGTCACTTCCCAGCACAAGGCGCGCAAGCTGTTCGTCGATCTGCAACAGGAAGAGTCCCTGGCCCTCCAGATGGAAGTGGAGTGGGGGCAACTGCAACTTGAACAAAGCACTTGGGCCATGCACTCCAGAATTGAAAAAATCGCTTCCAGCTATCTCCACATGCAGGTTCCCGATCCAGCAAAAATCCAAGTCATTCCGCTTATTGCCCAGGCACATGGAGTTGCGCCATGAGTTTGGCCTCCAACACGCTCCGGGTCCGGCTCCCGTTGTGGCGGGCATGGGTGGTGGTCACCCTGCTGCTGCTGTGGTTTGTCGCGCTGCTGGTGCGCTCGCTGTATCTGCAGGTGATGAACAACGATTTTCTGCTGCAAAAGGGGGATGCGCGCTACAGCCGGGTGATCGAAATCTCAGCCCACCGCGGCATGATTACCGACCGTCATGGCGAGCCACTGGCCATCAGCACGCCAGTCGAATCGGTCTGGGCCAGCCCGCAGGACATCGAACTGAGCACGGAAAAAAAACAGAGCCTGGCGAAACTTTTGAGCATGAACAATGTAGAAATCGACAAACGCCTCGCCGACACCAGCAAGGAATTCGCCTACCTCAAGCGCGGGTTGCCGCCTGAACAGGCTGCGAAAGTCTTGGAACTGGGAATTCCGGGCGTATTCCTGCAGCGCGATTATCGCCGTTATTACCCGGCGGGCGATGTGACGGCGCACGTTCTGGGGTTCACCGGAGTTGACGACAACGGCCAGGAAGGGCTGGAACTGACCTACCAGAAATGGCTTGCCGGTCAGGCCGGCAGCCGCCGCGTCATCAAGGATCGTCCAGGGCGCATCATTGAGGACGTGGAAAGCGTCAAGACCCCCCAGGAAGGGCGCAATCTGATCTTGAGCATCGACCGCAAGATCCAGTATCTGGCGTTCCGTGAGCTTAAGGCGGCAGTGGATGCAAACAAGGCCAAGGCCGGCGCCATCGTGGTGCTTGATGCCAAAACGGGAGAGATCCTGGCTCTTGCCAACCTGCCTTCGTTCAACCCCAACAATCGGATCAAACTGAATCGCAACAGCACCCGCAACCGCAGCATCACCGACATCTTCGAACCCGGTTCGACCATGAAGCCGGTTGCCATCGCTGCAGCGCTGGAAGCCGGGAAATTCACGGCCAACAGTCGCATTGAAACGTCGCCGGGACATTTTTCAATTGGCCCAGCGACGATTCGCGATGCACATCCCCAAGGCCTGCTAACTGTTTCCGAAGTCATCCAGAAATCAAGCAACGTGGGCGCAGCCAAGATTGCGCTCACCCTGCCGCCGGAATATCTTTGGGATGTGTTCAACCACATGGGGTTTGGACAATCGCCACGAAGCGGATTCCCGGGCGAGGCGAGCGGCAAGGTTCGCCCCTACAAGACCTGGCGTCCAATCGAGCAGGCCACCATGTCGTACGGCCACGGCATTTCAGTCAGCCTGCTCCAGCTGGCGCGGGCCTACACCGTTTTCGCCAGTGACGGCGAACTGAAACCCTTGTCCATGCTCAAGCTCGATGAAATGCCCGCTGGTGAGCGCGTCATCTCGAGACAAACGGCACAGGCGGTACGCGCCATGCTGGAAACGGTAGTACAGCCCGGCGGCACCGCGCCCAAGGCGCGCATCACCGGCTATCGCGCCGCAGGTAAAACCGGTACGGCGCACAAGCAGGACGGCAATGGCTACGCCGCAGACAGATATATATCATCATTCGTCGGCTTCGCCCCGGCGTCCGACCCGCGTCTGATCATCGCCGTCATGATCGACGAGCCCAACAACGGCCAGTATTACGGCGGCGCGGTTGCCGCCCCGGTATTCAGCAATGTCATGGGCGGCGCGCTGCGCATGCTGTCCGTTCCGCTCGACGCGCCCACCACCAATACCCTGCTGCCGGAAGATGTGCCGGAAGTGAAGGAGATGGTATGAGTTCAGCCATCAGCCATCAGCACCCGGCACTCAGCTTCTTGAGCGCATGCGACACGCAAAGATTGGTTGCGGACAGCCGCCGCGTTCAGCCGGGCGACGCCTTTGCGGCTTACCCGGGTGACGAATCCGATGGGCGCGACTATATTTCCCAGGCCATCGCCGCAGGTGCCAATGCCGTGCTGTGGGACAGCGACGGCTTCAGTTGGAACGCTGACTGGAAAGTGGCCAATCTCGGCATAGCCGGCCTGCGCCAGGCAATTGGGGAAATCGCCTCGCTAGCCTGCGGCAGGCCTTCTAAGCATCTCTGGACCATAGGCGTCACCGGCACCAACGGCAAAACTTCCTGTGCACACTGGATCGCCCGCTGCCTGACCGCCGCCGGCAGGAAAACCGCATTGGTCGGCACGCTGGGCAATGGCTTCCCCGGAGCGCTGAGCGCAACCGCAAACACCACGCCCGATGCCGTCACCCTGCACGGACTGCTCAAGGAATACCTGGATCAGGGCGCCAGCGCGGCAGCAATGGAAGTTTCATCCCACGGCCTGCACCAGGGGCGCGTCAATGGGGTGCATTTCGATGTGGCGCTCTTGACCAACCTGTCGCGCGACCACCTTGACTACCACGGCGACATGGCCAGCTACGCCGCCGCCAAGGCCACCCTGTTCAACTGGAGCGGGCTGCAATATGCGGTGCTCAACCTGGACGACCCCTTCGGCGTGGAACTGGCGGGAAGACTGGGATGCAGCGGCGTCAAATTGGTGGGCTACGGCTTCGAAGGCGAAGCCGCTGGCTGTCAAATTCTGGTCAAGGGCCGCGATCTGTCCATGGATGAAAACGGCCTGCGCTTCGAAGCGGCCACGCCCTGGGGCAAGGCAAGAATCTCCAGCGCCATGCTGGGGCGCTTCAACGCCGCCAACCTGCTCGGCACCCTGGCCGCGCTGCTGGTCAGCGGAATCCCGCTGGAAACCGCCGTGGCTTCCCTGAACGAAGTCAAGGCAGTGGCCGGGCGGGTGCAGCAACTGGGCGGCGCGGGCAAGCCGCTGGTGGTGGTGGACTACGCCCACACCCCGGATGCGCTGGAAAAAGTGCTGCAAGCCCTGAGCGAAATCAAAGCGCCCGAAGCCCGCCTGATCTGCGTTTTCGGCTGCGGCGGAAACCGCGACAAGGGCAAGCGCCCGCTCATGGGCGCGGTAGCTTCCCGCCTTGCGGACAGCGTCATCGTGACCAGCGACAACCCGCGCAACGAAGAACCGAAAACCATCATGGCGCAGATCACCAGCGCCATGGATACCAATGTCCACGCCGAAGAAGACCGCGCCGCCGCGATTGACCGCGCCATCCGCCAGGCACGCCCCGGCGACATGGTGCTCATTGCAGGCAAGGGACATGAAAATTACCAGGAGATCAAGGGCGTGAAATACCCCTTTAACGATGCCGAAGTCGCACATCGCGTCTTGCAGGAGTACCGGCCATGCTGAATCTGAGCCAGGCTGCCAGCGGCATAAAAGCCGTCGCCCAGGATGCGGATGTGACATTCACCAGTGTCACCACCGATAGCCGCGCCATCACCCCCGGCTGCCTGTTCATCGCCCTCAGAGGGGAACGCTTCGACGGTCATGCATTTGTCGCCGAGGCCATCCGGCAGGGCGCTGCCGCCGCCATGATAGATCGGATTGCAGCCGAACAGCACAGGGCGGAATGGCAAGGCATCCCGTTGCTTATCGTTGCGGACACCCGTCTGGGCCTGGGCCAACTGGCCGCGTTCTGGCGCGGCCGTCAGAGCATCAAACTGGTCGCGGTCACCGGCAGCAACGGCAAGACCACGGTCAAGGAAATGCTCGCCGCCATCCTGCGCGAAGCAGCCGGACAAGAAGCCGTGCTGGCGACAGAGGGCAACTTCAACAACGATATCGGCATGCCCCTGATGCTGCTGAAGCTGCGCGAGCAGCACAAGTTCGCTGTGATCGAAATGGGCATGAACCATCCCGGCGAAATCGATTACCTGACAAAAATCGCGCGTCCCGACGTAGCCGTCATCAACAACGCCGGCGCCGCGCATCTGGCCGGGCTCGGCAGCGTGGAGAAAGTAGCGCGCGCCAAGGGCGAAATTTTCGCTGGCCTGGCTGCCGATGGCGTTGCGGTGATCAACGCCGACGATGCTTTCGCCTCGCTATGGAAGGAATTGGCGCACGGCCACGCCATCATCGAATTCGGACTGGAGCACCCCGCAGAAGTCAGCGCCACCTGCCAACTCGGCCCTCAGGATAGCAAACTGAAGCTGCGAACGCCCGAAGGCGAATTCCAGACAACGCTGCCGCTGCCGGGACTGCATAACGTGCGCAACGCCCTCGCCGCAACGGCTGCCGCAAGCGTACTGGGCATCAGCATCGAGGCGATTGCCGCCGGCCTGAGAAAATTTGCTGGTGTCAAAGGCCGCCTGCAGAGAAAACCGGGGCTGCACGGCGCAATGCTGCTCGACGACACCTACAACGCCAACCCGGCGTCGGTCAAAGCCGCAATTTCAGTGCTTGCCAGCATGCCGGGAAAAAAAATCCTGGTGCTGGGCGACATGGGCGAACTCGGCCCCGATGCCAGTGCGATGCATGGCGAAATCGGCGTAGCGGCCAAACAGGCCGGGGTGGATATCCTGCTTTGCCACGGCGATATCTGCCGTGCCGCTGCCGCGGAGTTCGGCCCCAACGCGTGGTTCTTCGAGCGCATCGAGGAATTGCTGGCCGATCTGGAAAACCTGCTGGCGCCGGATGTCACCGTGCTGGTCAAGGGTTCCCGCTTCATGCAGATGGAACGGGTGGTGAAAAGCTTTGAAGTGAAGAGTGAAAAGTGAAAAGTGAAATGTACAAACCAGTTGTGAGCATGGCAAGGAGACAGCCGCCCCTGGCGCTCCACGCCTCACGCTTCACGCTTCACATTTCACCCTTCGCACTGGAGGCAAAATGCTATTAGCTATCGCCCAGTGGCTGGCAGAAGACATCCGCGCTTTCAACGTATTCAACTACATCACGCTGCGTGCGGTGCTGGCGATCCTGACTTCGCTGCTGATATCGTTCATGGTCGGACCGGCCATGATCCGCAAGCTGACCGCCTACAAGATCGGCCAGTCGGTGCGCACCGATGGCCCCCAAACGCATCTGGTCAAGAGCGGCACCCCCACCATGGGCGGGGCGCTGATCCTGGTGTCCATCAGCATTTCCACCCTGCTGTGGGCAGATCTCAGAAATCATTATGTGTGGGTGGTCCTGCTCACCACGCTGGGCTTCGGGGCAATCGGCTGGGTCGATGACTACCGCAAGGTAGTGCATCGCAATCCCAAGGGGCTGTCGGCCAAGGCCAAGATGTTCTGGCAATCCCTGATCGCCGTCGGCGTCGCCGCCTATCTGGCCTACAGCGCCAATTTGCCGGTGCAGACCGAGATGATCGTGCCCTTCTTCAAATCCATTTCCATCCCGCTGGGCACGGTGGGATTCATGGTGCTGACCTATTTCGTGATCGTCGGCGGCAGCAATGCGGTCAACCTCACCGACGGCCTGGACGGCCTGGCCATCCTACCCACGGTCATGGTAGGCGGAGCGCTGGGCATCTTCGCCTATGTCGCGGGGCACTTCTATTTCGCCCGCTACCTGGGCGTACCGCACATACCCGGCGCCGGGGAACTGATCATCTTCTGTGCCGCGCTGGCGGGGGCGGGGCTGGGGTTCCTTTGGTTCAACGCCTACCCGGCTGAAGTTTTCATGGGCGACGTGGGCGCACTATCGCTGGGCGCAGCGCTTGGCGTGGTGGCGGTGATCGTGCGCCAGGAAATCGTGTTTTTTATCATGGGCGGCGTGTTCGTGGTGGAAACCCTGTCGGTGATGATCCAGGTGGCCTCTTTCAAGCTGACTGGCAAGCGCGTGTTCCGAATGGCGCCGCTGCATCACCACTATGAATTGAAGGGGTGGAAGGAAACCCAGGTGGTGGTCCGTTTCTGGATTATCACCATGATGCTGGTCCTGGTCGGTCTGTCGACCCTGAAATTGCGTTAAGCGGATAACCAAAAAAATGAGGGAGCAAGAGAGAATGCTGCAACTGGTCAATAGAAACGTATTGGTGCTGGGGCTGGGCGACACCGGCCTGTCGCTGGTGCGCTTTCTGCTGCGCCATGGAGCACGCGTGACTGTTGCCGACAGCCGCGAAGCGCCGCCCCACGCCACCCGTTTCCACGCTGAATTCCCCACCACGCCTCTCCACACCGGGCCGTTCAGCGACACGCTGTTTACCGGTATCGACCTGATCGCCATCAGCCCGGGCGTGCCGCTGGCCGACCCCAAAGTCGCCGCTGCTGTTGCGCGCGGCGTGCCGGTAGCCGGGGATGTGGAACTATTTGCCATCGCACTCGGCACTGCCGCCAAAGTCCTCGCCATTACCGGCTCCAACGGCAAGAGCACGGTCACCGAAATGACTGGTGCCATGTGCCGTGCTGCCGGCCTCAAAACCACAGTGGCAGGAAATATCGGGCTGCCGGTGCTGGATGCGTTGATCGAGGCAGAACAAAGCGGCATGCCTGAGGTCTTCGTGCTGGAACTCTCCAGCTTCCAGCTGGAAACCACTTCCAGCCTCAATGCTTCTGCCGCCATCGTGCTCAATATCAGCGAGGACCATCTCGACCGCTACATCGACATGGATCACTACAGCATTGCCAAAACCCGCGTTTTTAATGGCTCCGGCATCCAGATTCTGAATCGCGACGATGCGCGCACCATGGACATGGCCCTGCCTGGGCGAAAAATCGAGACTTTCGGTCTCGATGCGCCCGCCAATGAAAATGACTGGGGCGTAGTGAAGCAGGGTAAACAGCAATGGCTAGCCCAGGGGACAAAACAGTTGATGCCACTGAGCGAACTGCCGCTGGCAGGCCTGCACAATGCCGCCAATGCGCTTGCGGCGCTGGCCTTGTGCCGTGCCATCGGGCTTCCGTTCGAACCCCTGCTTGACGCACTGCGCCACTTCAAAGGTCTGCCGCATCGCGTGGAGAAAGTGGCAGAGATCAATGGCGTCACTTTCTACGACGACTCCAAGGGCACCAACGTCGGGGCGACCGTGGCCGCGCTGGCCGGCATGCCGTGCAAGGTGGTGCTGATCGCCGGAGGCGATGGCAAGGGGCAGGACTTCAGCCCGCTCGCGCCGGCAGTAGCCCTGCATGCCCGCGCGGTGGTGCTGATCGGGCGCGACGGCGCAAGAATCGGCGCCGTGCTGGAAAACAGCGGCGTGCCTTTGCTGCGCGCCGGCAGCATGGAGGAAGCGGCACAGTTCAGCATGCAGCAGGCGCAACCCGGAGATGCCGTACTGCTCTCCCCCGCCTGCGCCAGCTACGATATGTTCCGCAATTACATACACCGCGCCGAGGCATTCATCAGCGCGGTGAAACAACTGGGCCGGGGGGATGCAAGCTAATGTACTACCCCGCAGCACAGCACGCCCGCCCAGACTACGACCAGCCCTTGCTGTGGTCGGTGCTGCTGCTGCTCGCCTTCGGCCTGATCATGGTGTATTCCGCCTCCATTGCGACCGCCGGAGCAAGCCGCCAGACCGGCTTCAATGAAAGCTATTTCCTGATCCGCCAGGGAATGTATCTGGGCGCCGCGATCATTGCCAGCGCAATTGCTTTTCAAATCCCGATGCGCGCCTGGCAAAAAATGTCTCCCTGGCTGTTCCTGGCCGGCATCGTGCTGCTGGCCGCGGTCCTGATCCCCGGCATCGGGCGCGAAGTAAACGGCAGCCAGCGCTGGTTATCTCTCGGCGTGGCAAACATGCAGCCATCCGAATTCATGAAGCTGATCGTAGTGATGTACGCCGCCGACTACACGGTGCGCAAGGCAGCTCTGATGGACAATTTCGCCAAGGGCTTCATGCCCATGTTCCTGGTCATGCTGCTCATTGGCGGACTGCTGCTGCGCGAACCAGATTTCGGCGCTTTCGCGGTGATCATCTCTATCGCCATGGGGGTCCTGTTTCTGGGCGGCCTCAACTGGCGGCTCTTTGCCGGCCTGATCGTGCTGCTGATCATCGGATTTCTGCTGCTGATCTGGACCTCGCCCTACCGCATGCAGCGCATCGTCGGGTTCATGGACCCATGGGCAGACCCGTTCGGAAAGGGCTACCAGCTTTCCCACGCGCTGATCGCATTCGGACGCGGCGAATGGCTGGGCGTTGGCCTGGGTGCCAGTGTCGAAAAACTGCTCTATCTGCCCGAGGCGCATACCGATTTCCTGCTCGCGGTGATCGCGGAAGAACTCGGCTTTGCCGGGGTTGCAGTGGTCGTGCTGGGTTTTGCCTGGATCACGGCGCGCTCCTTCCTGATCGGCCGCGCCGCGGAGAAGCAGGAACGCCATTTCTCGGCGCTCGTCGCCCAGGGCATCGGCATCTGGCTGGCGGTGCAGGCCATCATTAATATCGGCGTCAACATGGGCCTCCTGCCCACCAAGGGATTGACCCTGCCCCTGCTGTCATTCGGCGGCAGCGGCATCGTCGCCAACTGCATCGCGCTGGCCGTGCTGCTCAGGGTTGACTACGAAAACAGACAATTATTGAAAGGGTATGCAGTATGAATACCCTTTCAATAATGCTGTTCCGGTGCAGGCTAAGCTTCAGGTTATGCCGGAGCCGAAACCGGCAACCGCTCAAGGGGTACGCGGTATGAACCGGACCATCATGATCATGGCTGGCGGAACGGGTGGCCACGTCATGCCGGCACTCGCCGTCGCAGATTACCTGCGGAATGAAGGCTGGAAAATCGTGTGGCTCGGCACACGCAACGGCATGGAGGCCACTCTGGTGCCGCAACACGGCTATGAGATGGCCTGGATCAACTTCTCCGGCTTGCGCGGAAAAGGTCTGTTGCGCACCGCTATACTGCCGGTGCAGTTATTGGCGGCTTTTTTCCAGAGTTTCAGGGCGATCATGACGCACCGCCCTCATGTGGTTCTGGGAATGGGCGGTTATCCGGCGTTTCCCGGCGGCATGATGGCAGCCCTGCTGGCCAGGCCGCTGGTGGTTCACGAACAGAATTCCATCGCCGGACTCACCAACCGCGTGCTGGCCTGTCTCGCCGACAAAGTGCTGGTGGCCTTCCCTGACGCTTTCAAGGGAAAGAAGGACAAGCCCCTGCCCTGCGGCAAAGCCGATACCGAATGGTGCGGCAATCCGGTGCGGGCCGGCATCGCTGCCATCGCCGAACCCGAGGTACGTCTTGCTGGCCGGGAAGGCTTGCTAAGGCTGCTGGTGGTGGGCGGCAGCCTCGGCGCAGCCGCCTTGAACGAGAGGGTGCCACAGGCCGTTGCCATGATCCCCGCGGAACAACGGCCAAACATCGTTCACCAGTCAGGCACCCGAAACATCGAAGCGCTGCGGGCCAATTATCAGGCGGCCGGCGTGGCAGCAGAGTGCAAGGCCTTCATCGATAACATGGCCGAGCAATATGCCTGGGCTGACATCGTGATCTGCCGCTCCGGCGCCCTGACCGTAGCGGAAGTGGCCGCGGCCGGTGTGGCCAGTGTTCTGGTGCCTTACCCCCACGCAGTGGACGACCACCAGACAACCAATGCGCGCTTCCTGAGCGAGAGCGGAGCGGCCATCTTGATCCAGCAAAGCGAACTGAACGCGGAAAGGCTTGCGCTCCTGCTGCAGGAATTGACCCGCGACAGGCTGCTGGCCATGGCCCAAAAAGCGCGCGCGCTGGCCAAGCCCGACGCGGCCCGGCAGGTAGCAGAAATATGCAGGGAACTGGCGCAATGAGAAATTTATTACCGCAAAGGACGCAAAGTCACGCAAAGGAAGTCCTTGATGGCGGGTTTTCCATTGCGTCCGTTGCGGTTAGAAAGGTTTTTCATGAAGCATAAAGTAAAAAACATCCATTTCGTCGGCATGGCTGGCATGAGCAGTGAGCAGGGGCCCCGCAAAGCGGGGATGGGAACGTCCGCGAATGCCACCGGGTGCCGACTCAGCCATAGACAGGAAGCGCAAAATGAAACACAAAGTTAAGCGTATCCATTTCGTCGGCATCGGCGGCTCCGGCATGAGCGGCATTGCGGAAGTCTTGTTGAATCAGGGATTCAAGATCAGCGGCTCCGACATCTCCGCCAATGTCACCACCCAACGCCTGAAAAAACTCGGCGCCAAGGTCTTCAAGGGCCATTCCGACACTCATGTCGCCAATGCGGATGTCGTGGTCACCTCCACTGCGGTCAAGGAAGACAATCCTGAAGTGATCGCGGCACGCGAGCAGAAAATTCCCATCGTGCCGCGCGCCATGATGCTGGCCGAACTGATGCGTTTCAAACAGGGGATCGCCGTTGCCGGCACCCACGGCAAGACCACCACCACGTCCCTCATCGCCAGCATTCTGGCCGAGGCCGGCATGGACCCGACTTTCGTCATCGGTGGCCGGCTCGAAGCCGCAGGCACCAACGCGCGCCTGGGTTCGGGCGAGTTCCTGGTCGCCGAGGCGGACGAATCCGACGCCTCCTTCCTGATGCTCAACCCCATTCTGGCGGTGATCACCAACATCGATCAGGATCACATGGAAACCTACGGTCACGATTTCAATCGTCTCAAGCAGGCGTTCGTGGATTTCACCCAGCACCTGCCCTTCTACGGCATGGCCGTGGTATGCGTGGACGATCCGGTGGTACGCGAAATCATGCCGCGCATCACCAAACCGGTGTGGACCTACGGTTTGTCCGAGGACGCCAAGGTGCGGGCGACCAAGGTGAAAGCCAGCGCTGGGCAGATGAAATTCACCGTGGTGCGTGTCAACGGCAAAACCTCAAAACTCGACATCACCCTCAACCTGCCCGGCATGCATTACGTGCTGAATGCCCTGGCGGCAATCGCAGTGGCTACCGAAGTGGGCGCCCCGGATGCCGCCATCGTCAAGGCACTGGCCGAGTTCAAGGGTGTCGGACGACGCTTCGAGCGCTATGGCGAAGTCAGCCTGCCCCACCAGGCAGGAAGCTACACCCTGATTGACGACTACGGCCACCACCCGGTGGAAATGGCCGCCACCGTGGAGGCAGCGCGTGGCGCATTTCCCGGACGGCGCCTGGTGCTTGCATTCCAGCCCCACCGCTACACCCGCACACGGGATTTATTCGAGGATTTCATCAAGGTGCTGTCCAGCGTGGACGCCCTGCTCCTGACCGAAGTTTACCCCGCAGGTGAAGCCCCCATCGTGGCAGCCGACGGGCGTGCCCTGGCGCGCGCGGTGCGGGTAGTGGGCAGGGTGGAGCCCATTTTCGTGGAAAGTGTGAGTGATTTCCCCGAAGCCGTTCAGGCCATGGTCCAGGACGGCGACGTGGTGCTGGTGATGGGCGCGGGTTCCATCGGCCAAGTGGCCCATAACCTCGCCACCCTCATGACAGCGGAACAGAAATAACGGCAATCATGAATATGACCGAACCCACACACTTCGCTCCTGCCGGTTTACGCGGCAAGCTGCAGCTCGATGAGCCGATGGCGGCTCATGTAAGCTGGCGCGCGGGCGGGCGGGCGGAGCGTTGCTACACCCCGGCGGATCTTCGGGATCTGGCGGCTTTCCTTGCCACTTGCGCAGGCCCGGTGCATTTCGTCGGTCTGGGCAGCAATCTGCTGGTGCGTGACGGCGGGCTCAAAGGCACGGTCATTCTGCTGCATGGCGCGCTGAATCACATCAGCGTGACCGATGAGGGACTAGTGTATGCCGAAGCTGGTGTCAGCAGCCCCAAAGTAGCCAGCTTCGCGGCGCAGAACAATCTTGAAGGCGCCGAATTCCTGTCCGGCATTCCCGGCACGGTAGGCGGCGCCCTGGCCATGAATGCCGGCTGCTACGGCAAGGAAACCTGGGAATGCGTGGCGCGAGTGCTTACCATCGACGCGCAAGGCACGTTGCGCGAACGCCTCCCACAGGATTACGAGATTGGCTACCGGCATGTCGCGCTGGCCGTGAGCGGTGAGCAGTTAGCGGTTAACAGCAAACCCACTCACCGCTCACCGCTCACCGCTCACCCCGAAGAATGGTACGTAGCAGCCTGGTTCCGCTTCACTCCAGGCGATGGCAAGGCAGCCAAGCAGAAAGCCAAGGAATGGCTGGCGAAGCGTATGGCCACGCAACCATTGGCGTTACCCAATGCCGGCTCGGTATTCCGCAACCCGCCGGGAGATTATGCGGCACGCCTGATCGAAGCCAGCGGACTGAAAGGATTCACCATCGGCGGCGCGCAGGTGTCTGAAAAGCACGCCAATTTTATTGTCAATCTGGGCGGCGCGACGGCGGCGGATATCGAGAGTCTGATCGCTGAAGTGAAGGCAAAAGTGAAGGAAATGCACGGCGTGGAGCTGGTGCGCGAAGTGAAGATCATCGGAGACAAAGCATGAGCCAGGCTGTTAGCAAATTCGGGAAAGTGGCGGTGCTTTTCGGCGGCAAATCCGCCGAGCGTGACGTGTCGCTCAAGAGCGGCGCGGCGGTCCTCAAGGCGCTGCGCGCCAGCGGCGTGGATGCCCATGCTTTCGACCCGGCCGAGCGCGATCTGCATGAGCTGAAAAGCGGCGGCTTTGCCCGCGCCTTCATCGCCCTGCACGGGCGTTATGGCGAGGATGGCACGGTGCAGGGCGCGCTGGAACTGATGGGCATCCCCTATACCGGCAGCGGCGTGCTGGCCTCCGCGCTGGCCATGGACAAGTGGCGCACCAAGCTGGTGTGGCGTGCCGCCGGCCTGCCCATCCCGGCCTTCGAACTGCTGACGGCGCAAACCGATTTCGACGCCATAGCCAAACAACTGGGCCTGCCGCTGTTCGTCAAGCCCGCCAACGAAGGTTCCAGCGTCGGCATCAGCAAGGTCAAGCATGCTTCCGAACTCGGCGAGGCCTATGAACTGGCTGCAAGATACGATTCGCTGGTGATCGCCGAGCAATTCCTCGGCGGCGGCGAATATACCGCAGCCATGCTGGGCGGCGTAGCCCTGCCTGTGATCAAGATCGAGCCTGCGACCGAGTTTTACGATTACGAAGCCAAATATTTTCGCGACGATACGCGCTATCTCTGCCCCTGTGGCTTGCCAGAGGCGCAGGAAGAGGAAATGCAGCGCCTGGCGCAACAGGGTTTTGCCGTACTTGGCGGCGCCGGATGGGGCCGCGTGGACTTCCTCATGGACGAGGCGGGCAAACCCTATCTGCTTGAGGCCAACACCTCGCCGGGCATGACCGACCACAGCCTGGTGCCGATGGCGGCACGTCAGGCAGGGATTTCATTCGAGCAACTGGTGCTGAAAGTCCTGGAGTTGTCCCATGTGGGATAAACCGGCTCTCATGCTATGGCTGGCAAATCTGCTGTACGCAGTAGCAGCGATCCTGCTGCTGTATGCAGTGCTGTTTCTGGTGGTGCACCTGCCGGTATTTCCGCTACGCGAGGTAAAAGTGAATAGCGAATTGAAGCACGTCACACAAGAGCAGGTGCAGTTCATCGTCACTCGTGCGTTGAAGGGCAATTTCTTCACGCTGGACCTGAACAAGACCCGGCGTACTTTCGAAAAACTGCCCTGGGTGCGCAATGTGAACGTGCGGCGGCGCTGGCCGGACATTCTTGAAGTGACACTGGAAGAACATCAGGCACTGGCACGCTGGAACAACATGGCACTGGTCAATACCCACGGCGAGTTGTTTCAGGCCGCATCGGACCAGCAACTGCCGCTGTTCATTGGCCCCGCCGATAGCGTGCAGGAAGTCGCCAGCCAGTACCAGTTCTTCAAACAACATCTGGCAACAACCAACCGTCAGCCGGTTCAGGTCAGTCTGTCCCAGCGCCGCGCCTGGCAGATCAAGCTGGATGACGGCCTGGTGGTGGAATTGGGGCGCGAGCAGGTGGAGCAAAGACTGGACAAATTCGTCAAGGTTTACGACCGTTCACTGGGCCGCCTGGGCCAAATGAAGAGGGCGGTCGATTATGTGGATCTGCGTTATCCCAATGGTTTTGCGGTGCGTCTGGGAACGACCGCAGCACAAAAACCATCCGGGGCGTAAGGGGGAGCAATGAGCAGGACCAAGGAACAGAAAACACTGATCGTCGGGCTGGATATCGGCACGTCGAAGATCGTCGCCATGGTGGCTGAAATTCGCCCGGACGGACGGATGGAAGTGATCGGCATCGGCCATCACCCATCGCGCGGGCTGAAAAAAGGCGTGGTGGTCAACATCGAATCCACTGTCACCGCTATCCAGCGCGCGCTCGAAGAAGCCGAATTGATGGCCGACTGCAAGATCGTCGACGTCTATACGGGCATTGCGGGCAGCCACATCAAAAGCTTCAACTCGCACGGCATGGTGGCGATCAAGGACAAGGAAGTGTCGCAGATGGACGTGGACCGGGTAATCGAAACCGCAAAGGCGGTGAACATCCCGACTGACCAGCAGATCCTCCACATCCTGACCCAGGAATTCATCATCGACGGCCAGGAAGATGTGCGCGAGCCGCTGGGCATGAGCGGCATCCGCCTGGAGGTCAAGGTGCACATCGTCACCGGCGCGGTTTCGGCGGCGCAGAACATCATCAAGTGCATCAAGCGCTGCGGGCTGGAAGTGCGCGACCTGATCCTGCAGCCGCTGGCATCCAGCATGGCAGTGCTATCCGAGGATGAAAAAGATCTCGGCGTATGCCTGATCGACATCGGCGGCGGTACAACCGATATCGCCGTATTCACTGATGGCGCCATCCGCCACACCGCGGTCATCCCCATTGCCGGCGACCAGATCACCAACGATATCGCCATGGCCCTGCGCACGCCCACCAAGGAAGCGGAAGACATCAAGCGCACCCATGGCTGCGCATTGCGCCAACTGGCCGATGCCAACCAGATGGTGGAAGTGCCCGGCGTGGGCGAACGCGAAACACGCCAGTTGTCGCGCCAGACGCTGGCCGAAGTGATCGAGCCGCGCGTGGAGGAACTTTACTCGCTGGTGCAGGCGGAACTGCGCCGTAGCGGATTCGAGGATCTGATGTCTTCGGGCATCGTCATCACCGGCGGCAGTTCGGCGATGCAGGGCATGGTAGAGCTGGGCGAAGAGGTCTTTCACATGCCGGTGCGCCTGGGTGTGCCCAACTATTCCGGAGGGCTGGCGGAAGTGGTGCGAAATCCGCGCTTTGCTACCGGGCTTGGACTCCTGATGTCAGCACAGGACCAGCACCAGCGGCATCAGATCGCAGCCATGGGAAGCACATCGCTACAGCAGGTTTTTGAAAAGATGAAGAGCTGGTTTCAAGGAAACTTTTGATGAAGAGCTGGTTTGGCTACGACATAACCTGCTTCGCAGGTGAGTCTGCGCCGCAACATACGAACCCGCATGGCCTTCAGGGCATAGCGGGTCGGAGTCCCCTTGTGGGACAAGCCCTTCGGGCGTGTTGTCAAGGCAATTTTTAGAAGTAAATGGTTTTTGAGTTTGGTTTGAGTTCTGGAAGAACGGTAATTAAAAAGGAGGAACAAAATGTTCGAAATCATGGAAGCACCAATGCAGGATGCAGTTATCAAGGTGATCGGTGTAGGCGGCTGCGGCGGCAACGCGGTTGACCACATGATCTTAAGCGGTCTGGATGGCGTGGAATTCATCTGCGCCAATACCGACGCCCAGGCGCTCAAGCGCAGCCAGGCAAAAACCCAGCTACAGTTGGGCGCAAACATCACCAAGGGCCTGGGCGCCGGCGCCAACCCGGAAATCGGCCGCGCCTCGGCGATGGAAGACCGCGAGCGCATCGCCGACATGATTCGGGGCGCAAACATGCTCTTCATCACCGCCGGCATGGGCGGCGGCACCGGTACGGGCGCAGCGCCCATCGTGGCCGAAGTCGCCAAGGAACTGGGGATACTCACCGTGGCCGTGGTCACCAAACCATTTGCCTTCGAAGGCAAACGCTCCAAGGTGGCGCTGCTTGGCATGGAAACCCTGTCGGCACACGTCGATTCGCTGATCGTGGTGCCCAACGACAAGCTGATGCAGGTGCTGGGCGACGACGTCAGCTTCCAGGACGCGTTCAAGGCCGCAAACGACGTATTGCACGGCGCGGTTTCCGGCATTGCCGAAGTGATCAATTGCCCCGGCCTGGTCAACGTGGACTTTGCCGACGTCAAAACCGTGATGTCGGAAAACGGCATGGCCATGATGGGCTCGGCTTCCGCCTCCGGCGTGGACCGTGCCCGGCTGGCTGCGGAACGCGCCGTCGCCAGCCCGCTCCTGGAGGACATCGACCTGGCAGGCGCGCGCGGCGTGCTGGTCAACATCACCGCCAGCATGTCCCTCAAGATGAAGGAATACTACGAGGTCATGGAAACCATCAAGGAGTTTACGGCCGAAGACGCCACCGTGATCGTCGGGACCGTCATTGACGAAAACATGGGCGAAACGCTGCGCGTCACCATGGTAGCTACCGGCCTCGGCGGTGCAATTTCCCGCCAGCAGCCCAAACCGCAACTGGTGGTGCGCAACGGCACCGACAATGCGCCCATGTCAGTGGATTACGCAGCTCTTGAGCAGCCCGCCGTGATGCGCAGAAGAGAGCGCGGCGCCCAGCTGGAAGCCATGAAAGCCTCCGGTGTCGATTTTCTCGACATCCCCGCTTTCCTGCGCAAACAGGCTGATTAAACCCAGCTCCTGACGTTCCTCCAGAAAAGAAAAAACCGGCTGAAAAGCCGGTTTTTTCTTTGCACTGCGCATCTTTCTCAAGCAGCTCGCTGTGCTTGTTTCGACCGGCTCTTGGTAAGAGTGGTGTTGCACCGCGAAATCCGGGAATAAAAACAGTCGACATTCAAGTGCGCGTCTGGGTTTAGGAATTCGCATGCCTCAGAAATCAAGACGCAGTGAGGCTACAGCACGCCGATCCATCACCATCACAGGATAGGCCGCCTCGACAAATTCAACGTGCCCGCCATCAGCCGCGCGTACCGTGAGCGCGGCTTCGGCGCGCGCGTCTCCAATGCGAAAACGCCGCGCCAGTCGGACATCTGTCTGGCGGAAAGCTGGCGTTGCATCGTTCTGGCGAACCCAGAACAGAGAAGCCGTGGAGGTGTGGATCAGGCTGAGATCCCAATCCGATGAAAGTTTCTGGAATAACGCCAGCGTCGAGAAATGCCTGGGAGCGCGAAACGCATCCTGCGGAGCGGTGCTGCTGGCATCCGGCTGAAGTCGCAGCTCGGTATGGTTCACAAGAATCTGGGTCGCGGGCTGAGGCTGCCAGCGCAGCTGGGTTTCCCAGCCCCGTTGCGTGTTTGGATCTTTATTGACCAGATCGTTGGGGCAGGTTTTGCAGGCTTTCTCATAACGCAGCAAGTCACTGACATTTTCCTCGAAAGCGCGCACATCGATGGTAACACCGTATTTCTTGAATTCCCCGAGGTAGCCAATCTCGGTTGAATCCACGCGCTCGGGTCTCGCCCTGCCTGATGCCTGGATTACCGGTACGCCGCTGTAGCGCCAGTCGGCGCGCAACTCGACCAAGGTCGGCTGCTTGTAGGCGCTGGTTGCGCCTACCCGCAGCGTGTGTCCCGGTACCATGTGGTAATTCACCATCAGACGCGGTGCTGAATTTTCACCGATGATGCCGTGGTTTTCCCACAATCCGCCTGCATTGATGACCCATTGCTCGTGCGGTCTCCATTCGACATTGCCAAACAGGCGCCACAGGCTGAAGCTTTGTTCTGGATTGGCATAAAACAGGTCCGGTGAAACTGCCTGCTCATGGCGATACTGTCCACCCCATACCAGGCGCCACTCTCTGTTGACGACATGATTGTGCTGGGCTTCCAGTTGAAAGCGGCGGCCTGTGCTGTCGGCGCGCAGCAGGGGGTAATAGTTGGAGAATGCTTCCTCATCCGCGCTGACGCTCTCAAGAAACACCACCCAAGTAACTGATTTTCCATGACGTATTTAAGCGGGGTTTTCACTGGCGACGAGTTTCATGCCCATCTTTTCGGCACGCTGGGCCAGTTGCCGCAGAACCCGTTCGCGGTAGCGCTCCTCGTA
>JAUSBJ010000011.1 GCA_030652035.1 Sulfurimicrobium sp.
ATTGTTGCAGCACTAGCTAACTATGTGTCTTTGGCTGGGAAATGCGGGCAATAAAAAAGTCACGTAAGTGACTTTAAATCTGAATAGGGGTTTGGGGTGGCTGATGGGGCTCGAACCCACGACAACCGGAATCACAATCCGGGACTCTACCAACTGAGCTACAGCCACCACTTGAACAACAGAACCAAACTGGCCTGCCCGACAGGAATCGAACCTGTAACCCCCAGCTTAGAAGGCTGGTGCTCTATCCGGTTGAGCTACGGGCAGATTGTCGGACAAATCCTGGTCGGGGTGGAGAGATTCGAACTCCCGACATCCTGGTCCCAAACCAGGCGCGCTACCAGGCTACGCTACACCCCGAAGACGCGCACTATACATGGCAGTGATGGAAACGTCAACTTTACATCCAGAGCTTTGCATCTGGAGCGAAACCACTTTAAAGTGTCACCTAATTTCACTTCCACTTGAATCTAGCAGCCCATACCATGTCAGCACAGATAATTGATGGCAAAGCAATCGCAGACCAGCTTCTGCAGCAAATCAAGCAACGCGTTGAGGCCAGAGTGAGTGCGGGTAAACGGCGCCCGGGTCTGGCCGTTATTCTGGTTGGAGACGATCCAGCCTCCTCCATTTACGTACGTAACAAGCGCCGCGCCTGCGACACCACTGGCTTCCACTCCGTCTCCTATGATTTGCCGGCCGCCACAAGTCAGGATGAACTGCTTGCTCTGATCGACAAACTCAACGCCGACGCTGCCATTGACGGCATCCTGGTGCAGATGCCGGTGCCGGCGCACATCGATAGCGAAGCAATAGTCGAGCGCATCCATCCAGATAAGGATGTGGATGGCTTTCACCCCTACAACATCGGGCGGCTGGCTCTACGTATCCCGGTATTGAGGCCATGCACGCCACGTGGCGCAATGACCTTGCTGAGAAGCACCGGCGTTGAGCTAAAGGGCAAGAACGCTGTCGTGGTGGGCGCCTCCAATACCGTGGGGCGTCCTATGGGTCTGGAGCTGTTGCTGGCGGGTTGTACTGTAACAACCACGCACCGCTTTACCCGTGACTTGTCTGCTTATGTCAGTGAAGCTGAAATTCTGATTGTCGCTGTGGGGAAACCCGGCCTGGTCAAAGGTGAATGGGTACGAAAAGGCGCGATCGTGATTGATGTGGGCATTAATCGCCAGGCAGATGGCAAGATTTGCGGTGACGTCGAATTTGCCGCAGCCTCTCAGAGAGCCGCCTGGATTACACCTGTGCCGGGTGGCGTTGGCCCGATGACAGTTGCCACGCTACTTGAGAACGCAATTGACTCCGCTGACAAATTCCACGTTTAATCAGCATGTAACAATAACCATTTAACCTGACACCTTAATTTATTACGGAGTGCACATGGGTTCCAGAAAGTCGGCAAATTCAAGTAAAATTTTTGTGCTGGACACCAATGTTTTAATGCACGATCCGACTAGCCTGTTCCGCTTCGAGGAACACGACATTTACCTGCCGATGATGACCCTCGAAGAACTCGACAACAACAAGAAAGGGGTTTCGGAAGTTGCGCGCAACGCCCGTCAGGCGAGCCGTTTTCTGGACGAAATCGTTAGCAGCAGCAAAGAGGATATCGAGCAAGGCATCCTACTTAAAGGCCACGGCAATAGCAGCGCAGGCGGCAAGTTATTTCTGCAAACCGAAGCCATCACAGGTGAATTGCCGCTCAATTTCCCGGTAGGCAAGGCCGACAATCAAATCCTCGCGGTAGTGATGCACCTGCAGCGTCAGCACTCAAAGCGCAAGGTCAGCCTCGTCAGCAAAGACATCAATATGCGCATCAAAGCCCGCGCACTGGGCCTTGCGGCAGAAGATTACTTTAACGACAAGGTGCTCGAGGACACCGACCTTCTCTATACCGGCACACGTGAACTGCCAGCGAATTTCTGGGATCAGCACAGCAAGGATATGAAATCCTGGCAGGAAGCCGGACATACATTGTACAAACTGAACGGACCGCTATGCGCCAGTCTTTTTGTCAATGAACTGCTGTATCAGGAAGACCCCAAACCCTTCTATGCCATCGTAAAAGAACAGCACGGCAACGCCATGGTGCTGGAGACGCTGAAGGATTTCAGCCACCAAAAGAACGCTGTTTGGGGTATCAATGCCCGCAACCGGGAACAGAATTTCGCGCTCAACCTGTTAATGAACCCGGATATTGATTTTGTCACCCTGCTGGGCCAGGCAGGCACAGGGAAAACCTTATTGACCTTGGCTGCCGCTTTGCAACAAACACTTGATCAGAAACGCTTCTCTGAAATCATTGTCACCCGGGTCACGGTGCCTGTCGGTGAAGATATCGGCTTTCTGCCCGGCACCGAACTGGAAAAAATGAGCCCCTGGATGGGCGCGCTTGAAGACAACCTCGACGTACTCAACAAAACCGACGAAGAAGCGGGTGAATGGGGGCGTGCCGCGACCCAGGATCTGATCCGCTCCAGAATCAAGATCAAGGCGCTGAACTTCATGCGGGGACGGACGTTCCTGAACAAATTCCTGATTATCGATGAAGCGCAGAATCTCACGCCGAAACAGATGAAAACGCTGATCACACGGGCCGGGCCGGGTACCAAGGTGGTTTGCCTGGGTAACATCGCGCAAATTGACACGCCCTACCTGACTGAAGGCAGTTCCGGCCTGACCTATGTCGTGGATCGTTTCAAGGGGTGGGCGCACAATGGCCATGTTACGCTGCTGCGTGGCGAGCGTTCCAGGCTGGCTGATTACGCTTCCGAGGCGCTCTAGCAATTTAATAATCCAGCATGGCCGCAAAAAAGGGCGACCTGCTGGATGTTTTCTGGCTAAATCAGCCCAATTCCAACATCTGCGTTACCACCTGCTTCAAGTTCGGCAATAACTGCGCATTTCTCTGCAAAACAAAATCAGGGTCAATATCTCGTTTGCGTCGCGATTCAGCTGCAATATTGGAGCAGATCAATACAGTCTTGATACGCTTGTTTTCGGTTTCCGACAGGCGCAGAGAGGCAATCATGGCCTCACCTTTAAGCAAGGGCAATTCGGAAGAAACAAGCAAAAAATCAAAGTGTTGAGTCATTGCTCGACTCAAGGCGGACATGCCATCCATTTCATCGACAAATCTGATCCCAGCAGACTGAAGCACTTCATGGCACATGATACGAGTCAATTTTGAGTTAACAACTACCAGAGCAGAAAGCTTGCGAAGAAACACCTCATCATGAAGTGCTGTCAGCCTGGATTCAATCGTGGAAAAGTCTGCGCTACCTGCGTTGGCCAGTTCCGTTACTGCACGAATTAAATCAACAAAACGCAGACAATTATCGATAAAGAGGCGATCTAAGCGTGGCAGATCAAGCGGCGCCAGATTAAGATAGTCTTCCATCTCATGGCAAATTGATGTGATGATGTGCAGACCAAAAGTGCCACCACTGCCCTTGATGCTGTGAACCCCACGGTAAAGTGCATTAAACGAATCTTGTGCACCTTCCCCACCTGCCTCGAGGAGCAGCAAAAGCTGCTCCAGATTATCCAGCCTCTCTGGCAATTCAGCCAGAAAAGAAAGACGAAATTCCTTTATCAGATCCTGAACCATTTCAGCGTTGTTCATTGTGTATCCAGTTCATTTGAAACTGATTTACTCCCCAATTCCTGAACATCCCCTGTAATATTCTTCAGATAGTACTGGTAATGTTGCGCAAACATGGCTTCCAACGCGTCTATCACCTGTGCTGCCGGTTTTCCTTGCAACAGATGTGAGGTCATATGCTGGGACGTTTCATTGAAGAGCGTATTCTGGTCCAGCATGTGGTAAGTCGCTCTCAGGCGCTTGATGGCCTTGACTACGCTTTCCTTGTCCGGACGGGGAATCAGATCAGGCTGAAGGGGCTTGTTTACAGCCGCCCCCTCACCCTGGCTGAGCAGAAATTCCATGAACGAAGTCACGGTCTGCTGCTGTGCACCACCCAAGGCACGAAATAACTTAAGCGCTTTTTGCTCTAGGGGTTTGAGAGCGGCGCCACCACGAATAAGCATTTAGCCTTTATTATCAATAGCTTTATTTGTTCTAATCTTTCAATCGATCTGCTGCGTAATCCAGGAATGCCTGCAGCAAACGCGAACGGAATTTTCCATCCGCAAACACCACTGACAATGGGCGGATCAGTGGCGGATTGAGCGAAACAGCCACCAAGTCGCCAAGCTTGAGTTCTTTCAGGATGGTTGAGCGCGACACAATGGCAACCCCCAGCCCCGCCTCCACGGCACCCTTGATCGACTCAAGACTGCCCAATTCCATCACGATATGAAGGTCTTCCGGCGAAACATTGGCCTGGCGGAAATAGTCATCCACCACATTGCGTGTGCCCGATCCTGATTCACGGCTGATATAGGGTTGCTCAGCCAACAGTGCAGGTGCAATTTCAGACAGTTTTCCCAGCGGATGCTGGGGCGAGCAAATCATCACCAACTCATCCTCACAGCACACGACACTTTTCAGCTGGGGGTGCTGAGATGGCGCTTCGATCAGGCCTACGTCCAAGGTATGATCGGCAACCTTGAGTTCGATGGTTTCCGAATTGGCGACAGTCAAGCGCGCCTGCACCTGCGGGTAACGCGCCTTGAAATCCCCTAGTTTCCGCGGCAACATGTACTCGGCGATGGTGGTGCTGGCTCCCAGCATCAAGATGCCGCTGATCTGGCCGGTCATTTCAGCCATACGGGTTTCCATCTCAGCCGTCAGATTCAGGATCCGCTCGGCATAATCGAGTACCAGTTCACCCGCGGGGGTAAGGGAAATCCTGCTGTGGCTGCGTTCGAACAAGCGTGTATTAAAATGCTCTTCCAGCTGTTTGACTTGAAAAGTCACGGCAGGTTGAGTCATAAACAGCAATTCCGCTGCCTTTGTAAAACTGAGTTGTTTGGCAACCGTGTAGAAAACCTGTAATCGGCGATCTGCCATGCTAATCCCGTGCTTGTGTTAATCTAGACCCCGTATTCAATCATAAATCACTATCAATGAATAGATTTAAAATATAGTGACAGCAGACAAATTTATTTATTCATATGACATGCGCCTACACTCCGGAACAAATCGACTCCCTTATGACTCAGGCACTTGAGCTCGCCAGCCAGGGAGCGGCGCTCGGAGAAGTGCCCGTTGGCGCAATAGTCGTACATAAAAATCAGATTATAGGCCGGGGTTTCAATGCACCGATCAGCCAGAGCGACCCAAGCGCCCATGCCGAAATCCAGGCCATGCGTATGGCTGCACGGCATCTTGGCAACTACCGTTTGGTGGATTGCGATTTATTCGTAACCCTCGAACCTTGTGTCATGTGTGCAGGAGCAATCATGCATGGACGCATCAAGCATTTATTCTATGGCGCCTGCGATCCAAAAACAGGCGCATGCGGAAGCATTACCAACCTTTTCCTGGAGCAGCGCCTGAATCATCACACCTCGGTCACTGGAGGCATCCAGGCGGAGGCGTGCGGGAAGATGTTATCTGTATTTTTTGCTGATCGGCGCAAGCAACATAAGGAGGCAAAAGACAAACCAGGCTGAGCAATGCGAAGCTCTGCTGAAACACGGGCAAACGATAAGTCGCCCCTCCCAATTAAGGCTTTGCCGGAGTGCATGAGAAACTTCGTAATTGCTTTATGAGCGTGGCAATAAAGCACCTCCTGCCACAGCAAGCCCCGCGTCAGGCTGCTATTTTCCGGCGCTAGCCGCCCTTACCGCTCCCTTAAACTCTCGCTCGAAACCTGCATCAGCGGGCTCAGGAAATACTCGATCACCCGCCGCGTGCCGGTCTTGACCTCCACCGTCACCGCCATGCCGGGTGTGAGGCGCACCGTCTTGTTTTCCACCTGCAAAGTATCCTTGGCCAGCTTCACCCGCGTGGCGTAAATCAGCCCCAGTTTCTCGTCCTGGATCGCATCGGACGACACTTGCGTGATCTTGCCGTGCAGCGTGCCGTACTTGGTGAACGGAAAGGTCTCCACCTTCACCTCGGCGTCCTGCCCAGGGTTCACGAAGCCGATGTCCTTGTTGGGCAGCATGGCCTCGATTTCCAGCACGTTGTCGCGCGGCACGATCACCATCAAGGGCTGCGCGGGCGTCACCACGCCGCCCACGGTATGCACGGCCAGTTGTTGCACGGTGCCCGCCACCGGCGCGGTCAAATGCATCAGGCGCCCGCGCTGTTCGGCCTTGAGCAGTTCCTGTTCCAGCGACGCGGCTTTCTGAGCCGCCAGGTTGCGCTGGTCCAGAAGCTGCCGACGCGTTTCGGCCGTGAGCGTCGCCTGCTGCTGTTGCGCCTGGGCCAGCGCAGCGCGGATTTCCGTGGCTTTCGCCCGGCTCAACGCCAGATCCTGCTCCTGTTCGATGCGCGTTTGCTCGCGTTCCATATAGCCATGCCTGGAAATGAAGTTTTCCTTAACCAGCCGCTGGTAGTCCTCCGCACGTTTGCGGGCAATGGGTGCGGTTTGTTCGAGCTTGATGACCTGTTCCTGGGTGGCGGCAAGTTCCGCCCGGCGGCGGGCGATCTCGGCCTGCAATTGCAGCTGGCGCGCCTGGTATTCCTGGAACTGGCCGGTCGCCTGGCTTTGCTCGGCAAGCAGGCGGGCAGCGTCCGCTCCGGCAAGTGGTTCGAGCCTGGGCGGTTTGCCGTCTGCCAGCGCAGCCAGCAGGGCTTGCGCGCGCAACGCTTCCAGCCGCGAATTCAGCGCTTCGCTGCGCAGCCTTTCAGTGTCTGCTGCGGTGGTGGTGGCATCGAGCTCGATCAGCACCTGCCCCGGCTGGACCGCCTGCCCGTCGCGCACGTGGATCGCCTTGACCACGGCGGTTTCCATGGGCTGGATGACCTTGGTGCGGTCATTGGGGATGATCTTGCCGATTGCGGTCGCCACCACGTCGATGCGCCCGAAGATGGCCCACAGCAGCGCGATCAGTGCAAAAACCATGATCAGCCAGAGCGCGATGCGCGGCGCGGGGTGCGCCGGCGTGTCGCGCAGCGCCAGCGCGGCGGGCAGGAACTGGGCCTCGTGGTCTTGCAGCGCGGGGCTGTCCAGCTCGCCGCGTTGTGTCCACGCGTGGCGGAACACCTTGGCATAGCGCCCGAGAAGATCGGCTAAGGCTTGTCGTTTCATCTAATCCTCTTTGTTTGGAACCACGGAGAACATGGAGGGTATGGCGAAAGGTGAGATTTCTCCCGGCTTCCCAACCCCTCCCATCCTCCCCTTATCAGGGGAGGAGCCAGTAGCTTCCCCCCTGACAAGGGGGGACTGAGGGGGGTTGGGTTTGATGTGCAATCCATTGGCTTTACTCCGTGCTTTCCGTTCAGGCCTCAAGCATGTTGCAAGCGATGCAGGCGGGAATAATGTCCGGCCTCGTGTTCCAGCAACTCGGCATGCGACCCGGCCTCGACGATCTGACCGTGGTCCATCACCAGGATACGGTTTGCATGGCGCACTGCGGACAGGCGGTGGGCGATGATGATGACGGTGCGGCCCTGGCAGATGGCTTTCATGTTGTTCTGGATGATGCGTTCGGATTCGTAATCCAGCGCGCTGGTGGCTTCGTCGAAGATCAGGATGCGCGGCTCGCTTATCAGGGCGCGCGCGATGGCGATGCGCTGGCGCTGGCCGCCGGACAAGGTCGAGCCGTGTTCGCCGACCATGGTGTCGTAGGCTTCGGGCAATTCCAGGATGAATTCATGCGCCCCGGCCAGCCTGGCGGCCTGGATCACCTGCTCCAGCGGCGCGCCGGGGTCGGCCAGCGCGATGTTCTCGCGCAGGGTGCGGTTGAACAACACGTTGTCCTGCAGCACCACGCCGATCTGGCGGCGCAGCGACGAGGCATCGACCAGGGTCAAATCCTGCCCGTCGATCAGCACCCGGCCGCGCTCCGGCACGTACAGGCGCTGGATCAGCTTGGCAAGCGTGCTCTTGCCCGAGCCGGAGCGCCCGACGATGCCGATGACCTCGCCCGGCCGGATGTCGAGGTCTATGCCTTTCAGCACCTCGGGCGTGTCGGGCTGGTAGCGGAAGCGGACCTGGTCGAAGGTGATGCGCCCGGCAATCGGCTGCAGGCTGCTCTTGGCGCCCGCGGCCTCGGTCGGCGCATTGAGAATGTCGCCCAGCCGCTGCACCGAAATCCCGGTCTGCTGGAAATCCGTCCACAACTGCGCCAGCCGCATGATGGGCTGCGCCACCCGCCCGGCCAGCATGTTGAAGGCGATGAGCTGGCCGACGGTGAGCTGGCCTTCGATCACCAGCTTGGCGCCCAGCCACAAGGTGCCCACGGTAACCAGCTTGCCGACGAGGTTGGTGCTTTCGTGCGCCAGGGTGGAGAGCGTGGCGGTTTTAAAGCTGGCGGAGACGTAGCTTGCCAGCTGGGCGTCCCAGCGGCGCTGCATCTGCGGTTCCACCGCCATGCTCTTCAGGGTATCGATGCCGGACACGGTCTCGACCAGGAAGGCCTGGTTCTCCGCGCCCCGGTTGAATTTCTCGTGCAGCCGCGCGCGCAACAGCGGCGTGACCAGCAGGGCAATCACGAAATACAGCGGCAGGGAGGCCAGCACCACCAGCGTGAGCCAGCCGCTGTAGAACAGCATCACGGCGATGAACACCACCGAGAACAGCACGTCGAGCACCACCGTAATCGCATTGCCGGTGAGGAAGGCGCGGATGTTCTCCAGTTCGCGCACCCGCGCCACCGAATCGCCCACCCGGCGCGCCTGGAAGTAGCCCAGCGGCAGGTGCAGCAGATGGCGGAACAGCCGCGCCCCCAGCTCCACGTCGATGCGGCTGGTGGTGTGGGCGAAAACGTAGCTGCGCAGGCCCGAGAGCGCCACTTCGAAGAGCGATATCACCAGGAGGCCGACGGCAATGACGTCCAGCGTGGTCAGCCCGCGGTGCACCAGCACCTTGTCCATCACCACCTGGAAGAACAGCGGGGTGACCAAGGCGAAGAGGTTGAGCACGAACGACACCAAGAGGATTTCGCCCAGCAGCTTGCGGTATTTGACCACGGCGGGGATGAACCAGGAGAAGTCGAACTTCGCCATCTCGCCGGTCATCGAGGCGCGCGAGGTGAACAGGATGAGTTCGCCGTTCCAGCGCGCCAGCAATTCCTCCTGCGCCAGCACTTGCGGTCGCTCGGCATGAGGATCGTGGATCAGCGCCTTGCCGCCTTCGAAGCGCGCGAGGATGAAATAGCCGCCCGAGCTGTCCAGCGCCATGGCGGGCAGCGGCGTGCGGTCCAGCCGGTCGATGGACGCCTTGACCGCCTTGGCCTGCAGGCCAAGGTGTTTGGCGGCGAGCAGAATTTCGGTCTGGCTGAATGGATCGCCTGATGACTTGAACTGATGCGCCAGCTGGCCGGGGTCGGCGGCGATCTGGTGGAAGCGCGCCAGCATCACCAGGCAGGCGAGGCCGGTGTCCGCCTGGGGTGGACTTTTGTCCTGTTGTTCTTGCATGTTGGGATCCACGATTGTGCCTTCCATACGCACTCACTCTCTTCCTTGCTTTGGAGAGGGTGAGCGTGGTGGTTTCAAGTAATGCCGGCTTACTGCCAGTTGGCCGCGATCACCGTGTTCAGGCTGGTCTGGTAGGCCGGCGGCAGCGTGGTCTCCCCGGCTGCGGGCGGGGCGAAGGCTGCCATGGCGTTCACCAGGTTTTCGACCTGGCTGTCGAGCAGGGTCAGGGCGCCGTCTGTGGTCTTGAACTGTTCGACGTGGTAGGCGCTGCCGAGGTACCAGTCCTTGATTACCAGCTTGTCACTGGTGCCGATGATGCTCACTTCCAGGTTGTTGGTCGCCTTTTTGAACCAGATCTGGTCGGCGGTGACGCCTGCCAGGAACTGGGCGATGTCGGTGTTGCCTGCGGTGGCGTCGTTCTCGACAGCCGTGTCGGTGCCGTAGCCTCGTCCCATGATGTAGGTGTCGTTGCCTGTGCCGCCCGTCAGGGTATCTGCACCCCCGAGGCCATCCAGGGTGTCGTTACCTGCACCACCGGTGAAAGTGTTGTTGGCGCTGTTGCCGATGAGGATGTTGTTGAGGGAATTGCCGGTGCCGTTTATCGCCGACGTGCCGGTCAGGGTCAGGTTCTCGACGTTGGCGGCCAGGGTATGCGTCACGCTCGATTCCACGCTGTCGATGCCTTCATCGGCATTCTCGGTGATGACGTCAGTGGAGACATTGACAACATAGGTGTCATCCCCCGTGCCGCCGAACATCTTGTCGGCGCCAGTCTTGCCGTCGAGCCGGTCATTGCCCTCGCCGCCGGTCAAGGTGTTGGCGGCACTGTTGCCGGTGAGCACGTTATCAAGCGTGTTGCCCGTGCCGCTGATGGTCGTGGTGCCGGTGAGGGTGAGGTTCTCGACGTTGGCGGCGAGGGTATGGGTCACGCTCGACTGAACCAGGTCGGTGCCTTCGTTGAGGTTTTCGGTGACGACATTCAGAATATTGTCCACGACATAGGTATCGTTGCCCGCGCCGCCGATCAGGGTGTCGGCGCCGGTGCCGCCGGATAGCGTGTTCGCGGCGCTGTTGCCGGTGAGAATGTTGTCCAGCGTGTTGCCGGTTGCCTTGATGGCGCTGGTGCCGGTGAGGGTG
>JAUSBJ010000015.1 GCA_030652035.1 Sulfurimicrobium sp.
TGTGAGTTACAAGTTATGCTTGGCGGCCATAGCAAGTTGGAACCACCCCTTCCCATTCCGAACAGGACCGTGAAACGACTTAGCGCCGATGATAGTGTGCACTACGCATGTGAAAGTAGGTCACCGCCAAGCTCCTTATAATGAAAAAGCCCTCCTCGCGAGGGCTTTTTTGTTTTGAAACACGTGTATGTCGTAAACATTGCCTTTGTGATAAGGTGCCTTCATGAGTCTGTTGTATTCTGCTTTACCAGTCGAAATTCCTGTAAAAATACTTCCTTCCGTGCCCAAGAAAATATTTATTAAAACATTCGGTTGCCAGATGAACGAGTATGACTCTTCGAAGATGGCCGATATTCTTAATGTTCAAGGAGGCATGGTCAGCACTGATAATCCCGAAGAGGCTGACATACTCTTGTTGAATACCTGCTCTGTCAGGGAAAAAGCTCAGGAGAAGGTTTTTCATCAGCTTGGTCGCTGGAGGCAACTCAAGGATCGGAAACCGGATTTGCTGATTGGGGTGGGAGGCTGTGTTGCCAGCCAGGAGGGCGAAGCAATTCTAGCTCGTGCGCCATACGTGGATGTGATATTTGGCCCCCAGACTTTGCATCGATTGCCTCAATTGATCAATGCTCGCAAATCCACCGGTAAACCCCAAGTGGATATTTCCTTTCCAGAGATCGAAAAGTTTGATCATTTACCTGACCCTCGCGTTGAAGGTGCAACTGCGTTCCTTTCAATCATGGAAGGCTGTAGTAAATACTGTACATATTGCATCGTGCCATTTACACGTGGCACGGAAGTATCTCGTCCTTTTGATGATGTTCTGGCCGAAGCGGCTCAATTAGCAGCACATGGTGTCAAGGAAATAACACTTCTCGGTCAGAATGTGAATGCGTATCGAGGCCTGATGCATGACGGGGAGACGGCCGATTTGGCTCTTTTGTTGCATTACATTGCAGAGATACCCGGAGTGGAACGTTTGCGCTATATGACCTCCCACCCCGTTGAATTTTCGCAAGCGCTGATTGACGCATTTGCGACGATCCCAAAACTTGGTGGATATTTGCATTTGCCTGTGCAGTCTGGCTCTGATCGAGTTCTGGCTGCTATGAAGCGGGGTTACACTGCGTTGGAATATAAATCCAAGATCCGCAAATTGCGCGCTATCCGTCCGGATATCTCGATTTCATCCGATTTTATCGTGGGGTTTCCAGGCGAGACGGACGATGATTTCGAGGCAACGATGCGTTTGGTAGAGGAAGTTGGCTTTGATTCAAGTTTCAGTTTTATTTACAGCGAGCGTCCGGGCACACCAGCAGTTGATCATCAGGATACCACCCCTTTTTCCGTCAAGCAGGAGCGCCTGCAGCGATTGCAGTCGCTGATTGAAGCGCAGGCACAAGCGATCAGCCTTTCCATGGTCGGATCCGTGCAGCGCATTTTGGTTGAAGGGGTTGCAAAAAAGGATGTGCATGAGTTGTGCGGACGAACAGACAATAACCGCGTGGTCAACTTTAATGGGCATGTAAGACTGATTGGAAATTTCGTCGATATCAGGATTACTTCCGCTCAGCCTCATTCGTTGCGTGGTGAATTACTTTTGGAGGGGTTTTGAGCAAACATACCGAGCGTTTTGCCTTTATCCCTGCCGATAATTCACGGCTCAGTAATCTGTGCGGCGTGCTTGATGAAAATCTAAAACAGATCGAAACTGCGCTGGATGTAGTTATATCGCGTCGTGCCGAGCACTTCAGCATTGTCGGTAATGCTGAGCGTGCACGACTTGCCCTACGGGCGTTGAAGAATTTTTATGAGCTTTCCACGCATACGATATCCATAGACGATCTTCAGTTGGGATTGATTGAGCTGATTAATGCTGACCAGGCAGGCGCCTCGAATGCGTCGGGGCCAGTGGCAGTGATGCCTGTCCTGATGACTCGCAAGCATGATCTGAGGGGGCGTACGCCGCGTCAGAACCAGTATTTGATGCAGATCCAGGAGCACGACATTACCTTTGGTATCGGGCCAGCCGGTACCGGAAAAACCTATCTTGCGGTGGCAAGTGCAGTGGATGCTCTTGAACGTGATGCGGTCAAGCGCATCGTGCTGGTGCGGCCTGCAGTTGAAGCGGGTGAGCGCCTGGGCTTCCTGCCCGGTGACCTTGCGCAGAAAGTCGATCCCTACCTTCGGCCCTTGTATGACGCGCTTTATGATTTACTTGGTTTTGAGCGCGTGGGGAAATTGTTTGAGCGTGGCGCGATTGAAATAGCCCCTCTGGCCTATATGCGTGGCCGAACTCTCAATCATTCGTTCATCATTCTCGATGAGGCTCAGAATACCACGCCGGAACAGATGAAAATGTTCCTTACACGTATAGGTTTTGGTACCAAAGCCGTGATTACCGGTGATGTTACGCAGGTGGATCTGGCGCGTGGGCAGAAGAGTGGACTGGCCGAGGTGCATACGGTTTTGGGCAAGGTTCGAGGCATTGTATTTACTTTTTTCGAGTCTGATGACGTGGTTCGTCACCCACTGGTACAGCATATCGTTAACGCCTACGCGAGTTATGAAAAAAACAAAACCTGATTTGAATCTGTCGGTCCAGTACGCCTACAGGCCGACTGATGTTCCGCCTCGGAGTCTATTCAGGAAGTGGGTCTGTGCTGCTCAGGAGAGCGGTGCAGCAGTCACAATCCGGATTGTGAGTGAGGAAGAAGGACGTGCCCTTAACCGAGACTATCGCGGCAAGGATTACGCTACCAATGTCTTGAGCTTTGTTTATGAGCAGGCCCCTTTGTGTCAGGGGGATCTTGTGCTGTGTGCGGCAGTGGTGAGCCGTGAGGCGCTTGAACAGGGAAAAAGCGTTGAGGCTCATTATGCCCATATGATCGTTCACGGCATGTTGCACTTGCAGGGGTATGACCATGAAGACGATGCCGATGCGCAGGCAATGGAAGCAGTGGAAACGCACATTATGAGGCGGCTCGGCTATACTGACCCCTATGCCATTATAGAGGTTGAGCAACAGCATGGATGAATCTGCCAAACCGGGCTGGGTGGAACGCCTGGGAGCGTGGCTTTCTCCCGAACCGGATAACCGCGAAGAGTTGGTGGAAATTCTTCACGCGGCCTACGAAAAAAACCTGATCGACGCCGATGCCCTATCCATGATAGAAGGCGTGCTTCAGGTTTCCGAAATGCATGTGCGTGACATCATGATTCCAAGAGCCCAGATGGACGTGATTGATATCGCAGATTCACCCGCAGCCTTCATCCCCTTCGTAATTGAGGCCGCGCACTCAAGGTTCCCTGTGATAGGCGAGAACAAGGACGATGTGATTGGCATCCTCCTGGCAAAGGATCTGCTGCGCTATTATGCCGGCGAGGCATTTGACGTACGTGACATGTTACGTCCGGCTGTATTCATTCCGGAATCCAAGCGCCTTAACATCCTGCTCAAGGAGTTCCGCATGAATCGCAACCACATAGCCATTGTGGTGGATGAGTACGGCGGAGTTTCAGGCCTGGTGACAATTGAAGACGTGCTGGAGCAGATTGTGGGAGAAATCGAGGACGAATTCGACTTCGATGAAACCGAGGACAATATTATCCAGGACCGTAGCGGTCGATTCCGGGTCAAGGCGGTAACGGAAATTTCTGACTTCAACGAAGTTCTGGGCACTCAGTTCAGCGACCAGGACTACGATACGGTGGGAGGACTGGTGGTCAGCAAGTTTGGCCACCTGCCAAAACGCGGCGAGCATACCACTTTTGACGGTCTGAAATTTCAGGTGTTGCGTGCTGATAGCAGGAGGTTGCATACCCTGCTGGTAGAGAAAATCCCTCTGGAAAACTGATCAGGCTTTCCTGAAAATCACATCCCAGACACCATGCCCAAGCCTTAGTCCGCGTTGCTCGAATTTTGTCAGCGGGCGGTATTCTGGACGTGGTGCATAATTGCTTACGCTATTCACCAACCGTAGTTCATCGCGGAAGGTATCAAGAATATGCGCGGCATATTCTTCCCAATCGGTTGCCGCATGTAGATAGCCGCCTGGTTTTAAGCGATCGCAGATCAGCGCGATAAACGCAGCCTGAATCAGGCGTCGTTTGTGGTGGCGTTTTTTGTGCCACGGGTCGGGGAAGAAGATATGTACCCCATCCAGCGTCTCCGGAGCCAGCATGTGCTGCATTACTTCAACAGCATCATGTTGAATGATACGTATATTGGTGAGCCCCATTTCATCAATGTATTTCAATAGACTACCCACTCCAGGCGTATGAACCTCGATACACAGGTAGTCGTTTTCAGGATGGCTCTGGGCGATTTTGGCGGTGCTGTCGCCCATGCCAAAACCGATTTCCAGAATTTTCGGTGCAGCCCTTCCGAATAACAGCGCCAGGTCCAGCGGCGCTTCGCTATACGGGACGGCAAATTTCGGCATCAGGGTCTCGTAGGCGCGTGTCTGCCCCTTGGACATGCGTCCCTGCCGCAGTACAAAGCTGCGAACAGGACGGTGCTGGGTCTCGGTCATCAAGGAGCCCTTACTTGCCGATCAGGCCGGTGGTGGGAGAACTGGGACTGGCTGAATAAAGTTTTTTCGCCATGCGCCCAGCCAGGAAGGCTTCCCGGCCGGCCTCGACAGCTTTTTTCATGGCAGATGCCATGAGAATCGGATCTCTTGCCCCGGCTATTGCCGTATTCATCAGTACGCCACTACAGCCCAGTTCCATGGCGATGGCAGCATCCGATGCGGTGCCGACGCCGGCGTCCACAATGACCGGGACCTTGGCGTTTTCGATAATGATCTGCAGGTTCCACGGGTTAAGAATCCCCATTCCGGAGCCGATCAGCGAAGCCAGCGGCATGACTGCGACACAGCCGATCTCTTCAAGTTGCTTGGCGATGATGGGATCGTCCGAGGTGTAAACCATGACCTTGAATCCCTCCTTGACCAGGATGTCAGCCGCTTTCAGTGTTTCGACCACGTTGGGATACAGGGTCTGTGGATCGCCAAGCACTTCCAGTTTCACCAGATCGTGCCCGTCAAGCAGTTCTCGCGCCAGGCGCAGCGTTCGGATAGCATCGTCGGCGCTGTAGCAGCCTGCTGTGTTGGGCAGGTAGGTGTAGCGGGATGGCGGCACGGCATCCAGCAGGCTTGGTTCGCCGGCATTCTGGCCGATGTTGGTGCGACGAATTGCCACGGTAACGATTTCGGCGCCGCTAGCCTCGATGGCGCGGCGGGTCTGGTCAAAATCCTGGTATTTCCCGGTGCCTACCAGCAGGCGGGAAGAATAGGTTTTTCCTGCAATAATCAAGTTGTCCATAAAATCCAAATGGGTTGGTTTAGCCGCCGCCGACAGCAACGACGATTTCAAGCTGGTCACCATGACACAGCGGCGTTTGGTCGAATTGGCTGCGCGGAACAATTTCTCCATTGCGCTCGATGGCGACGCGTTTTCCCACTAGCGCAAGTTGGTAAACTAGCTGGGTCACGGTTAGCGGTCCGGTAAACTGCTGCTGTTTGCCGTTGATGCTGAGTTCAATCACAGCGCCTGTCCAAATATTAAACAAATGCTGATTTTATCACTCCTGCCGGAACGCGGGCATCACCTCGGAGACGATTCTACGCAAAGAATCCTGTGTTATGCCGCACCTGCCCATACCACATATGATAATTTACCCCGTGGCAGAGCGTTTTGGCGGTTGCATGGCGTATTCATGGTGACAGGCACCGCCGTCATGCCAAGAAGTGCATTTAAATCTCCTGGCTGCGCAATACAAATTTGGATGGAATGGCTGTTTCATGAAAAAGTAAAACCCAGATTGGCATTGCCATTTATTCGGACGGTTACGCCTGCTTTGTTGTATCAATTTGTAACTACGCTGGATAGAGCCGTGACTATGGGATAAAATTCCTTCCTTTCCAAAATATGCCCGGCTTAAAATTTATGACAGCCGACAACCTGGTCGAATTCCAGAACGTCAGTTTCTCCTACGGAAAACGCCCCATTCTCAAGGGAATCAGCATGGCCGTGCCACGTGGTAAGGTGGTGGCCATCATGGGCGGCAGCGGTTGCGGGAAAACCACCATGCTCAGGCTGATTGGGGGGCAGATACGGCCTTCCGTCGGGGCTGTTGCCGTAGATGGGCAAAGAGTACATGAGCTGGATGCTGACGGTCTGTATCAAATGCGCCGTCGCATGGGCATGCTGTTTCAGTTTGGCGCCCTGTTTACCGACATGTCCGTATTCGACAACGTGGCGTTCCAGATGCGTGAGCATACCGATCTGTCTGAAAGTGTGATTCGTGACCTGGTGCTGATGAAGCTGCATGCGGTTGGTCTGCGCGGGGCGCGGGATCTCATGCCTTCCGAGCTTTCCGGAGGCATGGCGCGGCGGGTGGCGCTGGCGCGGGCAGTGGCACTGGATCCGATGCTGATCATGTATGACGAACCTTTTGCCGGCCTGGACCCGATTTCCCTTGGGGTGATCGGTAATCTGATTCGTCGCCTGAATGATGCGCTGGGCGCTACCTCCATTGTGGTGACCCACGATGTGCATGAGTCGCTGGAAATCGTGGATTACGTCTATTTCGTGTCGGATGGCGTAATTGTGGCCCAGGGCACGCCGGATGAAATGCGTGCCAGCGACAAGCCTTTTGTACACCAGTTCGTACATGGCGAAGAGGATGGCCCGGTACCTTTCCATTACCCGGCAAGTGCCTACGGCGAAGATCTGCGGCTGGGAGGGAAGCATGCCTAGCCGCTTCGTGAAGGGCGTCCGGCGCATTGGCCACCGCACGATCAACAGTTTGTTGCGCCTGGGCGTGGCAAGCCGTTTCTTTGTATTGGTGCTGCTGCATTCGGGGTCCAGTTTTCGCCGGCCTCATCTCATCATCAAGGAATTATTTTCAACCGGTGTGCTGTCGCTCATCATTATCCTGGTGTCGGGGCTGTTTGTCGGCATGGTGCTGGGGATGCAGGGTTACGACACCCTGCAGCGCTATGGTTCGGAAGAGGCGCTGGGTGTAATGGTGGCTTTGTCACTGGTGCGCGAGTTGGGACCGGTGGTCGCGGCGTTGTTGTTTGCAAGTCGAGCAGGATCTGCAATTACGGCGGAAATCGGTTTGATGAAGGCGACCGAGCAGCTCTCGGCGATGGAAATGATGGCCGTCAACCCGATTGCGCGCGTTGTCGCGCCACGTTTCTGGGCGGGGGTGCTTTCCATGCCCCTGCTGGCGGCCATGTTTTCCGCCATGGGGGTATTTGGCGGCTACCTGGTGGGGGTAAAGCTGATCGGTGTGGACGAAGGCTCGTTCTGGTCGCAGATGCAGAGCGCAGTGGATTTCCAACAGGACATTGTGAACGGCATTATCAAGAGTTTTGTGTTTGGCGTGGCGGTGACGGCCATTGCCTTGTTTGAAGGCTACGATGCCCCACCCACGGCGGAGGGCGTATCCGGTGCGACAACGCGCACCGTGGTGACGTCGTCGCTGGCCATTCTGGCGCTGGATTTTGTGTTGACCGCATTTATGTTTCGGGGAGAAGGCTAATGGAGCGCACCACAATCGATTTGTGGGTTGGGCTGTTCGTACTGCTGGGGTTGGGTGCTATCCTGGTGTTGGCGCTGAAAGTGGGGAACCTGGGTGGCGTAAACATAGCCGACAGTTATAGCGTAACCGCCAATTTCAGCAATATTGGCGGACTCAAGGTGAGGGCGCCTGTGAAAAGCGCCGGGGTGGTCATTGGCCGGGTATCGGAGATCTACTTTGATGGGGAACGGCATGAGGCCGTGGCTTCGCTCAAACTGGACAAACAGTATTCATTTTCCAAGGATACTTCCGCCAGCATCATGACCTCCGGCTTGCTGGGCGAGCAGTACATCGCCCTTGAAACCGGGGGCGACAGCGCCCAACTCAAGGAGGGCGACAAGATCAAAATCACCCAGTCGGCTGTTGTGCTGGAAAGCCTGATTGGGCAGTTCATCTACAACAAGGCGGCAGATGGCGGAGAGGGCAAATGAATAAGCAATGGCTGGCAGGCATCCTGAGTGCGTGGGCGCTCCTTTCCGCAGGGACAGGGCAGGCCCAGATGGTGAACTTGCAACAGGCGATCGACATGAGCCTGAATGCCGACCCCCGTATTCAGGAACGCGAACAGCTGGTGGAACAGGCGCGCGCCATGCTGGAAGAGGCACAAGGCAATAACGGCCTGCGCCTGAATGCCAATCTTTTTGTTGGCCTGGCGCCTAAAGTCGAGGGTGGTTTTTACCAGGGCGGGGCAACTTCCGGTGGCATACCGCGCAATGATGCCTATGACTGGAAAGGGCTCTCCGACTGGACTGCATTACAGTTCTCCATTGTCAAACCGCTTTACACCTTCGGCAAGATCGAGCGTTATGTCGATGCGGCCAAGGGCAATATCGACGTGAAACGTCAGGATGTCCGTCTGCAGCGCGGCGATACCGTGCTGGACGTGAGCCGCGCCTATTATGGCTATCTGACGGCGCGCGACACGCGGCGCATGCTGGAAGATGTGCGCACCAAGGTGAACAATGCGGTGGCGCAGGTGGAAAAATGGCTTAAAGCAGATAACGGCCAGGCAACCCAGTCTGATTTGTATGAGTTGCAAGCCAAGCGCGCCTTGCTGAACAAATATTTTTCCCAGGCTCAGGCGGTGGAAACGGTTAGCCTGAATGGGTTGAAAACCCTGACTGGCCTTGGTCTGGACGGCAGTCTTGATGTGGCGGACGATGGGCTGAACCCCGTTCCGCTGCCGGCTGTGTCGCTGGCGGATTTGCAGGGCAAGGCGATCACCAGCCGCCCTGAAATGGCCCAATTGGAGGCTGGTCTGAGCGCCCGCCGCGCCTTGGTGGCGGCGAAAAAAGCGGAAATGTACCCCAATATATATGCCGGGGTGGTGGGCAGCTTTGCTTATGCTTCACGGCGTGACAGGCTGGATAACCCTTATGTGTACGACCCTTTCAACCATGCAGGCTTGACGCCGGTGGTCGGGGTGAAGTGGGATTTGGCCTTTGATGTTGTGCCGGCGCGGGTGGCGCAGGCGCAGGCGGAACTCGATGCGTTGCTGGCGAAGAACCGTTTCGCCCTGGCCGGGATTCCCTTTGAAGTGGCGGAAACCTATACCCAGATGCAGGCATACCACATCGCGCAGCAGGAACTGGCCGCGGGTGCCGCAGCCGCGCGGCGCTGGATGGTGGCCTCTTATGCCGATTTCAATGCCGGCCTGGAAAAACCGGACCGCGTCGCCGAGGCGCTGAGGACCTATGCCACGACCCAGGCCGAGTACCTGCTTACGGTGAATGAATACAACATGCATGTGGCCAGATTGGCCAAGGTGACAGGGGATTACAAATGATGCACAGGATACGTGCCTTTTTGCTGGCGTTTACGCTGCTGGCGGGCTCCATGGCAGAAGCGGCGGAGATGGCGCCCGATGTGCTGGTGAAGAATACGGCACAGGAAGTGCTGGCCATCATCAAGCAGGACAAGGATATTCAGTCCGGAAATTCGCAAAAAGTGCTGGATCTGGTCGATGCCAAGGTGCTGCCCCATTTTGATTTCGTGCGCATGGCGCAACTTGCGGTTGGTAGGCATTGGCCCAAGGCTTCGCCGGCACAGCAGCAAGTCCTGGTAAAAGAATTCCGTACCCTGCTGGTGCGCACTTACTCCAGTTCCCTGACTTCCTACAAGGATCAGGTGATTGACTACCGGCCGGTGAAAATGGCGCCTGGGGATACCGATGTCACGGTGAAAACCGTTGTCAATCAGCCGGGCGCACAGCCCATTCCCATCGAATACAGCCTGGAAAAAGGTGCTGATGGCTGGAAGGTATATGACGTGGCCGTGGACAGTGTCAGTTTGGTGACCAATTATCGCTCCTCTTTCAGCTCGGAGATCCATAGCCGGGGGATCGATGGCTTGATCAAGACGCTGGCGGACAAAAACCGCAAGGAAGCGGCAAGCAGCGACAAGGCTGCGACGGCCAAGAAAAAATGATTGTGCTCAATGGCAGCCGCTTTGACTTCTCCGGCCCACTGACCATCGCCACCGTAAGCGAATGGTTGCGTGAGAGCGAAGCGCTGTTCGCGGATGATGGCGTATGGGAACTGAATCTTGCCGGGGTCGAGGATGTGGATTCGGCGGCTGTCAGCCTTTTGCTGGAATGGGCGCGCCAGGCCGCGCAGCGTGGTCGCCAATTGCAGTTGCGTAATCTCCCCGAAAATTTGCAGTGTTTGTTGAAGGTCTATGACGTCCAGGAATTGCTGCCCGCAGCTTGAATCTTGTGACACCCGCCGCAATTGAAATTCATCAGGTCCATAAGCGCTTCGGCAGCGTGGAAGCCCTGCGCGGGATCGATTTGACGGTTCATCAGGGGGAGTTTTTTGCCCTGCTCGGTCCCAATGGCGCGGGCAAATCCACCCTGATCAACATCCTGGCCGGCTTGGCCCGGGCCGATAGCGGCAGGCTGGCTGTTCTGGGCCATGATGTGAGGGCCGACTATCGCCAGGCGCGGCGCGCCCTGGGTGTCGTACCGCAGGAGCTGGTGTATGACGCGTTTTTCACCGTGCGTGAAATGCTGCGTTTCCAGTCCGGCTATTTCGGCATACGCAACAATAATTCCTGGATCGATGAATTGCTGGAACACCTGGCGCTGACTGACAAGGCGGATGCCTATGTGCGCCATCTTTCCGGTGGCATGAAGCGCCGCGTGCTGGTGGCACAGGCGCTGGTGCACAAACCGCCCGTCATCGTGCTCGACGAGCCGACTGCGGGGGTGGATGTGGAACTCCGCCAGAGCCTGTGGGCGTTCATCCAGCGTCTGAACCGCCAGGGGCACACCATCGTTCTCACCACACATTATATCGAAGAGGCCGAGGCCTTGTGTAATCGTGTGGCCATGCTGAAACAGGGGCAGGTCGTGGCGCTGGATACCACGGCCAATCTGCTGAATCGTCACACGGCCATCCAACTGCGGCTCAAGCTCGAGCCCGCATGCTTGCCCGATTCATTACAGAGACTGTCGTGCGGGCGGGATGGGGAAATATTCAAGCTTTCCCTGAATCGTCATGCGGAGCTGGAAGGCGTGCTGGCGACCTTGCGCGAAGCCGGTGTTGGTGTGGCAGACATGGAACTGCTCCGGCCCGATCTGGAAGATGTCTTCCTGGAACTGGTGACAGCATGACGGGCCTATGGACACTGTTCTACAAGGAGTTGTTGCGCTTCTGGAAGGTCAGCCTGCAGACCATCTTGTCGCCGCTGGTCACGACCCTGCTTTACCTGCTGATTTTTTCGCATGTGCTGGAGGCGCATGTCCAGGTTTATCCCGGTGTCAATTACACCGTATTTCTGATTCCTGGTCTGGTGATGATGGCGATGCTGCAAAATGCTTTCTCGAATAGCTCGTCCAGCCTGATCCAGTCGAAAATGAATGGCAGCATCGTATTCATGCTATTACCGCCGCTGGCCTACTGGGAGTTTTATACGGCATATGTGGCGGCTTCTGTCGTGCGCGGGGCGGTGGTGGGCCTGGGCGTGGGTTTGGCGGGTTTGTGGTTTGCGCCCGTATCACTGGCGCACCCGTTGTGGGCGCTGGCCTTTGCCCTGCTGGGTTGCGCCATGCTGGGAGCCGCTGGCATCATTTCATCCCTGTGGGCGGAAAACTACGATCAAATGGCGGCGGTGCAGAATTTCATCGTCGTCCCGCTGACCTTCCTGTCTGGCGTGTTCTATTCGATCCATTCCCTGCCGCCCTTCTGGCAGGCGGTTTCCCGCGCCAATCCGTTCTTTTACCTGATTGATGGGTTTCGTTACGGGTTTTTTGGCGTGTCGGACGTTTCGCCTCAGCTGGCAATCGTGATTGTCGCCGCCTGCTTTTTGGCATTATCATTAGCGACTTTGCTCTTGCTTGAGAGCGGTTACAAATTGAGAAAATAAATGGTTACAGCAGATCAGATCAAACAGTATATCCAGAACGATTTGCCCTGCGAGTACGTCAGGGTGGATGGGGACGACGGTCAGCATTTCGAGGCCATCATTGTCAGCGCCGAGTTCAACGGCAAGCGCATGGTGCAGCAGCACCAGCTCGTGTACAAGGCGCTGGGCGAGAGAATGGGCGGTGAAATCCATGCCCTGGCAATGAAAACTTTTACACCCGAGGAATGGCGCAAGCAAGCGGGTTAACATCAATCTAGAATCAAATTTCAGGAATAAATATCATGAACAAAGCAGCTTTGGAAAGAATTGGCCAGATCGTTAACGGGCACCCGGTGGTGCTGTTCATGAAAGGCACCCCGCAGTTTCCGCAGTGTGGTTTTTCCAACCTTGCAGCCCAGGTGCTGAAGGCGTGCGGTACAGAGTTTTTTTCGGTCAACGTGCTGGCGGATGCCGAGATTTATGAAAACCTAAAGGATTACGCCAACTGGCCGACCTTCCCGCAGATTTATATCAATGGCGAATTGATCGGCGGCTCGGATATTGCCAAGGAAATGTACGAAAAAGGCGAGCTGCAGCAGTTGCTGGCTAGCACCAAGCAAGTCTGATCAATGGACAAACTTGTTATTCAGGGTGGTGTTCCCCTGAGCGGAGAGATTCGCGTTTCCGGGGCCAAGAATGCTGCCCTGCCGATTTTGTGCGCTGGTCTTCTGGCCGATGGGACGCTGCAGGTTTCGAATGTACCTCATCTGCACGATGTGACCACCATGATCGGCCTCTTGGGCCAGATGGGCATGGGCATCTCGGTGGACGAAAAGCTGGGCGTCGCGCTGGATGCGCGCAACATCACCAATCCGCTGGCCCCGTATGAACTGGTGAAAACCATGCGCGCCTCGATTCTGGTGCTGGGGCCGCTGCTGGCGCGCTTCGGCCAGGCGCGGGTGTCGCTCCCCGGGGGCTGTGCCATCGGTTCGCGTCCGGTGGACCTGCACATCAAGGGGCTGGAAGCGATGGGGGCGAAAATTTCCATCGAACATGGTTACATCAACGCGAGCGCAGGGCGTCTCAGGGGCGCGCGCATTTTCATGGACCTGGTTACCGTCACCGGGACCGAGAACCTGATGATGGCGGCAACGCTGGCGGAGGGCGTTACAGTGCTGGAAAATGCCGCACGCGAACCCGAGGTCGTCGATCTGGCCGAATGCCTCAAAGCCATGGGCGCAAACATCGAAGGCGCGGGCACGGACATCATTACCATCCGTGGCGTGGAGCGCCTGCATGGCGCCAGTTATAGCGTCATGCCGGACCGCATCGAGGCGGGCACATTCCTGGTCGCCGCCGCAGCGACCCGTGGCAAGGTCAGGTTGCGTAATATGCGGCCTGAAATTTTCGATGCCCTGCTGGACAAGCTGCACGAAGCCGGTGCCGTGATCGAAACCGGTACGGACTGGGTGAGCCTCGAAATGTCCGGGCCGATCAAGTCGGTGAACATTCGTACCGCACCTTACCCGGCATTCCCGACCGACATGCAGGCCCAGTTCATGACCTTGAATACGGTGGCCCAGGGGGCTGCGACCATGACGGAAACCATTTTCGAGAACCGCTTCATGCACGTGCAGGAATTGCGTCGCCTGGGGGCGGATATCGAAGTGGAGGGCAACACTGCCGTGGTGCGCGGCATCCCGGAACTGAGCGGTGCGACTGTCATGGCCACGGATCTGCGCGCTTCCGCTTCGCTGGTGATCGCCGGCTTGGTGGCGCAGGGAGAAACCACGGTGGAACGCATTTACCACCTCGACCGCGGCTACGAATGTATCGAAGAGAAGCTGTCCCAGCTTGGGGCGAGAATAAAGCGAGTGCATTGAACATGATTACCATCGCCCTATCAAAAGGCCGTATTTTTGAAGAAACCACGCCCCTCCTGATGGCCGCGGGCATTGTGCCGCAGGAAGATCCCGAGTCCTCGCGCAAGCTGATTCTGGGCACCAACCGCGACGACGTGAGGCTCATCATCGTGCGGGCCTCGGATGTGCCGACCTATGTGCAATACGGCGCAGCCGATCTCGGTATCGCGGGCAAGGATGTGTTGCACGAACATGGCGGCGCCGGCATGTACCAGCCGCTGGACCTCCAGATCGCAAAATGCCGCATGATGGTGGCCGTGCCGCAAGGCTTCGACTACGAGGGTGCTGTCCGCCAGGGCGCGCGCCTGCGCGTGGCGACCAAATACCTGCAAACGGCGCGCGAGCACTTCGCCAAGAAAGGCGTCCATGTCGATCTCATCAAGCTCTACGGCTCGATGGAGCTGGCACCCCTGGTGGGACTGGCCGATGCCATCGTCGATCTGGTGAGCAGCGGCGGAACGCTCAAGGCCAACAACCTGGTGGCGGTGGAGGAAATCATGCAGATCAGTTCGCGCCTGGTCATCAACCAGGCTGCGTTGAAACTTAAGCATGCTCAGATTCAGCCGTTGCTGGATACTTTTGCCGCCTGCCTCAAGGCTTGACGTATCGCGTTATAATTCCAACCTTTCCAATAGACGTACTCCCATCATGTTGAATATCAAACGCTTCAGCAGTGCCCAGCCTGATTTCCAGGCGCGGTTGCATGAATTGCTTGCCTTCGAGGGCGCCCAGGACGAATCCATCGACCAGGTAGTGGCCGGAATTCTGCGCGACGTCAAAGCCCGCGGTGATGCGGCTGTGCTTGAGTACACCCAGCGCTTCGACAGGCTGGAGGCGGCTACCATGGCGGAGTTGGAAATGTCCGCGGCACGTCTGAAGAAGGCGTTTGAAGATCTGCCGACCGAGCAGCGCGAAGCCTTGCAGCAGGCGGCGGGGCGGGTGCGTGTATACCACGAGAAGCAACTGATGCACTCATGGAGCTACACCGAGCCGGACGGCACCATGCTGGGCCAGCAGGTCACCGCCCTGGACCGCGTTGGCCTCTATGTGCCCGGCGGCAAGGCGGCTTATCCCTCCTCGGTGCTGATGAACGCGATTCCTGCCAAGGTGGCCGGGGTGAAAGAACTGATCATGGTGGTGCCCACGCCGGATGGCGTGGTCAACGAGCTGGTGCTGGCTGCGGCGCATGTCTGTGGCGTGGACCGTGTGTTCACCGTCGGCGGGGCGCAGGCGGTCGGCGCGCTGGCCTACGGCACTCAAACCATTCCGCAGGTCGACAAGATCGTCGGCCCCGGTAACGCCTATGTAGCGGCGGCGAAGCGCCGGGTATTCGGCGTGGTGGGCATCGACATGGTGGCCGGCCCTTCCGAAATCCTGATTATCTGCGACGGCCAGACCGATCCCGACTGGATCGCCATGGATCTCTTCTCCCAGGCCGAACACGACGAACTGGCGCAATCCATTCTGCTGTCTCCGGATGCCGCCTTCGTCGACGCGGTTGCCGCCAGCATCAACAAACTCCTGCCCGAAATGCCGCGCCAGGAAATCATCCGCACCGCGCTGGAAAATCGCGGCGCGCTGATTGCGGTCAAGGACCTGGACGAAGCAGCGGAAATCGCCAATTACATCTCCCCCGAGCACCTCGAGCTTTCCGTCGAGGACCCGGTAGCGCTCACCGCCAAGATCCGCCATGCCGGCGCGATTTTCATGGGCCGCCAGACCTGTGAATCCCTCGGCGATTACTGTGCCGGACCGAACCATGTGCTGCCGACCTCGCGTACCGCGCGTTTTTCCTCGCCGCTTGGGGTTTATGACTTCCAGAAGCGCTCCAGCCTGATCATGGTTTCTCCCGCCGGGGCGCAGACCATGGGCAAGATCGCCTCAGAACTGGCTTATGGCGAAGGTCTGCAGGCGCATGCTCGCTCCGCCGAATATCGCATGGAAAAAAAATAAATCCATGAGCCGCTTCTGGAGTGCCGTGGTTCATGGCCTGACCCCCTACGTGCCTGGCGAACAGCCCAAGCTGGCGAATCTGGTCAAGCTCAACACCAACGAGAATCCCTACGGCCCCAGCCCCAAGGCACTGGAAGCGATGCGCGCGGAAGTGGGCGACAGCCTGCGCCTGTATCCCGATCCCAATGCCGACCGGCTCAAGGCAGCCATTGCTGAATACCATGGCGTAAAGCCGGCGCAGGTCTTCGTCGGCAACGGCTCGGATGAGGTGCTGGGGCATACCTTTCTTGCGCTGCTCAAGCACGAAAAACCACTGCTTTTTCCCGACATTACCTACAGCTTCTATCCGGTGTATTGCGGCCTGTATGGCGTGAATTACAAGACCGTGCCGCTGACGAAAAGCTTCGAGATTCGTGTCGAGGACTACATGGTGCCCAACGGCGGCATCATCTTCCCCAATCCGAATGCGCCCACGGGGTGCCTGCTGCCGCTGGCGGACATCGAGCGTCTGCTGGAAGTGAATGCCGACTCGGTGGTGGTGGTCGACGAGGCCTACATCGATTTCGGCGGCGAATCGGCGGTTGCCCTGGTGGACCGTTACCCGCAGTTGCTGGTGATTCACACCCTGTCCAAGTCCCGTTCGCTGGCCGGGCTGCGCGTGGGCTATGCCATCGGCCATCCCGGCCTGATCGATGCGCTGACACGCGTGAAAGACAGCTTCAACTCCTATCCGCTGGACCGTTTCGCCATTGCCGGCGCTGCCGCCGCGATGGAGGATCGCAGCTACTTCGAAGAGACCTGCCGCAAGGTGGTGGCCACGCGCAGCCGCCTGGTGGGCGAACTCGAAGCCTTGGGCTTCGACGTGCTGCCGTCCGCCGCCAATTTCATCTTCGCGCGCCACGCCGGCCACGAGGGTGCGGAACTTACCGCAAAATTGCGCGAGCGCAGCATCATCGTGCGGCATTTCAGGAATCCGGCGCGGATTGCGCCGTTCATGCGCATCACGGTCGGGACGGATGCAGAATGCGACTCGCTTGTCGCGGCACTGAAAGAAGTTCTGGCCACGCCTGTTTGAGGCTCACGTAGCGAGCCATTTGGGCGCGATAATGAATGCGTCTTTTGTGGAATGTTGAGAACTACATGGCCGTTCAGTTTTCCGATTTCTACCGCAGCCTCGATGCCGATCCCGCCAGGCGCGGCAAGCAATTCGAGCACTTCGTCAAATGGTTCCTCAAGGCCGATCCTGAATGGGCCACCCAGGTTGACCGGGTATGGCTGTGGGAAGAGTGGCCGGAGCGCTGGGGCGCGGATTGCGGCATTGATCTGGTGTTCCAGCACAAGAACGGCGAGCACTGGGCGGTGCAAGCCAAGTGCTACTCGCCCGATTACGACATCACCAAACACGATGTCGATAAATTCCTCAGCGAATCCAACCGGCCAGGCATCAAGCACCGCCTGCTGATTGCCACCACCGACCGCATTGGCGGCAACGCCAGGCAAGTCTGCGATGCGCAAGAAAAACCCGTCATTCGCTTTCTGCTGTCCGATTTTGAGCGCTCAGCGCTGGATTACCCCGCCAACCTCAGTGCACTCCCGCAAGCCAAACGCAAAGCACGGCCAGAACCGCGCGACCATCAGCAAGAAGCCATAGCCGCCGTCACCCAAGGGCTGCAAACCGCCTCCCGTGGCCAGCTCATCATGGCCTGCGGCACAGGCAAGACTTACGTCACGTTATGGATCAAGGAGCGGCTTGCCGCGCAACGCACCCTGGTACTGGTTCCCTCATTAGGTTTGCTCTCCCAACTGCTGCGCGAGTGGACATTCGCCGCCGCCACCCCGTTTGAAGTGCTGTGCGTCTGCTCGGATCAAACCGTCGGCAAGGGCAACGACGAAGCCATCCACAGCGTGGCCGACCTTGCCTTCCCCGTCACCTCGGATGCCGACGAAGTCAGGAGTTTTCTCAGCGGCGCAAGCAATCGCGTGGTTTTCTCCACCTACCAATCCTCCGCCGTTATCGCCGCAGCGCAGGCGGATAACGCTATCCCCGCCTTCGATCTGATCGTGGCGGACGAAGCCCACCGTTGCGCGGGCAAGGTCGGCAGCGACTTCACCGCCGTTCTCGACAACACCCAGATACGCGGCCACAAACGCCTGTTCGCCACCGCCACTCCGCGCACCTACGCCAGCAATGTCAAGAAGGCCGCCGAAGATCGCGGCGTCGAAGTCGTCGGCATGGACAACGCCGCCCTGTTTGGCGAAGTGCTGTACGCCCTGCCGTTCGGCAAAGCCATCGAACGCAAGCTGCTCACCGATTACCGCGTCGTCATCATCGGCGTGGACGACCCCACCATTGCACAATGGATCGCCAACCGCGAACTGGTCACCACCGGCACAGGCATAGAAACCGACACCGAATCTCTCGCCGCCCAGATCGGCCTGCTCAAGGCCATCAAGGACTACGACCTCAAGCGCATCATCAGCTTCCACAGTCGCGTCAATCGCGCCGAGGCCTTCACCACCGACATCCGCCAAATCATTGCCTGGATCGGCGACGAACACCGCCCTAGCGGAACCCTGTACACCGATTTCGTCTCCGGCAACATGCCCGCAAACAAACGCAGGATCAAGCTCGACCAACTCAAAGCCCTGAACGCAGACGAACGCGGCGTGCTGAGCAATGCGCGCTGTTTGTCCGAAGGCGTGGATGTACCCTCCCTCGATGGCGTGGCGTTTATCGATCCGCGCAGCAGCCAGGTGGACATCATCCAAGCAGTGGGGCGCGCCATTCGCCTCAGCCCGGATAAAAAGGCTGGCACCATCGTGCTGCCGGTGTTTATTGCTGCTGGGGAAAATGCTGAAGACACGATAGAGGCCAGCAATTTCAAGCCTATTTGGGATGTGCTGAATGCGTTGAAAGCGCACGACGATGTGCTGGCTTGTGAGCTGGATCAGATCAGGACTGAGATGGGGAGAATGTCTGATTCAGGTTTCAGTGCTGGAGACCTGCTCAAAATAACCATTGACCTGCCTTCTACTGTGGATGCCAGTTTTGGCAGCGCACTGCGTACTTATCTGGTTGAGCAGGTCACGGAATCATGGAATTTCTGGTTTGGGTTGTTGGGGACGTTTGCAAAACGCGAAGGTCATTGTTCGCCTCCTGCGCTATACAAAACGTCAGATGGATATCGAGTCGGCAGCTGGGTAAGTCACCAACGAAGAGCAAAAGACAATCTGTCGCCGGAGCGCAAGGCACGGTTGGAGTCCTTGCCCGGTTGGAGTTGGGATGTTTTGTCAGATATGTGGGAAGAAGGGTTTCGCTATCTCAAGGAGTTTGCGGATCGAGAGAGGCATACCAGAGTTCTGAGCTTTTATAAAACGCAAGATGGATATCGGCTTGGGGCTTGGGTGAGTACCCAACGAGCGACGAAAAGCACCATGTCGCCGAAGTGCAAAGCACGACTGGAAGCATTGCCCGGATGGAGTTGGGACGTTTTGTCGGAGAAGTGGGAAGAAGGGTTTCGTTATCTCAAGGAATTCGCAGACCGAGATGGGCATACCAAGGTTCCTCGCGGCTACAAGACGGCAGATGGATACCGTCTTGGCCAGTGGGTTGGAATTCAGAGAAGAACAAAAGACAACCTGCCGCCGGAGCGCAAAGTACGGCTGGAAGCGTTGCCCGGATGGAGTTGGGACGTTTTGTCGGAGAAGTGGGAAGAAGGGTTTCGTTATCTCAAGGAATTCGCAGACCGAGATGGGCATACCAAGGTTCCTCGCGGCTACAAGACGGCAGATGGATACCGCCTTGGCCAGTGGGTTGGAATTCAGCGAAGAACAAAAGACAACATGTCACCGGAGCGCAGCGCGAGATTGGAAGCATTGTCCGGATGGAGATGGGCAGAACGACTTTTGGTTGAGCAGAAACAATGGGAGGAATGGTTCAACTACCTTAAAGAGTTTATAGAGCGTGAGGGGCATGCCAAGGTTCCTCAGCGACATAAAACGACAGATGGATATCTAGTCGGGCAGTGGGTAAGTAACCAACGAGCAGCAAAAGACAACATGTCACCGGAGCGCAAAGCACTGTTGGAGGCATTACCCGGTTGGAATTGGGACGTTTTGTCAGATACTTGGGAGGAGGGATTTCGCTACCTCATGGAATTCACAGGTCGTGAGGGGCATGCCAAGGTTCCTGCGCTATATAAAATGTCAGATGGCTATCGAGTCGGTAACTGGATTCAGCGCCAACGAACAAATAGAGAACATATTTCACAGGTGCGCAAAGCACGACTGGAAGCATTGCCTGGTTGGAGTTGGGATCCTTTTACAGATAAGTGGGAAGAAGGATTTCGCTATCTCAAGGAATTCACAGATCGAGAGGGGCATGCCAGGGTTCCACAGAATTACATGACGGCAGATGGATATCGAGTCGGTTTCTGGGGTCAGAACCAACGAGCAAAAAAAGACAATCTGTCACCGGAGCGTAAAGCACGGCTGGAAGCATTACCCGGTTGGATTTGGCGGGTTCGGTGAAAGCGTGGTTGGAGTTTAGCGATTAGTTTTTACCTTAGGCTTTGGTGCTAACATGTGGCGGTGACAATTTCTCAAGCTTGAAGAGCTTGGGTAATTTGTCTCCCTTTTTGTTTGGCGCAAAGCATGCTGACCCTGTTTGGAGATCAAATGGATGCCGCAATGGATTTCGAGATTACGATGAGCCTTCTCTTCGGAGAGAAGGCTCGTCACATAGACGACCAACATTGCAGCACTAAGGGGCGTCGCGCGTGGTTGACTAAGGCTATTGAAAGACTCACGCGAGAGGTCGATGCTCTGGATACCACGGTACGGCATAAGCAAATGCTCATGGGCGAGTTGGAAGCAATTGCAACTCTGGTCAAGCGCGAAAGCGAGCCTTCGTGGGATATTGTGTATCGCTTCCTTCGTTTAGCTTCGCGCCTTCTGGGGTTCGACTACTTTCGTGGCGCAAGGTGCCATACGCCCACCTACTGGCAAACGCCTGCGCAGAATCTGAACTCCGTTGTCTTCGAAGGCGGAGATATTATGCAGGACTACTACGACAAGAAAAACGCAATCGCCGTGCGGCGATCTGTCGTTCAAAACTTGAAGTCGCAAGGGTTTGACGACTACAAGATTGCACTTGTACTTAACATTACCGAGTACCAAGTCAAGAAGCTACGTGCCACTGCCTTATCACATGAAGGCGAAAATCCTAACTAATATTTTTATTGCTGCTCGATTTCATGTTTGAAGGCACTGTGATGACTATAGCCATAGTGGCCGCTCTAATAGCTTTGTTGTCTGCCATTTATGCTCGGTGGCAAGCTTTAGCCCGCGTAGGGCGCAATAACCGAAGGGCATTGCGCCGCATGTAAAATGCCCCGATACTCGCCCCATGCCTGACTACCGTCGAGCCTGGCATCCGGGCGGGACTTATTTTTTCACCGTCAATTTGCTGCAACGGCACGGAAACGACCTGCTCACGCGGCATATTGATTTGTTGCGGCAAGCTGTTCGCGCTGTGCGTAAACGCCACCCTTTCCACATCCACGGCTGGGTGGTTTTGCCCGACCACCTGCATTGCGTGATCGAGTTGCCGCCGGAAGATGCGGATTTCGCGACCCGGTGGAGATTGATCAAGATGGGATTCTCCAAGGCATTGCCCCGCGTCGAAAAATTATCCGCCGTGCGCGTCCGCCGGGGAGAGCGAGGCATCTGGCAACGACGCTATTGGGAACATCTGATTCGGGACGAGGCGGATTACCGGGCGCACATGGATTATGTGCACATCAACCCGTTGAAACACGGGTTGGTCAAGCGTGTGGCCGATTGGCCTTATTCGACGTTTCACCATCTGGTTGCCGTTGGCATCTATTCGCCGGATTGGGCGGGCGGGGTGGAAAGGGGGTTGGGTTACGATGATTAACATTCGGCGCAATGCCCTTCGGTTATTGCGCCCTACAGATGTACACGAAAATCTATCGTAGCGGAATTTATCGTATTGTGGATTGATGCATATATTCACGTGGGCGCGGGGGGTGCGGGTTTTCTCAATAATTGCTTGATTGTTTGGTTGGTTCCCCTACAATGCAGGAATGGTATGTTCCTACATTGTAATCCCCGTCGTCTGTGGAGACTTTCATGCATTCCGTCCAGGTGCGAGAACTCAAGAATAACCCTTCCCAGGCTTTGCGCCAGGCAGAGCAAGACGAGGTCGTGGTGGTCATGAACCGCGACCGGCCTTCGGCGCTGCTGTTGAATTTCGATGAAAAATGGCTGCGTGGCGCGGGGGTTCCCACTGCGCTGGCAACAGCCTTGTTCCGTGACGGCGGCTTGTCGCTGGCCCGCGCTGCCCGTGTGGCCGAAATGAACCTGGTGGATTTCATGCAGCATCTCTCCCGTGTTGGCATCCCCATCGTGCAGGGTTCGGCCGAAGAGGCGGAAAAAGATATTGAAACGCTAGCCGCATGGCTCAAATCGTCATAGCGGATGCCAGCCCTCTCATTATCCTGGCGCATGTCGAGGGATTGGGCTGGTTGCAATCGCTTTTCGGCCAGGTCTGGATTACGTCCGTGGTGCGCGATGAAATCCTGCCCGGCACAGGCAAGCCGGGCGAGCAGTTGATTCGGGCTGCCATCGAGAGCGGCACTTTGAGGGTGTTCGAGCAAAGCAGGGAAACGCCGGTTTTCCCGACTCTCGACGAGGGCGAGGCAAGCTGTATCCGCGCCGCCCTGGCGCATCCGGACGACAAATGTCTGCTTCTCATGGATGAGCGTCTGGGGCGCGCCATTGCCGGAGAGCAGGGCGTTCCTGTTGTTGGTGCGGCAGGTGTTATCGGCATGGCCAAAATGCGCGGCTTGATTCCCTCTGCCAGCGAGGTATTCGAAAGACTTCTAAAAACCGATTTTCGTATCGCTCATGATGTGATCCGTGGGGTGCTGAAGGGGGTAGGGGAGTGGCAAGATTGAACAACGTGCGGTGTTTGGCGCATGCTGGGTATGTTCAATCGTGATCAACAGAATCGAATACCAAATGCTTTGCCCCTTTGTGGCGCTGGGTTAGAATGAACACCCTTTAAGTGATTTGCTTTTATGCGTACAGCCCAAGTCAACCGCAACACTCTTGAAACCCAGGTGAGCGTCACCCTCAATCTGGACGGCAGCGGCCAGGCCAAACTGGCCAGCGGCGTGCCGTTCCTTGATCACATGCTGGATCAGATCGCCCGCCATGGGCTGATGGATATGGACATTGCGGCCAAGGGCGACCTGCATATCGATGCGCACCACACCGTGGAAGATATCGGCATTACCTTGGGCCAGGCCTTTGCCCAGGCGATCGGCGACAAGAAGGGGGTGCGCCGCTATGGCCATGCCTACGTGCCGCTGGACGAGGCGCTGTCGCGCGTGGTGCTGGACCTCTCGGGCCGGCCTGGTCTGGTGTTCGAGGTGGAATTTACCCGCGCCCGTATCGGCGAATTCGATGCCGACCTGGTGCGCGAGTTCTTCCAGGGCTTCGTCAACCATGCCGGGGTGACTTTGCACGTGGATTGCCTGCGCGGTGTCAACGCGCATCACCAGGCCGAGACCGTGTTCAAGGCCTTTGGTCGGGCGCTGCGCATGGCGGTCGAGGCGGATGAACGCATGGCCGGCGTGATGCCCTCCACCAAGGGAAGTTTGTAAGCATGGCCGATATCGCAGTGATTGATTACGGTATGGGCAATTTGCGCTCGGTGGCGAAGGCGTTCGAACATGTGGCGCCGCAACTGGATATCATCGTGTCCAGCGATCCGGACGAAATTTCCAAGGCTGGCCGCGTGGTGTTCCCCGGCGTTGGCGCGATGCCGGATTGCATCCGCGAGCTGGAAAGCCGGGGCCTGCGCGAGGCTGTCGTGGAAGCCGCGAAAGCCAAGCCTTTCCTGGGAATCTGTCTGGGCATGCAGGCCTTGTTCGAATCCTCGGAAGAGGGGAATGCAGCCGGTCTGGGTATTCTTCCGGGCCGCGTGCTGCGCTTTCCCGCCGAAGCCATGGTGGATGACAAGGGGCAAAAGCTCAAGGTACCGCACATCGGATGGAACGAGGTGCATCAGGCGGCCGAGCATCCAATGTGGTCGGGCATTCCCACCGGGGCGCGATTCTATTTTGTGCACAGCTATTATGTTGAGGCCGGCGATCCGGATCTGGTGGCTGGTTTTACCCTGTATCCGTTTGCGTTTACCGCGGCGGTGGCGCGGGATAATATCTTTGCCGTGCAATTCCACCCGGAAAAGAGCCAGGCGACGGGCCTTACCCTGCTGGCCAATTTTGTGATGTGGGACGGGCAGGCGCAAGTGAGTGCCTGTGGCGCTGACGCCTGTCTGTAAATTATTTCCGCCCGATTTTTTTAACCCTTCTGTTACAGTGCCTAGACCATGTTAGTGATTCCAGCGATTGATTTGAAAGATGGCCATTGCGTCCGCCTTAAACAAGGCGAGATGGACTCAGCCACGATTTTCTCCGAGAACCCCGCCGAAATGGCGCGGCATTGGGTCGAACAGGGGGGGCGCCGCCTGCACCTGGTCGATCTGAACGGCGCATTTGCCGGCAAGCCGGTGAATGGCGAAGCCATTCGCGCCATCGTCAGTGAAGTCGGGACGGAAATTCCGGTACAGCTGGGCGGCGGGATACGCGACTTGGCGACAATCGAGCGCTATCTCGACAATGGAATCAGCTACGTCATCATTGGCACTGCGGCAGTGAAGAACCCCGGTTTTCTGCATGAAGCCTGCGATGCTTTTCCTGGCCAGATCATCGTTGGTCTCGATGCCAAGGATGGCAAGGTGGCGGTGGATGGATGGTCCAAGCTCACCGGTCACGATGTGATTGATCTGGCCAGGAAATTCGAGGGCTATGGCGTGGAGGCGATTGTCTATACCGACATCGGCCGCGATGGCATGCTCTCCGGCGTAAACATCGAGGCGACAGTGAACCTGGCGCGCGCCCTCACCATTCCGGTGATCGCCAGCGGCGGACTGACCGATCTGGAAGACGTGAAACGTCTTTGTGCGGTGGAGAGCGAGGGCATCATGGGTGCCATTACCGGGCGCGCCATCTACGAAGGCACGCTGGATTTTGCTGCCGCGCAGAAACTGGCTGACGAGTTGGGCGTCTAGGATGGGACTGGCCAAGCGCATTATCCCCTGCCTGGATGTCACTGCCGGACGCGTGGTGAAAGGGGTGAATTTTGTCGGCTTGCGCGATGCAGGCGATCCGATCGAAATTGCGCGCCGCTACGATGAGCAGGGCGCGGACGAACTGACTTTTCTCGATATCACCGCCAGCTCCGACGAGCGCGACATCATCCTGCATATCATCGAAGAAGTGGCGAATCAGGTCTTCATCCCCCTGACCGTGGGCGGTGGTGTGCGCAGCGTGGAGGATGTGCGGCGCCTGCTGAATGCGGGGGCCGACAAGGTCGGCATCAATACCGCTGCGGTGACCAACCCGCAACTGGTGGCGGATGCCTCTTCGCGCTTTGGTTCGCAGTGCATCGTGGTGGCGATTGATGCCAAGCAGGTGTCCGCGGAAGGCGAGCCTTTGCTCTGGCATGTGTTCACCCATGGCGGGCGCAAGGATACCGGCCTGGATGCCGTTGCGTGGGCAAAGAAGATGGAGTCGCTGGGCGCGGGCGAAATCCTGCTGACCAGCATGGATAGGGATGGCACCAAGATCGGCTTCAATCTCGACCTGACGCGCGCCGTTTCCGATGCGGTGAGTATTCCAGTCATCGCCAGCGGTGGTGTGGGCAACCTCGATCACCTGGTGGATGGCGTGAAAAAAGGCCACGCGGATGCCGTGTTGGCGGCAAGCATCTTCCATTATGGCGAGTTTACGGTACGCCAGGCCAAGGAATATATGGCTAAGAACCAGATTGAAGTGAGGCTGTAAAATATGTCGGATGTCTGGCTCAGTAAAGTCAACTGGACCCACGATGGCTTGGTGCCGGTGATCGCACAGGACAAGGATAGTGGTGTGGTGCTGATGGTGGCCTGGATGAATCGCGATGCCCTGAAACGCACGGTGGAAAGTGGCGAGGCAGTATACTGGTCGCGCTCGCGCAAGAAGCTGTGGCACAAGGGCGAAGAGTCCGGCCATGTGCAGAAAGTGCATGAGATTCGTCTTGATTGCGATGAAGACGTGATACTGCTCAAGGTGGAACAGATCGGGGGTATCGCCTGCCACACCGGGCGCCAAAATTGCTTTTTCCAGAAACTGGAAGGGCGGGAATGGGTATCCATCGAACCTGTTCTGAAAGACCCGGCTGAGATCTACCGTGCTGCCAAGGCCGCCGTTCTGGATGGAGAAAGCTAAATGAGCGAGATTCTGAGCCGCCTGGCTGAAACACTGGAGAGCCGCAAGCATGCCGATCCTGACAGTTCCTACGTGGCGAAGCTATACGCCAAGGGGCTGGATTCCATCCTCAAGAAAATTGGCGAGGAAGCGACGGAAACCGTAATTGCAGCCAAGGGGGGCGACAAGTCCCAGGTGGTGTATGAAATGGCCGATCTGTGGTTTCATAGCATGGTCCTGCTGGCGCAGCAGGGATTGCATCCCGATGACGTGCTGGCCGAGTTGGCGCGGCGCGAAGGACTGTCGGGCCTGGCAGAAAAAGCCGGGCGAAAGGATGGCGCCTAGTTTTTCAGTGTAGGCTAAGCTTCAGGTTATGCCGGAACTAAAAATCCGGTCGTCAGCAGAAGTCATTTGGCTAAAAGGGGGAAATATGCTGGATTGTATCTTCTGTAAAATCGTCAAAGATCAGATTCCGAGTAAAAAGATTTACGAAGACGATGAACTGATTGCCTTTCATGATATCCACCCTATTGCGCCGGTACATTTCATGATCGTGCCCAAGAGCCATGTGGATTCACTGGGCCATTGCACGGTCGTGCATCAGGCGCTGCTGGGGCGGATTTTGCTGCTGGCGCCGCAGCTGGCAAAAGAACAGGGATTGGAAAAGGGTTTCCGTACCATGATCAACACCGGACATGGCGGAGGGCAGGAAGTGTTTCACCTGCATGTTCATGTTTTTGGCGGTGACGCATTATTGCCGCGCACCTAAATATTTGGAGATAAGAAATGGGTTCATTCAGTATCTGGCACTGGCTGATCGTTCTGGTCATCGTGCTGCTGGTCTTCGGCACCAAGAAACTGCGCAACATGGGCAGCGATCTGGGTGGTGCGATGAAAAATTTCAAGGATGCGGTGAAGGAAGAAGAAAAAGCGCCAACCAAGGTCGAGGCCGGGACTTCCGGGCAGACCATCGAGGGTGAGATCAAGGAAAAATCAAAGGCCCAGTGAGGAGAAAAGAGTGAGGAGCGGTGTAAAGCCTGCGACGCCTCATTCTTCACCCCTCATTCCTCACTCCCATGTTTGATTTTGGTTTCTCCGAACTGGTCCTGATCGGCGTTGTCGCGCTGGTCGTGATCGGCCCCGAACGCCTGCCAAAAGTGGCGCGCACGGCCGGACATCTGTTTGGCCGCATGCAACGCTATGTTTCCGACGTCAAGGCCGACATCAACCGAGAAATTCAGCTTGATGAGTTGAAAAAGATGCAGGAAGAAATGCATGCTTCAGTCAACTCGATCGAACAATCTGTGACCAAGGAACTGCACCAGAGTGGCCAGGAATTTCAGTCGGCTGCTGAGCAAATTCACGAAATCATAGAAATACCCCAAGCTGCCTCGGCGACAGCGTCTCCGGATGTGCCGGCCGGGCACGAGTCCGATGTGGTGGAAGCACCTCCGCCGCAACTCGAACTGAATCTGGAGCCCCAGGACCAACCGGGCACGGACAATACACATACAGATGTTAAAGAAATCAAGAATGCCTGACTCCCTTCGCTCTCAGGAATGGCAATGAGCGCCCCCGAACCCAGCGAAACCTTTATTTCCCACCTCGTCGAACTGCGCACCCGCCTGGTGCGTTCGATTATCGCGGTGCTGATCGTGTTTGTGTGCCTCTTCCCTTTCGCCAAGGAGATCTACGCACTACTGGCCGCCCCCTTGCTGGCAAGTCTCCCCGCGGGCGGGCAGATGATCGCGACCGACGTCACCACGCCCTTCTTCGTGCCCATGAAAGTGGCCATGATGACGGCGTTCCTGATCGCCCTTCCCTACGTGCTGTACCAGGTCTGGGCGTTTGTCGCCCCCGGTTTGTACAGCCACGAAAAGAAGCTGGGCGCACCGCTGGTGGCGGCGAGCACGCTGCTGTTCCTGTGCGGCATGTCGTTTGCCTATTTTCTGGTGTTTCCGGTGGTGTTCGGTTTCGTGACCTCGGTGGCGCCGGAAGGCGTGGCTGTGATGACCGATATCAACAAATATCTGGATTTCGTCATTACTTTATTCTTGGCTTTTGGCATCACTTTCGAAGTGCCGGTGGCGGTCGTCCTGCTGGTCAAGATGGGGATGGTGAGCGTTGAAAAACTGAAGGAAATCCGCTCCTACGTGATTGTTGGCGCCTTCGTGATCGGCGCCATTTTTACCCCGCCCGATGTTATTTCGCAGATCATGCTGGCCGTCCCGCTGTGGCTGCTCTATGAAGTCGGCATCCTGGTGGCATCCATGCTGTCCAAGCCCGCAGCAGCGGAGGAAGCCGAGCCTTACCGTCCGATGGATGACGCGGAGATGGAGCGCGAACTTGATTCCATCGAAGCCAAACAACAGGACAAGGCTGAATAGTCGGGGTCGTAGTAGCCGTAGAGGCTTACTCGCCGGCGCCGGGCGATATTGCTGATATGTTTATTCCGTTGCCTAGCGTTGTTGCATCTTCGGCCGTTTACCCACGTTTACCTGGAGCGCGACTACAGTTTTGCTGCGCATCAGTTTCAGCGCCGCCGGTTCTCCAGGAGCCAGGGCGGAAATCTGGTTGAGCATGGCTGAGGAATCCTTGACCGGTTTGCCATTAATTTCCATCAATATGTCTCCCGGCTTCACTCCCGCCTTGTCGGCCGGTCCGCCGCGCAGAACGCCGGCGATCAGTGTGCCATTAGGCGACGGGAGCTTGAAGGACTCGGCCAGTTCCGGCGTAATGTCCTGAACCTCCACCCCGATCCAGCCGCGTGTGACGGCGCCATCCTGAATGATTTGCTCCATGACCTGTTTTGCCAGGCTGCCGGGAATGGCAAAGCCGATGCCAAGTGAGCCGCCGCTTTTGGAAAAAATCGCGCTGTTGACGCCGATCAGATTGCCGTCGCCATCCACCAGCGCACCGCCCGAATTGCCCGGGTTGATCGCTGCATCGGTCTGAATGAAGTTTTCATAGGTGTTGATGCCGAGATGGCTGCGTCCCAGGGCGCTGATGATGCCCATGGTCACCGTCTGGCCGACGCCAAAGGGGTTGCCGATGGCGAGCACGACGTCGCCGACCTGAGCTTCTTCCACCCGCCCGAAAGTGATGGCGGACAGATTAGGGAGGTTGATTTTCACCACGGCTAGATCAGTCTCGGGGTCGGTCCCGATTACTTTGGCCGAACTGGTGCGGCCATCGGCGAGGGCAACTTCGATCTCGTCGGCTGCTTCCACCACGTGATGGTTGGTCAGAATGTAGCCTTCCTTGCTGACGATAACGCCTGAGCCCAGGCTGGATTGCTGTTGTGGTTCGGAATCCAGGCGGTCACCAAAAAAATGGCGGAAAATCGGGTCGTCCATCAGAGGGTGGCGGGGAACGGGGGTTTCCTTGCTGGTGAAAATGTTCACCACCGATGGCATTGCTTTCCTGGCTGCCTGATTGAGTGGCGTCAGTTTCTGCGGTCCGTTCTGCGGAGCGATCTCCTGGACCAGGATGTTGCCGCCGCCGCGCCAGGGAAGAAGCTCCGGGCGGATCAGGGAAGCCGCGAGCAGTACGCCGAGCGCAATGGTTGCGCTTTGCGCGAAGATAAGCCAAAGTTTGCGCATGGAGTCAGGGAGAATGCTTAAATGTTGTTAAATGAATTAGATAGATATATTGGGCAGTTACTGGAAATTTCAAACTATCGTGATTATTGCCCAAATGGTGTGCAAGTGGAAGGACGCCCTGAAATCAGGTCGATCGTAAGCGGTGTCAGTGCCAGCCTGGATGTGCTGCATGCGGCAAGCGCTGCGGGCGCGGATGCGGTGCTGGTGCATCATGGCTATTTCTGGAAAAACGAGGCGCCCCAGATTACAGGCATCAAGCGCGCCCGTATTTCTCATCTGATGGTGCATGGCATGAGCCTGCTGGCTTACCACTTGCCGCTGGATGCGCATCCGGTGCTGGGCAATAACGCGCAACTGGCGCAATTGTTGGGTTTTCAGACAGAGGCCCGATTTGGCGAACAGAATGTTGCGGCGGTTGGCCGTCTGTTGCAGCCCATGTCCCTGCAAAGGCTGGGAGGCTTGGTGGAGGAAAAGCTGCGGCGTCAGCCCTTGGTGGTGGGGGATGATGCTGCCATCATCCGCCGTATTGCCTGGTGCAGTGGCGCGGCACAGGACTACCTTGCTGCAGCCATTGATCTTGGCGTGGATGCCTTTCTCACCGGCGAAGTGTCGGAGCAAACGGTACACTTGGCGCGCGAATCCGGAGTGGCATTTATTTCCGCGGGCCATCATGCAACCGAACGGTATGGGGTACAGGCGCTGGGTATGCATCTGGCGCAGCAGTTCGGCATCAAACATCAGTTTGTCGAGATCGAGAATCCGGTCTAAAGTCTGGATTTTTATGTATTTGCGTGTAAAATCAAAATAATAACAGAGGTTCTTAAAGCCATGCCGCAATCCAAGCCCAGCTTGTTGATCGTTGATGACGATGCGTTGATTACCGATACCCTGCATTTTGTGTTGAGCAGGGATTTCGAGGTTTACGTCGCGGATTCCCGTCCCCAGGCGGCCAGCCTGATGCGTCAGATGGATCAGCCTCCGCAACTGGCTTTGGTGGATCTGGGCTTGCCGCCATTGCCGCATCGACCTGATGAAGGTTTCAAGCTGATCGGGGAATTGCTGGCGCGGGCGCCGGAAATCAAGATTGTCGTACTCTCGGGTCAGAATGACGACACCAATGCACGTCACGCTCGTGCGCTCGGTGCGGTGGAATTTATACCCAAGCCATGTGAGCCGGAGCGGCTCAAGTCACTGCTGTTTGATGCGCTACGTATTCATGAAGCGGAGCAGTCAAAGGAAATCAAGCCTGACCGTGGCTGTGACATTCTTGGCGCCAGCTTGAATGCCGAGAAATTGCGTCATCAAATCAGGCAGTTTGCTGACGCGCCATTTCCAGTGCTGATCGAGGGTGAATCGGGTAGTGGAAAGGAACTGGTGGCGGGATGTCTGCACCGCCTAAGTGTGCGCGCCAAAAAACCTTACCTGGCGCTTAATTGCGCAGCAATATCGCCATCTTTGGTGGAACCGACACTGTTCGGTTACAGCAAGGGCGCATTCACCGGAGCGACGGCATCCCGTGCCGGATACTTCGAGGATGCAAATGATGGCACCTTGTTCCTCGACGAAATCGGGGAACTGCCCGTCGAATTGCAGGCCAAGCTGCTGCGCGTCCTGGAAAACGGCGAGTTTCAGCGTGTCGGGGAAACCCAGCCGCGGCACAGCAATGCGCGCATCGTTGCTGCGACCAATCGTGATTTGCGCCAGGAAATCAAGGCCGGGCGTTTTCGCGCCGATCTCTATCACCGTCTCAGCGTGTTTACCGTAAGTGTGCCCCCATTGCGCGAACTGGGGGAGGACAAGGCGCTGTTGCTCGAACATTTCCGCGATTTCTATGTGCGCCAGAGCGGCGGTGCGCCGTTCCGGCTCGATGCGGCTGCAGAGCGGGTATGGCAGGCATATCCTTTCCCCGGCAACGTGCGCGAACTGCGTAATATCGTGATCAGGCTGGTTACCAAATATGCCGGCCAGAGCGTCTCGCGCGAAGCATTGCAGGCGGAGCTGGATACCGAAGCGGATACCCTGCCCGAGATGTTGCCCAGCGATCCCGGCGCGATGCAGGAACTGGCAAAAAAACATTTGCAGTTGCACGCCAATTTCAACCTCGACCAGACCCTCAAGCAGTGGGAACAGGCTTACGTGGAAGCCGCGCTCAAGCTTACGCACGGCAATTTGAGCCAGGCGGCCAAGCTGTTGGGTGTGAACCGTACAACTTTGTATAGCCGGATGCAGACCTACACCAATTTGGATCAATACCAATAAAATGTACCTCGCCCATTTCGGTCTTTCCCAGCCACCTTTCAGAATCACGGCACACACCGAATTCTTTTTCGGCGGGGGTAACCGCGGCGCTATTCTGGATGCCCTGATTTACGCCATTCGCCAGGGGGAAGGGATCGTCAAGGTCAGCGGCGAAGTGGGCAGCGGCAAAACCATGTTGTGCCGCATGCTGCAAGAGCGCCTGCCGGCGGAAGTTGAAACGGTTTATCTCGCCAACCCGAGCGTATCCCCGGACGAAATCCTGCATGCCATCGCTTTCGAGATGCAGCTCTCGTTGCCGCGCGATGCGGAACGCCTGGAAGTCATGCAGGCATTGCAGGAATATCTGGTGGAGCGCCACGCCCAGGGCAAGCAAGTGGTGGTGTTCGTGGAAGAGGCGCAAAGCATGCCGCTGGAGACCCTGGAAGAAATACGCCTGCTCTCCAATCTGGAAACGCAGCACTACAAGCTCCTGCAGATCGTTCTGTTTGGTCAGCCTGAGCTGGACAAGAACCTGGCACGGACAGAAATTCGCCAACTCAAGGAGCGAATTACCCACAGCTTCACTCTCAAGCCGCTGACTGCCGGTGAAATCAGGGATTACCTGATGTTCCGTCTGCGCACCGCCAATTACCATGGTCCAGACTTGTTTGGCCCCGCAGTGGTCAAGCTGATCGCGCGGGCTTCGAGAGGGTTGACCCGGCGTGTGAATATTATTGCGGACAAAACCTTGCTGGCGGCTTTTGCGGACAACACGCATACCGTGAGTCTGAAGCATGTGCGAGCCGCGATACAGGACAGCGAATTCGAGTTGGCTACAGGAAGCTTGCCGTGGCCGAAGCTTGCCGCAGCGCTGCTCTTGCTGTCATTCGGGGTGGGGCTGGGGGCGGCGTTGCCCCCGTTTTTCCAGACTCAGCCAAGGGGACAGGAAGCGGCTGTGGGCAAGGGAGCTGCACTTGCTGCGCCTTCCGCGCAGGCCCTCGCAGAGGGTGAAGGATCCGGGAAACAACAGGCGGAAGCAACTGAAGATCCGGCAGATATCGTCGCGCAGCGTCTGGCCGCCACAGAAAACTGGTTGTCCAGACAGGGGCATTCGACCAGTAGCATTCAGCTGATGGGGTCGAATGATTTGCAACAGCTACGCTGGCAACTGGCAAAGATGGGGCGCGACGTTGAAATGGACCGGATTTTTGTGTACCGTACAAAGATAAGCGGGCGGCCCGCATGGACGGTGCTTTACGGCAGTTTTTCCAGCCGCGCAGAGGCCGCTGCGGCACTGGCCCACTTGCCCGAGACGCTCAAGGCAAATCGGCCGGTTCTGCGGACGCTGCAGGGCATACGGGCCGAGATTGCCGAGCATCAGCGATGAATAAAGATAATAACAATAATGCTTGTGCAGTGAGGTGCATGATGAAGCGGTTTGGACAGCAGCAAACGCAACATTGGCGCAGTTTGGGCGTCGCGTTGAGCGTGGTGGCATTCATTGCGGGCTGCGCCTCCAGCCAACCGCCAATCCAGATTTCCCAGAACCACATCCAGTCCGGGCAGCAAGCGACTGCAAATGATGCGGGCATCCCCGCGCCGGTCAGGCTAGGTGCTTTTGTGCCTCCCCCCAAGCCTTCAGTCAAGCCGCAAACCTATAGCGTGGTGGTGAACGAGGTGCCGGTGAAGGAATTGCTCTTTGCGCTGGCACGGGATTCAAAGCTCAACGTGGATATCCATCCGGCGATTCAGGGCCTGGTGACCATGAATGCGGTGAACGAGCCGCTGGACGCCATTCTCGACCGGCTCTCGCAGCAGGTCAATCTGCGCTATAAAGTGGAGGGGAATACCCTCTCGATCACGCCGGATAGCCCCTACCTGAAAACCTACCGGGTGGATTACGTCAATCTGTCGCGCAACACCAGTTCGAATATCGGGGTGTCGTCGCAGATTGCCGGCGTCGGGGCCTCGGCTTTGGGCAGGACCGCTACCGGGACATCCGGAGCCGGCGTTGCCGGGAACAATTCGTCCACTGCGGTCAAGAGCGCTTCTGACAATAATTTCTGGGAGATCATGGGGGAAAACCTTCGCCATATTCTCAGCGCTACCCGTTCCGTTGCCAGCACGGCAGAGGAAAAAGCGGCCCGGGCCGAGCTCGTGCGTGCCGAGCGCGAAGACCGCTTGCGCCAGGCGGAAGCGGTTGCGCGTGCCGGTTCGGGTGCGCCGGCCCTGTTTTCCAACGTATTCGGTAACGAAAAACCGCTTTCAGCTCTGGGTGATACCAAGGAGCAGGTGATCGTGAACCCGGTGGCGGGGTCGGTCTCGGTGTTGGGAACGGAGCGGCAGCACAAGCTGGTCAAGGAATATCTGGCCAGCGTCACAAGTTCAGCGCAACGGCAGGTGTTGATCGAGGCGACGATCGTCGAGGTGGGCCTGAAAGATCAGTTCCATGCCGGTGTTGACTGGACCAGTGTCGGCCGGGCAACCGGTTTCAACATCCGGTCTGTGCCGAATGCCAGAGACAACCTGGCCGGCAATCTGGCATCTTTTTTTACCATTGGTTACAGCAATGCCAACAACAACCTGAGTGCCACACTCAATCTGCTTGAGTCCTTCGGCAAGACGCGCATCCTGTCCAGCCCGAAAATCATGGCCATCAACAATCAGACGGCCTTGCTCAAGGTGGTCAACAACGAAGTGTATTTTTCCATCGATGTCCAGTTGGGCGCAGTGTCGTCCACCGGGATTATCACTCAGCCTGTCTATACCACCACCGCGCATACCGTTCCGGTTGGCGTGGTCATGAGCGTGACGCCGCAGATCAGTGAGGGCGGCGTGGTCTCCATGACGGTGCGCCCGACGATTTCCCGGATTACCGGCTATAAAACCGATCCCAATCCTGCTCTTGCCCAGATAAACAGGGACTTGTCAGAGGCTAACAGGATTCAGAATCAGGTGCCGGAAATTCAGGTGCGCGAGATGGAATCTGTGCTGCAGGTCAACAGCGGCCAGACGATCATCATGGGCGGCCTGATGCAGGATGATATCGCGCGCGGCCGGGATGGCCTGCCCGTCCTGTCGCGTCCGGATGGCTGGGGCGCCATTTTTGGGCAGCAGGAGCGCAAGGCCACGCAGACCGAGCTGGTGATTTTTTTGCGCCCCACCGTTATCACCAATCCATCGCTGGATAGCGGCGAGTTGAGCGCCTATCGCCGCTTCCTCCCGGAACCGCAAACAGCCGCCCAGCCATGAGCTTGCTGATGAAAGCCTTGAAGAAGGCAGAAGAAAGCCAGCAAGGCGCGCATGGCGGGAGCGAGCCCACGCTGCAGGAACTGGCGGATGAATTATCCCTCGAACCCCGCGCGCATGAGGCTCAGTCAGCAAAACAAACCGAATTCAACCCCAATCCGCTGGCGTCTGCCAATGAAACGCCCAGGGAGGCCGCCAACCTGTTTGCCGCCAAGGAGCCGCAGGGGGAGGGCAGCAAGCGGATGCTTGTGGCTTTGTCCTTAGCCGCGCTGCTCTTGCTGCTCGGCGGCGGCGCATACGTTTATATCGCGATCAACAAGCCGGGCTTGCTGATTTCTGCCCAGCCGGGTCATACGCCACCTGCCGCCCCGGTATTAATGCAGGCGCCTGTGCCACCGGTGGAAAGTCAAATGCAGCCATCGAGTGTTGCGGCTTCTCCCATCGAAGTCATGGACAAGGCGCTGGAACAAGCGCAATCGGTTGCCGCAAAGATTTCCAATGCGGTGTCGGAGGCAGTGAAAAAAACACAGCCCCGTGCTGCTGAGCCAGCTCAGGGAAGCTCAGTCAAGGTTTTGCGCGGCATCCAGGAAGAAATCAATCCAGACCTGGCACAAGGCTATCAGGCTTTGCAGGAAGGGCGGCTGGAAGCGGCGCAGGTGGCTTATAAACGGCTGCTGCAACAGGAACCCCGCAACATCGACGGCCTGCTCGGCATGGCCGCCGTCGCGGCGCGCTCGAACAATCCGGGCGAGGCCGGCAGGCTTTACCTGCGCGCACTGGATGTGGAACCGAAAAACACCTTTGCCCAAGCGGGTCTTTTGAACTTGCTCGGCAGCGCCGACCCTGCCGGCAGCGAGGCCAAATTGAAGCGTCTGCTGGCGGAGCAGCCGAGCGCAATGCTGCATTTCGCGCTGGGTAATCTGTATGCGATCGAAGAGCGCTGGTCCGATGCCCAGCAGGCTTATTTCCAGGCCCACCATCTGGCATCCGCCAACCCGGATTATGCATTCAACCTGGCGGTGAGCCTGGAACACATCAATCAGCCCAAACCGGCCCTTGCTTATTACCAGCGTGCCCTGCAATTGCTGGAGCAGGACGGCACGGCGGCTTTTGATCGCGCCGCAGTCGAGGCGCGGATTGTTAAATTGAAGCGAGTGGGTGAATAAATGACGGAGCAGCGCAAAAAACTCCGTCTCGGCGAGTTGCTGGTTCAGCAGGGCCTGATCAGCCAGGACCAGCTGCGCATCGCCTTGATGGAGCAGAGCGAACACGATATGCCGCTGGGCCGGCAACTGGTGCGCCTGGGTTTTGTGACCGAAGCCATGATCCGCGACATCCTGGCTCACACCATAGGCCAGGAGGGCATCGACCTGTCCAACGTGGTGGCCGACGCTGAAGCGTTGAAGCTGGTGCCGGAAGAGTTTTCGCGCCGCTATCGCCTGCTGCCGATCGCCATCAATACAGAGCGCCAGGAGCTTCTGGTGGCGATGAGCGATGTCTTCAATGTGGTGGCGCTGGATTTATTGCGCGCCCATCTGGGTGGTCGGATCGAAATTCGCACCGTACTCGCGGGCGAGGCGCAGCTGGAAGAATACATCGACCAGTTCTACGGCTTCGAACTCTCGGTGGATGGCATCCTGCGCGAGATCGAAACCGGCGAGATCGATTACCAGAGCCTGCAGGCGGGCAACGAGGAATACACCCAGCCGATGGTGCGGCTGGTCGGCGCGCTGCTGGTGGACGCAGTCAAGCGCGGGGCATCGGATATTCACTTCGAGCCGGAATATGCCTTCCTGCGCATTCGCTACCGTATCGACGGGGTGCTGGAACAGATTCGCAGCCTGCACAAGACCTACTGGCCGGGCATCGCAGTCCGCCTCAAGGTGATCAGCGGCATGAATATCGCCGAAACGCGGGCGCCGCAGGATGGCCGCCTGTCGCTAAACCTGAATGGCCGGCCGATTGATTTCCGGGTGGCGGCGCAGCCCACCATTTACGGCGAAAATATCGTGCTGCGCGTGCTGGACCGGGAAAAATCGATCATCTCCCTGGACCGCATGGGCTTGAGCTCCGAAACACAGGATAAGCTGAAGCTGATGATGGCGCGCCCGGAGGGCATCCTGATCGTGACCGGCCCGACCGGCAGCGGCAAGACCACCACCCTGTATTCGATGCTGAGCCACCGCAACGACGAAACGGTGAACATCATGACGCTGGAAGATCCGGTAGAGTACCCGGTCACGATGATGCGCCAGACCTCGGTCAACGAAATGGTGAAGATGGATTTCGCCAACGGCATCCGCTCCATGATGCGGCAGGACCCCGACATCATCCTGGTGGGCGAGGTACGCGACCGCGAAACGGCGGATATGGCGTTTCGCGCGGCGATGACCGGGCACCAGGTGTTCACCACCCTGCATACCAATTCCGCCCTCGGCGCGTTTCCGCGTTTGCTGGATATCGGTATTCTGCCCGACATCATGGCGGGTAATATCATTGGCGTGATTGCGCAGCGCCTGGTGCGTTTGCTGTGTCCCCACTGCAAACAGGCTTACACGCCGGGCCCGGAAGAGCGGCTGTTGCTGGGCCTGGCGCCCGGTGCAGAAACCCAGATCTATGCGGCAAAAGGCTGCAATCTGTGCAATCACCGTGGTTACAAGGGGCGGATGGCGCTGATCGAGTTGCTGCACATGGACGCAGATCTGGACGAGTTGATTGCACGCCGTGCCACGGCGCGGGAATTGAGCCGGGTGGCATTGGAGAAGGGCTTCCGCACGCTGGCGGAAGATGGCGTCCAGCGTATTCTGGGGGGGCTGACCAGTGTGGCTGAAGTGGCCCGCGTGGTGGACCTGACCGGGCGGCTGCATTGATTGTCAACCGTCAGCTCTCAGGTATCAGCAAAATCATCCCGGTTTTTGCTTCACACTGACAGCTGATGGCTGACGGCTGAAAGCTCAAAAATGCTGACTTACCAATACAGCGCAGTTGACAAAAGTGGCCGCCCCGCCAGGGGCAAGCTTGCTGCGGTGAACGAGGTGGACCTGGAGCTGCGTTTGCAGCGCATGGGCCTGGATCTCATCACCGCGCGCAAGGTGAGCCAGCCCCTGCACGTCGGCAGTGGCAACATCACGCGCCAGGATCTGATTACTTTCTGCTTCCACATGGAGCAGCTTTCCCGCGCCGGCATCCCGATTCTCGAAGGCCTGGCGGATCTGCGCGACAGCTTAGAGCAGCCGCGCTTCCGAGAAGTCCTGTCCGGCCTCCTGGAGGACATGGAAGGGGGGAAAACCCTGGCGCAAGCCATGGCAGGCTATCCCGTGGCATTCGACAATCTGTTTGTCAGCCTGATCAAGGCCGGAGAGCAGAGCGGCACCATGACCGAAGTGTTCGAGAATCTTGCCACCACCCTGAAGTGGCAGGATGAGTTGCAGGCCCAGACCAAGCGTCTGCTGATGTATCCGGCGCTGGTGTTCGTGGTGGTGGGCGGGGTGATCGTATTCCTGATGATGTACCTGGTGCCGCAACTGGTCTCTTTTCTCAAAAACATGGGGCAGGCCTTGCCGTTCCAGACACGGGCGCTGATTTTCCTGTCCGACTTGTTCGTCAACTACTGGTATCTGCTGTTCGGCCTGCCCATGGCCGTGCTTGCCGTGTCCACGGTGATGGTTCAAAAGAGCCCGCGCGCGCGGTACTGGTGGGATTATGCCAAGTTACGCACCCCGTTTATCGGGCCGATATTGCAAAAAATCATCCTGGCACGCTTCGCCAATTTCTTCGCCCTGATGTACCAGTCCGGTATCTCGATCCTGGATGCGATGAAAACCAGCGAGGAGATCGTTGACAATCGCGTCATCGCCGACGGACTGGCGCGTGCCGGGCAGCAGATCAGTGCCGGTGACAGCGTGGCCGACAGCTTCGAAAACCTGGGCATGTTCCCGCCCCTGGTGGTGCGCATGCTGCGTGTGGGCGAGGCTACCGGGGCGCTGGACACGGCTCTGCTTAACGTGACTTATTTTTACAACCGCGACGTCAAGGAGTCGGTCGAGAAGCTGCTCAAGTTACTCGAGCCTGCGCTGACCGTGACCCTCGGCCTGGTGCTGGCGGTGATCATGTTCTCGGTGCTGACACCGATTTACGATATATTGGGCAAGATGAAGTTTTAATTCCATTGCATTAACCATGACTACCAAAATAATTGCCTGCGTGACCACTCAAGGTGCCATCGGCTCGTTATTCGAGCATGGCAAGCTGGGGCCATGCCGGCAATTCCCGGCCACGGAGTCCGGGCAACGGGATTTCGGTGAGTTGCTGCATGCGCACCCGACTGCTCCCGTCTATCTGATGATCGACTCGGTTGAGGAGGATTACCATGCTGAATTGCTTCCCCATGTTTCAGGTTCGGCACGGCATGAGTTGCTGCAGCGCAAACTGAAACAGCTTTACCGTAACACGCCCTATTGCACTGCCTGGATACAGGGGCGTGATTCGGGCAAGCGGCGCGACGACCGCTATCTGTTCGCGGCGCTGATCAATGCCGATATGCTGCGCCCCTGGCTGGATGTGCTGCATCGGCATCAGGCGCCGCTGGCGGGCATTTTCCTGCTGCCCATGGTAAGCCAGGAACTGCTTTTCCTGCTCAAGTTGACGCACCCGGATGTTCTGCTGGTGAGCATGCACCACGATGGTTTGCGTCAGAGCTTTTTTCAGGGCGGGCAATTGAAGACCAGCCGCCTTGCCGTGGTTGGCTCTGAAAATATGGCTACCGCTTCCTTGATAGCCGAGATTGGCAAAACCCGTCTTTATCTCAATAGCCTGCGTCTGGCTGCCCGTGAATCCGCGCTGGCGGTGTTGCTGCTGGACCCCGACGACGCCATGGAAGAAATGCAGCAATGCCTTCAGGCTGATCCAACGTATGCCTGCCAGAGATTGACGCAGCGAGAACTGAGCGCTCATCTAAAGGGCCTCTCTCCCGGGAGTTGTCCTTACAGTACTCACATGGCCGTGCTCGGCCTGCGTCATCCGGAGCACAACCTGGCGCCGGCCAGTGAAACGCGCAGCCATTGGCGCCACCAGCAACGGCGCACGCTGTATGGCGCGAGCGCCGTGGCGGCAGCGGTTTCCTTGATATGGGCTGGCACAAACCTCTTTCAGCAGTATCAATTGGATGGCGAGGCGCGCCATCTTGCCGGCCAGACACAGGAACAACTGGCGCGTTATGTGGAAGTGACAAAAACCTTCCCCCAAACCCCGGTATCTGCAGATCATCTCGAAAAAGCGGTGCAGATCGCTGACCGCCTGAAACAGGATGGCCGAACGCCGGAGCGCATGATGCAGATCGTGAGCCGGGTTCTGGAGACCAGTCCGGACATCGCATTGACACGTTTTGCTTGGAAATATGGCGTGCCAGGGGAAAACTCAGACAAGGTGCATGCCGCAACGCCGTCAGCGGGAGGCGCCCGCTGGGCGGAGTGGGGGGTGATTGAAGCCGAGGTCCGGCCTTTCCATGGGGACTATCGTGCAGCGATGGCCGGCATTAAGCGTTTTGCAGACAAGCTGAAGCACGATCCTGATGTCGCCAGTGCCAGCGTGACGCAGATGCCGCTCAACGTGCATTCCACCTCGGCTCTGAGCGGCAATACCCTGGATACGGCGAGCACGGATAGCGTGCGCGCGGAGTTCAAGCTTCAGTTGGTTTTAAGGGCGCGACAATGAAGCTGACCGCTGCCGACTGGCGTTTCCTGCGCGCTTCATTGCTGGTTCTGTCGGCAACGCTGCTGCTGGGGTCGACGCTGGTGTTCTTTACTTATCAGCATTTCAGTCAATCCAGGGCCGCGCTGAAACAGCAACAGGACGCCCTGCTGGAAGCACATGATCGCCTGCACAAATCAGGCGATGAAAAAGACACGATCCTGCGCTATCGCGCCGCCTATCTGGCCTTGCAACAGCACGGCCTGGTCGGTGAAGAGCAGCGCATCAACTGGGTGGATGCCCTGCGTGCCGCGAGCCTGCAACTGAAAATGTTTGGCGTTAACTACCAGATCGAGGCACAGCAGGCGTATCAGTCACCGGCTGTCACGGACACCGGGCCATACCGTCTGCGCCAGTCGGCGATGAAAATCAACATGGGCCTGCTGCATGAAGAAGATTTGCCGCGCTTCCTGAAGGCGCTTGCCGAGCAGGACGCCGGCTTCTTTATCGTCAGGGAGTGCGACATGCAGCGCCAGAGTTTGGCGATGAACGAGAGCGTCGGCATGCAGCCGCATCTCGGCGCCGACTGTAGCCTCGCCTGGCTGACCATGAGCGAAGGCAAGGTGGAGGAGCGGCCATGAAGCGCCTATCTGTCATGGTATTTTTCGGGGCATGGGCCTTGGCGCCCTTGCCGGGATATGCGGATGAGGCGCTGGGCCGGCTCTTCTACACCCCAGAACAGCGTGCCAGAATGGACGTGGCTCGACAGCATGAGCGCAGCATCAGGCTCGATGAAGAGGAAAGCGCGCCGCCATCCGCCAATATCCTGCTCAACGGGGTGATTACCCGCAGCGATGGAAAATCCACGGTGTGGATCAACAACCGCCTCCAGAACGCAGCCACCCAGTCCGCCATCGTGCGCAAGGGCGGCGAGGTCAGGGTCGTCACGCCGGGCGCGAAGCGGACTGTACCGCTCAAGGTGGGGCAAAGCATCGACATGACCAGCGGGGAGGTGGAGGAGGTTTACCGCCGCGCGCCAGCGCTACTGAGTAAAGATCAGCCTCCAGACGCTGCCTCGCCCAGTGCCGCGAAGCAGGTCAATGCAGCCGAAAAGCGCCCAAGCCGGGCGGAGCCCGGAGTCACCGAGCCTGCTGATGGGCAGCCAGCCGCCATGCCTGACCAATAGGTCGCCGGGGCTATGATTTTGCCGGGCACTCCTCCAAAATCGCCGCCTTCCTTGCAGCGTGGGGCGGCATTAATGCTGCTGATGTTGCTGCTTGGCGTGGGAGCGTTGGCGGTGCTCGTGAACGGGCTGAATCGCGCGGCCCAGAAACAGGAACGGGACCGGGTTACCAGCGAGGCGTTGGCGAGAGCAAAGGAGGCGCTGATTGGGTATGCGGTGACCTACAGCGATACTCACGTAAATCAAGTCAATGGCCACCTTCCCCTTCCGGACTTGGGTTCGTCGCGTAACGGCGTTCCTGGAGAGGGGAATGCAGCGGGAAATTTTACAGGGAATGCCGTTAATCTGAGTGCAGTGGGGCGACTCCCATGGAAAAAACTGGGGCTCCCCCCTTTGCGTGATGGATATGGGGAGTGCCTTTGGTATGCGGTTTCGGGCGCATATCAGAATATGCAGCCATCTCCCTTCCTGAACTGGGATACGCTTGGGCAGTTTGAGATTTTTACCTCCAATGGCACGCCAGTAGGAACCGTCAGTGCGGTGGGTGCCAATTATCATCAAAGGCCAGTGGCTGTAATATTCGCGCCCGGGCCGCTGTTGGTCGGCCAGAACCGAGCAACCTCAGCAGTTGATAACGTCGCTGAGTGTGCCGGAAATTATGACGCACGGAATTACTTGGACACCTTCGTTCCAAACACGCTTATCAACAATATCGTAAATTATTTTTCTGGGACAAATAATGCTACTGGAACATCTTCCCTCGCGACCCCTAAACCCATCATCCTGGGAGCGGTTCGAGATTCCAGTGGCGGTTGGTTGGTAAATGACCGGCTATTGACCATCAGTTCCGATGAAATATTCAGAGGAATCAAGAAGCGTAGCGATTTCAGCACATTCATAGCCTCTGCCGTGGCATGCCTTTCTTCTCTGCCTACTCCAGTAACGATTGACTTTGACACCTTGCTGGAAAATCCCGTGAGTCCCGTCGGGAGTTTGAATGCGGGTCGAATACCAAGCACGGCCTGCACCAGCGCTAGCTACAATCCTGTGCAAAAATGGCGGGACAATCTTCTTTATGCGGTATGTGCTTCCGGATCTGCTTGCCTGACGGTGAACGGTTCACTCTGTAAGGGCGTAGTAATTTTCACCGGTGAACGCGGAGTCTTGCAGATGAGAGCGACCCATACGCAAAAGAATGGCTGGAACAATTACCTGGAAGGGAATGTTTTGAGCGCCTTTTCGACTGGCAATATCACGCTATCTGGGGCGTCAGTGTATTCTGCCTCAGCTCCATCTACGGATGTATTGGCCTGCATCCCATGATTAACCGGAGCCTTAATGCATAAACATGAAGGGTTTTCGCTGGTCGAGTTGGCTATCGTGCTGGTGGTCGTGGCCTTGCTCTTGGGTGGATTGCTGGTGCCGCTGACGATGCAGATCGAGCAGCAGAAAATCAGGGAAACAAACAAGACGATGGAGGAGATCAAGGAGGCACTGATTGGATATGCGTTATCTCATTCGTCCACACCAAATAATCGTCCCTACCTACCTTGTCCCGATGTAACGGCTGCCGTGAGTGGCCAAGGGGGCATGGTGCCAAACGATGGCCTAGAAGATCGTTGTCCGGATGTGAATGGAGCTTGTGCCGCGGTTGGTGGGCCAGGCTATTGTCCGGTTGCGGAAGGCAATGTCCCTTGGTCAACGCTTGGTGTGGCTGATGGAGATGGCTGGGGAAACCGAATGCGCTACCGGGTACATCCAAAATTTTCATTCAGCGGGGTTGCTTCTGCAACCACAGACGGTTTTCAGTTGGCCACCAGCCTTGCATCGCCAACGATTCGGGTTTGTACAGGAAACGCATGTGTTTCTACTTTGGCGACAGCGGTGCCAGTTGTGATTTTGTCTCATGGCAAAAATGGCCTGGGCGCGATAAATCTGGCCGGAAACGTGAATCCTCAGCCAATTGCCGAAGCACTGGATGAGGCACAAAACGCCAATAGTATGAGTGGCTCCCCCAACAGGAATTTCACGAGTCGCACCATAACCGGGGCACAATCGCCGTGCAGTGATTCGGCGCCGGGTCCGACAATGCCATTGTGTGAATTCGACGACCTCGTCACCTGGCTTTCCCCCAACATCCTGTTCAACCGCATGGTGGCGGCAGGGCGTTTGCCGTAAAAAGTCTTTTTCATTTTGTTCGTGCGGCGTAAAGTACGCGTGATGTGTAATTGAGGATTCACCATGCCAAAATTTGACCGCATCACGGTAAATCCTGCCATCCTGGGCGGGCAGCCCACGATTCGCAACATGCGCCTGACCGTGCGCCGGGTGGTCGAGGCTGTAGCACTTTATCCGGATCAGGATGAGCTACGTGCGGAATACCCTGAGCTGACACCAGAGGATATCCGGCAGGCGCTGGAGTTCGCGGCTTGCAACCTGGACGATCAAGTGGTGGAACTGGACGAGGCCGCTTGAAAAAGCGATTGCTCGACCAGGGCTTGCCGCGTTCCGCTGGCGTGATTCTGAGTCAGCGAGGTTGGGACGCCGTTCATGTCGGGGATGTCGGGATGGCGGCGGCGACGGATGTTGAAATTCTCGGCTATGCGAAGCAGGAAACACGGGTGGTGGTTACGCTGGATGCGGATTTCCATGCCATGCTTGCTGTAAGCTCCGCATCTGCTCCTTCTGTGGTGAGAATCCGGATCGAGCGATTGAAGGGATTGGCGCTCGCTGATTTGCTTGAGAAGATCTGGTCCATGGCTCAGGATGATCTCTCCCGAGGGGCAATGGTAACAGTGACAGAGCGTTCCTTGCGGATCAAGCATCTTCCTGTGGGATAGGTGCTGCCTGCCCCCGCTTTATTCAAGCCAGGGTTTATTCCCCCGCCACTGTCATCTGCCCCACCAGGATCGAGCCGCACTGCCGCGCGCCGCGCACCAGCACGTCGTTGCCCACGGCCACGATGTTGCGGAACATGTCCTTGAGATTGCCGGCGATGGTGATTTCTTCCACCGGGTACTGGATTATTCCGTTTTCCACCCAGAAGCCCGCTGCGCCGCGCGAATAGTCGCCGGTGACCGGGTTCACGCCCTGACCCAGCAGTTCCGTGACCAGCAGGCCGCGGTCCATGGTTTTGAGCAGCGCGGCGAAGTCCTGGCCGGTATCCGCCAGGATCAGGTTGTGGCTGCCGCCGGCATTGCCGGTGCTCTTCATGCCGAGCTTGCGCGCGGAGTAAGTGGAGAGGAAATAGCCCTGCACCACGCCATCCTTGACCACGTCGCGGCTTTGGGTGGCGACGCCTTCGTTATCAAATGGGCTGCTGGCCAGGCCTTTGGGGAGGTGGGGCAGTTCCTGCAACTGGATGAAGGGGGCGAAGATTTCCTTGCCCAGGCTGTCGAGCAGGAAGGATGATTTGCGGTACAGGCTGCCGCCGCTGACCGCGCCGACAAAGCTGCCGATCAGGCCGGAAGCCAGCGATGCATCAAACAGCACCGGCAGCTGCATGGTCTTGAGCTTGCGCGCATCGAGGCGGCGCACGGTGCGCTCGCCGGCCATGCGCCCCACGGCTGCCGTGCCCTCCAGGTCTGCGGCGGCGCGCGCGGTGGTGTACCAGTAGTCGCGCTGCATGCCATGGTCCGATTCCGCCACCACCGCGCAGCTGATGCCCTGGCGCGTGGTGGGGTAGCCGCCGATGAAGCCGAGGCTGTTGGCGTACACGAACAGGGATTCGTGGGTGGAGACCGAGGCACCTTCGGAATTGTTGATGCGCTTGTCCACGCCCATTGCAGCCGCTTCACACTCCTGCGCCAGTACGATGGCCTGTTCCACCGGCAGCTCCCAGGGATGGTAGAGGTCGAGCTCGGGGATTTCCCTGGCCAGCAGGGCTTCATCGGCCAACCCGGCAAAATCGTCGCTGGCAGTGTGTTTGGCGATGCTGCAGGCGGCCTTGACGGTATCGCGGATGGCTTCCGGCGACAGGTCCGAGGTGCTGGCATGGCCGCGCCGCTGGCCGAAATAGACCGTCACGCCGAGGCCTTTGTCGCGGTTGTATTCGATGGTCTCCACTTCGTTCTGGCGCACCGTGACGTTCTGCCCGAAGCCCTGCGATACTTCCGCTTCACAGGCGCTGGCGCCGTCCTTTTTTGCCTGATTGAGAATGTCCTGGGAAATCTGCCGGAGGGTGTCGAATGAATAGCTAAAGCGGGAATCCTGCACGGTAACCTCAATTGGTATGGCTTGCTAACCCCCCTCTGATCCCCCCTTGTCAGGGGGGAAGCCGGTTGGCGCCTCCCCGGTCTACCCCTCCCCTGACAAGGGGAGGATGGGTGGGGTTGGGAGGATGGGAGGGGTTAAATGGCTGAAATGCGGTTATGATAACAACTTTAATCAGCGAAGCGAAACCATGCAGGAAAGCGACCAGCCGGAACAGGAAGAAATCAGCCGATCACAGCGCAAGCGCGACGTGGAAGCATTGCAGGAGATCGGCGAAAGACTGGTGACGCTCAATGTTTCCCAGCTCGGACAGCTCGACCTCCCGGACAACCTGCGCGATGCGGTGAAGGAGGCCAAGCGCCTCACCGCCAACGGCGCCATCCGCCGCCAGAAGCAATACATCGGCAAGCTCATGCGCAATATCGATCCCGCGCCGATTGTGGCCAAATTCGCGGAATGGGATGGTTCCAGCCGCGAGCAGGCAGCCAAGTTCCATCAACTGGAGCGCTGGCGCGACAGGCTGCTGGCGGATGACAAGGCCATCAGCGATCTGGTGCTGGCGCATCCCCGCGCCGACGTTCAGCGCCTGCGCACCCTGGTGCGCAACGCGCACAAGGAAGCTGCCGCCGGCCGGCCGCCGAAGAGCAGCCGCGAACTGTTCAAGGAATTGCGCCTGCTCATGCTCGTGGAGTCCGCGCCAGCCAGTGGCACAGACAGCGAAGACGAAGACTATTCTCATCAGGAAGATTGAACATGCCCGTGAATCTAGCACCGCTTCTGGCGGATAAACTGTTGCCCGTAGCGGGCGTTTCCCTCGGCATCGCCGAAGCCGGCATCAAGAAAGCCAATCGCCGGGACCTCTTGGTCATGCGCCTGGGTGAAAAGGCCCGCGTGGCCGGGGTGTTTACCCTGAACCGTTTCTGTGCCGCGCCGGTGACCTTGTGCCGCCAGCATTTGAGCGGCGGTAAAGCCATCCGCGCGCTGGTGGTGAACACCGGCAATGCCAACGCAGGCACCGGCGAGGAGGGCATGACGCGCGCGCGCCAGACCTGCGCCGAAGTCGCGCGCCTGCTGGCTTGCGGCGCGGAGCAGGTGCTGCCCTTCTCCACTGGCGTGATTCTGGAGCCGCTGCCGGTGGAAAAGATCATCGCCGGTCTGCCCGTTGCGATTGCGAACCTGAAGGAAGCCAACTGGTTTGACGCCGCGCACGCCATCATGACCACCGACATCCAGCCCAAGGCCCTGTCGAAGCAGATTGTGCTGGGCGGCAAGACGGTGACCATCACCGGCATCGCCAAGGGTTCCGGTATGATCCATCCCAACATGGCGACGATGCTGGGTTACGTCGCCACCGATGCGGCCATCAGCCAGCCATTGCTGGAAGCTCTTGTGAAGCACGCCGCAGACCAATCCTTCAACTGCATCACGGTGGACGGCGACACCTCCACCAACGATTCCTTCATCCTCATCGCCACCGGCGAAGCGGGCACGCCGGAAATCGTTGACGCCGCGAGCGCCGAATATGCCACCCTGCGCGATGCCATCACCGAAGTGTCGCAGGTGCTGGCCCAGGCCATCGTGCGCGACGGCGAAGGCGCGACCAAATTCATCACCATCGACATCGAAGGCGGCCGCGACGTCGCCGAATGCAAGGCCGTCGGCTACGCCATCGCCCACTCGCCGCTGGTGAAAACCGCCTTCTTCGCGTCCGACCCCAACCTCTGCCGCATCCTCGCCGCCGTCGGCAACGCCGCGCAGATCCACCCGCCGCTGGAAGACCTCGACACCTCGAAGGT
>JAUSBJ010000033.1 GCA_030652035.1 Sulfurimicrobium sp.
TCTGGAGAGTTGTACCCCGAACTGGGTGGTGATCGGCGAGCCGACTTCCCTCTCCCCGTGTTTCGGTCATTACGGTTATGTCGAGGCGCAGCTGGTCACCAAAGGGCGGCGGAGCCATTCCTCGCTGCCGGAACTCGGCCATAACGCCGTCGAGTCGATGTTGCAGATCCTGCTGCAGCTCGGCAAGGCGCCCCTCTTTAGCCGTGATAATCTCCAGGTCTTTTACTCGATCCGCGAGTTGAGCTCGTCCCGCGCCGGTTTTGTCGTCCCGGATCGCTGCGAAGCCCTCATCGATCTCCATCTCGCCCCGGAGATTTCGCCGGAGCAGGTGAAGGCCGCGATCAGTGAGCAATTGGCCGGGGCCAGGGATGCGATCCCCGATCTCCATCTCGATGTCACCTTTGATTTTTCCGCCAGTGGCTACCAGTTAGCGGCGCAGCAATGGCTGGAGCAGGTGTTGGAAAAGGTCTACCCCAAACTCAATCTCCCCCTGCAACTCACCCCGTTCCGTTCGCATTCCGACGGCAATCTCTTCTTTGCGGCCGGCGTGCAGCCGTTGATCCTCGGGCCGGGCTCGCTGGAGACCGCCCATACCAATGAAGAGCAGACCGCCCTGGCTGAAGTCGAAGCGGCGGCGCGGATTTACGCCGCCCTTTGTCTGGGCGTCCCCCCGGTTTAACGTCTTTTCCCCCCACCGAATAATGAACCGAGCACCCCGCGGATAATCTGCCGGCCGAGAGAGCTGCCGATGGCGTGGGCGGCGCTCTTGGCTGCGGCAGCGAGGAGATCGCCGCCGGGAGCAGCCGGGGCCGCCTGGCGGCCGCGCGGTTCCGGAATGACGGCGGCACTTTCCGCCTCGGCGCGGGCTTTGAGCTTTTCGTAGGCGGATTCGCGATCGACGGCCTTTTCATAATGGCCGGCCAGGGGTGAGGTGCGGATGACGTTGGCCATTTCGGCCGGGGTGAGGGGCGTCAGGCGGCTGCGCGGCGGGAAGATCAGGACGCGCTCGACCGGAGTCGGCGCGCCTTTGCGATCGAGGATCGAGACCAGCGCTTCGCCGGTCTCCAACTCCATGATCGCGGTGGCGACATCAAGACCGGGGCGGGCGCGAAAGGTCTCGGCGGCGGCGCGCACGGCGCGTTGATCTTTGGGGGTAAAGCCGCGCAGGGCGTGCTGGACGCGGTTGCCGAGCTGGCCCAGCACCTTGTCCGGGATGTCGAGCGGGTTCTGGCTGACGAAATAGACCCCCACCCCCTTGGAGCGGATCAGGCGGACAACCTGTTCGATCTTGTCCTGCAGTGCCTGGGGCGCATCGTTGAAAAGCAGGTGGGCTTCGTCGAAGAAAAACACCAGCTTGGGTTTTTCCACGTCGCCCACTTCCGGCATGGTTTCATATAACTCCGACAGCATCCACAGCAGAAAGGTGGCGTACATCTTGGGCGACTGCATGAGCTTGTCGGCGGCAAGGATATTGATCATGCCCAGGCCTTTGGCGTCGCACTGCATCAGGTCGTCTACATTCAGTGCCGGCTCGCCGAACAGTTTTTCGGCCCCTTCGGATTCCAGCGCGATCAGGCCGCGCTGGATGGCGCCGATGCTGGCAGCGGAGATGTTGCCGTACTCTGTGGTGAAGTTTTTTGCGTTGTCGCCAACATGCCGCAGCATGGCCTGAAGATCCTTGAGGTCGAGCAGCAGCAGGCCGTCGTCATCTGCAATCTTGAATACCAGCGTCAGCACCCCGGCCTGGGTGTCGTTGAGATTGAGCATGCGGGCAAGCAGCACCGGCCCCATTTCTGAAATGGTGGCGCGCACCGGGTGGCCCTGTTCGCCGAAAACATCCCAGAACGTGACCGGGCAGCCGGAAAAAGTGAAGTCGCTGAGCCCCAGTTTGGCAATGCGCTCGGCGATTTTGGGTTTTTCCGTGCCGGGCTGGCTGATGCCGGAAAGGTCACCCTTGACGTCGGCCATGAACACCGGCACGCCGATGCGGCTGAAATTCTCCGCCATCAGTTGCAGGGTGACCGTTTTGCCGGTACCGGTGGCGCCAGCGATGAGGCCGTGGCGGTTGGCCAGTTGCGGCAGCAGAAACATTTCGTGGGTGTCGTTCTTGGCGATCAGGGAGGGGGTGATCATGAGCGTGCTCCTGCTTTTTCAATAATGCCTGAAATGGTACCATTGCACCTTTTGAAACAGAACAGCGGAATACCTTATGGCCGGTCACAGCAAATGGGCAAATATCCAGCATCGCAAGGGGCGCCAGGACGAGAAGCGCGGAAAGATTTTCTCGCGCCTGTCCAAGGAAATCACGGTCGCCGCCAAGTTGGGCGGGGGCGACGCCAACTTCAATCCGCGCCTGCGCGTGGCCATCGACAAGGCCAAGGAAGTGAACATGCCTGCCGACAACATCGACCGCGCAGTCAAGAAGGGCACGGGCGAACTGGAAGGCGTGGATTATGTGGAAATCCGTTACGAAGGTTACGGCATCAATGGCGCAGCCATTATCGTCGATTGCCTGACCGACAACCGCACCCGCACCGTGGCCGATGTGCGCCACGCCTTTTCCAAACACGGCGGCAACCTCGGTACCGACGGTTCGGTGGCCTTCATGTTCAAGCACTGCGGCCAGATCATCTTCGCTCCCGGCACTGATGAAGACAAGGTGATGGAAGCGGCGCTGGAAGCCGGCGCCGAGGACGTGCTCAGCAACGATGACGGCAGCGTGGAAGTGATTACCTCGCCTGGCGACTTCGCCGCAGTGAAAGAGGCGCTTGAAAAGGCCGGCCTGAAGGCGGAAGTGGCCGAGGTCACCATGAAGCCGGACAACGAGACGGTCTTCAGCGGCGACGACGCGGTGAAAATGCAGAAGCTGCTGGATGCGCTGGACGCGCTCGACGATGTGCAGGAAGTGTTCACGTCGGCCGTGATCGAGGAGTAGGTAATCCGTATTCTCGGCATTGATCCAGGCTTGCGCGTCACCGGTTTTGGTGTCGTGGAAAAGGATGGCAATTATTTGAACTACGTTGCCAGCGGATGCATCAAAACCGGCGATGGCGAATTGCCTCAGCGCCTCAAGACCATCCTCGATTCCATCGGCGAGGTGATTTCTACTTACCAGCCGGATCAGGCAGCGATCGAGAAAGTGTTCGTCAACGTCAATCCGCAATCCACCCTGCTGCTGGGCCAAGCCCGCGGCGCGGCGATCTGTGCCCTAGTGGCGCGGGATCTGCCGGTGGCGGAATACACCGCCTTGCAGGTGAAGCAGGCAGTAGTGGGCAACGGCCACGCCGGCAAGGAGCAGGTGCAGGAGATGGTGCGCCGCCTGCTGCATCTCGAAGGCGCGCCCCAGGCCGATGCCGCGGACGCGCTGGCGTGTGCCATCTGCCATGCCCATGGCGGGCAGGGGCTGGGGGCGCTGGCGACAGCGGGTTACCGCGTGAAGAATGGACGGTTGATATGATCGGAAGATTGAGCGGCAAACTGCTGGAAAAACATCCTCCCCAGATCCTGCTGGACGTGCAGGGCGTGGGCTACGAGGTGGACGTGCCGATGAGCACCTTCTACAACCTGCCTGCCCTGAGCGAGAGCGTGACGCTTTTTACCCAGCTGATAGTGCGCGAGGATGCGCACCTGCTCTATGGCTTTGGTAGTGACGCCGAGCGCCAGGCCTTCCGCCAGTTGCTGAAAGTCAACGGCGTGGGCGCCAAGCTGGCGCTGACCATCCTCAGCGGCCTGTCCGTGGACGAACTTTCCCACGCCGTGCTGACGCAGGATGCCGGGCGGCTGATCAAGATTCCCGGCATTGGCAAGAAAACCGCTGAGCGTCTGTTGCTCGAGCTGAAAGACAAGTTTGCCTCCGGAGAAACAGGTTCGGCATTGCTGGGGGCGGTGGTCAAGCCGGCTTCCTCCAGTAGCGACATCCTCAATGCCCTGCTGGCGCTGGGCTACAATGACAAGGAAGCAAGCTGGGCAGTGAAACAATTGGCCGCCGAAACCGGCGTGACCGATGGTATCCGTCAGGCGTTGAAATTGTTGTCTAAAAGTTGAGTAGCGCATCCTGATGACCCACAAATATAGACAAACCGATTGATGAACCGTACAGTTGGCAGCATCTTCAGTACTCGATTTCAGCGCATTGTGGTTATTTCAGACCATGCAAAAATTCGCATGATTGAACGAGACATCAACGAGTTAATGTTGCTTGAAGTGATTGATGCTGGCGAGACGCGCTACAAGGATGCGACTCACTTGTGGGCCTTCAAGGAATTCCCTGCCCGACATGACAACCTGTTATGCGCGGTATTGGTGTTGGAAGATTGTGTTGTCGTTAAAACGGTTATGCATCATTTCACTCTTTTGTAGGAGATTGCTATGCACACCACTTATTTCGATGAGGACGATATTCTCGTTATTCACCTGTCTGACAAGCCGATTGTCCGCGAAGTGTCGCAAAGCTGGAACACGCATATCAGCTATGCTGAAGATGGTAGCGCGGTGGAGCTGGTCTTGCTGGAAGCCCGAGCCAGTGGGGCTTATCCGCTGGAAGTACTGCATGCACGGGCAGCCTGAACATGAACGGCATGCGCGTCATACACCCCGGCGAAATACTCAGAGATGAACTGGTTGAACTCAAGCTTTCGGCAAACGCCTTTGCCAAGGCGCTGGACGTGCCTGCCAACCGGATTACGGCGATTCTCAATGAGCAACGTGGCATCACTGCGGATACCGCTCTGCGCTTTGCCCGGTTCTTTGGTACCACGCCTGATTTCTGGATGAGCCTGCAAAGCAGCTACGATGTCAAAAAAACGCGTGAAGCGGTGGGTCAGGAAATCGAAAAGAACGTCAAGCCACGCGAACTGCTTGCTGCATGATCGAAACCGATAACCTCAAAACGGCCAACCGCCTGATTTCGCCCGCTCACGCTTCCCCGCAGGAAGAAGCACTGGAACGCGCCTTGCGCCCCAAGCTGCTGGACGAGTACGTGGGCCAGGAGAAGGCGCGCGGGCAACTGGAAATCTTCATTCAGGCGGCACGCAAGCGCTCCGAGGCGCTCGACCATGTGCTGCTGTTCGGTCCGCCGGGCTTGGGCAAAACCACCCTGGCACACATCATCGCGCGCGAGATGGGGGTGAACCTGCGCTCGACTTCCGGCCCGGTGCTGGAACGGCCGGGCGACCTGGCGGCGCTCCTGACCAACCTCGAACCCAACGACGTGCTGTTCATCGACGAGATTCACCGCCTCTCGCCGGTTGTGGAGGAAATCCTCTACCCCGCGCTGGAGGACTACCAGCTCGACATCATGATAGGCGAGGGCCCGGCGGCGCGCTCGGTCAAGCTGGAGCTGCCGCCCTTTACCCTGGTGGGGGCCACCACCCGCGCCGGCATGCTGACCAACCCGCTGCGCGACCGTTTCGGCATCGTGGCGCGGCTGGAGTTTTACACCCACGAGGAATTGCGCCGCATTGTTACCCGCTCGGCGCGGCTGGTGAGCGTGGAGCTGTCCGAGGAGGGCGCATTCGAAATCGCGCGCCGTTCACGTGGCACGCCGCGCATCGCCAACAGGCTGCTGCGCCGGGTGCGGGATTTCGCCGAGGTCAAGGCGCAGGGGCATGTCACCCGGGATGTCGCGGATGCCGCCCTGACCATGCTGGATGTGGATTCCCTCGGCTTGGACATGATGGACCGGGTGCTGCTCTTGGCGGTGCTGGAGAAGTTCGGCGGCGGGCCGGTGGGGGTGGACAATCTTGCGGCTGCCATCGGCGAGGAGCGCGATACCATCGAAGACGTGCTGGAGCCTTACCTGATCCAGCAGGGCTACCTGATGCGCACCCCGCGCGGCCGGGTGGCGACGCCCAGCGCTTATCTGCATTTCGGCCTCAAGCGGCCGGAGGGCGGACGTAACGGCGAGTTGTGGAATGAGTGAATTTGTCTGGCCGGTGCGGGTCTATTACGAGGACACCGATTCCGGCGGCGTGGTGTACTACGCCAATTATCTCAAATTCATGGAACGCGCCCGCACCGAGTTCCTGCGCGTCCACGGCTTCGAACAGACCGATCTGGTACGTGACCACGGTGTGATTTTCGTGGTGCGGGACGTGCACATCAGCTATCTCAGGCCTGCCGTTTTCAATGATCTGCTGAATGTCACGGTGAGCGTGCATGCTGCCGGACGAAGCTGGATCGAATTTGCCCAGACCGTGGCACGCGACGAAATCCTGTCACGTGCGCAGGTCAAAATCGTGTGTGTGAACCATCTGTCATTCAAACCTGTCGAGATTCCTGAGATCATCAGGAACAAAATGGAACTGTCATCGTGAACGTCAATCAAGATCTGTCTTTCCTGTCCCTGATCACCAATGCCAGCGTGGTGGTGCAACTGGTGATGCTGGGGCTGTTGCTCGCTTCCATGATGTCGTGGTGGTATATTTTCCAGAAAATGTTTGCCATCAACGAAGCCAAGCAGACGACCGATAAATTCGAGCGCGAGTTCTGGAGCGGCATGGATTTGCAGAGCCTGTTCCAGAAAGTGGGCAGCCGCGATTCGGGCGGGATGGAAAGCATATTCGAAGGGGGATTCCAGGAGTTCTCGAAGATGCGCCGCCAGAGCGGGGCGGATATCACGCAGGTGATGGAGAGTACGCGCCGCGCCATGCGTGCGGCCTATCACCGCGAACTTGATCTGCTCGAAGCCCATCTGCCGTTTCTCGCCACGGTGGGCTCGGTCAGCCCCTATGTCGGCCTGTTCGGCACGGTGTGGGGCATCATGAATGCTTTCCGCAGCTTATCCAGCGTGGGGCAGGCAACACTGGCGCATGTGGCGCCCGGTATTGCGGAGGCACTGATCGCTACCGCCATGGGCCTGTTCGCGGCGATCCCGGCGGTGATTGCCTACAATCGCTACAGCTCTGAAATTGACCGTCTGGCCACGCGCTTCGACAGCTTCATGGAGGAGTTTTCCAATATATTGCAGCGGCAGGCCAAATAATGAGCCTGCGACGCCAGCGCAAGCTGATGAACCAGATCAACGTCGTACCGTACATCGACGTGATGCTGGTGCTCTTGATCATTTTCATGATCACCGCACCGCTTATCAATCCCGGCCAGATCGAGCTGCCCCAGGTGGGCCAGGCGCTGAAGCCGCCGGTGGCTCCGCTGGAGATCACCATCAAGGAAGACAAGCGCCTGCTGTTGCGCGACCGCGAAACCTCGAAGCAGGAACAGGAAGTGACGCGCGATGACCTGGTGCAGGCGGTGATGGAGAAGCAGGCGAAGAATCCCGAGCAGGCGGTGGTGATCGCGGCGGACAAGAATGTGCGTTATGAAGAAGTCCTGAATGTGATGGACATCCTGCAGCAGAATCAGGTCCAGAAAATCGGCTTGCTGGCCAAACCGAAGGGTCAGTGAGTGGTTTTTGAACGCCAACAACCGGGCCAGTGGAAAGCGGGCGCATTGGCGCTGCTGGTGCATGTGCTTTTCCTGGGGTTGATGGTTTTCAGCGTGAGTTGGCAGAATCAGGAACCGTCTGGAATCCAGGTGGAACTGTGGGGCGAAGTGCCTGCCCCGGCAAAAGTTGCGCCGCCGCCAAAGAAACCGGAGCCCGCACCGAAACCAAAACCGGAACCGAAACCGGAACCGGAACCGAAACCCAAGCCAGTGCCGCCCGAGCCGAAGCCGGAGTCCAAGCAGGTCAAGGCGGATATCGAATTCAAGGCGAAGGAAGAAGAGAAGAAGCGCCGCGAAGAGGAACTAAAGCAGCAGAAAGAGAAACAGAAACTGGAAGAAGAAAAACGCAAGCAAAAGCTGGAAGAAGAGAGGCGAAAACAGGAACTGGACAAGAAGCTGCAGCAGGAAAAACAGGAAGCACTGCGTCAGCTAGAGACGGAAAATGCGCGCAAAGCCGAACTGGCCGCAGCGGGGCAAAGATTGGTGGATGACTATCGTGGGCGCATCCAGGCCAAGATCAAGCGTTTCATCATTCTGCCGCCGGAACTGGCGGGCAACCCCCAGGCGGAGTTTGATGTCACCCTGATGCCAACCGGCGATGTGCTGCATTTGAAGTTAACCAAGAGCAGCGGCTCCAGTGCATATGATAGCGCGGTGGAGCGGGCTGTTTACAAGGCGCAACCGCTGCCGTTGCCACCTGACCCAGGGCAATTCGGCAAGTTCCGCGAGCTGCACCTGAAGTTCAAGCCAAGAGAGGATTAAGGAATGAAATGTAATATCAAGTGGATGCTGATGCTGTGCTGGTTGGCTCTGGCCGCGCCGGTGCATGCCGCGCTGACAATCGAGATCACAGGCGGGGCGGGTAACCAGATTCCCGTGGCCATTGTGCCGTTTGCGGCTGAAAACACGCAATCGCAAAGCATTAGCGGCATTATCTCGGCCGACCTGACGCGTAGCGGCCTGTTTAGGATGGTGGATACTTCAGGCGTCCAGCCTCTGCCGCATGAGCCTGCCGAAGTGCGCTACCCGGACTGGAAAGGGCGCAATGCGGAGGCGCTGGTCATCGGTGGAATGACGCCTCGTCCGGACGGCAGGATCGATGTGCGTTTCCGTCTAATCGACGTGGTCAAGCAAAACCAGTTGGCAGGTTTCAGTTACACCATCCTGCCTTCACAGCTACGCGCCACTGCGCACAAGATCGCCGATGTGATTTATGAGAAGCTTACTGGCGATGTCGGCGTGTTCAGTACACAGATCGCCTACATCATCAAACAGGGCAAACGCTTTGAATTGCAGGTGGCGGATGCGGATGGTTATGGTGCGCAGACCGTGGTGGCATCGCAGGAGCCGATCCTTTCCCCTGCGTGGTCGCCGGATGGCGAAAAGCTGGCCTACGTTTCATTCGAGAAGAAAAAACCGATTATTTATGTGCAGACGCTCAAAACCGGCACCCGCCAGGCACTGGCGTCGTTCAAGGGTAGCAACAGTGCGCCCACCTGGTCTCCGGATGGAAAGAAACTTGCCATTGTCCTGACGCGCGACGGACGTTCGCAGCTATACTTGATCAACGCGGATGGCAGCAACTTGCAGCGCTGGAGCGACAGTTCTGGGATCGATACCGAGCCGGATTTCTCCCCCGATGGCAAGTGGATCATCTTTACCTCCGACCGCGGCGGTAGCCCGCAGATTTACCGCATGCCGGCAGTTGGCGGTGCCGGGCAGCGCATCACCTTCGAGGGCAGTTACAATGTCTCGCCGCAATTCAGCCCGGATGGAAAAAGTTTCGTCTTCATTCAGCGCAGTGGCGGGCAGTTCCACGTCGCAGTACAGGATTTTGCCACCGGGCAGGTGCAAGTATTGACCGATACCCCACAGGATGAAGCCCCCAGTTTCGCGCCTAATGGTAAAATGATTATTTATGCGACGGAAATTAACCGCCGTGGTGTTTTGGCTGCTGTTTCCAGTGATGGGCGGGTGAAACAGCGCTTGTCGGTGCAGGCCGGAGAAGTTCGCGAACCGGCATGGGGCCCTTTGTTGAAAAATCAGTAAATTATGGAGAATCAAATGAATAAATTGTTATTGAGTGCAATTCTGTTGGGTCTGTTGTCTGCTTGCGCCAGCACGAGCGACAAGGGACAGAGCGCGGCGTCGGTCGAAGACAAGAGCCTGGGTCAGCAAGCCGGGGCTTCTACCCAGGGTGCAGACAAGCAGGGCATGGCAATGGACCCACTTAAGGACCCCAACAACATCCTTTCCAAGCGCAGCGTCTATTTCGATTACGACAGCTACAGCGTCAAGGATGAATACAAGCCCATGGTCGAGGCGCACGCCCAGTACCTGAAGCAAAATAGCAAGGCCAAGGCATTCATTCAGGGCAATGCAGACGAGCGCGGTAGCCGCGAATACAACCTCGCACTAGGCCAGAAGCGCGCCGAGAGCGTCAGGAAGGTCATGAATGTGCTGGGCGTGTCTGACAACCAGATCGAAACCGTCAGCTTCGGCGAAGAAAAACCCAAGGCTGAAGGCCACGATGAAGCCTCATTTGCGCAGAACCGTCGCGCTGACATCGTTTACCAGGGCGAATAAAAATGCGTAGGCTTGCGCTTCTTTCTGCCTTGCTTCTGTTGTCTGGGGCGAGCCACGCCGGGCTGTTTTCGGATGACGAGGCGCACAAGAAAATCAGCGACATGCAGCTGCAGAATACCCAGCAGCAGAGCAAGCTGGAGACGCGCTTTGCCAGCCTGGAAAGCACCCAGCGCGCACAGGGCCTGGAAATGCTGTCCCAGATGGAAGCGTTGAAAGCTGAGATCAGCAAGATGCGCGGCCAGTTGGAAGTGCAGGCGCACGACATTGAAAACATCCAGAAGCGCCAGCGCGATCTGTATGTCGATGTGGATACGCGTTTGCGCCAATTGGAGGGCGTAGCTGCTGCGGCTGCCGCCGCCGCAGCAGCGGCTCCTGCAGCGCCGGTTCCGGTGGTAGAAAGTCAGCCCAAGCCAGGCAAGGATAAAAAGGCCGCCGCCAAGGCAGTTGCCGCGCCAGCGGTGGCTCCAGCCGTTGTGGCGGTACAGGCGGCCGAGACTGATCCTGCGGCGGAGGCAAAAACCTACGACGCAGCATTCAATCTGTTCCGGAGTGGCAATTACCAGGGTGCCCTGACGGCTTTTCAGGCCTTCAGTCAGGCCTATCCGAAAAGCCCCCTGGCGCCAAGCGCACAATACTGGATCGGCAACTCGCACTTCAACCTCAAGGATTTCAGGTCCGCAATCGCGAGCCAGCAGGAGTTGATCAGCCTGTATCCCAAGAGCCCCAAAGTGCCAGATGCCATGCTGAACATTGCCACCAGCCAGCAGGGCATGGGCGATGCAGTTTCGGCGAAAAAAACACTTGAGGATCTGCTGGCCAGATTTCCGATAAGTGATGCAGCAGAAAAGGCAAAACGCCGTTTAGATATGATGAATTAAGCAGCCTCATGCTGCGCATCAACGAGATTTTCTATTCCCTGCAGGGGGAGACCAGCCGAGCAGGGCTGCCCACGGTGTTCGTGCGCCTGACCGGCTGTCCCCTGCGCTGCGGCTATTGCGACACGGCCTATGCCTTCAATGAGGGTGCGGCCATGGATCTCCCAGCCATCCTTGAACAGGTGGCTGCTTATGCGCCGCATTACGTCACCGTGACCGGCGGCGAGCCCCTGGCGCAGAAGGAATGCCCTGCGTTGCTCTCTGCCTTGTGTGATGCGGGCTACTCGGTTTCGCTTGAAACCAGCGGTGCGCTGGATATCGCCAAAGTCGACCCGCGCGTCTCGCGCATCGTGGATATCAAGACGCCGGGTTCCGGCGAGGTGGAAAAAAACCGCTGGGCCAACCTGGATTTGCTGACGCCGCATGACGAGCTCAAATTCGTGATCTGCAATGCGGCAGATTACGAATGGGCGCGGCAGCAGGTTCAGGAACATCAGCTCAGTGCCAAATGCCCGATACTGTTTTCTCCCGTGGCCGGCAGCCTCGATCCAGGCCATCTGGCAGACTGGATTTTGCGCGACCGCCTCGATGTGCGTTTCCAGATCCAGTTGCACAAGCTGCTGTGGCGCGAGGACCGGGGGCGGTGACAAAGGGCCTGCAGAACGGAGCAGTTCATGCCACGGCATGCAAAAGAGCCGTGATCCTGCTTTCCGGCGGGCTGGATTCGGCAACCACGCTGGCCATTGCCCGTCACCAGGGTTTCGAGTGTTATTGCCTGAGTCTCGACTACGGTCAGCGCCATCGTTCAGAACTCCTTGCGTCTGAACGGGTGGCCAGGAGCCTGGGCGCCATGATGCAGCGCACGGTCAAGCTGGACCTGACACTGTTCGGCGGCTCTGCGCTGACAGATGCATCGATTGCCGTGCCTGATTCCCCTTCCGATGGCATCCCCATCACTTATGTGCCGGCACGCAACACCATCATGCTCTCGCTTGCGATGGCATGGGCAGAAGTGCTGGGCGCGCAGGACATTTTTATTGGCGCCAACGCGGTAGATTATTCCGGCTACCCGGATTGCCGCCCTGAATATATCCGCGCTTTCCAGGACATGGCCAACCTGGCCACACGGGCTGCCATTGAAGGTGAGCCCACGACCATTCATGCACCCCTGATCGCACTCACAAAAGCCGGGATTATTCGCCAGGGTGTTGCGCTTGGCGTGGATTACGCCCTGACGGTTTCCTGCTATCAGGCTGACGAACAGGGGCGTGCTTGTGGCCGATGCGAATCCTGCCGCCTGAGAAAGGTCGGATTCGAGCAGGCCGGCGTACCGGATCCGACCCCCTACCTTTGACCTCACCCGCTTAGTATGAAAGTACTAAGTACCGAATTAAATTACACTTTTTGACAAATCCTGATTGTTAATTGCGGCAATTCGATTACAATCTTGGCTTGGTCTGGAACTTGGATTCCGGCATCGAAAAAGGGGATAAATAATGATTTACGAAAGCTTCGCACCCGCGCAGTCGTTTTTTCTATGGGCGACTTTCGGGATTGCGCTGGTCATGGGCGCCTTGGTCAACAAGACCAATTTCTGCACCATGGGCGCGATTTCGGACTGGGTCAACATGGGCGACACCGGCCGTTTGCGCGCCTGGCTGTTCGCCATCGCGGTGGCGGTGCTGGGCGTGGTGGTGCTGGAAGCCAACGGGCTGGTCAATGCAGACGCGGCATTCCCGCCGTACCGGGCGAATCAGCTGGTGTGGGCGGAAAACCTGCTGGGCGGTCTGATGTTCGGCATCGGCATGACCCTGGCCTCGGGCTGCGGCAACAAGGCGCTGATCCGCATCGGCGGCGGCAACCTGAAATCCATCATGGTGTTTGCCATCATCGCGGTGATCGCCTACTACATGACCAACCCCTTCCCGGATTCCGACAAAACCCTGTTCACGGTGCTGTTCTATGACTGGATTCGTCCCCTGGCCGTGACCCTGCAGACCAAGCAGGATCTGGGTTCTGTCCTGGCTGGACCGGAAAAGGCAGCCTCCGCGCGGCTGATGATCGGCGGCATCCTGGCCGTGGCCCTGATCGCCTTCGCGTTCAAGTCGGAAGATTTCCGCTCCAGCCTCGACAATATCCTCGGCGGCCTGGTGGTTGGCCTTGCCGTACTCGCCGCCTGGTATGTCACCAGCAATGTGATGGTGAGCGCGGACGGTCAGAATTACTCCCTACAGAACTTCGTCGCCGAACAGTGGGACATGTTTGCCGCGGCGGCAGACGTCAAGCCGGCCGATAGCCGTCCGCTGTCGCCACAGTCCTTCACCTTCATCAACCCCATGGGGCAGACTTTCGGTTACGCGCTCAGCGGATTCAAGGCGACGGCCATGACCTTCGGCCTGATGGCGGTGGCGGGGGTGATCCTCGGCTCAATGCTGTGGGCTGTGGTGAGCCGCAGTTTCCGCATCGAGTGGTTTGCCTCGTTCCAGGATTTTCTGAACCACTTCATCGGTGCAATACTGATGGGCTTCGGCGGCGTGCTGGCCATGGGATGCACCATCGGCCAGGCGGTGACCGGGGTTTCCACGCTGGCGATCGGTTCCTTCATTGCATTCATCGCCATCGTGATCGGCAGCGCCGGAACCATGAAGTATCAGTACTGGAAGATGATGCGCGAAGCGTGACGCGAAATTAAATAGGGTGAACCACGGGGGGCGCGGGGAAGAACAAAAAACACTTGAAGCCGGGGCTGCCCCTCGGTCTTTACTCCCCCGTAATCCCCGTGGTTATGGCTTTTAGCCTTTCTTCAGCTAAGAATCCTGCAGCGCCTTGGGGAGCGGGAACGAGACATTTTCAGGCTTCCCGTCCAGTTCCACAGCCTTGCCTCCACCCAGTTGTTCCAGCCGCGCTATCACCTCGCGCACCAGGATTTCTGGCGCGGAAGCGCCTGCCGTTACGCCAATTCTTGTTTTTCCCTTAAGCCATTCGGCCTGCAACTGGCTTGCATTGTCCACCATGTAGGCCGCGGCGCCGTGTTTCTGTGCCACTTCGCGCAGGCGGTTGGAGTTGGAGCTGTTGGGCGAGCCCACCACGATCACCACGTCGCATTTCTCCGCCAGTTTTTTCACCGCATCCTGTCGATTCTGCGTGGCATAGCAGATATCGTCCTTCTTCGGGCCGGTGATGGCGGGGAAGCGCTCCTTCAGGGCGGCGATGATGGCGCTGGCGTCGTCCACCGAAAGGGTGGTCTGGGTCACGTAGGACAGCTTGTTTTCATCCGTCACCGCCAGCGAGGCCACGTCTTCCGGGCTATCCACCAGATACATGCCGCCCTCAGCCTGGCCCATGGTGCCTTCCACTTCGGGATGGCCCTTGTGGCCGATCATGACGATTTCCTTGTCATGCTGCCGCATCTTGCCCACTTCGACGTGCACCTTGGTGACCAGGGGGCAGGTGGCGTCATAGACTTGCAGCCCGCGCGCCTCGGCCTCCTTGCGGACTGACTGGGGAACGCCGTGGGCACTGAAAATCAGGGTGCTGCCGGGTGGAACTTCTTCCAGGTCTTCGATGAAAATGGCGCCTTTGGCGCGCAGATTGTCGACCACGAACTTGTTGTGCACGACCTCGTGGCGCACGTAAATGGGCGCGCCGAAACGCTCCAGGGCGCGCTCGACGATGGCGATGGCGCGGTCCACGCCGGCGCAGAAACCACGGGGATTGGCGAGCAGGATTTCCATTATGATTCCTTGATAAAGCAGTTGAACCGCAAAGGACGCAATGGAACGCGAAGGTTTCTTTTCATGCGACCGTGTGTTTTGTCTTATTCCTCACCCATTATTTCGCATGGAGGGTGCTGCTTTTTTTACTTTGCGATCCTTAGCGTCCTTTGCGGTGAAAAGTCGTTTTTAAGATGATTCCAGAATCTCGATGATCTTGACTTCGAAATTGACCGTGCAGCCGCTTAAGGGATGATTGAAATCCACCGTGGCGTGAGTCGCGGTCTTGCTGATGATCTGTCCGGGCAGGGTGTCGCCCTCGGGCAGGGTGAATTCGATCAGGCTGCCGGTTTCGAATTCCTCATCGGCAAAGGCTTCCAGCGGCAGTTCCATGACCTGTTCCGGATGATGGGGGCCGAAGGCCTGTTCCGCTTCCAGCTTGAATGTGTAGCGCCTGCCGACTTCCAGATCGATCAGGCAGGATTCCATATTGGGGTCGATTTCGCCGCTGCCCAGCGTCAGGATGACGGGTTCTTCATCGTCAAAAGTATTGATGGCCTCGGCGCCATCGTCTGAGAACAGGCGGTAATGCAGGGCGATCTTGTCGCCCCAAAGCGCGGTTTGGGTCATGCTTTCTTGCCTCCGGGCTTGCGCAGGCTGTCCAGGATCAGCAGCATCACGCCACCAGTAATCGCCATGTCCGCCACGTTGAAGGCCGGCCAGTGGTAGCTGCCGTAAAAGAAATCCAGGAAATCCACCACATAGCCCCAGCGGATGCGGTCGATCAGGTTGCCCAGCGCGCCGCCCAGCACCAGGCTGAGGGACAGGCTGAACAGGGTTTCACGGTGGTGTTTCCTGAGCAGATAGATGATGACTGCCGAAGTAATGCTGGCCACGGCGATAAAAAACAGCCGCTGCCAACCGCCAGCGCCGGCGAGAAAGCTGAACGCCGCGCCGCTGTTATGCGCCCGCACCAGGTTGAAATAGGACGTCAGCGGCAGGCTATCGCCGTAACTGAAGGCCTGCACCACCCAGTGCTTGGTCAGCAGGTCAAGCGCGATGACTGCCGCGCTGTACAGCAGCCACAGGCGCCAGTTACGCATGGGAGCGCGCTTCACCGGCGCCGAACAGGTTGGAAATGCAGCGTCCGCACAGGGTCGGGTGCTCGGCATGCGCGCCGACATCGGCGCGGTAGTGCCAGCAGCGTTCGCATTTCTGCTGTGTGCTGGCGCTGACCGTGATTTTTTCTTCACTGCCTGCCTGTAGGTCGGGCTTCAGCCCGACATTTCGGGCTGAAGCCCGACCTACAAGCTTGGCCTGCGAAGTGATCAGCACGAAGCGCAGATCGTCGCCCAGAGTTTGCAGCCATTCGAACAACTCGCCGCCCACCTGGATTTCGACCTCTGCCTGCAGCGATGAACCGATGGCGCCGGAGACGCGCACGGTTTCCAGTTCCTTGGTGACGCGGGCGCGCAGTTCGCGGATGGCTGCCCACTTCTCCAGCAGTTGTGGACCTTCCGCAACAGCCGGGAAGTCGTGCCAGGTATGCAGGAACACGCTGTCATCTGCCTTGCCCGTCATCGCCGCCCAGGCTTCCTCGGCGGTGAAGCTGAGTATCGGCGCGAGCAGGCGGAGCAGGCTGTGGGTGAGATGATAGAGCGCATTCTGCGCCGAACGGCGGGCAGGGGAATCGGTGCCGGCGGTGTAGAGGCGGTCCTTGAGGATATCAAGATAAAAACCGCCCAGGTCTTCGGAGCAGAAGGAAGTGAGCTTCTGCGCCACCAGGTGGAATTCATAGCGCCCGTAGTCGGCGGCGATTTCTTCCTGGAAACGGGCGGCCAGCGCCAGCGCGTAGCGGTCGATCTCCAGCCATTCTTCAACCGGCAATTGATGCTGCGCCGGATCGAAGTCTGCCAGATTGGCGAGCAGGAAGCGCAGCGTGTTGCGAATGCGGCGGTAGCCTTCGGTCACGCGCTTCAGGATCTCGTCGGAAATGGTCAGTTCGCCGGAATAGTCGGTGGAAGCCACCCACAGGCGCAGGATGTCGGCGCCCAGCGTGTCCATCACCTTCTGCGGGGCGACCACGTTGCCCTTGGACTTGCTCATCTTGTGGCCCTTGGCATCGACCACGAAGCCGTGGGTCAAGAGCGCCTTGTAAGGCGCGTGGCCGTCCGTCGCGCAGCCGGTGAGGAGCGAGGACTGGAACCAGCCGCGGTGCTGGTCCGAGCCTTCCAGGTACAGGTCGGCGGGGTGGGACAGGTAATCGCGCTCCTTCAGTACGCAGGCGTGGCTGGAGCCGGAGTCGAACCACACGTCGAGGGTGTCGCTGACCTTCTTGTAGGTGGCGGCCTCTGCGCCAATCAGTTCGGCGGCATCCAGGCTGAACCAGGCTTCGATGCCCTGCTTCTCGACGCGTTGCGCCACCTGCTCCAGCAGATCCTGGGTACGCGGGTGCAATTCGCCCGATTCCTTGTGCACGAACAGCGGCATCGGCACGCCCCAGTTGCGCTGGCGCGAGACGCACCAGTCGGGGCGGTTCCTGATCATGGCTTCCAGGCGGGCGCGCCCCCAGGAGGGGAAGAAGGCGGTGTTCTCGACGGCTTTCAGCGCGGCCTCGCGCAGGCTGGCATGCTCGCCGCTCGCCTCCATGCCGATGAACCACTGGTGCGTGGCACGGAAAATGATCGGTGTCTTGTGGCGCCAGCAGTGGGGATAGCTGTGCAGCAGCTTCTCGTCCTTGAGCAGCAGGCCATTGGTGTTGAGGATTTCCAGCACGGTCTTGTTGGCCGCCCAGATCGACTGTCCGCCCACCAGCGGGGTGCGCTCGAAGAACTTGCCGTCGTCGCCCACCGGGCAGTCCACCGCCAGCTTGTATTTGCTGCCGATCACGTAGTCGTCCTGGCCGTGGGCCGGCGCGGTATGTACCAGGCCGGTGCCGGCGTCCAGCGTGACATGCTCGCCGCAGATGACGGGCACGATGCGCTCGTAGAACGGGTGTTGCAATTGCAGATGTTCCAGCGCGGCGCCCTTGACCTTGGCGATGACTTCAACCGTCTCGAAACCATAGCGCTGGATGCAGGTCTCGGCCAGGTCATGGGCCAGGATCAGGATGCCCTTGGGGGTCTGGATCAGGTCGTAAATGAATTCCGGGTGCACGGACACCGCCTGGTTGGCGGGCAGGGTCCACGGCGTGGTGGTCCAGATCACGGCATACACCGGCTGCGAGGGCGCTTTCATGCCCATCGCGGCAGCCAGCGCGGCTACGTCCTTCACGGCGAAGGCCACGTCGATGGCGGGCGAGGTCTTGTCCTCGTATTCCACCTCGGCCTCGGCCAGGGCGGAGCCGCAATCCACGCACCAGTGCACCGGCTTCTGGCCCTGATAGAGGTAGCCATTCGCATGGATGCGCCCGAGCGTGCGCATGATGTCGGCTTCGAACTTGAAATCCATGGTGCGATAGGGATTGTCCCACTCGCCCAGTACGCCGAGGCGAATGAAATCGGTCTTCTGGCGCTCGATCTGGGCCTGTGCATATTCACGGCACAGCTCGCGGAATTTCGCCGCCGGAATCTCCTTGCCGTGCTGTTTTTCCACCTGCAACTCGATCGGCAGGCCGTGGCAGTCCCAGCCCGGCACATAGGGCGCGTCGAAGCCGGCCAGGGTCTTGGAGCGGACGATGATGTCCTTGAGAATCTTGTTCACTGCGTGGCCGATGTGGATGTCGCCGTTGGCATAGGGCGGGCCATCGTGCAGGATGAACTTGGGACGGCCTTGTGCAGCCTCGCGGATGCGCTGGTAGAGCTTCTTCTCCTGCCATTCTTTGACCCACGCCGGTTCGCGCTTGGCCAGGTCGCCGCGCATCGGGAATGGCGTGTCGGGCAGGTTCAGGGTGTCTTTGTAATCGGCCATTTATCTGTTTCCAAAAAACTGTTTAGCATTGACCACGTCGGCAGCGATTTGTGCCGTCAGTGTTTCAAGGTCGGGGAATTTCATTTCGTCGCGCAGCTTGTGCAGGAAGTCCACGCGCACGTGCTGGTTGTAGATCTGGCGGTCGAAGTTGAACACGTGCACTTCCAGCGTCGGGCGGCCGTTGCTCTTCACGGTCGGGCGCACGCCCAGGCTGGCGGCGCCTTGCAGCGGCTTGTCGCCGATACCGTGCAGTTCGACAGCGAAAATGCCCCACAGCGGCGGGCGGTTGTGCTTGAGCTGGATGTTGGCGGTGGGGAAGCCGATCTTGTGGCCCAGGTTGTCGCCGTGTTCGACGCGTCCGCTGATGCTGTAAGGGCGGCCGAGCAGCGTGTGCGCCAGCTTGAGATCGCCGCCCGCCAGCGCATCGCGTACCGCCGTGCTGGAAACGCGCAACCCGGCTTCCATCACGCTGTGCATGGCTTCGACCTCGAAACCCAGCCTGGGTCCTGCTTCGCTCAGCAGCGCCAGGTCGCCTGCGCGTTTGGCGCCGAAGCGGAAGTCGTCGCCGATCAGCATCCATTTTGCCTTGAGCCGCTGGTGCAGCATTTCGCTCACGAATTCGTCCGCGGCAATACTGGAGAAACGCTTGTTGAAGGGGCAGATGAAAACCCGCTCCACGCCATAGGCTTCAAACAGTTCCAGCTTCTCGCGCAGGTTGGTGAGGCGGGTCGGCGCCTGGTCGGGCGTGAAGAATTCGCGCGGATGCGGCTCGAACGTCATGACGCAGGCCGGCAGGCCGCGCTTTTTCGCGGCATCTTCCATGCGTTGCAGCATGGCCTGGTGGCCCAGATGAACGCCATCGAAGTTGCCGATCGTCAGCGCAACCGGCCCGTCGCTGGCGGGAATTCCTCGAAAAATCAGCATAGTTGGGCAAACAAAAGGCTGAATTATACCTATTCGCGAGGTAAACAAGAAATGCTCGCTGCCGGATAGTCGTCCTTTGCGATTTTGCTCTTCGCAAACTGGATCGGGCTGGGTCCTGAGTTAGCGGCTTTGCATGGCGGCGCGGATGGCCCTGGCCACATCTGCCGGCGTGGTGCCATGCTGAAGAGTGGCGGCCAGCTTGCCGTTGGGGTCGATCACATAGGTCGAGGAGGAGTGGTCCACCACGTAACCGCCCGCGGAACCGGTGTCCTGTTTGCGATAGCTGGCGCCATATTGCCGGGCCGCGTCGGCGATTTCCTGTGGCGTGCCGGTCAGGCCGAGGACCTTGGCGTGGAAAAAGGGCCCATATTCCTTGAGCTTTTCCAGTGTGTCGCGCTCCGGATCGACGGAGATGAACAGCACCTGCGTGCGCGCCAGCTCTTCCTTGTCCAGCGCGTTCAGCGCCTGGCTGGTGAAGGCCAGGGACGTCGGGCAGATGTCGGGACAGGAGGTGTAACCGAAATAAATCAGTACGACCTTGCCGCGGAAATCGTGCAAGGAGACCGGCCCATCGAAGGATTGCAGCGTGAAATCGCCGCCAGTGGGCGCGGAAGCAAGCGAAATGGGGCTATGAGGCTGGTGCGTGCCCGGCTGCCAGAACCAGGTGACCCAGCCAAGCACCAGGCCAAGCAGGGCGATGACAGCGATAAGCAGGGTACGGTTCATAATTCTGGCTCGAAAAAGTAATATTCATCATGGGGCAGTGAAGGGCGCTTGCCAAGCACTGCGGCCGCGGCATTTCGTCGCATTGGGCCTGGCATCAGTTGCGCGACGTGGTGAAGCGGAACGGCGCGATCGCCTTCAGTTCTGGGGTGGTCACCACCACGGCGGCCTGCCACGTCATGTGTCCGGTGATGCATACCGGCAGCACCGTTTCGCCGGTGAACCGGTGCTCGCCCTCCTGCTTCAGTTGCGGGCGGTTGTAGCCCATATTCATATCTGTGCCGGTGAAATCCACTTCTACCTGGCGGGTATCCAGTCCCTGGGTTTTGACCACCAGCCGCAGCGGGCGCAGCAGGGGGATGGGACGAGGTTCGATCGAGAGTTCGATGCGTCCGCCGCCGGGGATGTCGCTGCTGCAAGGTCCGGCGTGCAGATCGCAGGCGGTATCAAGTGGCGCGGTAATGCTGGCTTCCGGGTTGGGCACTAGCCATAGCCTGGCGCCGACGGCGGCGCCAATGGCCAGGATCAGTGCGGCGATGGTGGCAACAAGCGGTTTGTTGGATAAATTCATGGCTGAAATGGATTTTTATGCGCAAAGGCGCGAGGAAAATTCGCGGTTCTCTATTGTACGGTTCAAGTTATTTAAGGGATCAATATCGTCCAAAGCATATCACAGCCGTGAAGTAATTTTTCCCGCCGTGCCTTGTCTCGCCTGTGCTGCCCGGCTGATTTGTCGGTTTTCAAGCCTGCGTGAACTGCGACATTGTCGCAAATGCGACAATCCCATCTTTTTTGTATTTGTCAGGTAACAACATGAAAAACAAGGACTAATATTTAAATTCGAGTTTGGCACGTCTCTTGCTGAAACAAGTCCAGACACTTGTGCAGCCAAAGGAGGTGCAGCATGTTAACGATCAACGATACGACCCTGCGGGACGGCGAACAGAGCGCCGGGGTGGCCTTCACCAGCGAGGAGAAAATCGCCATCGCCCAGGCGCTTTCCGATGCCGGCGTGCCGGAGCTGGAAATCGGCATTCCGGTGATGGGGGAGGAAGAGCGCGAGGTGATCCGCGCCATCGCCGATCTTTTCCTGCCTGCCGGGCTCATGGTTTGGGGCCGCATGCAGGAATCCGATCTGCGCGCCGTGGCGCATTGTGGCGCGGACATGGTCAACCTCTCGATCCCGGTTTCCGACCTGCAGATCAGCCACAAAATCCGCAAGGACCGGGCCTGGGTGCTGGATGCCATCCGCCGCTTCGTCCCTGCCGCCCTCGATCTGGGGCTGGAAGTCTGCGTCGGCGCTGAGGATGCCTCCCGCGCCGATCTGGATTTTCTGCTGGAGGTGGCGGAAACCGTACAGGAAGCGGGCGCGCGCCGCATTCGCATCGCCGACACGCTGGGCGTGCTGGACCCGTTTTCTACCCATGATCTGATCCGCACCTTGCGCAATACGATCGATCTGGAAGTCGAGATGCACGCCCACAACGACCTCGGCCTGGCGACCGCCAATACGCTGGCTGCGGTGAAGGCGGGGGCGACGCATATCAACACGACGGTCAACGGCCTCGGCGAACGCGCCGGAAATGCGCCCCTGGAAGAGGTGGTGATGGCCTTGCATCAACTTTACGGCATGGACAGCGGCATCGATGCCCAGCGCTTTGCGCAGATTTCTGCCCTGGTGGCTCAGGCCTCCGGACGTCCGGTGCCGGCCAACAAGAGCATCGTCGGCGCGGCCGTGTTCACGCACGAATCCGGCATCCACGTCGACGGCCTGATGAAGCACCGCGCCAACTACCAGAATTTCGATCCGTCCGAAGTGGGGCGCAGCCACCAACTGGTGCTCGGCAAGCATTCCGGCAACCGCGCCGTGATGCGCGCCTACGAGGATCTGGGCATGCCGGTGGAGGATTGGCAGGCGGGACCCATCCTCGCCCGCATCCGGCGCTATGCCGGGCAGTCCAAGCGCACGCCGGGAATCAGCGAGCTCAGACAGTTTTATCGGGAAACCACCACGCAGGCGGCTTAACCCCCCTCAGTCCCCCCTTATCAGGGGGGAAGCAGAACGCTCCTCCCCTGATAAGGGGAGGCCGGGAGGGGTTAAGGTTCCCGCACAAGATCCACGTTAAAGGAAAAAAACATGACCTCGCTTTTTGAACAAATGATTACCCTGGCCTCGGCGGAGGAGTTTCTTGATTTTTTTCACCTGGAATACGACCAGGCGGTGGTGAACGTGAACCGCCTGCACATCCTTCAGCGTTTCCACCAGTACATGCGCCAGACCAAGGGACTGGGCGAGATGGACGAGGCTTTGCAGCACGACACCTGCCGCGAGTTGCTGGCGCGCGCCTATCAGGATTTCGTCAACTCCAGTGCCGTCAAGGAAAAGGTGTTCAAGGTATTCCGCGATGCAGAAGGCATCAAAACCATCTCGCTCAACAGCCTGCGCGACGCGATGCCGGCGCGCGGGCTCAAGGCGGCTTAAGCCACAGGGGAATGGGTGATGAGGAATGGGTAATGGGTAAAAACCGCCGGCCATCACTCATTCCCCATTACTCATTACGCCTTTTTGGCTCCGGCTTGTCCGGCTTAGGAGATTAACCATGCACATCGTCGTCTGCATCAAGCAAGTCCCCGATAGCGCCCAGATCCGCGTGCACCCGGTGACCAACACCATCATGCGTCAGGGCGTGCCGGCCATCATCAATCCCTATGACCTGTTCGCCCTGGAAGAGGCGCTGCGCCTCAAGGACAAGCATGGCGGCACGGTCACGGTGCTCACCATGGGGCCGCCGCAGGCCGAGGGCGCGCTGCGCAAGGCGCTGTCCTACGGGGCCGACGACGCCATCCTGATCACCGACCGCGCCTTCGCCGGGGCCGATACCCTGGCCACCAGCTTCGCCTTGGCTGCGGCGATCCGCCAGATACGGAAGAACATGCCGGTGGACATGGTATTCACCGGCAAGCAGACCATCGACGGCGATACCGCGCAGGTGGGTCCGGGGGTGGCCAAGCGCCTGGATTTCCAGTTGCTGACCTACGTTTCCAAGGTCTCCTCGGTATTGCCGGAGCAGGGGCAGATCGTGGTCGAGCGGCGTGCTGAAGGCGGCGTGCAACTGCTCAAGTCGAAACTGCCGTGCCTGATCACCATACTCGAAGGCAACAACGAAATGCGCTTCGCCACCATGCCCAACATGTTCCGCGCGGCGCGTCATGCGGTGAAAGTCTGGGACCGCGAGGCAGCCGGCATCACCGATGAGGATATCGTCAAGATCGGCCTAAAGGGCTCGCCCACCGTGGTGAGCAAGGTCTTCGCCCCGACGCCGCACACCGAGCCGGCTGAAATGATCGAGGTCGAAAGCGGCCATCCCAAGGATATCGCCGACACTGTGCTGGCCAAGATGTTTACCCGCTTTCCGGCGGTGGCCAAAGAAATCGCCAAACGAGCATAAGGACATTCATCATGAGCGAAGCACCCGTCAAGAAAGGCAAAAGGAAATTCGAGCTCGACCCCCGGCTCGCCAGCTACAAGGGGGTTTGGGTGTTCGTCGAGCACGAACGCGGACAGGTGCACCCGGTTTCCTGGGAACTGATGGGCGAGGGGCGCAAGCTGGCCGACATGCTGGGCGTGGAACTGGCCGGCGTGGTGATGGGCGCGCCCGGGGAAGAGACACGCCGCTTCTGCAACGAGGCCTTCTATCATGGCGCCGACCTGTGCTACCTGATGCAGGACGAGATTCTCAAGGATTACCGTAACGAGCCCTTCACCAAGGGGCTGACCGACCTGGTCAACGCGCACGAGCCGGAAATCCTGCTGCTCGGCGCCACCACCCAGGGGCGCGACCTGGCGGGCAGCGTGGCCACCACGCTGAAAACCGGCCTCACGGCGGACTGCACCGGACTGACCATCGACCCGGACAACCGCAGCCTGGCGGCTACGCGCCCGACCTTCGGCGGCAGCCTCTTGTGCACCATCGTCACCCTCAACTACCGCCCGCAGATGGCCACGGTACGGCCGCGCGTGATGGCCATGCCGGAACGCGATGCCAGCCGAACCGGGCGCATCGTCGAGCAGCCTCTCGGCATGGTGGAGAGCAGCATCATCACCAAGGTGCTGGAATTCATCCCCGACGCCAACCAGGACAAGCCGCAGCTCGCCTTCGCAGACATCATCGTGGCCGGCGGGAAAGGCATGAAGCGGCCGGAGAATTTCCAGCTGATCTGGGATCTGGCCAAGGTGCTTGGCGCCGAGGTGGGCGCCTCGCGCCCGGTGGTGCAGGCCGGCTGGGTGGACCTGGAACGCCAGGTCGGGCAGTCCGGCAAGACGGTGCGGCCCAAGCTCTACATCGCCGCCGGCATTTCCGGCGCGATCCAGCACCGCGTCGGCATGTCCGATTCGGATTGCATCATCGCCATCAACAACGACCCCAACGCGCCGATTTTCGAATTCGCCACCTACGGCATCGTCGGCAACGCCATGACCATCCTGCCCGCGCTCACCGAGTCCTTCCGCCAGGCGCTGGCGACGGCGAAGAAGGCAGGGTGACGAAGCATGCACCGCAAAGGACGCGAAGGTACGCGAAGGATCGAATATGGGTGTTTTCCCTTGCGAGCCTTTGCGTCCTTTGCGGTTAAAGATTTAACAGTTTCGGGAGCAATCCATGAGTGAAAAATTCGACGCCATCGTGGTGGGCGCCGGGCCTTCCGGCAACGCCGCCGCCTATACCCTGGCCAAGGCCGGGCTCAACGTGCTGCAACTGGAGCGGGGCGAGAGCGCCGGGTCCAAGAACGTGCAGGGCGCCATCCTCTATGCCGACGCGCTGGAGCGCATGATCCCGGATTTCCGCGACAGCGCGCCGCTGGAGCGGCACATCATCGAGCAGCGCATGTGGGTGCTGGACGATGAGTCCTTCATCGGCACGCACTACCGTTCCGAGGACTTCAACAAGGAGCCATTCAACCGCTACACCATCATCCGCGCCCAGTTCGACAAGTGGTTCTCGGGCAAGGTGCAGGAAGCGGGGGCGCTGGTGGTGTGCGAAACCACGGTGACCAGCCTGCTGCGCGACGACAAGAACCGCGTGGTCGGCGTGCAGGTCGACCGCGAGGGCGGCACCATCTATGCCGACGTGGTGATCCTCGCCGATGGGGTGAATTCCCTGCTGGCCAGGAAGGCCGACTTTCATCCCGAGCTGGAGCCGAAGAACGTCGCCCTGGCGGTGAAGGAAATCCACTTCATGCCGCAGGAGGTTTTGCAGGAGCGCTTCAACATCGGCGAGGAAGAGGGCGTGGTGATCGAGCTGTTCGGCAAGATCACCAACGGCATGATGGGCACCGGCTTCCTCTACACCAACAAGGAATCCATCGCCATCGGGGTGGGCTGCATGCTGTCCGATTTCAAGGACCAGAAAACCACCCCTTACGCGCTGCTTGAGCAGATGAAGGCGCATCCCTCCATCAAGCCGCTGCTGGCCGGCGGGGAAATGAAGGAATACACCGCCCACCTGATCCCGGAAGGCGGCTACAAGGCTATTCCGAAAATTGTCGGCGACGGCTGGTTGATCGTCGGCGACTCGGGCATGTTCGTCAACGCGGTGCACCGCGAAGGCTCCAACCTGGCCATGACCACAGGCCGTCTGGCGGCTGAAACCGTGATCGAGATGAAAGAAGCAGGCAAGGACATGACGGCAGCCAACCTGGCCGAATACCGTAAAAAACTGGATGACAGCTTCGTCATCAAGGATCTCAAGAAATACCAGGATATGCCGGACATTTTTCACAGCAACCGGCAGTTTTTTACCACCTACCCCGAACTGGTCAACCGCTCCGCCCACAGCATGCTGCACGTGGACGGCGTGGACAAAAAGACCAAGGAGCGGGAGATTTTCTCCAGCTTCAAGCAGAAGCGTTCGCTGTTCGGCTTGATGGGGGATGCCTACAAACTGTGGAGGGCTTTCAGATGATCAAGGTCGAGGAAAAACTGTTCCAGAACCGCTACCGCGTCGATGCGGGACGGCCTCACATCAACATCAGGGAGCCGGAGATCTGTGCCCACGAGTGCAAGACGCAGCAATGCGCGGTGTGCTGCCCGGCAGGCTGCTATACCCTGGAAGGCAATGGGCGAGTGGTGCTGATCGCCGACGGCTGCCTGGAGTGCGGCACCTGCCGCATCATCTGCGACGAGCACCGCAACGTGGACTGGGAATACCCGCGCGGCGGCTACGGCATCCTGTTCAAGTTCGGCTGAAGGGGCCCTCATGAACGACATACATCTGTTCCTGCGCCATGCGATCGAGCTGGAGCGGGAGGCGGCGCGGCGTTACGAGGAACTGACTGAGGCGATGAAAACCCTGGGTAATCCCGAGGTCGAGGCGTTCTTTCGCACCATGGCCCATTTCTCTCGCCAGCATCTCGCCGAGGCCGTTGCGCGCGGCGGTTTCCGCCATCTGGCGAAACTGCCCCCAGTCGAGTTCCAGTGGCCGGACGGGGTGAGCCCAGAGCAATTCAGTTGGGTGGGCGTGGACGGTTTTCTGGGCGTCGATCATGCGCTCGAACTGGCGCTCGACAGCGAACGCAGCGGACATGCCTTCTATGCGTCGATTGCAGCCGTCAGCACGAATCCCAGAGTCAAAGCCATGGCCAGCGAATTTGCCGCAGAAGAAGCGGAGCATGTCGCAGACCTGGAAAAATGGATCGCACAAAGCGCCAAATCATAAGGATTGAAATCATGCCAAAACCCGAAAAACACATTTTCGTCTGTACCCAGAATCGCGGTCCCGGCCACCCGCGCGGTTCCTGCAATCAATCGGGCTGCGCCAGCGTGCTGGACGAATTCATGTTCGAATTCCAGAAGCGCGATCTGGGCGGAAAAATCCAGGTGACCGTCACCGGCTGTCTCGGCCCCTGCGGCTCGGGCCCGAGCGTGCTGGTTTACCCGGAAGGGGTGATGTACGGCCGGGTCGGCAAGGAAGATGTGGCCGAGATCATCGAACAGCATTTGATCGGAGATACGCCGGTGGCACGGCTGCGGCTTCCTGCCGATATGTGGTGATGTTTCATTGACCACATCGCTGGAATGGTATTTGCTTGGGTTAAGATCATAAGTTATCGGAGCCTGTTCAAATGCCACAAGATCGCTCCAACGTGGAGCTCGTCACCATTTACGAAATCAGCAAGGTGTTGAGCTCATCGCTCGACCTGCAAAAAACCCTGCAGGGCGTGCTGAATCTGCTTTCCACCCATCTGCACATGCGCCGCGGCATGCTGAGTTTGCAGCAGGAGGACGGCGAGCTCCAGGTGGTGGCCGCCACCGGCCTGTCGCAGGAGGAGATCGAACGCGGGCGCTTCTTCGTCGGCGAAGGAGTCATCGGGCGCATCATGCAGAACTGCATGCCGGCGGTCATTCCCAGCGTGGCGGACGAACCCTTGTTCCTCAACCGTACCGGCGTGCGCAAGCTGCACGACGAGGACGTCGCCTTCATCGGCGTGCCGGTCAAACTGGGGCGCCGCTGCATCGGCGTCCTGAGCGTGGACCGCGAATGCAATCCGGAACGCGGCTTCCAGCAGGACGTGCGCTTCCTTTCCATGGTGTCCAACCTGATCGGCCAGACCGTGCGCCTGCACCAAAATGTGGCACAGGAACGCACACAACTGATGCAGGAAAAGTCCCGTCTGCAGAAGGAACTGCAGGGCAAATACAGCCTGGACAACGTCATCGGCGTGAGCAAGCGCATGCAGCAGGTGTTCGCCGACGTGCATCAGGCCGCGCCGGGCAAGGCCACCATCCTGATTCGCGGCGAATCCGGCACCGGCAAGGAAGCCATCGCCCACGCCATCCACGTACTCAGCCCGCGCCGCGACGGCCCTTTCGTCAAGCTCAACTGCGCCGCGCTGCCGGAAACCCTGCTGGAATCCGAGCTGTTCGGCCACGAAAAAGGCTCCTTCACCGGTGCCACCAGCGAGCGCAAGGGGCGCTTCGAGCAGGCCCACGGCGGCACCCTGTTCCTGGACGAAATCGGCGATATTTCGCCCGGCTTCCAGGCCAAGCTGCTGCGCGTGCTGCAGGAGCGGGAATTCGAGCGCGTCGGCGGCAACCGCACCATCAAGGTCAACGTGCGCCTGGTCACCGCCACCAACCGCAACCTGGAGGAAATGGTGAGCAAGGGCGAATTCCGCGCCGACCTGTATTTCCGCATCAACGTGGTGAGCATCTTCCTGCCGCCACTACGCGAACGGCGCGATGACATTCCCCCGCTGCTGGAACATTTCCTCGAAAAATTCAACCAGGAAAACAAGCGCAAGCTGGCCATCAGCGAGGACGCCATGGAGTCCATCGTGAATTGCGGCTGGCCGGGCAACGTGCGGGAACTGGAAAACTGCGTGGAACGCATGGCCACCATGACCCGTGGCAACCTCATCCGCCGCGCCGACCTGCTGTGCCAGAAAGGGCTGTGCTTTTCCTCCGCGCTGAGGAACTACGGCGCCACCCACCCTTCCATCCCCATCCTTGCCGAAGCGGAACACCAGACAGAAATGCCGACACGCGCCGCCGCAACGGAGCCCCCCGTTCCGCATGACGAGACGGAGCCGCTTGCGGAACGCGAACGCCTTATGTGGGCGATGGAAAAGAGCGGCTGGGTCCAGGCCAAGGCGGCCCGCCTGCTAGACCTGACCCCGCGCCAGATGGGCTATGCGCTGAAGAAATACGATATTGATATCAAGCGGTTTTGAGATTGTTTCGCAATGCACTTGGCGATCCCGCTGTTTAAACAAATGGTCGATGGCGGCTTTTGTTAAGGGTTGTCAGATGCCTGCCCTCAGGCTTAGGTCAGCCAGGATTCGACAGCACTTGGCGGGCGGGCGTCGGACAAGCCTCGAGGGAGGAAACCGCGGAGTGTGCCGATGCGTGTCAGAACTGGCGACGGTCTATGGGGATTTGAGTGTTTGTTCTGCCGTTTGACATGACAATCAAACTGGGATGCTTGGCGATAACATCGCTTAACTGGCCCGTATCGGAGCGGATGCCACCGATTTTGCGTGGATTCGGAGAGCAAGAAACGAAGCTTTTACAGCACAAAGCAAATCCTCCTCGTATCGGCTCTGGCCGATGCGGCTTTGGCTGGAAAATGGCGCTTGTTCTCATGGCACACCTCGATACCGGGGCGGTGCGCGAATGAGTTGCATACGTGCCAAGGTATCGACGATCATCATCGCCGCACCACAGTCCGGGCAAACGAAGGTCGGCGGGACGGGTTCGCTCAGCGTGTCAGAGCCACCGGGTACTTCATCGGCGGGAGCGACATGCAGCAGTTCGCGTGCCCGCGCGAGGTTCTCCCGGCGCCCGGTATTGGCGATCAAACCATAGTGACGGATGCGATGAAACCCACCCGGCAGCACATGCAACAGAAAGCGCCGCATGAATTCATCCGTCGTAAGCGTCATTGTCTTGTGGCGTGTTGCCCCCGCCTCTCGGTAATCCTTCCACCTGAAAGTCACACCGCGCTCGTCCACGGCAATGAGGCGTGAATTGGAGATCGCCACCCGATGGGTATAGCGGGACAGATAAGCCAGCACCGCCGCAGGTCCGGCAAACGGGCGCTTGGCATAGACCACCCATTCGCACTGCCGCAGCGGTGCGAGCCAATCAGCGAATGCGGTCGCATCACTCAGATGCGCGTACTCACCGAAGAACTGTAACTGGCCGGCACGATGTACCTGCTCCAGCGCTTCCAGAAAGCGCCGCCTGAACAATCTCGACAGCACGCGCACCGACAGAAAGAAACCCGGCTTGCACGCAACCCAGCGCTCCCCATCGAATGACAGCCCCCCGCCAGGGACGATGCCATGCACATGCGGATGATGCGTCAGTGCCGATCCCCACGTGTGCAACACCAGCGTCGCGCCAATCCGGGCCCCCAGATGCTTGGGGTCGGCGGCGATGGTACGCAGCGTTTCCGCTGCGACCTCAAACAACAGACGATAGATCACCGCCTTGTTGGTGTAGGCGATGGCGCTGATGGGCGCGGGCAGGGTAAACACCACGTGGTAATAATCCACCGGCAGGAGCTCGGTCTGACGGGCTTCGAGCCACCGCTTGGCGGCGCTGGCCTGGCACTTGGGGCAATGCCGGTTGCGGCAGGAGTTGTAGGCGATCTCGTCGTGCTCACAGGCTGGACAATGCAACACATGTCCACCCAGCGCCGCGCTGCGGCACTGTTCAATGGCAGACATGACCTTGAGTTGCCCCAGACTCAAATGCGTAGGCTGAGCCGCTCGCCATGCCGGACCATGGGCGCGGAAGATGTCCGCGACCTCCAGTGCGGGACGCACCATGATCGTGAGCTACGTGACATCTACACGGGATGCAGGCTATCCAGCGGACTGACCACTTCGCGCAGAATCTTGGTCGCCACTTGAGTATAGAGCGCCGTACTCTCAAGCTTCTTGTGTCCGAGCAAGACCTGTATCACGCGAATATCCACCTTCTGTTCCAGCAGGTGGGTGGCGAAGCTGTGGCGCAGGGTGTGCATCGAGACACGCTTGTTAATCTGGGCAACCTTGGCCGCCTCGTGGATGACCCGGTTGAGCTGGCGCGTGCTGATCGGGTCAGCGGGGTCCTGGCCCGGAAACAACCAGCCGCCGTTGAGCATCCAACCCGCAGCGCGGGCGGTGCGCCACCAGGTGCGCAAGTTCTCGAGCAGGACAGGTGAGAGCATCGCGTAGCGATCCTTACTGCCTTTGGCCTGTTCAATGCGCAGGGTCATGCGTTCGCTATCGATGTCGCTGACTTTGAGCGCCGCCACTTCGCTAACGCGCAATCCTGCGCCGTAGGCAACGGAGAGTGCGGTCTGGTTCTTGAGGTTCCCGGCAGAGGCAATCAGGCGCGCGACTTCATCCGGACTCAGCACCACCGGAATCTTGCGCGGAACGTGCACCGGATGCATGTGCCTCATTAATTCGGGGTGATCAAGGGTGCTCTCGAAGAAGAACTTCAGCCCGGTAATCGTGACGTTGAGTGAAATCGGCGAAATGCCGTGATCGACCAAGTGCAATTGGTAGCGCCGTAAATCTTCGGCTGTTGCGGTATCGGGCGAGCGTCCAAGCCAGCCGCAAAACCGACTCACGGTGCGGATGTAACCGCTCTGGGTCTTGGGGGAGAGTTTGCGCATCCGCATGTCGTCAAGTAAGCGTTGACGCAACGGACTGATGGTTTGTGTCGTTGAGTTCATGATGCTGCTCCTGTCGAAAAATGAGGCGGATTGCCTCACTTCTCAACATAAGCAGCGGTGCGCTTCTGTCAACTATCCACCGGTGCCGAATCGGAGAGATAATTACCGCGCGAGCGGTTTAGTCCAACGACCCGAAACAGCCGGTCCCGTTAATAGCGACGAACATCCGCTTTTCGGCCTTATGGAAAGCTTCACATAAGGCCGATTATGCATAGTCGCTGATTATGGAAAGTTGTTGAAGGTGGCAGTGAGCAGATGCAGGTGACCGCAAGGGTTTCCAGAGGCAGGCCTCAATATATGCTCGACATAATCTCGACGGTGATTTGAAGTAACGGCTCCATTTCAGGAGACCGTTATGACTATCTCAACGACGAGCGGGGATACGCCGAATTCCCCGGAAGCCTCGGCATACATCACAGAAGAATTTTGCGACGCTACGATGAACATCTGCAGGATGTTCGCGGGCTGGCCGCCGGTACGCGCAAAGGTCGGCTGACCACGTACATCACGTTGAGGCCGACTTGGCGATGAAGGAACGTGCCTTGGCCAGACTTCATGAATCCAGTTCGAAGATCCTGCGCTATCGGGCACCTGACTCGTTGCTCAACTTCTTGCAAACCCTGTGATTATGAGAAGTACGCGATGCGCGCCATCGCCAATCGATCAGACCTTGGCGCGTGTTTCAACAAGCTACTTTCCATAATCGGCGGCTATGCATAATCGGCCAAAGCAGACGTACAGATTTGAGGTTTAAAGGTGTGGTACCAGCCCTGCATCATGCCCGGAATTTTTACTTATAGCGCTGTGCAGATTTGTGGAGCCACATCTGGCTGGGTGTTCGCCGCCGCCGTGTTGTGATCGAGTAGCCATTTGGCGAGACGTAGCGGCAAGCTGTCGTGGCGCAACGTGGCACGCCAAATCACATAGAGCGTTTTGCATATCGGGTCGCCTTCAAGAGGGATGGCGCGCAATGTCCCGACACGGCATTCCTCGACGACGGTGTTGGACAGCACAATCGATACGCCTAAACCGGCTTGAACCCATCGCTTCACTGCTTCAGTGCTGCCTAGTTGCATCGCCCCTTGTACGCCGCACATGGCTTCACCCATGTGATGCACAAGCAATCTACCCGTGCCAGTGCCGGGTTCGCCACCCAAAAAGGGCACATCCCTTAACATGGCTCGAGGCACTTCGGGCAACTTCGCCCACGGATGATCGGGCGCCACGATCACCACCAATTTCTCCTGCCGCCATGGGCGCGCAATATAGCCAGGGCGATCATCCCACCATTCCATAGTGGCGACATCAATTTCACCACACTCCAGTTTGTCGGCAATGGCCGGATTTTGATGGATAACGATTTCGACTGGATATTGTCCACCCGTCTTCGCCAGAAACGACTTAACGTAGGGCTGCAGCAGATAGATGCCAATGTTGGAACTGGCACCAATGCTAATCGCCTGGTGGCGAGACAGATTCAGGGCGCGCGCGTTTACATGCATCAGGCTTTCAGCGTGTGGCAGCAACGCTATGCCTGCTCCGGTCGGAGAGCAACCGCTGTGGGAACGCTCAATCAAGCATGTGTTAAGCACCCGCTCGAGTTTCTGAATGTGCTGCGACACCGTGGCCTGCGACAGAGAGCGTTCGTGCGCCGCTGCGCGGAAGTTTCGGGTACGGAGCACCGCCAGAAAACTGGCGATGTGCTCAAGGTTCAGCATCGTCAGGCGCTCACCTTTGCTTCTGGTCGGTTGATCGCGCCCTGCGGAGCTTCACCGCGTAGAACCTGGAGGATATTGCGCGCCGCTTCGAGCTCAATCTCGAGTCGTACCGAGTCCACTGCCGAGCCGATATGGGGGGTGAACAAGGTGCGCTCCATGTCTTCCAGCAGTTTCTGGGGTATGGCGTGCGGGCGATTTGGACGTGCCCATTCCTCCATTTCGAACACATCGGCCGCATAACCGGCCAGCCGACCGGAGGCGAGTGCTTCTATCACAGCTTGTTCGTCCACTACCGAGCCGCGGCATGCGTTAATCAGGTAGGCGCCCATCTTCATCTGTGCGAGCACACTGGCGTCGATCATATGCAGCGTTTCATCGCGGTACGGCACCATCGGCACGACGAAATCGCTGATGGCGAGTAGCGCTGCCAGATCTACACGTTCGAGGTTCCACTGCGTTTCTTTCTCCTTAGGGAGCGCCATCGGATCACTGTACAACACTCGCATCTCGTATCCGACCAAACGCTGGGCGATAGCCCGACCGACCGCGCCCATGCCGATGAGGCCTATGGTCTTGCCAGTGAGTCCCGCGCCATAGAGCACCGGTCTCCAGCCATTAAACTGACCACTGCGCATAAAGCGATCACCAGCGAGTACGTTGCGCGTCAGACCGATGAGCAGACCGATGGTCAACTCCGCCGTCGGGATGGTGAGCAAGTCTGGCACGTTGGTGATCCACACGCTGTGTCGGGTGCAGGCATCGACGTCGTAGTTATCGTAGCCTTTAAGCGCGCAGCCGATTACCCGCAGCTGTGGGCAGGCACGTAGAAACGCCTCGTCCACGCTATCCGGCATGAAGGTCATAATGGCTTCGGCGTTTTGGGCGCGTCGCAATATCTCGTCTCGCGTCAGGGTGTCATCGGTAGTGTTAGGAATGACCTCGCATTGATCGGACAGCAGTTCGATAACCTCGGGATGCACGCGGTGGGTAAGGATGACTTTCGGTTTCATTTTTTCGTAGTCCAGTTTTATTTGAATCGATTTCTCAGCGCGCCGCTGAAGGCATCCACTAACGTCACCATCACCAATATCACCAGTAACAATGCCGAGACGTCCTGGTACTGCATGATGCGTAGCGAGCCCATCAGTTCGAAACCGATGCCACCGGCGCCGACCATGCCCATCACAGTGGATGCGCGGAAGTTGTACTCCCAACGATAAACAGAAATGTCCGCCATCTGCGGCAGAACCTGCGGCAGGACCCCGTGCAAGATCACCTGCAGCGGTGTGCCGCCGGCGGCGCGAGCCGCCTCGATCGGCGCTTCGTCGGTATGCTCGATAGCCTCGGCGAAGAATTTTCCGACCATACCGATTGAGTGTAGACCCAGCGCCAGAACGCCGGGCAGAGCGCCGAAACCGACCGCGGCTACGAAGATGATGCCCAGGATCAGTTCCGGGACGGAGCGCAGGGCGTTCAGCATTCCGCGCGCAGTCTGATACACGACCGGGTGCGGTGTGGTGTTACGCGCCGCCAGAAACGCGAGCGGCACCGAGAACACCACCGCCAACGCCGTGCCGGCGACGCTCATGGCGAGCGTGTCGAAAAGTGGCTTGATCCAGTTGCGCCAGTCGTTGAAATTGGGCGGCAACATTTCGCCCAGCAAACTGAAAAGGCTAGGCACGCCCTCCGCCAGACGTGCGCCGTCGAACAACCCAACGTAATAGGCGCACACTAGAATAACGCCGAACACCCCGGCGAGCCGTAGCGCATCGCGATTCCAGGCGCGCTGCTCGGCGCCAAGCAGCTGATCGTAACTTTGCGACATGACTATCCCCTATCCGCTTACTGGAACTTGGCCAAGTCGATCTTCAGGAGGTGCCCGAGGTTGCGCACCACGTCGTAATCCTTGTCAGTGATGGCCTCGAAACCCTCGGCCTTGAACGCCTTGAGAACTGCCGGGTCCTTGAGATTGAGGAAGGCGTTGCGGATCTTTTCCTTCAGTTCGGGTTTGAGGTTTGAACGCATGGTCCACGGGTACTGTGGGAACGGCTTGGAGTACTCCAGCACCTTCACCTTGTCGAGGCTCACCATTTTGCGTTCGACCAGCGACTCGAAGATCGGACGGCTCAGGCCCCCGGCCTGGGCGTGACCATTCTGCACCGCCAGAGCCACAGCATCATGCGAGCCGACAAAGTGTTCCTGGTAGTCGCGCCCGGCATCCAGGCCCTGCTCGGCCAGCACCGACTTGGGAATTAGGTGGCTTGAGGTCGAGACCTTGTCGCCGTAGGCCATGTTCTTGCTCTTGATGTCGCCAATGGCATTCACGCCGGACGCGCTGTTCGCGATCAATACCGACTGGTAGGTGGTGCTGCCCTTGGTCTTGAGCGCCACGAACGGCTCTATCTCGCTCTTCTGGCGCGCCAGCACATAAGACAACGGTCCGAAATAGGCGAGGTCCAGGCGTCCGTGGCGCATCGCCTCGATCATGGACGAGTAATCGGTGGTGACAATCAGTTCAACCTTCTTGCCAAGCTGCGCTTCAAGATAATCCTTGAGGCCTTGGTTGTTCTTGATGATGGTGGAGGCGTTCTCGTCCGGCAACAGCGCCACCTTCAATGTCTGCGGATCGGGGTTGGGCGCGGCGTGTGCTGTGGCAGCAAACGCCAACGCGGCGATGAAGGTCAGTAGTTTTTTCATGTTTTAGTCCTCGATGGTTGCGAATTCGTAAAAAGGTGCTGAAGGTGTAACGGATGTGACTGGTGCAGCAACGCTGTGTCCAGTCTGTTGATAGATGGTCTGAAGCGTGGCCGGCGTTAGTCCGTCCGGCGCGCCATCGAATACCACATGCCCGTGCGCGAGGCCGATGACGCGGTCGGCATAGGCCTGCGCCAGGTCAACTTGGTGCAAGCTGACCACAGTGGTAATGCCATCCTCGCGGCCGATGCGCAGCAACTGCGCTAACACATTATGCGAAGTCGCCGGATCGAGGCTCGCTACCGGTTCGTCGCCGAGCATTAGGCGCGGTCGCTGCGCAAGCGCACGGGCGATACCGACGCGCTGCTGCTGACCACCGCTCAACCGATCGGCGCGCTCCAGCGCCTTGTGCAGCAGACCGACGCGCTCCAGGCATTCGAGAGCGATGCGCCGTTCCGCCAGCGGCAGCGGGAACATGCTGCGCAGCGCCGAGTGATAGCCGATGCGGCCGAGTAATACATTAGCGAGGGCGCTTTGTCGGCCAATCAACTGGTGCTGCTGGAAGATCATCCCGGTATGCTTGCGGTGTTCGTGCAACCGACGACGGGTGTCGAGACTGCCCAATCCCTCAACCGTGACACTCCCCCCGGAAGGTGGCGTCAGTTGGTTGAGGCAGCGCAGCAGCGTGGATTTGCCGGCCCCTGAGGCTCCCAGCAAAACCGTGAACTCACCCTGTCGGAAGTGCAGCGAGGTCGGGTGCAGCGCCGTCATACCGCCAGGAAAAGTGACATGGACATCGTTCATCTGGATCATGGTGCCTCCCTCGCATCAAAAATAAGATTCGATTTCATCATCAAGGCGCGTCAAGATTCACGAAATCCAATAAATGGAAGCCTAGACGCTTTACGTAACAGGAAGGTGAACGTTGTTTGACGGATTTATGACGGGAACGCAGATGGGTACCCGCCAACCCCATCCAAGGATTGTTGCCTTCGCGACAATTCGTTCTCGTCTAATCTTCCATGTCATGTTTACGACACCACAGAGCTACTCTCAACACGACAATTAAATCCCATATTTTCATGCACTTAATAAAATAATCACCAGTGGCACGCTTGTTGCAGATAGAACTGCAAACCCAAACGAAGGGAGCAAGCCATGCCACCGAAAGTCATACCCATATTCGAACACGCGGCAGCCGCCTCATCCGGCTGCGGAAGCAAGGGTGGTTCCGGCAAGTCGAGCTGCGGCTCGGGCGCCGGCCAGGGCGATCTGTCTCCGGAAATCTGGGACAAGGTCAAGAACCATCCCTGCTACAGCGAGCAGGCGCACCACCACTTCGCGCGCATGCACGTCGCGGTGGCCCCGGCCTGCAACATCCAGTGCAACTATTGCAACCGCAAGTACGACTGCTCCAACGAGAGCCGTCCCGGCGTGGTGAGCGAGAAGCTGAGCCCGGAACTGGCGGCCAAGAAGGTGCTGGCGGTCGCTTCCGAAGTGCCGCAACTGACCGTGGTCGGCATCGCCGGTCCTGGCGACGCGCTGGCCAATCCGGAAAAGACCTTCAAGACCTTCGAGCTGATCCAGAAAGGCGCGCCCGACATCCGCCTGTGTCTCTCGACCAACGGCCTGATGCTGCCGGACTACGTGCAGACCATTCAGGATTTCAACGTCGATCACGTCACCATCACCATCAACATGGTGGACCCGGAAGTGGGCGAGGCTATCTACCCCTGGATCTACTACAACCGCAAGCGCTGGAAAGGCCGCGATGCCGCGAAGATCCTTGCCGAACGCCAGATGGAAGGGCTCGAAATGCTGACTTCCAAGGGCATCCTGGTCAAGGTCAATTCGGTGATGATCCCCGGCGTCAACGACCAGCACCTGGTGGAAGTGAACCGCATGGTCAAGTCCAAGGGCGCCTTCCTGCACAACATCATGCCGCTGATTTCCGAAGCCGAGCACGGCACTTACTACGGCCTCAGCGGCCAGCGCGGACCAAGCCCACAGGAACTGAAAAAGCTGCAGGACGATTGCGAGGGCGAGATGAACCTGATGCGCCATTGCCGCCAGTGCCGCGCCGATGCGGTGGGCCTGCTGGGCGAGGACCGCAGCGCGGAATTCACCAGCGAGAAGGTGGCGGAGATGGAAGTGAATTACGACGCCGAAGCGCGCCAGGCTTACCAGGCTTACGTGGAAAAGGAGCGCCAGGATCAACAGGCGGCACTGCAAGGCGAACTAGCCGGACTGGGCAGCAGCGACATCCAGGCGCTGGTGGCGGTGGCGACCAAGGGCAGCGGGCGCATCAACCAACATTTCGGCCACGCCAGCGAGTTCCAGATTTACGAGCTGTCGGCGCAAGGCGCCAAGTTCGTCGGCCACCGCCGCGTGGACCATTACTGCGAGGGCGGCTACGGCGAGGATGAGGTGCTGGAAACCGTCATCTCCGCCATCAACGACTGCGCGGCGGTGTTCGTCGCCAAGATCGGCCGCTGCCCGAAAGACGACCTGGAAAAGGCCGGCATCGAGCCGGTGGATGCCTACGCCCACGAGTACATCGAGCAATCCCTGATCGCCTGGTTCAAGGAATATCTGGCCCGCGGCGCAGGGCATGCAGAGCGCGGCGAGGGACGGTTGCGCCAGGGTGCGTACATCGCCGCGTGAATTTAAAACCTTTTACCGCAAAGGACGCCAAGGGCGCGAGGGAGATCAAGGACTTGAAGCAATGCCAGCCAATCCGGCGCGTAAGGCCACGGATCGATTAAGCCCTGGTTTTACCTTGCGAGCCTTCGCGTCCTTTGCGGTGAGTCATGTTTTTTAGCTTTATTTTGATCAGGAGAACACCATGCCATACAAAATCATCGCTTCCACCTGCACTGCCTGTACAGCCTGCGAGCCGGTCTGCCCCAATGTCGCCATCAAGGCCAAGAACGGCACTTACGTCATCGACCCCAAGAAATGTACCGAATGCGAGGGCGAAGACCCGCAATGCGTGGAAGTCTGCCCGGTGGACAACTGCGTGGTGATCGACAAGAGCGTGCCGCGTTACGTAATGTGATTTAGCGGTCAGCCATCAGAAAAACTGCGGCGCAGCCGCACAAAACCGCTGATAGCTGACCGCTGATAGCCAACAAACAAGGAAAACATCATGAATCTGACTGTCACTCCCAAGGCCGAAAATTTCATGCGCCGCATGGTGCGTTTCGGGCTGCTGGGGAAAAAAGCCGGTTTCCGGCTGGTGGTGAGCCCGGGCGGATGCTCCGGCCTGAGCTCGGAATTCACCATCGAGTCCGGACCGCAATTCGGCGATTACGTGCTTGAACTGGTCGATCTCAATGTGTTCCTGCCAGAATCCAGCCGCGAATTGCTGGAGGGCTACACCATCGATTTTGCCGACACCATGATGGATACCGGCCTCAAGTTCTTCAACCCCAATGCGCGCGGCATATGCGGTTGCGGCACGAGCGCGCCGGGCGACAACGATCCGATGGTGTCTACGGTCAGCATCGCCAGCATCGCGCGGCGTTAACATGAAACTCGCGAAGCGAACCTGTGCCCCTTATCTCGACGGATTGAGCGGCTTTGCCGCCACTCCCGGCGGGGACACTCCTTGCGGGTGCGCCCTTTGGGAGAGAGTCAGGAGAGAGGGTTGCGTGGCGCAAGGAAAATGACTGATATCGACGAAGCGCTCGACTGGCAAGGCAAACCGATTTCATGCGATATCTGCGCGCACCAGGCCTTGCTCGCGGAAGGCTTGTGCCAGCTTCGGCGCGCCTGCGTGCATGACCGCTACGCGCGGCGCATCGACCGGTTTTTCTACTGGAACCGGGCGCTGGCCAACGATTATCTGGCGCATCCCTATTTCGAGGTGCGCGCCATCGCGGCGAAATTCGCCGACGTGTTCCGCCTGCCGCCATTGCTGGAAGACGCGGACGAAACGGTGCGCTTCTCGGCGCTGATTCGCCTGCCGCGCAAGTATCTGCTGAAAATGCGCCACGATCCGGACCGCGAAGTGCGCATTCGCGTCGCCTACCGGATGGAGGGCCGCGACCTGCTGGAAATGCGCGCCGATCCGGATTACTACGTGCGTCTGGTGGTGGCGCGCCGCCTGCCGCCGGAATCCCTGCATTTGCTGCTGCATGACGCGGACCGCGAGGTGCGCCTGATGGTGGCCCGGCGCATCGGCGCGGAATGGCTGAGCAAATTGACCGCCGACACGGATGCGGATGTCCGGCTGGAAGTTGCGCGCCGTCTGGACGGGGACGATCTGCTGTCCCTGCTGAACGATCCCGACTGGCGCGTGCGCTACGAGGTAGCCAGCAGGGGAGAAACCGGGCGGCTGGTGCAACTGCTCGACGACAAGGACGAACTGGTGCGCGAGATGGCTCGTTCCAGGATTAAAGGGGAGGAACTAGTGCCATGTAACACCTGAATCTTCACAAACCAAGCCCTCCAAACCTCCCCTTGTGCGAGCATCCGCTACGCGGATTGCCTGCTTAACCCACTTCAGGGGAGGCTTAAAGGCTTCTCCCCTGACAGGGGGGACTGAGGGGGGTGGTTTAAGGTGTTACTGAGTACTGGGGCCTGCCGGAACTGATTGCAGATATGAAACGATATAAACAGGACCTGACATCATGAAAATCAGCCGCGACAGCGATGTGATCGAAATCGACAAGGAGCCGGTTTATGGTTACGGACAAAAAGTGCGTTCTACCAAGAACATCCGCAACGATGGGACTTTCCCCGGCAAGGAAATCGGCGAGATTCTGGTGAATAAAGGCGATACCGGCTACGTCACCAGCATCGGCACCTTTCTGCAGCAGTTCTACATCTACGGCGTGGATTTCTACGAGCAGGGGCACGTCGTCGGCATGAAAGGAAAAGAACTGGAACCCATCGAGGAGACCTCCCATGTCTGAAGCACGCCAAGCCATATTTCACATCCAGCAGCGCGTGAGTTGCGGCATGGATCTGTTCAACGACGGCAGCCACCCCGAAAAGGAGGCGGAGGCGCTGCTGGTGGCGGCAGGGACCGTCGGCGAGATCGTCAACATCGGACAGCACGTCGAGAGCGGCACTCCGGTCTACATGGTGGAATTCCCCGGCATGATGATCGTGGGCTGCCTTGAAGAAGAGCTGGAGCCGGCCGGTTCAGCGCTGGAAACCGGAGCAGCCAGACAAGGGCCGACCAAACAGGAGCAAGAAATGAAAATCATGATCCGCAAGGCCGCAGGCGTACTGACCGGCTATCTGCCCAAGAAGGACCTGGAAGAGCCCATCGTCGAAATGGAAAAGCCGGAAATGTGGGGCGGCGAGATCACCCTGGCCAACGGCTGGAAATTCGCCCTGCCGGAGATGGCCGCCGACACCCGCCTGCCGATCACCGTCGAAGCCCGCAAGCTGGGATAGCGATCAGCTTTCAGCTTTCAGCTAAACCGGTTCTGCTGACCGCTCTAACTAACATGGCAGGTAGGCTACACCTAATAATGAAACTTGCCGGACTCCTAACCCCCCTCAATCCCCCCTTGTCAGGGGAGTCCACTCCTCCCCTGAAGTGGGTTAAGCAGGCAATCCGCGTAGCGGATGCTCGCACAAGGGGAGACCGGGAGGGGTTGAAAGGCGCCTCGAAGAGTTTCTCGTTAAATAAGGAGAACACCATGAACGCACTGATTCTGGATGGCATCATCACCGCCCTGGCTGAAAAACGCGCAATCCCCTACCTCGGGCCGGGCATGCTTTCGCTGGTGGTGGAAAAAACCGCACCGGCGACCGCCGTGGAGCTGGCAGACAGGCTGGCGGCAAAAACCACGCTGCCGTTCAAGATTCGCAAGAATCTCACCGCCGCCGCCCAGTACATCGAAAACTTCAAGCACCGCAAAACCCTGGTGGCGATGATGAACGAAGTCTTCGCCAAGAAGACCGAACCCGCGCCGCTGCACCGCCACCTGGCCGAATTGCAACTGCCGCTGATCGTGGATATGTGGTACGACGGCACCATGGCGGCGGCCCTGTCAGGCAAGGAAGGGTGGGGCCTGCTGCAGGGCGTGAGCCGCGCCGAGCATCTTGACCAGTGGGTGAAATACTACCTGCCGGACGGCACGCCCAGCGATGCGGCGCAGGCGGAAAAATGGCGCACCGTGCTGTACCAGCCCATCGGCAGCGCGCGCCCGGCCAGCAACTACATCGTGTCCGATTCCGACTACGTGGAAGTGCTCACCGAAATCGACATCCAGAGCCCGATTCCCCCCCCGGTGCAGGAACTACGCAAGGGACGCGGATTTCTCTTTCTCGGCTGCCGTTTCGACAACCAGCTCACCCGCAGCTACGCCCGCCAGATCATGAAACGCTCCGGCGAAGGGCCCCACTGGGCAGTATTGCCGGGCGAACTGGCCAAGAACGAAATCCGCTTCCTGGAAGAGCAGAACATCACCCGCCTCGACATGGATTTGAATGTGTTTTTCGACGCGGTGACGGAAACCCTGCCCGCCGCGGCGTAACCTGAAACCCCTCCCCTTTCAAGGAGAGGTTGGGTGGGGGAGGGGTTTGTTGAGAATCCGGCGCAATGTACTTCGCTGATGGCGTCAAGATCGCCGCGTAAAGCGGCGGGTGCTTTGGCGGACATGACCCGTTCTGACCCAGCAGAGACTAGTAGTCAGTCACGCTAAAACAAAGAGAATATATGTCGGAGGACAATGCCACACCGCAACCCCCCTCAATCCCCCCTTGTCAGGGGGGAAGCCGTTTGTCTCCTCCCCTGTCTCGTCAGAGCGAGCAGCTTTGCTGCCACTCTCGGCGGGGACACTCCTTGCGGGTGACAAGGGGAGGCCGGGAGGGGTTGGAAGTGGCGTTTCAAGTTGACTAACTACTAGATTGGCAGCCTAATCTTGAACGCTGCCGGGAGCGGTTTGATCATCGGTGGGTTATGCCAAGCCACTTTTTCCGGTACAGTTCAAACAGCGGCATTGCACCGGCTTGCAAGCGCCTTCATGAGGCCGGTTCGATTCATTTGATTTCACCGCCTTCGCGGGCCGTTATTCCAGGCAGGAGAGGGGTTATGAAAGATCTGGTTTGGGACAAGATACTCAGTGTCGGGGTCGACGAGATCGATGACGATCACCGTAAGCTGATCCATATTTTCAACATTCTCAATCATTCCGTGATCAAAGGGGAATCCCCGGAATATCTGGCGGCGGCCCTGGAAGAGCTGATCAATTGCACCGTCTGGCATTTCAGCCACGAGGAGCGGCTGATGCTGAAGTACCGCTATCCGGAAATTGAGGAGCACAAGGCGGAGCACCGGGAATTGATCGAGAGCGCCAAGGAACTGCAACAGAAGATCCTGGAGTCGGACAAGACCGTGGCCGACAAACACATCGAATTCCTGGAGCGTTGGCTCACCGAGCATATCCTCACCGCCGATGGGCGTTTGGGTTCTTTTCTTTCGCTGGCGATGTAGGCAGGCATGCGGCGCAATGCCCGTTGGTTATTGCGCCCTACGCGAGCTGAACAGGGTGTTCAGAATGGGGTTTTTCTACAGCGTCGTTAGGCACCGACCAACATGAGCGATGGAATGACGGGACCCTTCTGTTCTGGGTGCGGGTTCGAACTGCCACAAGGCCCTAGAGTCCCGTGCCCGAAATGTGGCGAGACAGCACGCAGCTACAAAGGAACGTTAACTGCCACCTCCACCGGCGTTGCGAGTATGCGTTTGAAGGCAAAGCGGCCCGGAGTTAAGAAGCCTATTGCAGAGGGTCGTTATGAGCCGAGCGTCCAACGCGCAACAGGCATCACGATGCGGCTTGAGCGGTTTTTAGATCGGCTGCGCGACCTCTACAAGGAAAAGATCACAAATCCAACAACCGGCGAGGTGATTCATGAGTGCGAGGAACCTCTGTCCAAACACCAGGGCCACGGAAGTGCAAAGCCGAAGAAGCCCGGTGCCTAATGATTAAGGTTAGCCCGCGTAGGGCGCAATAACCAACGGGCATTGCGCCGCATGCCGAATGCATCGATACTCGCCTCATGCCTGACTACCGTCGAGCCTGGTATCCGGGCGGAACTTATTTCTTTACCGTTAACTTGCTGCAACGGCAAGAGAACGACTTGCTGACGCGTCATGTCGATTTGTTGCGGCAAACCGTTCGCTCCGTACGCAAACGCCATCCTTTCAAGATTCATGGCTGGGTGGTTTTGCCTGACCACATGCATTGCGTGATCGAATTGCCGCCTCAGGATTCCGATTTTGCGACCCGGTGGCGGTTGATCAAAATGGGGTTTTCCAAGGCGCTGTCGCGTGGCGAGAAATTGACTGCCGTGCGCATCCGCCGGGGAGAGCGCGGTATCTGGCAGCGACGCTACTGGGAGCACTTGATCCGGGACGAGGCGGATTACCGTGCGCACATGGATTATGTGCATATCAATCCGGTAAAGCATGGGCTGGTCAGGAGTGTGGCTGACTGGCCTTATTCGACGTTTCACAATTTGGTTGTCGAAGGTGTTTATCCCCAAGACTGGGCGGGTGATGGCGAGATGGGGTTGGGGTATGATGATTGACATCTGGCGCAATGCCCTTTGGTTATTGCGCCCTACGCGAGCTGGATGGGGAAGTCCCTTTCATTCGTTAGGCCTCGGTTGAGGCAATGGGGTGGCACACATGATGTACATAGGGGCGCTTGCCAAATTAACGGGCGCATCGCGAAAGGCCATACATCATTACGAGTTGCTTGGATTGATTCCTGTACCGCAACGCAAAGGGCGCTATCGCATATACAACGAAGTGGATGCCCATCTTATATGCATCATTAAGCGCTCCCAGACACTAGGCTTCAGTCTCAAGGAAATAACGGACGTCATATCGACAACGGGAAAAACCGGGAAGCTGCCCGTCAACATGGTAGTCGAGTTGATTGAGCGCAAGCGCGAGGATTTGCGAGAAATTATCAACTCTGCCCTCTCCAAGGATCGGCAGTTGGCAGAGTTGCAAGCGGACTTTCTTTGTAATTCCGGTGAAACCTGCTTGATGCCCCTTGACTCTTCCCCTAAGGGGCAGGCTTAGAATTGCCACCATCAAAATCCCGGTAGGTATTAAAAACCATGAGCAAGCGCATTCTTGTAATCCTTGGCCACCCCGCAAACGAAAGTTTCTGCGGTGCACTCGCCAATTCATACGTGGAGGGAGCCAAAGAAGCTGGAAATGAGATTCAACTAATTTCTCTTGGCAATCTGTCTTTTGACCCATTGCTCCACAATGGCTACGCCACGATTCAGGAACTCGAACCTGACTTGGTGGCTGGACAGGCAGCAATTACTTGGGCGCAACACATCGTTTTCGTATATCCCATCTGGTGGGGCGCAATGCCAGCTTTGCTCAAAGGCTTCATTGACCGAGTTTTCCTACCTGGCTTTGCCTTCAAGTATCGTGAAGGTTCTCAGTTCTGGGATCGCCTGCTTTCGGGGCGCTCAGCTCACCTTCTCGTCACAATGGACACCCCACCTTGGTATTTTCGCTGGGTATATCGTATGCCGGGTCACAATCAGATGAAGCGCACTATTCTTGAGTTTAGTGGCATAAAACCCGTGACCATTTCGAGCTTTGGTCCCATCAAGGGTTCAAGTCAACAAAAGCGAGAAAAGTGGCTTGCCCAGGTCAGTGCGTACGGTCATCATGCCTGACCCCGCTGCCACGGGACTCGTCATGAAGTAAGCACAAAAGCACAAGGGGTCAAGTCTTGACATGACGGCCACTGGAAAATTAATCTCTCATTATGGCACGCCAACTTCGAATCGAATTCCCCGGGGCAATCTATCACGTCACTTCGCGCGGTAACGCGCGAAATCCGATCTTTCTCGATGATGAGGATCGGATGTTGTTCCAAGCTTGCCTTGGTGAAGTGGTGGCGCGCTTCGGTTGGCTGTGTCATGCCTACTGCCTGATGGACAATCACTACCACCTGCTGATCGAGACGCCGGAGGGCAATTTGTCGCCGGGCATGCGTCAGTTGAATGGCGTCTATACGCAGCGCTTTAATCGGCGCCATGGGCGCGTGGGGCATGTGTTTCAGGGGCGATTCAAGGCGATTGTGGTGGATCGCGAAAGCTATCTGTTGGAGTTGTGCCGCTATGTCGTGTTAAATCCGATACGCGCTGGCATGGTGGAACATATTGAGCGCCATCCCTGGAGCAGTTACCCGGCAACGATGGGGCTGAGCGGCTGCCCGGCTTGGCTCGAAACGGACTGGATTCTGGGCCAATTTGCCAAAACGCGGGACGCAGCCCGGCGCCGCTATGCCAAGTTTGTGGCAGAAGGCGAGGAACTACCGTCTCCGTGGCATGCGGTGAGAGGTCAGGCATTGCTGGGTTCAGAGGCCTTTGTGGAAAAAATGCGCCCTTTCCTTGAAGGCCTGAGCGACTTGAAGGAGATTCCGCGCACTCAGCGTTTGCTGCACCGGCCAAGCCTGGAAAGCATGTTTGCTAATGTGGATCAAGGCGATAAGGCCTTGCGTGACGAGCTTATCAGGAAGGCGTTTCTGGACTATGGTTATAGCATGGCAAGGACTGCACGTCATGCCAGAGTGCATTATTCAACAGTGAGCAAGGTGATCAAGGGAACGAGATGAAAACGTTATGTCAAGACTTGACCCTGTCTTTCTGTGCCAGAGTGCATTATTCAACAGTGAGCAAGGTGATCAAGGGAACGAGATGAAAACGTTATGTCAAGACTTGACCCTGTCTTTCCCTGTCTTTCCTTTGAAGCGCCGGTTCGGTAAGTCATTTGTCCCAGGCAAAGCGTCCAACGATGGTGAATCTCCTGCACTCTCGCAGTACAGAGACAATCCCAAGCAATCCATCCTGTTCTGCAACGAACGTGAAGGTGGCTTCTGATTGCCATGCCCTTCAACCCTTCGCTCCAGCCCGCGTAGGACGTGAGCATTCACTTTAACCAGTGGTGTAGTTGGAATTAGAATCCACCTCATATTCTATTATGTGCCTCACAACCATTGAACCTATGCGCTTCCTCCAACTGTTTATTTTGTCGCTTGTTTTCGTGGTGTCTGGTTGCACCACACTTGAGCGCACCGTGCACATGTACAGCAGCGAAGCACCTCCGCCTCAAACATTTCAATACAAAGGTGGCGGCTCCAGCATTTACTACTCGTTCACTGTCGGTGACGCGCCACAGCCGGATACCGCAGTCTTTTTCTACGGCGCAACAGGCTGCCCCAGTTGGAAATCAGTCATGCCCAGTTACGTCAGCGGCTTCACGGCCACTGCTCGCGTTTTTGTTCTCAACAAACGATTTGTGCCTGACCGTTCTACCGGGCTATTCGACTGTGGCCAAGACTTTCATCTCGCAAACAATCCCGATCAGTGGGTCGCTGACTATTCGGAATTCATCGCTGCGCAAATAAGCTCCATCATGCCAAAACCCAGAAATATCGTGTTGGTTGGTGTCTCTGAAGGCGCATTGCCCGCAGCAAAAATCGCAGGGCTACTCCCGGAAGTTACTCACCTCGCAGTCATCGGCAGCGGCGGTTACTCAATGCGCAAATCACTCACCACACTCAAGCAGAGGGGTGCCATTGGTTTCGATGTCGACTCGGGCTGGAAGAAAATTGCCACCGATCCTCGCAGCATCGAAAAGGATTGGTACGGCAACCCCTATCGCTGGTGGTCAGACATCATGGACATCGCCCCTGTTTACGATCTTCTCAAGCTAAATATTCCCATCATTATCGGCATCGGTGAACAAGACGCGAGTGTTCCGGTTGAGTCCGCACATTTCCTGGCATCTCAATTCAAGGAGGCCGGCAAAAGCAATCTCGTTCTTAACGTCTATCCGGGTGCCGATCACCGCTTGAGCGGCAATGGCATTTCCCATCGCGCTGAGTTTTTTTCAGAATTGAGCCGCCTGCTACAATCGAAGCATAACGATTAAGTTTTAATCGTTATGCTTCCCGGGACAAAGCACTCGATGGCGAATGCACCTTTGAAACTGTTTTGGGGTTCAATGAGTGGAGGCCGTGTCAAGGGGTTGGTGCGGCCCGCAGCGTAGCGAGGACACGGCCCTTTGACGGTCATACCCGTTTCATATTCTATGGATCAATAGCATACAATGCCGTTTTTCCTAAAAAACGGGTTTTTCTACACCCTTTTTAAGCGGAATATGTGGAGTGAAGCTGATTAACGAAACAACACGGATACTGATCAGGCCGCTAAGCTTGGGTGACGTGCCTGCGCTGCTGGATATCCTTGGCGATCCGGAGGTCATGAGGCATTCTGTGCGCGGTGTCTATGATGAGCCCGCTACTCGAAAGTTTGTGGAATGGTGCTTGGCTTGTTACGCATCGCATGGCGTTGGTCCATGGGCTCTTGTGGAAAAAGGAACATTGGCCCTTATTGGCTTTTGCGGGGTCGGTCCTGAGCGGGTTGGAGAAGTGGAAGAAATCAATCTCGGATATCGCCTAGCACGGCCTTACTGGGGGCGAGGCCTTGCCACGGAGGCGGCACGTTCGGTCCTTGCCTACGCGTTTGAAGTTATGGAGTTCGAGTCAGTGGTGGTAATTATCCAGCCTGAACATGCCGCCTCATTGCGCGTTGCGGAAAAGGCCGGTTTTTGTGGTTTCCTGGATGTCGCGTTTCATGAAAGGCCGGTTCGGCTATATCGGCTGACCCATAAGGAGTGGACCGGAATCGCATAACGATTCAGGTTAGATCGTGATCGTGAAGCGAGCCGCGATCTGAACCTGTTGTTGACACTTCCCGGTCTGGCACATCGATGCCGTTTCAGGTGTGAGGAGTCCATCCCATTGCCCTACGAATTACCTTCATTGCCGGTATTTCCCCGCCAACTCCGAATCCATGGTGGCAAGATGGGTGCGGAACCAGTCCGGGATGGCCTCGGTCAGGTAGGCGCGGACAAGGGCGGTGCGGGGCCCTCCGGTGCGCGAGCGCATCATGCCCAGCTCCGCCAGGATGCGTTGGTGTTCCGCTTCATGCTCTTGCCGTGACGATAGCCCGCACGCTTGCATCATCCGGGATTCGTGCTCGAAATGCTTGCGGGTATGGTCGAGCAGGGCATCGAGGCGCTGTTGCAATTCCCCGTCCGGCGCCTGTTGCGCGCGCACCAGCAGCGCCACGAATTCGCGATGCGTGGCATCCATTTCGGGAAGATGAAGGGTGTGGGCCTCGTCGTTCCAGGCAAATTCGGTTTTCATGATGCTCATCCTTGATTGACGGGCGCCATTTGCAGCAATGCCGCCACCTGGTGCTCGATTTCCCTGGTCACGTGGTAGTCCAGCTTGTCCAGCCAGCGTTTGGGGATCGCGTCCGCGCCGTACAGCGCGCCGGCGAGCATGCCGGCCAGCGCGCCGGTGGTGTCGGCGTCCTCGCCGCGGTTGACGGTTTCCACCACGCAGCTTTCGAAACTGTCGGTGTAGAAGAAGTGGTGCAGCACGGTCTGCACCGTGTCCACGATGTAGCCCGAGGCGCGGCCGGGGTAGGGGTCGAATCTGAACTGGCGGTGCGCTTCCACCAGCCGGGTGGCGATGGGACGGCATTCCTTCACCCCGCCGCCCAGCAGCAGGATTTGCGTCATGTTGCCCAGCGCCAGCGTGCCGGCGTCGGCGAGCGCATGGTGGTGGGTGATGTGGGACTGTTCCAGGGTATAGCGCTCGAACCGGGCCGCGTCGCCGAGGGTGTACAGCGCCACCGGGAGGTTGCGCATGGCGGCGCCGTTGCCGCCGTCGCTGTCCGATTCCGGGCCGTGGATGCCGCCGCCCAGCATGTAGCGGCGGATGCCGCGGCGGCAGGTCGCGCCCACGTCCACCGGCCTGGATTTGAGCCAGGTGGCAAAAGAATCCGCGATGGCGTTGAGGTTCCAGCCTTTGGATTCGATAATGGCCTGGCCGAGATGGAGCGACATTTCGGTGTCGTCCGTGACCTGGCCGGGCACGAGGCGCAGCCAGCCGCCGCCGCTGATGTCACGGTGGGTGCCGTAGCGCGACTGGATTTCGCGCGGCGTCATGAATTCCACCGTCGCGCCCAGCGCGTCGCCGCAGGCCAAGCCCAGGTAAGCACCGAGGGCCCTGTTGTGCAGGGTGCTGGGCGAGGCGTTCATGGCATCGTGCAATTGCATAACAAGTCCCATATCGTTAGCGTGAAACTCGCGTAGCGCGCCAGCACTTAACCCCCCTCAATCCCCCCTTTTCAGGGGGGAAGCGTTATCTCCTCCCCTGACAAGGGGAGGCTGGGAGGGGTTAAAGCACAGAGTGGAAAAAAGGCATGGCGCGTACCCCCTCATCTCTCTCCTAAACAGGCCGGTTCTCATATACCTTGACCGGACCCATTTCCTTCAGCGCCTGTTCCCATGCGGTTTCGGGGAATTTGGCGCTGATTTTTCTGGCGGCAGCGGCCAGGGTTTCAATTTTCTGGCCCATGTCCAGTTTCTTCAGGTCGCCTTTCTCGATGTAGCACAGGTCGAGCAGCTCGTTGTAAACGGTCCCTTCGTCCAGCGGCAGGATGTGGTAACTGATGTCGCCCAGCTTGACCGCGTATTTCTTGAGCAGATCCACGTTGCCGGCATAGATCACGTATTTGCCATCGGGCGTGAAAAATGGCGACATCAGGGCGTTCAGCCCTTCCAGGTCGGCCAGGTTGTCGAGGAAACTGGAATAGAAGGTGATTTTGTCGCCATTTGAGAACATGAACACCTGGTCAGTCTTGATTAAGGGCGGACGTTTTTCTCCAGCGATGCTTTCCGCCAGCTTGATGCCGATTTCGCCGCGAAAGGCGAAGCCGGAGGCCGTCGACCCCTTGAATACGGGGGAAATCAGGCGTTCCTGGCCATCCAGTTTTCCGATCGGGGAGGAGATGAAGTCAGTCATGATGATTCCTTATGTCGTGGTTAAAAAATAAAAACATGTGAAACGTGATGCGTCGTGAAATGTGAAACCGCTGCGCTGTGAAGCGTGAAAGGTTTTTTCATTTCACCCTTCACAACAAAGGCGAAGCCAAGTGGCTTCACGCTTCACAGGTAACCGAACTGCACCTGGTAATCGCCGCCAATGACCAGGTATTCGCCTTCCCCCTTGAGCGTGGCGCCGGAGATCAGGCCGTTGAAAAACAGGATCTTTACTACCGGCACCCGGGCTTCCAGGATGCAGTCGCCGAATTCGTCCGCACGCATGCGGTCCGAGGTGAACGACACCAGGTTGTTCTGGCGCAAGATGGCGCTGTTTTTCCCCAGCCGCTCCTTGATCGGGTGCTCCTTGAAATCGTTGACGCCGCGGTACAGGGTCAGGTGCTTCCTCCCCGGCGCGAAGTAGCGCGTCAGCGCGGTCTGGCAGTATTCGTACAGCAGGTCGAGCTGCAGGTTGATGCTGTTGTTGTGGAAGCGGCTCGACATTTTTTCCTCCACGTATGCCATCCAGCCCGGCGACGGGTAGCGTCCCAGGCTCGTCTTGTGAAAAGTGGGAAAAAGGCCGAAACGGCTTTCCACCCAACCTTTCAGCACCGCCCCTTCCGGGCCGTTGGAATCGAATCCCCAGCCCTGCAAGAGGCGCAGGTAACTGCTGCGGAAGCGCCGGCGGTCCCGGGGCTTCAGGCGCTGTTCGCTGTCCAGCCCGAACAGCGCGCCCATGTAATTCTGGAAGGCATCAGCGGCTTCTTCCCTGGATGTGGCGCGCGCCAGCATTTCAAATAGCGTCCTGTTCATTTCCCGCACGCCGTTGATACGTAGCGGCAGGGGAAAGTCGTTAAAAGCCGTGCTCGCCAGCAACCCGCTGGGGATGCTGACCAGGTTGGTGCTGTGTCCATTGAAACTGTCGGCTTTGCTTTCCATTCATAGCCAGCCAGCAAGTTCCATTCCATTGGCTTGTTAGATGGCGCGAGGCGCGGCTTAAACCCCTCCCGGCCTCCACTTGACAGGGGAGGAGCGTTCTTGCGCGCCGCATTCTGAATATGGCATGCCGATTGCGTCATTCCAGACATTGGCCTCCTGTTTGTAGCGTTTGCGACATTCGCAACAATCCCTGATCAATAGCAATAAATGTATGCGCAACAATGACTTGAAGCCGTTTTTCGGCGCTGGCACAGCCTTTGCAATAGGCTGGGTGCGGCCAAAGAACGGGCCTCTCTGCAGGGCAGATACGAAGATCAACAGCAGTGCGGGGTGTTACCAGACTGGACGCCGGTTATTTGACCGGAAGCCAAACGCAGTTTGATTTTTTTAAGGAGTGACCCATGAGCAAGTTAAGACAGATTGCCTTTTACGGCAAAGGCGGTATCGGAAAATCCACCACGTCCCAGAATACCCTGGCGGCGCTGGCCGATATGGACCAGAAAATCCTCATCGTCGGCTGCGATCCGAAAGCCGACTCCACACGTCTGATCCTGCATGCCAAGGCCCAGGACACGGTGCTGTCCCTGGCCGCCGAAGCCGGCAGCGTGGAGGACCTGGAAATCGAGGACGTGCTGAAGTTCGGCTACAAGAACATCAAGTGCGTCGAATCCGGCGGACCAGAGCCCGGCGTGGGTTGTGCCGGTCGCGGCGTGATCACTTCCATCAACTTCCTGGAAGAGAACGGTGCTTACGACGACATGGACTATGTTTCCTATGACGTGCTCGGCGACGTGGTGTGCGGCGGTTTTGCCATGCCCATCCGCGAGAACAAGGCGCAGGAAATCTACATCGTGATGTCCGGCGAGATGATGGCCATGTACGCGGCCAACAACATCTCCAAGGGTATCCTGAAATACGCCAACGCGGGCGGCGTGCGCCTCGGCGGGCTGATCTGCAACGAGCGCCAGACCGACAAGGAATACGAGCTGGCCGACGCGCTGGCCAAGCGCCTGGGCACCAGCCTGATCCACTTCGTGCCGCGCGACAACGTGGTCCAGCACGCCGAACTGCGGCGCATGACGGTGCTGGAATATGCGCCGGATTCCAAGCAGGCCGACGAATACCGTCAGCTCGCCGCCAAGATCCATGCCAACGCGGGCAAGGGCACCATCCCGACCCCGATCACCATGGACGAGCTGGAAGACCTGCTGCTCGAATTCGGCATCATGCAGGCGGTGGACGAGTCCATCATCGGCAAGGCGGCTGCGGCAGCGTAAGGGGTAATGGGTGAAGGGGGATGGGTAATGTGCAGTATCCGCCCCAGTCACCCATCCCTCATTACCCTTCACTCATCACGATAAGGAGTTTCAAATGACTACAGACGTCAAAACCCGGAACCAGGAGTTGATCCAGGAGGTGCTCTCGGCATATCCGGAAAAATCCGCCAAGAAGCGCGCCAAGCACCTCAATGTATACGAGGAAGGCAAGCCCGATTGCGGCGTGAAATCCAACATCAAGTCCCTGCCCGGCGTGATGACCGTGCGCGGTTGCGCCTACGCCGGTTCCAAGGGCGTGGTGTGGGGCCCGATCAAGGACATGGTACACATCAGCCACGGCCCGGTGGGCTGCGGCCAGTATTCCTGGGCCTCGCGGCGCAATTATTTCATCGGCGTCACCGGCGTCAACGCCTTCGGCACCATGCAGTTCACCTCCGATTTCCAGGAAAAGGACATCGTGTTCGGCGGCGACAAGAAGCTGGACAAGGTGATGGACGAGATCGAGGCGCTGTTCCCGCTCAACAACGGTATTTCGGTGCAATCCGAATGCCCCATCGGCCTGATCGGCGACGACATCGAGGCAGTCTCGAAGAAGAAAGCCAAGCAGATCGACAAGACCATCGTGCCGGTGCGCTGCGAAGGCTTCCGCGGAGTGTCCCAGTCGCTCGGCCACCACATCGCCAACGACGCGGTGCGCGACTTCGTGCTGGACAAGGTGGACGGCAAGGCCGGCGAATTCGTCAGCACCCCTTACGACGTGGCCATCATCGGCGACTACAACATCGGCGGCGACGCCTGGTCCTCGCGCATCCTGCTGGAAGAAATGGGCCTGCGCGTGATCGCCCAGTGGTCCGGCGACGGCACCCTGAAGGAAATGGAAGCCACGCCCAAGGCCAAGTTGAATCTGATCCACTGCTACCGTTCCATGAACTACATCTGCCGCCACATGGAAGAGAAGTTCGGCATTCCCTGGCACGAGTACAACTTCTTCGGTCCGACCAAGATCGCCGAGTCGCTGCGCGCCATCGCCGCGCTGTTCGACGACACCATCCAGGAAGGCGCCGAGCGCGTGATCGCCAAGTACCAGCCGCTGGTGGATGCGGTGGTCGCCAAGTACAAGCCGCGCCTGGGCGGCAAGACCGTGATGCTCTACGTCGGCGGCCTGCGCCCGCGCCACGTGGTGGGCGCCTATGAAGACCTGGGCATGGAAATCGCCGGCACCGGCTACGAATTCGGCCACGGCGACGACTACCAGCGCACCACCCATTACGTGAAGGACGGCACGCTGATCTACGACGACGTCACCGAGTTCGAACTGGAGAAATTCGTCGAAGCGGTCAAGCCCGACCTGGTCGGTTCCGGCATCAAGGAAAAGTACGTGTTCCAGAAAATGGGCCTGCCTTTCCGCCAGATGCACTCCTGGGACTACTCCGGCCCTTACCACGGCTACGACGGCTTCGCCATCTTCGCCCGCGACATGGACATGGCCATCAGCAGCCCGGTATGGGGCATGACCAAGGCGCCCTGGAAGTAAAAGCGTGATGGGTAATGAGGAATGAGTGATGGGTACTCCGTCACCCATTACCCGTCACCCATGACTCATCACCCAGATAAAGGAGATTCAAAATGAGCAGCCAGAACACCGCAAAAGTTCTCGACCACTTCGACCTGTTCCGCCAGCCGGAATACGTGGAAATGCTGGACAACAAGAAAACCTGTTTCGAAGGCGGAAGGCCGGACGACGAAGTCTTCAAGATCGCCGACTGGACCCGGACCATGGAATACCGCGAGAAGAATTTCGCCCGCGAAGCCCTGGTGGTTAACCCGGCCAAGGCCTGCCAGCCGCTGGGCGCGATTTTCGCCGCCCTGGGCTTTGAAAAAACCCTGCCTTTCGTGCACGGTTCGCAAGGCTGCGTGGCCTACTTCCGCAGCCACTTCAGCCGCCATTTCAAGGAGCCGACCTCGGCGGTTTCCAGTTCCATGACGGAAGACGCGGCGGTGTTCGGCGGCCTCAACAACATGGTGGACGGCCTCGCCAACAGCTACAGCCTGTACAAACCCAAGATGATCGCGGTTTCCACCACCTGCATGGCGGAGGTGATCGGAGACGACCTGGACAGCTTCATCCGCACTTCCAAGCAGAAAGGCTCGATCCCGGAAGCATTCGACGTGCCTTTCGCCCACACCCCGTCTTTCGTCGGCAGCCATATCACCGGCTACGACAATATGATGAAGGGCATCCTGACCCACTTCTGGGAAGGCAAGGCGCGCGCGGACAACGGCAAGATCAACTTCGTCGGCGGCTTCGACGGCTACACCGTGGGCAACATGCCTGAAATCCGCCGCATTTTCGACGTGATGGGCGTCGATGCCACCCTCCTCGGCGACAACAGCGATGTGTGGAATACCCCGACCAGCGGCGAATTCACCATGTACGACGGCGGCACCAAGCTGGAGGACGCCGCGGACGCACTCAATGCCAAGGGCACCATTTTCATGCAGCATTTCGGCACGGAAAAAACCCAGGAATACGTCAAGAGCAAGGGCCAGGAAGTGGTCGCCTTCAACCACCCGGTCGGCGTGGCCGGCACCGACGAATTCCTCATGGCGATTTCCAGGCTCAGCGGCAAGGCAATCCCCGCCGAACTGGAAAAAGAGCGCGGCCGCCTGGTGGACGCCATCGCCGACTCGCAGGCCCACATCCACGGCAAGAAATTCGCCCTCTACGGCGACCCCAGCATGGTCATGGGCCTGGCTTCCTTCCTCATGGAACTGGGCGCGGAGCCGGTGCACGTGCTCGCCACCAACGGCAGCAAGGACTGGGAAGCCAAGATGCAGGCCCTGCTCGACGCATCGCCCTTCGGCCAAGGCTGCAAGGCCTGGGGCGGCAAGGACCTGTGGCACATGCGCTCGCTGCTGGCGACCGAGCCGGTGGACTTCCTCATCGGCAACACCTACGGCAAGTACCTGGAACGTGACATCGGCACCCCGCTGATCCGTATCGGCTTTCCTGTCATGGACCGCCACCACCACCATCGCTATCCGGTGTGGGGCTACCAGGGCTCGCTCAACGTGCTGGTGAAGATACTCGACAAGATCTTCGACACCATGGATGCCACGACGAACGTCCCCGGCAAGACCGACTACAGCTACGACATCATCCGCTAATTGCAGTAAGGAGTGATGGGTTATGAGTGATGTGAGGGGTTCGATGTTGTATCCATGTTCCCCTCACTCATTACCCATTACCCATTACACAAGGAAATATAATGGCCAACATCACCTTCTCATCCCCGGCGCTGAAAAAGGACGTCACCGTCTATGCCGTCGCCGGCGACCGCAAGACCCTGCTGTCCGTCGCGCAGGAACACAAGATCCCCATCCACTACGAGTGTGAGGACGGCGAATGCGGTTCCTGCGCCGTCCAGGTCACTCCCCTGGGCGCAAGTGCCCCCAAGGCCGTGCATCTGACGGAAAAGGAAAAAACTGTGCTGGTGCTCAACGGCAAGCTCAGCAAGGTTGATCTCGAAAAGATCAATCTCAGCGACGTGGCCCCCAAATGGCGCATGGCTTGCCAGTACATGATTCTCGACGAGGATATCCTGGTCGAATTCTGAGCTGGCAGCTTGACCGGACATTTAACCCACTGTGAGAGCAGTGGGTTTTTTGTTTTTTTATAGATAATTTCTATGGATTATCTGGTTTGCCATTAGTAAAAGTACTTCCAGCGACTGCACGGTTCGGTCAATAGGCGTGGCTATATTTATGCTTGATTAACAGTTTTTGCTGGATCACGCGCCAAACCGTACGCACTCGAATCCCATCCGTCTTGTTCGATCCAAGGTGTAGCCAGGCCTGCACTCGTTCATGTAATGAAGCGTATTTGTGGCATGGGTCCTTTGCTTCTGATTGAATGGTCCGGGCGCCAGATGGATCGCTGATATCCGCCACAGTATTGGACCTTGGCGGTCCGGTGGATATGATGCCGTGCTCGGCTGGGGTGCCGAATCATGCCGGTGGGCGGCCATCTCAGCCGCTACGTTAGGTGTGCGGCAAGGAAGGCGAGTGGCGCGTGCTTTTGCGAGGACCAAGGGTTTTGTGCTGCGCTTCCACGCCCGCTTGGCAGCCTCGATGGTGATGCTCCCGGCCTGGAAGCCAGGCGAGTATTCAACGAGCAGGTTGATCGGATCAGTTTAATCAATGGCAATTATAAATAAATTGTAATTGACAATTGTCAATTTAATATTTTGGGATAGGATTCGCACGCGTGTCATATTTCTATGTTGCATCGAATGGATTGATGCATGTGGGGAAACAGCGCGCGGAAGCGATTCTTACTCAATAAAAGGAAGGGAATTAATAATGGAAGACAACATGAAGCCGACTCGCCGTCAATTCCTCAAGATGGGCGGTGCTGCAATCGCCATGGTTCCGGTGCTGGCTATGAGCTCTAATGCGTTTGCCGCCACCAATGCGCAGATGCGGGCCACTCTCAAGTATCAGGACAAGCCGGTGGGCGATCAGGATTGCTCCAACTGTATTCAGTTCGTGCCTGGCAAGAAAGCGAGCGATATGGGCGGATGCAAGATTATCCCCGGTGATACGGAAATTTCGCCCAAGGGCCATTGCGTCGCATGGGCCAAAATTCCATAAGCCGTTGCATATGCCAATGACCATGAATAAATCCAAATGGTCATTGCGTTTGGCTCCACCCCCGGTGGTGAAAAAGACTGCGGGGTGGACGCCGGCGATATGTAGAGCAGCGCACTATTAAAACAGCAAGATCATGAGTTGACAGCACGAAACGCTGATGGTCAAGCCATCTCACTTCGAAGTGGAGAAGCCAGGTGAAGAGAAAAGTTTTGCTGCAAGGTCTTATTATACCGACCGTCGCGTGTGCGCTCACAGTGCCATCGGCAGCGATGTCCAAAGAGTTCGGCGATATCGTAATGAACAGAACCGCGGACAGCATGGCCAAGGCCGGCGTCGGGGCGGCCACGTTCCCGCATTGGTTCCATCGGATACGCTACAAATGCAAGGTGTGCCATGACGAGATTTTCGTGATGAAGGCCGGTGCGAACAATGTCAACATGCGCGACATGATGGATGGGAAGTCTTGCGGCGTTTGCCATAATGGGCAAGTTGCCTGGGAGATGACCTATTGCGACAAGTGCCACTCCGCTGAAAAAGAAGGCGTGGTCACTCAGGGGGCGAGCAAATGATAGCCAGGGGGGGTGCCATGCACATGACAGAACACAATACAACCAAAATCCTCTCTTCGCTGAGCATTCTTGCGTTGCTCATCGCGCTTACGGGATGCCAGGTAACGCCCACGAGTGCCGAAATCCCGGCAGGCGCACCTGACAAGGCTGCCATGAGCGCCACCGAGGCGGCGGTCGATGCTGCACCTCAGCCGGCGGCGAAACCGGAGCCCCAAACGCAGTTGGACCCGGCTGTAGCTGTGGTGGATGCGTTGGCAACACAGCAAAATCCCGTTCCAAGCAAAGAACTGGATCCAAAGCCGAACGTGCAGCCTATTCCCGTCACGCCTGTGAAGATCAATCCAAATGATCCGAAAAGCACCATCTACTTGGGCAGCGACGGAAAGCTGGCCGGGACCGGAGATGTGAACAAACCGGCAAGTGCCGCCTACAGTATTGGTGGGGGTGCGCACCCTCTCGCCTTGCAGGCGGCAACCACTCCCAAAGATAAATTCGGTTTGGCCGACTGGGTCGCCATGGTTAACCAAGGCTTGATTCAACCCAAGGGCTCTCTCGATCCGGCGGCAGTAGAGGCTCCGGCATTGGATCTCGATGTCGTGATCACGTCCAAGGGCGACTTTGTCAAGGATGTCCTGTTCACCCATCGCGTTCACAACTACTGGTTTAATTGCGACACCTGCCATCCCAAGTTTTTTGAAATGGCCAAGGGTACGACCAAGATGGATATGAAGGGGATTGGCGAGGGCAAGTGGTGTGGCGCATGCCACAGCAAGGTGGCTTTCCCGCTGACTGATTGCGCGCGTTGCCATTCCCAGGAAAAAGCCGCTGTCGGCAAGAAGTGATATGAAGCATTGCCGATGGCGCTACACGGTTCGTTTTGCGCCGTTGGCGATCTTGTTGGGGCTGGCGGGAATGCCCTGCCTCAGCCATTCCGCCGACGAAGTGAAACTGGACGACGGTTTTTCGGCGAATCTGGACTGGGACCCGAGTACCCGAAGCGATTGCAAAGCGGCTCTTCGGTCGAATTGCAATGCTCCCCAGGAAGATTTCATCAGGGCGTTACGGCGGGACTTCAACCTGTCCCAGATTATCAGTTCCGCCAATCTGCCAGCTCCTCCCGCCCTGGCCGCCTTGCCCCGGGACAAAAACGGCATCGTCCACTGGGTCAAGGCCGTGGCCGAAGGGATGATCAAACCCAGGGACGATATTTACGGCCCCAAATCCACCAATGTCGCGGATTCATTCGTAAGGGCGGGCCTTGTCGAGTCGAAGGATGATTTCACGGGATTATTGGGCGGCCTGGACAGCGAGCATTTTAAAAGATTGATCGTGATGCAGGTGAAAAACCACTTTATGGCAGACGTGCTGTTCCCACACGGCATGCATACCTACTGGGTAAATTGCTCCAGCTGCCATCCTAAGCCGTTCGTCCCGAAGATCGGCGCCAATGACATCAAGATGAAGGCCATCCTGGAGGGCGAGTATTGCGGCAAATGCCATGGCAAGGTTGCCTTTCCCATTGTGTCATTCGAAAACTGCGTACGCTGCCATGTGGTCAGCAAAAAAACGGGCTTTTGAGGGATTTGCCCTGGAAATCCCAGTTGGGCAGGGTGGCGTGTGCGGTTTTTGGGGTGTAGGGCAATTCGCGGCGGCGCACTAGGACTATATTCCACCTATCTGCATAAACCCCCCGCGGCGATTCGGGCGCCAGAGTGGTCCGGACCCTGAAAGCAATATGACCATGGGTTGATATCAGCCTGATCCTCGACGGCACACCTCAGTCCCGCACCGCCCTGCCGGGTGGTTATCCATAATGAAATTGGCGGCCGCATCCCGCCGCTGCCAAGCAGAAATCCTTCCTCCAGTCAGTGATGCACATGGCTCAGATTCAGCCGGTATTTGTTCAGTAGAGAACTTTTTTTCTTCAGGCCAGCCCCTATCTGGAAGCATTCCCGTTCCATTCAGGCAATAAGCATGACCACACTTACATTTGAGCAACAGTTTTCAGGAATCGTCGCCAAACACCACGCACTCGAAGCCCACCCCGTATTTTCCGCGATCAGGGATATTGAAGGCCTGCGCTTGTTCATGTCGTGGCACGTGTTTGCGGTGTGGGATTTCATGTCCCTGCTCAAGCAGCTTCAGCGCCAGTTGACCTGCGTAGGCCTGCCATGGGTGCCTCCGGCAAACCCGGTGGCGGCCCGGCTGATCAATGAAATCGTGCTTGGTGAGGAATGTGACGACTTGCCGGGCGGCGGCCATCTCAGCCACTACGAGATGTATCTGCTGGCGATGAGGGAAATCGGCGCTTCCACCGAGCAGGTCGAGGATTTCGTGGCGCGCGTCCGCGCAGGCATTCCGGTCGAGGCCGCGTTGACGGCCGTGGGCGCAGATCCGGCCATCCGTCGTTTTGTGAGCAGTACGCTGGATACGGCCACTAAAGGCAGCGTGCGCCAGGTACTGGGCAGTTTCTTTTTTGGCCGGGAAAACGTCATCCCCACCATGTTCCGCAGCCTGCTGGCTCACTGGCATATAGATGAAAAAGAGGCGCCGATGTTCGTGTATTACCTCAATCGCCATATCGAGCTCGACGGCGACAGCCATGGCCCGGCGGCCTGGAAAATCATCAACGAACTGGCTGGAGATGATCCACTGGCCATCGAACAACTCAAATCTGCGGCAGAGGAAGCCATCCATGCGCGCCACGACTTATGGGATGGCCTGGCGGAACAACTGAGAAATAATCACCAGCCTGCCAAAATAGGTTCATTCTGAAAGCCGCATTTCATCGCAAATGACGCTTTGGTTCGCAAAATAAAACAAGGTTTTGATGAATTTAAAAGGCTTGCCCATCGGGTAAGTTGCGAACGCTACCCAAGTTACGAAATTCTTTTGCGCCCTTCGCTGTTAACTTTTTTAGATTCAATGTGCGTCGGCGGCTACTGCAATTTGCTGGCCTCTCAACAACGCCTTCAGATGCGCGGCCATATCCAGTTCGAGATCATCACCGCGAATTGCATCAAGCCTTATATCAGGCCTATCATGGATACAAGGGCTATGCGATATCTGCATGCTGTCTTTAGTAGTGCGGGTGGAGTTTGGTTATTTGAGGTTAATTTCCTTGTTTTTTATATAAAGAGATAATCGCCGTGCAAATGCTATTGAATCCTGTGATTTTGGTATTTGTGTTTCTGTTTGGCATGTCGCCGCTTCATGCTGATGAAAACGTTGAGACGCCTGTCAAGCTGGAAGGCGGCACTATCGTTGCGCCGGCTCAGGTGATGAAGTGGATGGATAGCAAGGAGCCGATTTTCATTCTCGACGTGCGCCGCCCTAGCCATTATGAGGAAAGCCATTTGCCCGCCGCCAGGCACATTTTTGTCACCCGCCTGGATGAGCATCTCGGCAAAGTACCCAAAACAGGTAAGGTAGTGATATACAGCGATGGCCCTAACGGCTGGAAAAGCTACCGGGCGGCTGAAAACCTGATCGGCAAAGGCTGGAAGAATATTTACTGGATGCGCGAAGGCGTCTACGGCTGGAAAGCTGCCGGTTATCCGCTCTCCAGATAGTATAAAGCGTGTCCATGTAGCGAGCCATGTCTCTATCCCCGTTCAAACATCTGTTGTGGCGAAACATGAGCTTTACCGCCAAGCTCGGGGTGCTGCTGTTACCCGGTCTGGTCGCTTTTCTCGCGCTGGCGGGCTGGGGCGTCTATCGCAATGCCGCTGTGGCCGAAGTAGATCAAAACCTGGAAAGGTTGACTGAGTTGCGTGCCGATGCACTCGAACTCGGCTTCATGTCACAACGCTACTCCTGGGCGGTGGCCCACTCCATCAAGGAAGCCGCAGCAATCAATCACCGTTTCATGGCGCGCTCACTTGACGATATTCGCGCCATACGGCCCTGGCTGGACAGCGCTTACCCATTCCTGACACGAGATCTCAATGACCTGGCCGATCAGACCAGGCGGGTGCTGAAAGCCGAACCCATAGCCGGGATGGGCGTGGAAGAGGAATCCCAGTTACTGACCGACATGGTGCATGATTTCAACAAAAAGCTCGCCACTCAAGGCGAATTGCAACTCACCCTGAAGGAAGAAGCGCACCAGCGCTTTGACACTTGGACCTATATTCTCCTCGTCATCGGTATCTTGCTGCTGGGTTCTGTCATTCTGGTCATGCGCCGGGTGGTCGTCACACCCATACACCGGGCAATTTCCTTGGCAAAGCTCATCGCTAGCGGCAACCTGGCCCAGAATCTCGACGAAACTTCGCACGATGAATTTGGCGAACTCGGCCACTGCCTCAATACCATGGCCGCCTCACTTCGGAGTAGCCAGGACAAGCTGAAGGAAATCAGCATCCGCGACTTCCTCACCGGTCTTTACAACGTGCGCGAATTCAACCGCCTGCTGACTGAGGAAATGGTGCGCGAACGCCGATATGGCCGCCAGAATGCGCTGCTTATGCTGGATATCGATCACTTCAAGCAGATTAACGACACCCATGGACACCTCGCAGGTGACGAGGTGCTGCGTTCGCTCGGCAGCCGCATCAGGGATCATATTCGCCCCAGCGATCATGCCGCTCGCTATGGCGGCGAGGAATTCGCCATCATCCTGACTGAAACTCCCTACAAGAGTGCTCTGGTTGCCGCCGAACAGCTGCGCCGCCATATCTGTTCGGAACCCTTTACCATTGGCGGCGGCATGAGCCTCGACGTCACTGTCAGCATCGGCGTGGCCGGCTACCCGGAGCATGGCAATACGGAGGTTGCCCTGGTCAAATCGGCCGACGACGCGCTTTACAAGGCCAAAAATTCCGGGCGCAACCAGGTATGTGGCGCTGCCGGTCTGAATGCATCTGACATTCATCAAGCCCCAGCCAACGGCTGAGGCAAGCTGCCGCCAGTTCATCGCCTCGCTCTGGCAGACTTCATTGACAATCTGCCATCTACAGCAAGATCTATCGCCTGTTCGGGGTGTTGTTTTTTATCAATACCTGGATTTTTACGTTATTTGGCGGGCACGTTCTGGTGCTTTGCCGCGCTTGAGCCGCCGGTACAGGGTGTTTCGGCTGATCCCGAGGCGCCGGGCGGCTTCTGACATGTTTCCTCCTGTCAATCTGACAGCATGCTCGATCATCGACTCGGACAAAGCCCGCAGATTCTCCGAAGGCGGTGTTTCCAACGCGCATTGGCGAGGCATCTGGCTGCGCAGTTCCTCGATCAGATCGTCGGGCAGATGACGCCATGTGATCAGCGTTTCACCTGCGTCGAGCAGCGCGCAAGCCGTGCGGATGGCATTGCAAAGCTGGCGCAGATTGCCGGGCCAGGGATGGTCGGCGAAGCGTGGCACCAGCGAGGCATCCAGGGCAAGCGCTCTTCCCGGCGCCGACTCCTCGATCAGCCGTGCAACGAGGACGGAAAAATCGCTGCGCTCGCGCAGGGCGGGTAGCGCCAGTGTCATGCCGTTGATCCGGTAGTAGAGGTCGGGGCGGAATCGACCGGCCTCCATTTCGGCTTTCAGGTTTCTGTGCGTCGCGCAAATCAGTGCGAAGTCCACTGCTATCGACTGGCCGCCGCCAAGCGGTATTACCTGCCGCTCATGCAATACGCACAGTAGGCGTGCTTGCATTGCCAGCGGCATGTCGCCGATTTCATCGAGGAATAATGTGCCGCCGTTGGCCTCGCGGATGCGGCCGGGCGACCCCTCGCGGCGAGCACCGGTAAATGCGCCGGGAACATAACCGAAGAGTTCGGCCTCGATCAGGGTTTCCGGCAGGGCGGCGCAATTCACCGTGATGAGTGGCTTGTTGCGGCGCGGACCTGATTCGTGCATGGCGCGGACGAAGAGCCCCTTGCCGACACCCGATTCGCCGAGCAGCAGCAGCGGGATCGGTTTGCCTAACACTTTGCGTGCCCGCTCGATGGCAGCCTGCATGCGCGCATCGCCAGTGTCGAGCATGGCGAGTTTGTCTGGAGTCGGGGAGAGGCTCTTTCTGGCTGGTGCGATGGGAAGCGGGCGTTGTGCCGATTCGACGCGTACGAACAGTCTCCCGCTCTGCCGCCGATTGACCAGTCGCAGTTGGCAGGGATGCTGGCGGCCCCAGTCGATCAGGTCGGCCAGGCGCATATCGAGCACGCGTTCGAGCGGAGTTGCGCCAAGATCGGCGGTGCTCAAGCCAAGCAGTGCCAGCCCCGCCTGGTTGGCGCCAACGATCCAGCCATCCTCAGAAAGCGCCACGACGCCCTCCGCCACGGTGCCGATGCCCTCGGCGAGCGTATGGAAGCGAAGGCGGACGCTGTCGCCGTGGCGTGCGTCGAACAGCCGGTTCTCGACCATTTGCGCCGCCGCGCGCACCATGCTGAAGGTATGGGGGTGGCGGCTGTGCTGTTCGCCCGATATGTTGAGCACGCCAAGCAGGCGTCCATCCGGCGCGGCTACCGGCGCGGCCGCACAGGTGAGGAAGGCGTTGCGTTCGAGATAATGCTCGGCGCCATGGATCACGACCGGCATGCCCTCGGCCAGCGCCGTGCCGATGGCATTGGTGCCGCGATAACGTTCGAGCCAGGAGGCACCCGGCGCAAGCGCCACGCGTTCCGCGCGCGACAGAAAGTCGACGTCTCCAAGAGCTTGTAGCAGCACGCCGCGTTCGTCCGCGAGGATCGCCATGCAGCCCGAACCGCGTATCTGCCCGTGCAGATATTCCATCACCGGACGGGCGTGGGCGATTAGCTCCTGCTGGCGTTCGGCGGCGCGGTCAAGTTCGATGGCGGAAAGATGCGGCGTTTCGCCGAGCCGTCCAATCGGCGCCAGTCCTGTATCGAAGCTGCGCCGCCACGAGCGTGCCACAAGATCGTCGATCAGGCCGCCCGGCAATTCGCCGCGTTCGAGCAGCATGCGTCTGGCATGACGCAGGGCAGAGGGGCCTGTTCCTACTGGTGCCATGGTTTCATCTCCAATGTTTCGGTGCCGCCGGGAGGCGTCCTGTCTTCTGCGAGTATAGGGATTCATATGCGCAGCGCAAGATCAAGTCGGGATAAGCGGAAAAGCTGTGTCATTTCGTGACAGTGCCACGCATTGGCGCAGTTCAAGGCGTGACACCTTGGAGCTTGTATGCGATCACGAATGTCTAGGTTTCAATGGCTTGTAGCCGGCTGCGGTGTGGGCACATTTTGTGCTGAGTTACTGATTGGTCTGGCCCGCACGGGTTTTTGACAATTTATCCACAATAGCGAGGAGACATTCATGATTTATGCCGCACCCGGCACCGCCGGCGCCAAAGTCCAGTTCAAGGCACAATACGACAACTACATCGGCGGCAAGTGGGTGTCGCCAGTCAACGGCGAGTACTTCGACGTCATTACACCGATTACCGGCAAGGTCTACACTAAAGCGGCCCGTTCGGGTGCCGAAGATATCGAGCTGGCGCTGGATGCCGCCCATGCCGCCGCCGACCAATGGGGACGCACCGCCCCCGCCGATCGCTCAAACGTCCTCCTGAGGATCGCAGATCGCATGGAGCAGAATCTGGAGCTGCTGGCCTATGCCGAAACCGTCGACAACGGCAAGCCAATCCGCGAAACGCTGAATGCGGACATCCCGCTCGCCATCGACCATTTCCGCTACTTCGCCGGTTGCATGCGCGCCCAGGAAGGCGCGCTCAGCGATCTCGATGAAAACACCGTCGCCTATCACTTCCACGAGCCGCTGGGCGTGGTCGGCCAGATTATTCCGTGGAATTTCCCTATCCTGATGGCGGCCTGGAAACTGGCTCCGGCAATCGTCGCCGGCAATTGCGTGGTCCTGAAGCCCGCCGAATCGACCCCGATCAGCATCCTGGTCATGGCCGAACTGATTGCCGATCTGCTCCCGCCCGGCGTGCTCAACATCGTCAACGGTTATGGCCGTGAAGCCGGCATGCCGCTTGCCACCAGCAAGCGCATCGCCAAGATCGCTTTCACCGGCTCCACCTCCACCGGTCGGGTCATCGCCCAGGCTGCGGCCAACAACCTGATTCCGGCGACGCTGGAACTGGGCGGAAAATCACCCAATATTTTCTTTGCCGATATCGCCGATGCCGACGACGACTTCTTCGACAAGGCCATCGAAGGCCTGGTGCTTTTTGCTTTCAACCAGGGTGAAGTGTGCACCTGCCCTTCGCGTGCGCTGATCCAGGAATCCATTTACGACAAGTTCATGGCGCGCGTCCTTGAACGGGTCAAGGCAATCAAGCAGGCCAACCCGCTCGATACCGACACCATGATGGGTGCCCAGGCCTCCAGGGAGCAGATGACCAAGATCATGTCCTATCTTGATCTTGGCAAGCAGGAAGGCGCCGAGTTGCTGATCGGCGGCGAACGCGCTGTGCTGGAAGGCGATCTGGCCGATGGCTATTACATCCAGCCTACCCTGTTCAAAGGCCACAACAAGATGCGTATTTTCCAGGAAGAAATCTTCGGGCCGGTGCTCGCCGTAACCACCTTCAAAACCGAAGCGGAGGCTCTTGCAATCGCCAACGACTCGCTCTATGGCCTGGGTGCCGGCGTCTGGACGCGCGATGGCAATACCGCCTACCGCATGGGCCGCGCCATCAAGGCTGGCCGCGTGTGGACCAACTGCTACCATGCCTATCCCGCACACGCCACCTTTGGCGGTTACAAGGAATCCGGAATCGGTCGTGAAACGCACAAGGTGATGCTCGATCACTACCAGCAGACCAAGAACCTGCTGGTCAGTTACAGCCCGAAAAAGCTGGGTTTTTTCTAGGCGGAAGTGCTTTGCTTTTTAGATGTGAAAATTACAGGGGCGGGCAACCGCCCCTTCTTTTGGAGGAAACCATGGTTGAAAAAGTCATTGCCACGAATGCAGCCCTGGAATTGATCGAGTTTCTGAAGAAAAAACACGGCGCCCTGATGTTCCATCAATCCGGTGGGTGTTGCGATAACAGCGCGGCCAATTGCTTGCTCCCGGGCGAAATCACCACCGGTGCCGGCGACGTGCTGCTGGGTGAAATCGGCGGCTGCCCTTTCTATATCGGAAAGTCGCAATACGAGTACTGGAAACACACGCAACTGATCATCGACGTGATCGAAGGAAACGGCGGCACCTTCTCGCTGGAAGGGCCTGAAGGCAAGGCCTTTCACACCCGTTCGCGGGTATTCAGCGCCGCAGAATTGGCCGAACTTGAAGCATGCTCAGTTCAGGCGCCACAAGAAAGGTGACGATAATCTGCCTTACGAACATGAGCAGAAGAAGGTAATATTTGCTGTTTCCCAACCCGGAAAATCCATCAGGGCGCGAGCGCAGGTTCGCAGAGCCGCCTGATGGGATTCCGGGTTCATCCAGGCAAGAGAGCAAGCAATGAGTATTCTGGTAAATATCGTCAGCGCGGACGAGGACGATGTCGAGGCCGTCGGGGAGTCGCAGCATCCTGTCGCCGAGTGGAGCGGCATCGAGGCAAGAGATATCGATACGGCTAAAATCGTCACGCTGCACTGCCTCCTGACCGGAGAAGGGCTGGAGGACGCCTTCTATGCCTACGAGCCGGTTTACGTGGCTGGCGACGAGGGGCCCATCGTTCTGCGAATTCCGGATGTGATGATGGAAAAGCTTGCCGGCCTCGAAGAGGACGCGCTTGAGATCGTGGGAGAGGAGCTGGCCGCCACCGAGGAATTCGAGTTGAATAACTGGCCCCTCGAAGAGGTTCAGTCCCTGGTCGAAGAGCTTGCCGCACTGGCCCGGCTCGCCGAATCCCAGGACCAGGTCCTGTTCGTCTGGATGCACCCGCTGCTGACCTGACTGGATGCCGCATCGTTGCCTCGCGCGGCAATAATCCCTTGCCTGGAATGATGACGGTACGAAGAGAGCCGGAGTAATGAACATGAACGTGACCTCACGTATTCTCGCCACCACCCTGCTGCTGGCCTCTATTCCCGCTAACGCCGACAACGTCGGCTGTGTCACCACCTCGTGGAAACTCATCGGCGCCAACCACAAGGTGTGTGTCGAAGCATTTCACGACCCCAGGGTGACGGGCGTCACCTGTCATGTCAGCCAGGCCAGGACGGGGGGTGTGTCTGGTGCGCTGGGGCTGGCACAGGACCCGTCGCAATTTTCCCTGGCTTGCCGCCAGACCGGACCGATTGCCCTGCCAGCCAAAATGCCCAGGGAAGAAACCGTTTTTACCGAGGACACGTCCATCCTCTTCAAGGAAACTCGCATCATACGCATGTGGGACGAGGCGAACCGAACCCTGGTCTATGTGGCCATCAGCCGCAAGCTGATCGAAGGGGCGCCCGCGAACAGCATATCCACGGTGCCCGTCATGCCGTGGGGAGGAAAGCCGTAGTCATGGCTTCCAGGTGAGCCGCGTCCGAACCGAAGGCAGCGAAGCGGCGAAGGGCAGGGGTTATGGGATGAACCCGGTTGGCTTGTCGGCAGGCGATGAGGAGATGTAAAAATAATGCGGCTCTTCGTCGATAAAACGGTCGATCTCGGCTGACTGGGAACGGCTTTCGCCGGGAGCAATGTCCACCCGGCCAGGAACATCGGCGCTGCCGATCTGGACGCCGTAGCGGTCAAATATAAATATTCTGACCTCTGGATGGACCGTTCTGGGCGTGCTGTTTTCCATCACCAGCTTGTATTCGTAGTTCTTCGAGCCGTTTTTATTCAGTACCGTGAAGACGATGTTCTTGAGGTAGGAGCCATCGATCTTGATCACCTTGTCCGGCACCAGGTCGCTCAGATGCGGAAGCCGCCCCTTCGCCATCTCCGAAACAATCTTCCTGGTCCGCTCCAGTTCAGGCGCTGCCTGGCTCAACTCCTGCCGGGTTTTTTCGAGCTCGGTTTGCAGCACGTCGTTTTCCCTGACAAGGCCGTTGATACGCACGACGGAGAATATAATTACCAGAAGCAGCACCAGCAGGGAAATGGAAAGGGCGATCGTCAGCAGCAGTCTGCGGCTCACTCTGTGAAGGTCCGAGTTCGATCGGTGTGAATGGCTGTGCGCAGAATAGCGCACGGGATCGTCGAGTGTTTTTTCGTCCATTGCCCAGCCTTAAACCTTTAAAAACCCTTGTTTTGCCTGCTATGCCTACGAAGCGGCCTGATGAAATTACGGATTGACTCAACGCAACGCGATGGCGTGCTCTAGTTTAGCACATGTCATACCGGTATTCCCGCCCCGCCCCTGCTAACCCGATCATCCCGGAACTGGCAGGCCCCTTTCAAGCAAGCGTGCCGCAGAGGCGGCGATTAAGCCATATATGCCATGTCTGGAATCGTTCTTGCTAGCTGATTCAGGAAAGTAATTTTCCTGACAATCATGGAGGACTTATGCCGATCTACGATTACCGTTGCAAGGATTGCGACAAAACCTTTGAATTTCTGCTGAGGTCATCCAGCATCCCGTCTTGTCCAGCGTGCGGCAGCCGGCAACTGGAAAAACTGCTGTCGCGGCCAGCGGCTCCGGGCCAGACTCCAGGTCTTGTTTCTCAGGCACGTTCCCAAGCCGCCCGCGAGGGGCATTTCAGCAACTACAAGGCGTCGGAGCGACCGGAAAGATGAATCCGCACGCAGTCGGCAGGAATTGAAAGTTATTTGCAATACGGTTATATTGCTCCTCGCCCAAACCTCTGAAAACGGATAAAAATGAGTACAGAGAAGGTTTTCCGGGCACAGTCGTCTGGCCTTTTTTTTGCACGGGCTGACAAAGCGCCCGTTATGGATAACGTGGCTCCGCCATTTATCTTGATTTTGGCCTCGACCTTTTTTCTGTGGCCGCTGTCCGCTCAGGCCGAGGGAAAAAATGCTTCCGTGGCGTCTTATTTTCAAGAATTCCCCATTGTGCTGACCGCGTCTCGCCTGTCTCAACCCCTGTCGGAATCGCCCAGTGCAATGTCTGTCATCGATAGGGAAATGATCCAGGCATCGGGATTTCGTACCGTGCCTGAGTTGATGCGTCTGGTGCCCGGCATGTACGTGGGCTTTGCCGATGCGAATCGCCCGGTGGTTTCCCGTCATGGTGCGACGGATGAATTCTCTCGCCGCATGCAAATACTGATCGATGGCCGCAGTGCCTATTTGCCGCCCTTTGGCGGAGTGAACTGGGCCGATCTTCCGCTTCAGATCGAGGATATTGAACGCATCGAGGTTGTGCGCGGCCCCTCTTCGGCTTCACATGGCACCAATTCATTTTATGGCGTGATCAACATCATCACGCGCGACGCACTCAGCCAGGTGGGCGGTAGCGTGTCGGTGACAGGGGGCGCTGCTTCCGATGTTTCAGCCAGATTCGGCAGTGCGGGTGAGTATTTTGACTTTCGCTTGTCAGCGGGTTATCGCTCCGATCAGGGAATTGATAACGCCGTCTTGAATGATCACAACGCAACGCGCTTGTTCAATTTTCGCGGCAACTATCACCCGAACGCGACGGACAGTTTCGATGTGCAATTGGGCAGCAGCAATGGCGTGTATGGCCTGGGCGTTGCCGGCAGGCCGGAAGATGCTTTCCGTGAAACCGGTTCGAAAAGCGATTTCCTGCAAGTCAGCTGGCTGCATATATGGCCGGCAGGCGATGAGAGCAAGCTGACATATTCCTACACCACTCGCAGTTCATTGGATCCCGAGCTGTGCATTGATTCGAAAATATGTCAGGGTCATACCGCCGTGCCCATCGTACAGGGCTTTGTCCGGCAGGAAGTATATAGCCAGCGCAATGAACTGGAGTTGCAGAATACGCTGCAAACAAGCAAAACCAATCGCCTGGTGTGGGGAGGAAGGGTTCGAAGCGATTATGCCGACTACCCCCTGTATTTGGGGCGCCCCTATGCTCTGAGCTCGTGGCAGGTATTTGCGCACGACGAATGGCGCATCACCGGGAAGACGGTTCTGAATGTCGGTTCGATGTTCGAAGACAACGGAATGGGCAACAACAACAATTCGCCTCGCGCTTCGCTAAACTACCATGTCACTCCACAACATACGGTGCGCGCAGCAATTTCTACCGCCACGCGCAGTCCAGCGATGGGTGAGGTCTATATGGATGCACAGAATACGCTGATGGGCAGCGCCTATGTGCAACCGGTGGCGCCGCTGACACCGGAAAGAATCATCTCGAAAGAGCTGGGTTATCTGGGCGTATTCCATTCGCTGGGCATTACCGTTGATGCGCGGGCATATGTCGACCAGGTGACGAACATGATCTCTGTCGATAAATATCCCATGCTGACTTCCGCGGATAGTTTCAAGAATCTGTTTTCCGCCGAGTACCGGGGGGTGGAAGCAACGCTCAAGTACCGCTGGAATGAAAACCGCAGCTTTTTGTTGGCCAATTACGCGCATCAGCATGCGTCAGTCGGTTTTGCCAGTTACCCTACGCAGTATTTCAGTTCCATCCCTGATCCATATGATCCGGTTGGCTATTCCTCGGTTGGCGATCGCATAAGGCGCTTGTACCAAACCGAACTCCTCGGCCAGTTCTCGCAAATCGTCCCGGCGGATAGCGCCAGCCTCCTGTTGTCACATCGATTTGCCGGGAATTGGCAGTTCAGCGCCGGCTATTATTGGCGGAATCCCGTGCGTGTGGCCAATGTCAGTGCGGACGTGGCGCGTGAAAGCACCATGCGCAGGCTCGATTTGCGGCTTGCGAGAACCTTCAGGCTTGACCGGGGGCGCAATGTTGAATTGGCGATGGTGGTGCAAAACGCGACTCAAGACAATTACACGAAATATGGTGTGATCAATGAGATTGCAAATGTTCCGTTCGCGCGGCGTGGATGGTTGACCGCCACCCTGAATTTCTAGGCGGGTTCCGGCACGTCGGTCTTCCATCCGCAAACCTTGCGCCCGGCAACCCCCTCGGCCATCCTTTTGAACAAGCATGAAAACCTCCGGCAGCCTTGCCGGATTCGCTACAAATAATGGCAGTCCTGCCCGGTAAATTCCTGACCGTTTCAGGGCGGCTCGCGCCCCGATTCATGCGTTTCGTCGCATTCCGGTCCCCAATCCGGTAACGCCTGTTTACAGCGCTTTCTTTTGCATTTTGAAATGATGCGTCCATCTGTTGCAAGCAATCATACCAACCATGAATGCATGATGAATGGGCTCAATTCAATTGCTTGATTTGAGCAGTGATGAGGCATATGCTCGATTTGCAAAGCATCCTGTGTTCGGTAACTTTCTTGAGGAGAGATAAAATGAATGCAAAAACCGTAGGTGCCATAGTCGCTACGTTCGCGTCATTGATGGCTGCCGGGAATGGATTGGCAGCAGATAAAGAAAAGGTAGATACGGGCAAACGCGAATACATGAATAATTGCGCTGTTTGCCACGGCCAAAGTGGCAAGGGCGACGGGAAAATGGCCGAGGTATTGAAAGTTGCCCCATCTGATCTGACGGTATTGTCGGAGAATAATGGCGGTATATTCCCATATGATCGCTTGTACGCAGTCATTGACGGTAGAGAATCAGTCAAAGGGCATGGCAGCCGCGACATGCCGATTTGGGGAAAAAGGTACATTGACAGGATGGCCGAGGCATCGGAATACTACTTTGATGGAATAGATGATGTGGAAGTGTATGCTCGCGCTCGAATCCTCAGGCTACTGGATTATCTAAGCAGAATCCAGACAAACAATAAATAGATACATACATGCATTCTGGACCGGCTCCTGCCATGCTGCTTGAGCCATCTATGGTTTTTGATGTTTTTGGTGGTGTTGCCGCCGTATGGGTGCAAGCTTGGCCCATACATGCCCAATGTGCCTCACATACTCGGCAAGCTCGGGAGTGACTTGGCTGAACCGGGAAACTGGCATTCGGGGTGGCTTAATCCGGCAACAACTGCCAATACTATCTTCGATAGCTTGGGCTTGCTTTGAGACGACTTCGTTGTATCTTAAGGTGATAGCGCTCGCCTGCGGCATGGGTATCGTTGCGCTCAAACCAGCCTATGTGTTCCGGTTCAGGGCAATCCGCCGGACCAGTCTTCCACCCGCAAACCCGGCACCCGGCTGAATTCACTCACGTTGTGGGTCACCAGGATTGCGTCGAGGGCCAGGGCATGGGCAGCGAGCAGCGTGCCGAGCGCGCCGATTGGGCGGCCTTGGCGTTCCAGCCCGGCACGTAGCGGGCCATAGGCGCGGGCGGCCGCTTCGTCGAAGGGGGCAATTTCAAGCGCTTCGCCAATCGCGGTGGGCGGCGCTTGATGGTGTGGATGACGATGTTGGTGTCGAGCAGGTAGCGCATCAGAGCCGCTCGCGCGCTTCAGCGGGGGCGTCGGCGATGTCGTCGGGAAAGTCCTCCGGCAGTTCGATGCGCGCCAGCGCCTCGAATACCTCGCTGCCGCTTTGGCGCGGTTTGCGCAGCACGATTTCATCGCCAAGGCGGAAAATTTCCACTTCGCTTACGTCGAAATTGAAGTCCTTGGGCAGGCGCACGGCCTGGGAATTCCCGCCTTTAAAGACCTTGGTGTGCAGCATGGCGTGCTCCTATCGAATGTTTACATAAGTATGTACATTGGTATGGCGCTTGCAATCATGGCCTGTAGCATGCTTGCAGGATTCGCTACAAACAACGGCAGTCCTGCCCGGTAAATTCCTGACCGTTTCAGGGCGGCTCGCTCCCCGATTCATGCGCTTCGTCGCATTCCGGTCCCAAATCCGGTAACGCCTATTTACAGTGCGTTCTTTCACATTTGGAAAGAGGCATCCATGAAACCACAGGCGCCGTTACTGGTGCTGCGCAACGTGCGCCGCCGCTTCCTGCTGGGCGAGACGGCCATCGACGCGCTGCACGGCATTTCGCTGGACATCCATGCCGGGGAATTCCTCGCGGTATGGGGGCCTTCCGGCAGCGGAAAATCCACCCTGATGAACATCGTTGGGCTGATTGACTCGCCGACCGAGGGCGAGGTGCATTTCGACGAACAGGATACGCTGGCGCTGGCGGACGATGCGCTCACCGATTTTCGCGCGCGGAAGATCGGTTTCGTGTTCCAGAATTTCAACCTTGTGCCGGTGCTTTCCGCGCTGGAGAACGTAACGCTGCCCTTGCAGATCCATGGCTTGGCGGAACACGTGGCGCGCGAACGTGCCGCCGCCGCGCTGGTGGATGTCGGGCTGGAGCGGTTCAGGAACTCATTGCCGGACAAGCTTTCCGGCGGCCAGCGCCAGCGCGTTGCGATTGCCCGCGCGCTGGTGGTCGAGCCCAAGCTGGTTATCGCCGATGAACCGACGGCGAATCTGGATTCGGAGAACAGCCGCATGGTGGTGGACCTGATGCGCGAGATGAACCGTGCGCGCAAGGTGACTTTCGTATTCACTACCCACGATCCGCGCCTGCTCGACCATGTGGACAGAAAAATATTGCTGCGTGACGGCAACATTGAAAGCGATGAGGTGATGGTATGAATAATATCTTCAAATTGGCTTTGCGCGGACTCACGCGCAACCGCCGCCGTTCGCTGGTGACACTGCTCGCCATCGCTTTCGGTTTCTCCGCCATTGCGCTGTTCGCCGGTTACACGCACAACGTCTATGACGGTCTCGCGCGCCAATCCATCCACGGCGAGATGCTGGGGCACCTGACCTTGAGCAAGCGCGGCATGCGCGGGCACGGCAAGCTCGACCCGGAGCGTTATCTGCTCACCGCGCAGGAAGTCGAGACCATCGCCAGGCTATTGAAGGATGAGCCGCATGTCGAGATGGTCGCGCCGAGACTGGCTTTGAGCGGCCTGATCAGCAACGGTCGCGCCAGCACCATTTTCATCGCCGAGGGCATAGCACCGGCGGCGATGGAACGCATGCAGGAAAACCTGCAGAGCGAGCAGGAAAACCTGCAGAGCGAGCAGGAAAAGAACAGCGGCTTGTATGGCAACTCCAAAAAGCAACTCGACCCGGCGCACCCGGAAGTGGTGGAGCTGAGTGAGGGCCTGGTCGAGATGCTGCATCTCTCCGCCGGCGCACAGGCGGCGATGCTGGTGAATACGCTCACCGGCCAGGCCAATGCGCTGGACATCACGGTGGGGCATGTCATCAACACCGGCAATGCCGGCAGCAACGACAAGTTCGCCTTCGTCTCGCTGGCTCTGGCGCGCACCTTGCTGGATGCGGAAGGGCGCGCGGATCGCCTGACCGTCCTGCTCGACGACGTGAGTCAGACCGAAGCGGTGCGCGACCGTTTGCTGCCGAAACTCCACAGTGCCGGATTCGATGTCGAGATCCAGACCTGGCAGGACCTGTCCGATTTTTACAACCAGGTGCATGGCATGTTCGACATGATCTTCGGCTTCATCTTCTCCATCGTGTTGACCGTGGTGGTGATGAGTGTGGCCAATTCGATGGGTATGACCGTGGTGGAACGCACCCGTGAGATCGGGACGTTGCGCGCCATCGGGCTGAAACAGGGGGGGGTAGTGCGTTTGTTCACCACAGAGTCGATGTTGCTCTCGCTGATCGGCTGCATCGTTGGACTGCTCATCACGTTGGGCGTGCGCTGGGGTATCAACGTGGCCAACATCTCCTACGTCCCGCCCAACAGTGCCGGTGCGGTGCCGCTGCTGGTGGACATGGATATCGGGCGCGTCGCGTTCACCTTCGTGTTGATGGGCGTGGTGGGAACCCTGGCCGCCTATCTTCCGGCGCGGCGCGCGGCAAGGAAGGACATCATCGATGCGCTCGGTCATGTGTGAGGGAATCGGCATGAACAAATTGTTTGGCATATTGGCGCTCGGGTTGCTGGGCTGGGGCAATCCGGCCTGCGCCGCCCCCGATGCGCAAACCATCCTGAAAGATTCCGATCAGGCGCGCGGCGGCGGGCTGGGCGGTATCGCTTGGGAGATCAGGCTGGAGTCGCGCGACGGCGAGCGCGTGGACGAACCGCAACGGCTATCGGTCAAGGCGGCGGACAACTCAAGCCTGGCGGAAACGCTCGAACCCGCGCGCTTCAAGGGCTCCAGGCTGTTGCAGGTGGAGCGCAACATGTGGCTGACGCGCCCAGGCCTGTCCAAGCCCATACCCATCTCGCCGCGCCAGCGCATGAGTGGCCAGGCCTCCAACGGCGACATCGCCGCGACCAACTACGCGGGCGACTACGATGCTCAACTGAACGGAACCCAGATGCTGGACGGCGAGGCTTGCCATGTGCTCGATCTTGCCGCGAAGCACAAACGCGCCACTTACGACCGCATCCGCTACTGGGTGTCGGTCAAGAGAGGGGTGGGGCTCCAGGCGGAGTTTTATTCGCTGAGCGGCAAGCTGCTCAAGAGCGCGCGCTTCGAATACGGCAACACCATCGAGCACGAGGGTAAGCGTATCCCTTTCGTCAGCCGGATGGTGATCCGCGATGCGCTGGCCGGTGCCGAGACCACGATGGAATTCGGCGACGTGAAAGTGAAGAAAATCGCAGCCTCGGAGTTCGACCTGGGACAGATGCAGTAATCATGGGAAGTTATGGAGGGGCGATGGAAAAGATGCCGGCAGATTCGGTGTTGATGGCAGAACGGCTTCGCTACGGCTATGTGGATTGTTTTACTGTGTCCCTCGCGCGCAACGATGTTGCGACGCATGAGTTGGTCACGGCATTCTTCTCGGCCGCCCCGGCTTGGGTAAACTGGCTGATGACGCTTAGGAATCGCGTGGTTTCCCTCTTTGGTTTGAAGACTGGAGAACGTGGCAGCTTCGCCCCCCCGCACTACATCGGCCAGCAGATCGGCGTGTTCCGTATCTTGCATATAGATGAGCGCGAAGTTGTACTCGGCGAGGACGACAAACATCTGGATTTCAGGACTTCGTTGTTTCTGATTCGCCATGGCGGAAACGCGTCGCTTGCAATATCGTCGCTGGTCAATACCAAGAACAGGCTGGGCAAGGTCTATTTCGCACTGGTGAAACCATTCCACCGACTGATTGTTCCTATTGTCGCGCGCGGCGTGGCGCGCCAGCTTGATGGTGGAAGAAAGTAACATGACTGCTGCTTTGTTCCGATCTGGCCTGTTTTTCCTGTTCTGCTTCGCGCCATTGTCCGTGTTGGCCACCGAACCCGACTGGCGCACCTCGTGGGACGGCACGTTCTATGGCTACGCCAACCGCAGTGCCTTGCGCGGCGACAGCATCCTCAATCCGGACAACCGCGCCGGTCTGGTGCAACGCAGCGAGGTTGCGGAACTGCGCCTCAACTTCAAGGCCGTGAATGAAGCGTTGCGACTGACGGCGCGCCCTATCGTCTCGACGCGTAACGTCTCCGGCTCGGGTCAGCGCGACGAAGTGTATTTCAGCCAGTGGCAAGTCCGGCTGAGGGCGGGCGAAGGATGGAACTTCGCGGCGGGGCGCGAGGTGTTGAACTGGGGGCCGGCGCAGTTCCGCTCGCCTTCCAGCCCATTCTATTTCGATAATGGACGTAGCGACCCGATGCGCGAACTGGTCGGCATGGATGCGCTGAAACTTTCCTGGACGCCGGACATGCAAAGCAGCGTCAATCTGGTGCGCGTATTTCGTTCCGGTTACGGCGCGGCGCAGCCGGATGCGTGGCGCGACAGCTGGCTGGCGAAGTTCGACCGGCGCGGCGAGGAATGGGCTTATGGTCTGGTCGCCGCCAGTGCACCGGACCTGCCCGCCTTTTATGGCGCGCACGGACAGCTCACGGTGAGCGATACGCTGATGCTATACGGCGAATTCGGCTCCTCCGCACAGTCCCCCGCGCCGCGCCGCAGCACGGCCCTGGCGGGCGCGTCCTACAGCTTCGAGGGCGGCAACTCCCTCGCCGCCGAATATCTGCACGAAGGCCACGGCTACAACACCGCTCAGGAGGAAGCCTATTTCCAGCACGCCGCCAGCGGTGTGCCAGGTATGGGACTGACGCCGCGTCTGCTGGGGCGCGACTACCTGCACTTGGTTTTGCAGAGCAATCTGATGGACGACAAGGGCTACTGGCGTCTGATGGCCACACGCAACCTGAGCGACGGCGGCAACGAACTCGCCGCTTACGGCGAGAAGACCCTGAGCAAACAGCTCAGCGCCTACCTGCTGGCAGTGCTGCCACAAGGCAACGCGCGGCAGGAATTCTCCGCCCTGCTGCAGCGCAGCGTAACGCTGGGGGTGAAGATTGCGCTGCCGTGAGCGTGCAAGGATAATCCGCCCATGATGAAAAAGACGCTGTCCTACCTGTTCGCCACGCTCGTTTTCAACACCGCCATCGCCGCCGTGCTGGCCATGCTCAGGCCCGAATTCGGCTTATGGCATTTCTTCGTCTATTCTCAATGCATCGGCTTGTCCGTCCTGCTGGTCAGCTTTTCGCTTTTTGCAAAGATGCCGGGCGGCATCAAGCGAGTGGCGGTGCTGGCGCTCTCCCTGCCCTTCAGTGTGGCAATCGGCCTGAGCCTGGCCTTTGCCATCACCGGGTTTGGCAGCTGGAGCGACCCGCTTGCTTGGCAACCGATGGTGACCGGGCTATTCTTCGGCCTCATCGGGGCCATCGCCCTGATCCTGGCCGAACGCGTCGAGGCGGAAGTGAAGCAGCGGCAACTCGTCAAGAGCGAGAGCGAAAGACGCGCGGTCGAGGCGCATCTCAAGCTGTTGCAAGCGCAGATCGAGCCGCATTTCCTGTTCAACACCCTGGCCAACGCCGGCAGCCTGATTGACGGCGACCCGGCCTTGGCGAAACGGCTGCTGGAACGCCTCAACGACTGGCTGCGCGTGGCCCTGGCGCGTGCGCGTAGCGATAGCGCGACCTTGGGAGACGAACTGGACATGCTGGAAAATTACCTGCAAATCATGAAAATCCGTTTCGGCGAACGCCTGAACTGGCATATTCAAGTACCTGAATATGCCCGTCTTTCGGCCTTCCCGCCGATGCTGCTGCAACCGCTGGTGGAAAACGCCGTGCGCCACGGCATCGAACCGAAACTGGGCGGCGGCGAGATCGGCATCCGCGCGCACATCGGAAACGCGAGTTTGCGCATCGAAGTCAGCGACAGCGGTGTGGGGCTGCAAGATAAAAATGGCGCGGGAGCAGGACTGGCGAACGTGCGCGCAAGGCTGGCAATCCTGTTCGGCGAAGCCGGGCGCCTGACGCTGCGCGGCAATGGCGAGGGCGGCGCGACCGCCACCCTGGAGTTGCCGCAATGAAAGCCATCATCGCCGACGACGAACGGCATCTGGCGGACGACATGCAGCGCAGGCTGCTGCGCCTGTGGCCGGAATTACAGATCGTAACGGTGGTGCACGACGGCGTGGCGACCGCTGCGGCACTGGTGGAGATCAAGCCGGATTTCGCCTTCCTCGACATCCGCATGCCGGGGCAAAGCGGCCTGGATGCGGCTCTTGCCGCGCCAACCGGATGCCGCGTGGTATTCGTCACTGCCTACGACGACCACGCGGTGCAGGCCTTCGAGCAGGCGGCGGTGGACTACCTGCTCAAGCCGGTCTCCGACGAGCGTCTGGCGCGCTGCGTGGAAAGGCTGAAACGGCACGGGGCGGCGGCTCCCGGCGAACTGCTGGAGCGCCTGCAACGCCTGCTCGCCGCGCCCGCCGCGCCGGAACCCTTGCGCTGGCTGCGCGCGCAAGCGGGCCAGGTGGTGCGCATGGTGGCGGTGGAGGATGCCTGTTACTTTCAGTCCGCCGACAAATACACGCTGCTGCTGACACGCGACGCCGAATTGCTGCTACGCACGCCGCTCAAGGAACTGCTCGCGCAACTCGATCCGCAACAGTTCTGGCAGGTGCATCGCGGTACCGTGGTGAACGTGCGCCAGATCGTCTCCGCGCATCACGACCTACTGGGCAAAGCCACGCTCACCTTGCGCGACCGACCGGAGAAAATCGCGGTGAGCCGCAGTTATGCGCATTTGTTCCGGCAGATGTGAAGCGCATTTTGCTATGGAGAGCGCGCTGCCGGGTAGGACGATCAGTCAGCCAAGGCAGTCGCACCCCTTCTGCGATAATCGGACTCCTTCCCCATTCTGCTAAGTTGCTGCGCGCTACGAAGGCTATGATTTAAGCGTATCTTTAGTATTATCTTAAAAACGGTATTTCACCGCAAAGGACGCGAAGGTTCGCAAGGTAAAATGACCTGCCTGTGCCGCTCGGCGGCGGCTCAAGGGGAGGAAGGGCAATCCCCCTCAATCCTCCCTTGTCAGGGGAGGTTGGGAGGGGTTTGAGGCCAGGGGGGGATGGCCTTGGTGAGTTTCATGCTCAAGGGCGGCGACAGCCAGCCCAATCATCCTGCTGACATTGACATATCGCCACGCCCCACCTTATAGTCCACCCATGTTCACGACCAACGACATCACTCCCGATTCATTCGAGCAAGCACGACTGTGGCTATGGGAACCCTCCCACTGCTGCGGTGATTCTTTTCTGATTTAATCCATGTAATGAAGCAACCGCGGGACTGACCGCGATTGCTTTGCCCTCTGCCAGACGACCCGCGCCAACCGCGAAAGGGTTTTTATGGCAAGCACAACACAAGGCAGTTCAATCAGGCGCAATGCAATCATTGGCGTCGCCTGCGCCTTGCTGGCGGCGGTCGGATTTTCGGCCAAGGCCATCCTGGTCAAGCTGGCCTATGTCGAAAGCGTGGATGCCGTCACCTTGCTGGCGCTTCGCATGGCGTTTTCCGTGCCGGTCTTTCTGGCGGTGGCGGTCTGGACCAGCATGAACCGGCAGGCCGCCCCGCTGGAAAAACGCGACTGGCTGGCCGTCCTCGGGCTCGGACTGATCGGCTATTACCTCTCCAGTTTCCTGGATTTCCTCGGCTTGCAGTTCATATCGGCCGGGCTGGAACGCCTGATCCTGTTCCTCTATCCGACCATGGTCGTGATCCTGTCGGCGCTGATCTCGCGCAAGGCAATCGGGCGCAGGATACTTGTGGCGCTGGCTTTGAGCTACGCGGGGATTGCTTTGGTGTTCCTGCACGATGTCGGCATGAGCCGCCGCGGAATTTTGCTGGGCGCGGCGCTGGTGTTCGCCAGTACCTTGTCGTATTCGGTTTATCTGGTTGGCGCCGGGCATGCCATCGCGCGCATCGGTGCCACCCGTTTTACCGCCTATGCCATGGTGGTGGCCAGCGCCGCCAGCCTGATTCAGTTTGCCGTCACGCACCCGCTCTCGGCATCGTTGCATCTCTCGTCGCGGGTCTATGAACTGGGACTTGCCATGGCGCTATTTTCCACCGTGCTGCCGGTGTTCCTGCTCTCGGCGGCGATTCGTCGCATCGGCGCGGGCCATACCTCGCTGATCGGCTCCATCGGGCCGGTAGCCACCATTTACCTGGCCCATGTATTCCTTGGCGAAACCGTATCCCTGCTGCAAATCACCGGCTCCTCGCTGGTGCTTGCCGGCGTGCTGATCATCAGCCTCAGCGCCGGGGCAAAGGGGAAGTAAGGGCTGCATGGTGTCGGGTGCGTCCGGCTTGTCGGATTTGCTACAAATACCGACAAGCCGGCCCGGCAGGGTCTTGGGAGAATTCTTCACATCCAGCATTGACGCGCTTTGCGCACGGTTTGCGCGGCGTGGCACGGGAATTGCAGAGATCACGGCAAGAGAAACTTTTGTCGGGATTTTTGTCATGAGCGCACTAAGCAGCAAAGTCGAGGCGGTGTTCGACGAGCCTGGTTGCAACGTCAACCAGGGCAAGTCCGACAAGGAGCGCAAGAAGGGTTGCGCCAAGCAGCTCACGCCCGGCGCTGCGGCAGGCGGTTGCGCCTTCGACGGCGCCAAGATCGCGTTGCAGCCCATCGTCGACGTGGCGCATCTGGTGCACGGGCCGATTGCCTGCGAGGGTAATTCCTGGGACAACCGCCACGCCGCATCCAGCGGGCCGAAGCTCTACCGCACCGGCTTTACCACCGACATCGGCGATCTTGACGTGGTGTACGGCGGGGAAAAGCGCCTGTTCCGGGCGATCCGCGAAATCATCGAGAAATACAACCCGCCCGCGGTGTTCGTCTACCAGACCTGCGTCACCGCGATGATAGGCGACGACATCGAGGCGGTGTGCAAGGCGGCAAGCGCCAAATTCGCCAAGCCGGTGATCCCGGTCAACGCGCCGGGCTTCGCCGGCAGCAAGAACCTGGGCAACAAGCTGGGCGGTGAGGCGCTGCTGGACTACGTGGTTGGTACAGAGGAGCCGGAGTTCACCACCCCCTATGACATCAATATCTACGGTGAATACAACCTGGCCGGAGAGCTGTGGCAGGTGAAGCCCCTCTTCGATGCGCTTGGCATCCGCGTGCTGGCCAATATTTCCGGCGATGCGCGCTACTCGGACGTGGCCCAGTCTCATCGCGCCAGGGCGGCGATGATGGTGTGTTCCCGCGCCCTGATCAATATCGCCCGCAAGATGGAGGAACGTTATGGCATCCCTTATTTCGAGGGTTCTTTCTATGGTATTTCCGACACCTCGGAATCCCTCAGGAACATCGCCCGGCTGCTGGTCCAGCAGGGTGCACCGCAAGAGCTGCTGGCACGCACGGAAGCTCTGATCGCGAGCGAGGAGGCACGTGCCTGGGCGCGCATCGAGCCTTACCGGGCAAGGCTTTCCGGCAAGCGCGTGCTGCTCATCACCGGCGGGGTGAAATCCTGGTCGGTGGTCTCGGCTCTCCAGGAAATCGGCATCGAGGTGATGGGCACCAGCACCAAGAAATCCACCAGGGAAGACAAGGCGCGCATCAAGGAAATCATGGGCGACGAGTCGCACATGTTCGACGATCTTCCGCCGCGCGAGATGTACCGCATCCTCAAGAATTCCGAGGCCGACATCATGCTCTCCGGCGGCCGCTCCCAGTTCGTGGCGCTCAAGGCCAAGACGCCGTGGATGGACATCAACCAGGAGCGCCACCACGCTTTTGCCGGCTACGAGGGCATGGTGGAACTGATGAAACAGATCGACCGGTTGCTTTACAACCCCGTCTGGACACAGGTGCGGCGTCCCGCGCCGTGGGAAGAAAATTCATGAACCGCAAAGGACGCGAGGTAACGCAAGGGAAACCCGATTTTGTTTTCCCTTGCGCACCTTGGCGCCCTTTGCGGTGAAAGAAAAGGTGAAAATATGGCAACAGTAACCCACAGCAAGAAAGCCTGCGCCGTCAACCCGCTCAAGATGAGCGCGCCGATCGGCGCGGCACTGGCCTTCCTCGGCCTGGACAAGTGCATGCCGCTGATGCACGGCTCACAGGGCTGCACCGCCTTCGGGCTGGTGCTGTTCGTGCGCCATTTCCGCGAGACCATCCCGCTCCAGACCACGGCCATGAACGAGGTGACCACCATCCTCGGCGGACTGGACAACCTGGAACAGGCGATCCTCAATATCCACAAGCGCGCCAACCCGGAGGTGATCGGCATCTGTTCCACCGGCCTGACCGAGACCAAGGGCGAGGATGTGGACGGCTATCTCAAGCTGATCAGGAAAAGACATCCGGAACTGGATGAAACCGAACTGGTTTATGTCGCCACCCCGGATTACCAGGGCGCATTCCAGGACGGCTGGGGCAAGGCGGTGACGCGCATTGTGACCACCCTGTGCGAGCCCCGGCCAAGAACCGCATGGCAGGTGAACGTACTGCCCGGCTGCCATATGACCGTGGCAGACATCGAGGAAATCCGCGAGATCATCGAGTCCTTCGGGCTCTATCCCATCATCGCACCGGACCTGTCCGGATCGCTCGACGGGCATATCCCGGAAACCTTCCTGCCCACCACCCTGGGCGGCGCGAGCGTGGAAAAGATCCGCACCATGGGCGGTTCCGCTGTCACCATCGCCATCGGCGAGCAGATGCGCTGGGCCGCCGAGGCCTTGCAGGAGAAGACTGGCGTGCCGTTCCGGCTATTCGACCGGCTGACCGGCCTCGAAGCCAACGACGACTTCCTGCAGTTCCTCTCCGAACTGAGCAAGGACGAAATTCCGCTCAAGTACCGCCGCCAGCGCAGTCAGCTGGTGGACGCGATGCTCGACGCGCATTTTTTCTGCGGCGGCAAAAAGGTGGCCATCGGCGCCGAGCCGGACCTGCTGTGGCAGATCGGATCGCTGTTGACCGAAATGGGCTGCGAGATCGAGGCGGCGGTGACCACCACCCACTCGGTGCTGCTGGAGCGGATAGCGGCGGAAGAAGTCCTGATCGGCGATCTGGAAGACCTGGAACAGCGCGCTGCCGGCTGCGACCTGATGGTGACCCATTCCCACGGACGGCAGGCCGCAGAGCGGCTGGAGATCCCTTTCCTGCGCATGGGCATTCCCATGTTCGACCGCCTCGGCGCGGCGCACAAGCTGTCCGTGGGCTATCGCGGCACGCGTGACCTGATTTTTGAAATAGGCAATATTTTTCTCGCCAACCTGCATGAGAATCAGCCCGATTCCTGGCCCTTGCCGCAGCATGAAAGAGAGAGTCTGCCATGCTGAAACGAATGATCGCCCCCCTGACAAGGGGGGAGGGGGGGTTAAGGCCGGCGATGCCTGCCATTACCGCAACCCCCCTCAATCCCCCCTTGTCAGGGGGGAGGGGACAGTGCGCCGCCGCGCTTTGTCTGTTCCATGCCGGCAGCCTGCGATCATGCGCAAGCTGAAACTCATCACTAACCACCCCCCAGGAGCGCACCCGATGAAAGTCGCTTTCACCACCCAGGACATGAAACATGTCGATGCCCACTTCGGCTGGGCGAAGAATATCGCCGTTTACGAGATTTCGCCCGAAGGCTACCAGTTCGTGGAAGCCATCCAGTTCGACGGCGATCTCAAGGAAGACGGCAACGAAGACAAGCTCGCCCCCAAGATCGACGCCGTGCGCGACTGCGCCATCCTCTACGTGGCCGCCATCGGCGGCTCGGCAGCCGCCAAGGTGGTCAATGCCAGGGTGCATCCGGTCAAGGTGCCGGAGCCCGAACTGATCACCGTCATCCTCGACAAACTGCAGAAGGTGCTGCAGGGCACTCCGCCGCCGTGGCTGCGCAAGGTCATGATGAAGGGGCAGGAACGCAAGCTGGATTTCGATAGTGATGAGGAGATTGAGTGCCATGTCTGAAGTAATGGAAAAGTTCGACCTGAAGTCCTCCCCTTTCCTGGTGGAGCTGATCAAGCAGTGGCGCGCCCAGGATGCCTACGGCGCATGGGAAGGCAAGTCCGACGAGGAATTGCTGGCGCCCTACGTGATCGACAAGGAGAAGCGCAAGGAAATTCCCATCATCGGCGATCCCGACCCGGAAACCCTGTGGCGCCTGGAGCTGTTCTACAACGCCGTGGGGCTGGCCATCGAGCGCCAGACCGGGGTGATGGTTTCGCCCATGATGAAAATGTCGCACGAAGGCTTCGGCCGCATGGTGCTTCTCGCCGGGCGCCTGGTGGCGGTCAACAAGCAGTTGCGCGACGTGCACCGCTTCGGTTTCCTCACGCTGGCAAAACTGGCGGAGGAGGGCGACAAGTTCGTCAGCGGCGGAGTGGAGATGGTGAAGAAATTTCCCGATGTGGCGAATTACAGTTGAGGACCGGGCAATCGAATTTATCACCGCAAGGGACACGAAGGTTCGCCAAGGAAAAACAAATCCGTGTTCAACCCTTTGCGTTACCTTGCGGCCTTTGTGGTGAATGATTTTATATTTTGGAACAAGACCATGGAAGATATCGAAGCACTGAAAGCGCAGGTGAAGAAGCTCAACGCCCAGGCCACCCAGCTCAAGATGGACCTGCACGACCTGTCCGAGGACCTGCCCACCGGCTGGGAAAAAATACCCGAGGTGGCTGAGCGCACCTTCGCCGCCTATAGGGCGCTGACCGAGGCACGTGCCAGACTCAAGTAAAGGGAGGTAGTCATGTCATTTGCAAGTGTGGTGATGCCGGATGGACGCAGCTGGATACCCAGGTTCGTCAAGGAAATCAACAAGGACAAGTGCATCGGCTGCGGCCGCTGCTTCAAGGTGTGTGGCCGCGACGTGCTGCAACTGATGGGCATGGACGATGAAGGCGAGTTGATCGCGGTGGATGCGGAGGACGACGATGACGACGAGTATGAAAAGAAGGTCATGACCGTCGCCAACGAGTCGAACTGCGTCGGCTGCGAGGCCTGCGCCAGGATATGTCCCAAGAAGTGTTACACCCATGAGGCCATGCCGGCCTGAAAAGGAGAACGAGATGGAAATCCTGAGCTACGAATGGCTGATGGCCCATGCCAGAAACCCGGCCGACCACCTGACCCAGGCCTTCGCCGGGGTGATTCACACCTCGCGTCGCAACCACAGCCTGGAAACCATGGAAATACTTGGCCTGGCGGAAGACAGCTTCGAAAGCCTGATGGAAAGCTATTTCCCGGGCGCCCTGCAGAATGCCGGCATGGCGCTGCCAAGCGGACCCGCTGCACCAGGCTGCGAGGCCATGCGCGGCGAGGAGTTCGGCGATCTGCTCGATCTTCTGCTGGAGTATCGCAGCAGCCCGGACAAGGAATCGGAGTGGCTGGCGTTCGCCATCGCCACCGCCTGCATGGGCAACGACCACCTCTACCAGGACATGGGGCTGCCCAACCGGCAGATCCTGTCCGGCTTGCTGGAGGCGTATTTCCCGGTGCTGTTTGCCCGCAATAGCGGCAACATGAAGTGGAAGAAGTTTTTCTACAAGCAGCTCTGCGACCGCTCCGGTGTTCGCGCCTGTCGCGCCCCCAGCTGCGCGGTGTGTGGCGACTACCTGAAATGCTTCGGCCCGGAGGAAGGCCCGGCGAACTAAGACATGCTTGTACGGGAACGCTATCGACCCCTCTTGAAACGAGGTTAATTCGTTCCCATCTAATCTCCAGTTTTTATCATCAACTGGAGAACGAGCACCATGACCGTTGAAGCACATAAGGAAACCCTGGGCTTTCAGGCCGAAGTCAAGCAACTGCTGAAGCTGATGATTCACTCCTTGTACAGCAACAAGGAGATTTTCCTGCGCGAGCTGATTTCCAACGCCTCCGATGCGTCGGACAAGCTGCGCTTCGAGGCGCTTTCCGACGACGCGCTGTGGGAAACCGATCCCGATCTGAAAATCCGCGTGAGCTTCGACAAGGCTGCACGCACCGTCACCATTTCCGACAACGGCATCGGCATGAACCGCCAGGAAGTGATCGAGCACATCGGCACCATCGCCAAGTCCGGCACGCGCCAGTTCTTCGAGGCGCTCACCGGCGACCAGGCCCGTGATGCCCATCTGATCGGCCAGTTCGGCGTGGGCTTCTATTCCGCCTTCATCGTCGCCGACAGGGTGACCCTGGTCACCCGCCGCGCAGGCCTGACGGCAGAGCACGGCGTGAAGTGGGAATCGGCGGGCGAGGGCGACTACACGCTCGAAACCGTGGACAAGCCCGGCCGCGGCACCGAGGTGACGCTGCACCTGCGCGAGGGCGAGGACGAACTGCTTTCCAGCTGGCAGTTGAAATCCATCATCCGCAAGTATTCCGACCATATCACCCTGCCCATCATGATGAACAAGGAAGAGTGGGACGACGAGAAGAAGGAACAGGTGGTCAAGGACGAACTGGAAGCCGTCAACCAGGCTTCCGCACTGTGGGCGCGCCCCAAGAGCGAAATCACCCAGGAGCAGTACGACGAATTCTACAAGCACGTGGCGCACGACTTCGAGCCGCCGCTGGCGCATGTCCACGCCAAGGTGGAAGGCCGCCAGGAATACACCCAGCTGCTCTACATCCCGGCGCGCGCCCCGTTCGACCTGTGGGACCGCGAGCAGCGCCACGGCATCAAGCTGTATGTGCGCCGCGTGTTCATCATGGACGATGCCAAGCAGCTCATGCCCTACTACATGCGCTTTGTGCGCGGGGTGATCGATTCAAACAACCTGCCGCTCAACGTATCGCGCGAGATCCTGCAGGAAAGCAAGGATATCGAGGCGATTCGCGGCGGTTCGGTGAAGAAGGTGCTGGGCATGCTGGACGATCTGGCCGAGAACCAGCCCGAGAAATACGCTACCTTCTGGAAAGAATTCGGCCGCGTCATCAAGGAAGGCGTGGGCGAGGACTTGGCCAACAAGGAGCGCATCGCCAAGCTGGTGCGCTTTGCTTCCACGCACACCGATACGGAAGACCAGACGGTTTCCCTGGCTGACTACATCGGCCGCATGAAGGAAGGCCAGGACAAGATCTACTACGTTACCGCCGACACCTTCGCCGCCGCCAAGAACAGCCCGCATTTGGAGTTCTTCCGCGCCAAGGGAGTGGAGGTGCTGCTGCTGTCGGACCGCGTGGACGAGTGGATGATTTCCCACCTCACCGAATTCGAGGGCAAGAAGCTGCAATCCGTGGCCAAGGGCGACCTCGATCTCGACAAGCTGGCCGGCGAGGAAGAGAAGAAGGAACAGGAGCAGGAAGCCGACGCCTTCAAGGGCCTGGCCGATAAGATCAAGGAAAGCCTGGCCGACAAGGTCAAGGAAGTGCGCGTCACGCACCGCCTCACTTCATCGCCGGCCTGCCTGGTGGCGGGCGAGCACGATATGAGCGGCAACCTGGAGCGTCTCCTGAAAGCGGCCGGTCAGAATGTGCCGATGTCCAAGCCGATTCTGGAAATCAACCCCAAGCACGCCTTGGTGCAGCGCCTGAAGGGCCAGGCCGACAGCGACAAATTCGGCGACTGGAGCCACATCCTGTTCGACCAGGCATTGCTTGCCGAAGGCGGTCAACTGGAAGACCCGGCCACCTTTGTGCGCCGCCTGAACGAGTTGTGGGTGACGATGTAACTCCGTGCAGCATTGAAAAAGGGCGCTGCGGCGCCCTTTTTCATGATCTGCCGGAATATATATTTGCTTATCTTGACAAATAGGTGCATAGTCCTGCCTGCGATCTTCAAGTCGTGTCGTTGTTGTTTGATTCAGTGCCCTGAGTTCTCAGGTATTTCTCCTTCATCATCCCGCTAGTCTTGGTTATCGCCCTCAAGGGCATTCCCCTTTTTTTAATTTTTGTTTTTTTAAGGATATCAAGACATGGCAACAGGTACAGTCAAATGGTTCAACGATGCAAAAGGCTTTGGATTCGTAACCCCTGATGGCGGCGGCGACGATCTTTTCGTGCACTTTTCGGCAATTCAGGGACAAGGTTTCAAGACCCTGCAGGAAAACCAGCGCGTGAGCTTCGACCCCACGAATGGCCCCAAAGGGATGCAAGCCTCAAACATCCGTGCTGCTGAATAAAAGACAGCGCATATGGGATTGAGAAATCAATCTCACCGGAAAAGCCCGGCATCCCCGGGCTTTTCTTATTACTACCTTTCTCTGGAGACATAAACTTGGCGAAAGAAGAACTCATCGAAATGAATGGCGTGGTAGACGAAGTGCTGCCTGATTCGCGTTTTCGCGTTACCCTCGAAAATGGTCACAAGCTGGTTGCCTATACGGCCGGCAAGATGCGCAAGAACCATATCCGTATCATCGCGGGCGACAAGATCACCCTCGAACTTTCACCCTACGACATCAGCAACGGACGCATCACCTTCCGTCACATCGAAGGACGTGGTGCCCCTGCACCCCGCCGTCGCGCTTACTGATAACATCAGGCAAGGCGATGCTGCCCGATGGAGGGCAACAGACAAAAAAAGGGCGCTATAGCGCCCTTTTTTTGTTGCTATCTGACAGCCTGCTTGGAGTCTGAACTGGGGGAGATGGTCGCGTGATGTCTGCCCATTTCGGCCCGTGCCATACCCCTATGCTTGAAATGGCATACGACCGGGATGCCGTCTCCACGAACGTGCTGACGGGGCGCGTCGATGAACGTGGCATCAAGGCGCACAAAATCAGTTTGTGAACTCCTGATTTCCTGAAGCGTCTTCTCCAATTATTACGGCTAATGGGGTTTTCCGCCAAGTGCACGCAGTTGTTCATACAACTCGCGCTCCTGGCGGGACAGGCGCTCCGGCACGCGCACCCCGATGCGCAGGTAGAGATCGCCGTGATGCGCGCCGCCGAATGCAGGCAGGCCTTTTCCTTTCACCCGCAGTACGGCGTCCGGCTGGGTGCCGGGCGGCACGGTCACGCTGACCGAGCCGTCGAGGGTCGGCACGTCCAGCGTTGCGCCAAGCACGGCATCGGTGAGCGGGATGGTTTCCAGCCTGAGCAGGTCCGAGCCGGCACGCTCGAAGCGCGGGTCGCGCCTGGAATACACGATCACGAACAAATCCCCATTGACACCGCCTGCTTCTGGACTGGGCATACCCTTGCCGGGAATGCGCAGCGCCATCCCTTCATCGGCGCCTTGCGGTATTTTTACAGTCAACGATTCTTCCAGCGCCACTTTGCCCCGTCCTTGGCACTCCGGGCAGGGATGCTCGATGGTACTGCCCTGCCCGTGGCAATCGGGGCAGACGGTGATCTGCTGGATCAGGACGTGTTCCTTGTCGTCCCGCCGGCTGCGTGTCAGGCGACCGGTGCCATCGCAGGTTTTGCACTTGAGTGGCGCAGTGCCAGCCTTGGCGCCGGTGCCGTGGCAGGCGGGACAGCTTGCCGGGCGATTGAGGCGGATTTTTTCCTCGCCCCCCGTGGCGATCCGCTCCAGAGAAACGAATACTTCCACCTCGATGTTCTCTCCCCGCCGCGGGCCGGTGCGGCGCTGGCGGAAGAACCCTTCGAAGGGGCTTCCGCCGCCAAAATCGAAATTGAGTCCGCCGAAAATATCCTCGAAATTGATGCCGCCGAACAGGTCCTCCCGGCTGAATCCGGCCACTCCGGCAAAGCCGCGGCTGTCGTATTCGCGGCGTTTCGCCGGGTCGGAGAGAACGGCATAGGCTTCGGCGATTTCCTTGAAACGCTCCTCGGCGCCCGGCTCCTTGTTGCGGTCGGGGTGATATTTCAGGGCGAGGCTGCGGAAGGCGTCCTTGATCGCCTTCTGGTCGGCGTCCTTGGTGATGCCAAGGACCTCGTAGTAATCACGCTGGGCGGTTTCAGTAATAACGGTGCTCCTGGTGCAGTGAGCGGTAAATGGTAAGTGGTGAGCGGTGAGGCGTCTCGGCTAACTGCTCACTACTCCCTGCTCACGGATTTTCCTTGTACTCGGCATCCACCACCTTGCCACGCGGGCCCGCCCCGCTCGGGCGTGCCTCCCCGCCTGGGGTGCCTACGTCGGGCGGGGGTTCGGGGCCTTCCCAGCGGGTTTCTGAGTAGGGCTTGCCTTTCGATTCCTGCCCCGACTGGGTATAAATGACCGCGCCAGCTTCCTGAAGGATTTTTTTCAAAGCCTCGGCGCGTTCCGTGGCCAGAGGCGCGTCTTTCTTGAGCAGCACCTCCTTGGTTTCGCGCAGAGCGGTCTCGATGCGTTTCTTCAGATCATCGGTGAGTTTGTCGGCGAAGTTGGCGAGCATTTTCTCGGCTTCGTAGCAGGTGGCGTCCGCCGCATTGAGTTTTTCAGCATCCTCGCGCCGCTTCTTGTCGGCTTCGGCATATTTTTCCGCATCTTCCACCATGCGCTTCTTGGCGTCTTCCGAAAGCCGGGCGGAACCAGTGATGCTGATCGACTGCGATTTGCCGCTCGCCGTGTCCTTGGCCGAAACGCTGAGGATGCCGTTGGAGTCGATGTCGAAGGTCACCTCGATCTTGGGGATGCCGCGCGGCGCAGGCGGCAGGCCGTCGAGGTTGAATTCGCCCAGGCTGGTGTTGTCGAAATAGGCGGGTACCGTGACCACCGCTTTTTCAACGGGCTCGCCCAGGAAGGCCTCGGCGTCGCGCCTGCCCATCCTGCGCTTGAAGGCGCTGACCGTGCCCTCCGGGTTGGACGCTGCCTGACGCCGGGCGGGTTCGCCCACTAGCACCTGTCCATCGGCGGTCAGGGCGACGTAGCTGGGAAAAGCCTTGCCGCCGACACTGATCCCCTCGGCGCTGGGGATGATGACGGGGCGGCCGCCGCGCAAGACGGCGGAGGCGGAATTGGATGTGCCTAGATCAATACCAATGATGGCCATGATGACTCCCCAGCTGAATTATTGTTGTTCCGGTTCGGCCTGCCTCGCCTCTCTTCAGCTGATGGTGATGGATTTGCCTGAAGGAACGCCGGTTTTGGGCAGGCGAACCGTCAGCACCCCGTTCTTGTAGCTGGCTGCCGCCTGGTCGATGTCCACATTGCCTGGCAGGGGGATGGCGCGCTGAAATGAACCATAGGCGCGTTCCATGACATGGTAGGTGCTTTCATGCGTCTCGCGTTCGAAACGTTTCTCGCCGCTCAGGTAGAGCATGTTGCCCTCGATGGTGATGCGGCAGTCGTCTTTGTCCATGCCGGGGACTTCCACACGCACAATCAGTTCTTTCTCGGTTTCCTCTACTTCACCCGCCAGGAGGCTCCAGCGCGGGAAGGTGGCGAGTGCGCCGCCGTGCTCCTGCTGTTCTTCGTCCTTGTTGCGGGAAAAATGCGTGAGTGAATCGCTGCTGCGGCTGAGCAGTTCGCGCCAGCCTTCGGAAAGACTTTCCCAGGCCCGGTTGATCTCGCGGCCTATGTTTTTTCCGGCTTGTTTCAAGGAATCCAGCATGATCGGTCTCCTTTAATTGTTTCGCTAGAGGAGAATTAAGTTTAGTCCTTTCGTCTTGTGTTTTCCATCATGAGGCCTCAATTATCCAATTGATCTATGAGATTAAAATGGCTCGGATGGCGGGTGCCGAATTGGGCAGGCTTTTAGTACACTTTGGCGCGGATGGCATCCAATGATTGGGTGATTTAACAGGGGCTCACAGGCATGAACATCTCCAACCCGAACGCGAACCTCGTCTGCGACGAGCGTGATATTTACGAACAGTTGCTTCCCTTGCAAGGGGCTGACATCCTTGAACTGGGATGCGGCAAGGCAGATAAAACCAGGGCGATCAGCCAGGGCGGTAAAGTGCGCTCGATAACCGCCCTGGAGGTGGATGAAATTCAGCATGCTGCCAATCTGCGCAGCAACGATCTTGCCAACGTGACTTTCCGCCTCGGTGGTGCTGAAGCCATTCCCGCCGCGGACGCATCTTTCGACATCGTGCTGATGTTCAAGTCCCTGCACCATGTGCCGGTGGAGCAGATGGACCAGGCCTTGGCCGAAATCAGCCGGGTCTTGAGGCCGGGCGGGCTGGCTTACATCTCGGAACCGGTTTTCGCCGGCGAATTCAACGAAATCCTGCGCCTTTTCCACGACGAGAAAGCCGTGCGCGAGGCCGCTTTTTCCGCTGTCGAACGTGCGGTAGCCGCTGGCAGATTCGAACTGGTGGACGAGCAGTTTTTCAGCACGCCGGGCCACTATGATTCTTTCGAGCAGTTCGAGGAACGCATCCTCAATGTCACCCATTCCGATCATCGGCTTGCGCCCGACCTGTATCAGCGGGTGCGCGAGCAATTCATGCGCCACATGACGCCGCAGGGCGCGGATTTCCTGAATCCCCTGCGGGTCGACCTGTTGCGCAAAGCATAACGGGAAATCAGGAGGATGCTTTGAAATATCGTCCACTGGGCAGCAGCGACCTGCAGGTCTCGGAAATCTGCCTCGGCACCATGACTTTCGGCGAGCAGAACAGCGTCGAGGATGCCCGACAGCAGCTCGATTATGCCGTGTCGCGCGGCGTCAACTTCATCGATACCGCGGAGATGTACCCTGTCCCGCCGCGCGCCGCGACCCAGGGACTGACCGAAGAATACGTCGGCCGCTGGCTGAAAGATCAGGCGCGCGACAAACTCATCCTCGCCACCAAGGTGTCAGGCCCGGCCCGCGGCTACGACTGGATGCGGGGCGGACCTCGGATCGCGCGGCAACAGCTCGAAGCTGCGGTCGATGCCAGCCTGAAGCGCCTGCAGACAGACTACGTCGACCTTTACCAGATTCACTGGCCGGACCGCAATGTGCCCATGTTCGGCCAGACCGCCTTCGACCCCGGCGCGGAACGCGATACCACGCCCATCGCCGAGCAGTTGACGGTCTTTGCCGACCTGATCCGGGCCGGCAAGATCAGGCACGTCGGCCTGAGCAATGAAACCCCGTGGGGTGTTTGCCAGTTTATCCATGCTTCTGAACAGGCAGGGCTGCCGCGCGTGGTTTCCATCCAGAATGCCTACAGCCTCATCAACCGGACGTTTGAATACGGGCTGGCGGAAATCAGCCATCGTGAAAACGTGGGCCTCTTGGCCTATAGTCCGCTGGGCTTCGGCACGCTCTCAGGCAAGTACCTGACGCCGTCCGGCACGGGCCGCATCAGCCTGTTCCCGGGTTTCGGGCAGCGCTATGCCAAGCCCAACGTCAGCGAGGCGGTGCAGGCCTACAGCGAGCTCGCGCACCAGGCCGGCATGGCGCCGGCCACCCTGGCACTCGCCTTCGTGCGCAGCCAGTGGTTCGTGTCGAGCACCATCATTGGCGCCACGAGCATGGAACAGCTCAGGCAGGACATCGACAGCGCAGAAGTGGAACTGGGTGCGGACCTCCTGCGCGAGATCGAGGCCATCCAATCACGCTATCCCAACCCCGCGCCCTGAAGGTTAAAGCGGAAGTTTTTACTTCAGTTTGGCGCGGATAATCTCGAATTCCATTCGGTAGCGGCTGGCCAGCGCTCTGGCTTTTTGCCGGAGTGCCGCCGGGTCTGCCGCCATGGCCTCGCGAATGCCTTGGTCAATGCACGGCACTTCAACCGAGATCGGCATGCCCGGCTCTTCCCAGGTGGTGGCATAGGCTTCCTGTTTGGTTTGCGGGCTTGTTTCTGAAGGGTGGCGCAGGTTGACGCGCGGCAGGGCGAAAGCCATGGCGACGATCCTGCCGTGCAGGCTGCTGCCACTGTAGGCACGGCTGTGTGCGATGAGGGCGCAGATTGCCCACAGATTGAGAGAGGTGAATATTTTCACCGCTGGCGATTGCATGCGGCTTGCGGTGCGCTGGTAGCAGTCCATATCGTCATGCCAGGGTGCTGCGCCGGCGCGGAAAAAGACGATTCCCAGGCCGGTTGCATGGCTGACTTGGTCCAGCTGGGCAGCGATTTCCGCCAGGGTGGCGTCGTCACCATAATCGGCGCTGAACTGCACCGCGATATAGCCTAACGGAAACGACTCGAGCATCTGCGCGGTCTCGCCCTCACTGGCGTGGCGGCTAATCTCCTCTCCGAACAGATCGGCCACCATGACCGCAGGGTCGGGCATGAGGCGGGCTTCGATACCTGCTGCGGCCAAACAGGCCAGCGTGATCCGGTCGCGTACCCCGATATGATCGGCCGCCCTGAGCTTGGCTTCGACTTCTGTGCGAAAGTTCGCATCGCGGCTGGCCAGGTCGATGCCGCCGACGCCGTTATAAACCACGGGATTCTTAGGCTCAAACAGGCCGGGTGCCAGGGTGTAAGGTGCCAACTGGGGGCATGACAGGAAATCCTGTGCCCATGTCAGCCTTTCCCGTGGATGCGCGTCGAGGCGCGCAATGGTGGCCTGCGCCTGATCCGGCGGAAGCAGCATGATGGCGGCTTGCCAGGCATCGCAGGTGAGCAGTTCGCCACCGACGTGGAGGATGTTTGCCGCTTGCCCGTCCAGCTCGGCTGCAAGCAGTGGCAGCGCCCGGACCATGTGGCCGCCATATGGGCGCAAATCGCGCTCCACCAGACCGGCGAAGATCAGGTTTTCCCCTGGCAGCAGGGCCGCAGTGATATGCGGAAACAGCAGGTCGCCAAAGTTGTGGCGGTCGAAAGCGCCAAACAGGAGGGTGGGGGCAAGGGATTCCATGGGGTGCATCATATTCCCATTTTATTCAGGCATTAAGCAGGGGGATGGCATATCAGCGGGGGGCTCTCCTCTGGCCAATGCGGTGCAAAGCTAATTTCCGGATTTGCTCTACAAGCTTGTGTTTGTCACCAAGAGAAGACATCATTCAACGTTTTTAATGGCTTAATGATTCGTGCTGCGGCTGTTTTTATGTCAGCATATCGCCTTAATTTTCTTAACCCATTCTTTAACCAACCATAGATAGGAAAACTTATGAAATTGATTCTTCTTGGCGCCCCTGGCGCAGGCAAAGGTACTGTAGCCAAGCTGCTCACCCAGCTGGACGGCTCTGTGCAGATTTCTACCGGTGACATCCTCCGCGCAGCCGTGGCTGCCGGCACCGAACTCGGCAAGAAAGCCGAAGCCGCGATGAAAGCCGGCGACCTGGTTTCCGACGACCTGATCATGGGCATCATGAGCGAGCGCCTGAAGGAGGCCGATTGCAAGAATGGTTACCTGCTCGACGGTTTCCCACGCACCATTCCCCAGGCTGAAGCGCTGACGAAGATGCTGGCCGATATGGGCGAGAAGCTCGACGCCGTGGTGAACATCGACGTGCCGCGCGACGTGATCCTGGACCGCCTGACGACCCGTCGCACCTGCACCAAGTGCAATGCGATCTACAACGTCAAATCCAACCCGCCCAAAGTCGAAGGCGTGTGCGACAAGTGCGGCGGCCCCGTGGTGCAGCGCGACGACGAGACCGAGCAAGCCATCAGCAACCGTCTCGACGTGTACAACCAGAAGACCGCTCCGCTGGCCAGCTTCTACGAGAAGGCAGGCATGCTCATGACCGTGACTGCGACTTCCAGCGATACCGTGATCGCCGCTATCAAGAGCAAGCTCGGAATCAAGTAAGCGCAAGCTTTCGAAATCCGGAGCAGAATTTTTCTGCTGAAAAAGCCCCCACATGTTGGGGGCTTTTTATTGTTGCTCTCGACTGCGTCTGTGGCGCTATGCCCTTTGATTTTTGCGCCGCACACTTGCTGCAATGTTGAATGCGCATTGCGCATAGTTGATTGGGTGCCGGGGCCGCCCGGCAAGCGGGTTACTTTCTTTATACGGCTAAAGAAAGGTAACCAAAGAAAGGCCGCCCCGCTGCGCCGCCCTGCGGGTACCTTCGGCTTGTCAGGCAAATTGGGCGTCTGCGCAACTCGCCCTAACAGCTTGCACAAAACGCAAGCTGTCGCGGAACTCGAACAGGGCGCAGCCGACAGCCCCCAATTCGCCTGCCAACCCGAAGCGGTGCAGAGGGGAAGCGGGTGGCGACGCCATATTTGGTATCAGGAAAAATCTACAGCGCGATGTTCATGGCAAGGGCGCACCCTCCCCTTCAAGGGGAGGGCCAGGGTGGGGATGGGTTCGATGTTGAATCCCCTCGGTCCACCGCCGAGCAGCACAGCCAAGCCGGGGGCAGTCGGCGAGCACTGTCTGAGCGCGTAGCGCGAGTTGCGCAGCCGCCCGGTTTGGCGAGCAGCGCAGGGGACCCCGTAGGGGCGGTGGATGGGGGGCGCCTTCTTTGGTTTACCTTTCTTGGCGAAGCAAGAAAGGTAAACAGCCGCCGGGCTGCCCCCGGCAATCAAACATCGCGCGAAGCGCATCAAATCCATATTCACCACATTCGGCGCAATGCCCGTTGGTTATTGCGCCCTACACTAGCTGGGCAGTGTATTTCGGACCAGTGCGCCTTGGCTTGTTTGACGAACGCCAGACCAAAGGGCGATTGAATGATTATTTGACGCTCAAAGTGTAACCCATGTCCTTGAACTAAAGTGTTACCTATCTCCTTGACTCGTACACCCCGCTGCGCCGCCCTACGGGTAACTTCGGTTTGGCCAACAAATTGGGCGTCTGCGCAACTCGCCCTAGCAGCTTGCACAAAACGCAAGCTGCCGCGGAGCTCAGACAGGGCGCAGCCGACACCCCCCCAATTTGTTGGCCAAACCGAAGCGGCGCAGAGGGGAAACGGGTGGCGCACCACGACCAAATGTTGCTATTAAAACACTTTGAGCCTACCCCCAAACTCCCCTCGGTCCACCGCCGAGCAGCACAGCCAAGCCGGGGGCAGTCGGCGAGCACTGTCTGAGCGCGTAGCGCGAGTTGCGCAGCCGCCCGGTTTGGCGAGCAGCGCAGGGGACCTCGTAGGGGCGGTGGATGGGGCTCGCCTTCTTTGGATTACCTTTCTTGGCGAAGCAAGAAAGGTAATCAGCCGCCGGGCTGCCCCCGGCAATCAAACATCGCGCGAAGCGCATCAAACCCATATTCACCACATACGGCGCAATGCCCGTTGGTTATTGCGCCCTACACTTGAACCTTTGTCAGCATGCTTAAATCTCTTTGCCGTTGCTGTCAATCAAAGTGAGCTGGCAGCGCTTGTAATCCGAAATAACGCCATAGTCTTTATGTTCACGCAACGCCTCCTTGATACAGGCAATCGTTTCGGTGTCAGGGGCGATTCTGCCGGGGCCAATTACGTAAGAGAACGACCGTGTGATGGCGATTTCTTCCGGCGAAATTTCAGACTTCGACAGGAGTTCTGTGTTGATGGAATACTTGCCCTTGTGGTCAAGAAAACCCCAGTAGTCCTCACCAGCAGATTCCATGCTATGCCGCCCCCTGGCGGAACAGCACCATGTCGCGCTCGCGGTCGACGGTCCATTTGCTCCGTCTTTCAGCCATTGCATTTAAAGTCTTCTGTGTCTGTCTAAAAAACTCCGAAGTTTCCTGTTCCAGCGGCAGGACGTATTCATTCTTAAATGCCATGGCGATGCTCCCGTATTTCAATGTTGATATTCATAAAGGCGTGTTCAGCCGCGTCCGGCCGAGGATTTTTTCTGCGCCCGACAATCATCTTTTCAGGAATTGTGAAAGGATATTTCATACGGCGCAATGCTATTCGAATATTGCGCACGCAGGAGACTGCCTTGGGCCTTGCTCGAGCCAGAAAGAATGAACTCCCCCCACCCTGTGCGATAATATCGCCTTCATGTCTTCCATCCATCTTCTATCCGATCTTCTCATCAACCAGATTGCCGCTGGCGAGGTGGTCGAGCGCCCGGCTTCGGCGCTGAAGGAGCTGCTGGAAAACAGCCTGGATGCGGGCAGCGGGGAGATTTCGGTGCAGTTGATGCAGGGCGGAGTAAAGTCCCTGCGTGTGGCGGATAACGGCTCCGGCATCACGCGCGACGAACTGCAACTTGCCTTGTCGCGCCATGCCACCAGCAAGATCGCCAGCCTCGACGACCTGGAAAGCGTGCGTAGCCTGGGTTTCCGTGGCGAGGCGCTGGCCAGCATGGCGGCGATTTCGCGCCTGGCGCTGACCAGCCGCAGGCAGGGCGAGCGCCATGCCTGGCGCATGGAGGCGGCGGGGGGCGATCTTTCCGGCCTGCAGCCGGCGGCGCTGGAGGCCGGGACGGTGGTGGAGATGCAGGATATCTATTTCAACACCCCGGCGCGGCGCAAGTTTCTCAAGACCGAGGCGACCGAGTATGCGCATTGCGAGGAGGCCCTGCGCCGCATGGCGATCAGCCGGCCCGACGTGGCTTTTGGCCTGCAGCATAACGGGCGCAAGATCTGGCAGTTGCCGCCGGCCCGGCTGGTGCAGCGCGCGGCGGCGGTGCTGGGCGAGGAATTCGCGGCGGCCTCGGTGCAGCTCGACGAGGGCGCAGGCGGCTTGCGCCTGCACGGCATGGCGGGGCTGCCGGGCTTTACCCGCGGCAGCCGCGATGCGCAGTATGTCTACGTGAATGGCCGCTTCGTGCGCGACAAGCTGATCTCTCACGCCATCCGCGAAGCCTACAAGGACATTCTGCACCACGACCGCCATCCGGCCTTCGTGCTGTTCATCGAGCTGGCGCCGGAGATGGTGGACGTCAACGTCCATCCCAGCAAGATCGAGGTGCGCTTCAGGGAATCCCGCGCGGTTCACCAGCTGATCTACCATGCCCTCAACAAGGCGCTGGCCGCGCCCATCGCAACGCGCCAGGCCGAGCAGCCTGCATCTTCTCCTCCTGCTGCATCCACGTACGCGCCGTCGCCCACCTATGCTACCCAGACGCGCATGCCACTGGGCGTGGAAGAGCGCAGCAACCTCTACCACACCCTGTTCGGCCAGATTGCCCGCCCCGAGCCGTCATTCGGCGCGTCCGAAGCCGAGCCTGAGCCGGAGGTGCCGCCGCTGGGCTATGCCATGGCCCAACTCCATGGCGTGTACATCCTGGCCCAGAGCGTGCGCGGCCTGATCATCGTGGACATGCATGCGGCGCACGAGCGGGTCACTTACGAGCGCCTCAAGGTGGCGATGGAGCAGCAGACCATGAGCGCGCAGCCGCTGCTGATCCCGGTTTCCTTCCATGCCACGCTGCTTGAAGTAGCTGCTGCCGAGGAAAGCCGCGCGGCCTTGAACGGGCTGGGCTTCGAACTGGCCGTGCTTTCGCCCACCACCCTGGCGGTGCGCGCGGTGCCGGTGTTGCTGCAGGATTCCGACCCGGTGCTCTTGGCGCGCGATGTGCTGAAGGAAATCCGCGAATACGGCGCCAGCCGGGTGGTGACAGAGCGCCGCAACGAACTGCTCGCGACCATGGCCTGTCATGCCTCGGTGCGCGCCAACCGCAGGCTTGCCGTGCCAGAAATGAACGCCCTCTTGCGCGAGATGGAAGCCACCGAGCGCGCCGACCAGTGCAACCATGGCCGCCCTACCTGGCGCGAGATCTCCATGCAGGAGCTGGATCAGCTGTTCATGCGCGGCAAATGATGCTTGAATCTGGAAAATATTGAACCGCAAAGGACGCGATGGAACGCAAAGGAATTCAATGGCTTTTACCTTGCGATCCTTTGCGTCCTTTGCGGTGAAATGCAGCATTTAATATGAATACCTTACCCCCCGCCATTTTTCTCATGGGCCCCACTGCCAGCGGCAAGACCGGGGTTGCGGTGGAACTGGTGCAGCACCTGCCGGTGGAGATCATCAGCGTGGATTCGGCACTGGTGTACCGCGACATGGACATCGGCACTGCCAAGCCCGATGCCGCCACGCTGGCTGTGGCGCCGCACCATCTGATCGATATCATCGACCCGACCCTGAGCTACTCCGCCGCACAATTCCGCAACGACGCCCTGAGCCTGATGGCCGAGATCACGGCGCGCGGCAACATCCCCTTGCTGGTAGGCGGCACCATGCTGTATTTCAAGGTGCTGCGCGAGGGACTGAACGATCTGCCGCAGGCCGACCCGGCGCTGCGCGCGGAACTGGAAGAGCGCGCGCAGCAACACGGCTGGCCGGCCATGCACCGGGAACTGGCCCGCCTCGACCCGGAGACGGCGGCGCGCCTGAAACCCACCGATGCGCAGCGCATCCAGCGTGCGCTGGAGGTCTGCCTGCTCAGCGGGAAAACGATGTCAGGACTGCTGGCGCTGGAACAGGAGGCCGAACTGCCTTATCGGTTGATCCAGCTGGCCTTGTTGCCGGGCGACCGTGCGGTGCTGCACGAGCGGATCGCGCAGCGCTTCGACGCCATGCTGAAGCAGGATTTGGTCGGGGAACTGGAATATCTCAGGAAGCGCTATGCGCTGACGCCGGATCTGCCTTCAATGCGCTGCGTCGGCTACCGCCAGGCATGGCAATACCTGGAGGGCGAATGCAATGCTGCCGAGATGCGCGAACTGGGCGTGATTGCCACGCGCCAGTTGGCGAAGCGGCAGCTCACCTGGCTCAGGGGGATGGAAGGGGTAATTGAGTTCGATTGCCTTGCCGCCGACCTGGCAGGCCGGGTGCGCGACTACATCTCAGCGACAATTTCCTGATCGTTTTTTGCGACAAGAGGCAAGGCTCAGCCACGCATCGCGGCCTCCGCTGAATATGCGGTAACACACTGTTACAACCGGGTGCCGCAAGGAAATGTCTGCGCAACACCTGCCATTCATCATGGCCACATCAGGTACACGACCTGATCCCGGCAAGCTATTCCAACCAACAGGAGTCAATGATGAACAGCAGAAACTTTTTTTACAACGCGGCACTGGTTTTCGGTCTTGCTGCCTCTGGTGCCAGTTTTGCAGATGAGACTGTCACTGTGGATCCTTCACGCATGACCCAACAGGAGCGTGAAGCCTATCGTACGGAAAGACAATCCAGCATGACTCAGCAGGAGCGTGAGGCCTATCGCACAGAGAGGCAGGCAAACATGACGCCCGAGCAACGCGCCGAAATGCAGGCTTCCCATAGCCAGGGCGGCAGCGCCCAGGGGCAAGGCACCATGGCGCGCGACGGTTCCGGGTCGGGTGGGCAATATGGTAAGGGTGGCGGCATGGGCGGAGGGCAAGGTAAAGGCATGGGAGGCGGCCGGGGACGGCACTGATTAACAGCCTCTAACAGTCCGTTGAAATACACAAAAATTTTGATGCTGTTTTCATCTTCATCTGATTTTCAGAAGGGGCTTTTGTCGTGAATTCTGGTTATTGGGCAGATCCTCATACTCAATTCGGCGGCGCCATGGCGCCTGGCCGCTCATAT
>JAUSBJ010000039.1 GCA_030652035.1 Sulfurimicrobium sp.
CGCCGGATTTCGGCTATGACTTCCATAGATAACACTCCAGTTTCTCCGGCACAAATACCGGATGGTTACACACCCCGGGGTGGAAACTATTGGACGCTGTTTACCCCGGAAATCTGGAAAGTTTTGCACGCTGTTTTGCACCGGTTAGCTCTACGTTAGGATTTCGCACAAGTTGGTAGGGGATTCATGAATACGTGCATGACAATTACCTGTGGAACGTGTGAGCTAAATACTGACTGCAGGATCGGGTATTCGAATCGGCCCATCCAGCCGATCCAGTTTTCGTGCCCGCATTGTCATACACAACTGGAAATCGTATTAGATATCTCCGAGGCTCCTCGCTCCAAATTCAGTTTTAAGGGGTGCGAACCATCGAAGCAACAAGCCAATGGCCCTTTCTCCGGGAACAATCCTTTTGTCGATCTTCACTTGGATTTTCCGGTTAAATTCGGCGAGTATGTGCCAGGCGCCACTCCATGGTTTGCTTCGCTCACACAAGTGGAGGAAGCGACAGGCGGGGACCGAAAGAAAGCTTTTGAAATGTCACAGTTTCATGCCGCCAGATTGCATGCCCTGAACCAGCTCTATCCAAGGGCCGAAGAACTGAAGCGGATAATCAATCTCTATCATGGAAAGAACAAGCAACTCTTCCAGCGAAGGGCGGCTGAATACCTGGAGGAAGATCAAGAGCAATCTCTTCTTCCGCAAGATCTGAACGCTACCCTTTACCGGGTTATAGCGAAAGCCTTCTTCCCTTTTGTTGTGCATGAACACGGGAGGGAGATTTCGGAAGAATTGCCGAGGATGTTGTTCGCGCTCGACAGCGCGGCCTTGGATTCGTTTATTGATGAGATATTTAGTTCCGGATTCGTAGATGCCCTTCAGAGAGATTGCCTGAGAATCTACCCAAAGATATTTGATGCCGAGTTGCCATTGCGGCCCGCATTATTTCTCGATCTCATCAAGGGGAATGAATCGGAAATGGTCGCCGGCCGTGTCTCTTCAAGCGACTTCTTCAGCTTTAAGGATCTCTACAAAGACATTTTGGAAATTATCGGCAGGCAACTCGTGCTGGTCGCCGGGATCAATAATCTCTTGCATAGAGGAAACGCAAACTCGTTTAGGGTTATTGATGGCGGCTCGTTGAGTGGTTTGCGAAAGTTATCCGAAAAGACCCTTTCCGACAAGTTCAAGTACCTAGACGATTGTTGGTACAACCTCTCCCAAGACGTTTTTAATCTTGGGCTGAGAAACGCCATCGCTCACAATAATGTTCTGTATGATCAGTCAACACAGGTCATTACCTATTTCCCAGATGGTGGCCGGCTCGATAAAGCCCAGGGGAGAGACCTTGCGTTTCTCGATTTCATGCGTTTACTGCTCGTAGCATTCCGCGAAATGCATAATCTGCATCATGTCATCAAGTCTTTGTTTTATTACAAGTTTCTAATCTACGACCAGCATCATGTCCATGGACAATCCTAACAATCGCGCGAACTCGGACGACCACAAGCGGCGCCGCTTCGCTCTGCCACTTTCGGTCGCCGGTTACACGAAGCGTTAGCAAAACCGTTTTTTTACCAGAGGGAGTTTGATGTGGAAGAAACTACGTTCTTTGAGTATGAAGGCGTCCGAGTTACAAACACTCGGTTTATCGTAGATGGACAAACCTTTGCGATGAACAATATCACCTCGGTTAAGCCACTCGAGCAAAAGCCGAACCGAATTATTCCCGGATTATTGATTCTGATTGGCATATTGGTTGCGATCAATAGCAATACTGACGCCCTATTTATTGCTTTAATTGGGGCCATTTGGTGGGCACTTCAGAAAACCGTTTATCACGTGATGTTGCACACCGCTGGCGGAGAAACAAGCGCTCTAAAAACCCACCAAAGAGAATATTTACAAAGAATTGTTACTGCGCTTAATAACGCGATTGTCCATCGTGGATAAAGAGAACATGGCTAACAAACGCTTCGAGTGAGACGCTACAACAGCCGGCTTCAACGCCTGTTTGCGCGCCCCTCAAGCTAAACGGTAGGCAATAATCTTAATTGCTTCAGTAGATCAGCCTACTATAGGCCTACTAGCACTGGAAATAAAAAAGGCCTGCATCGCTGCAAGCCTTTATTTATCTGGCTCCCCGACCTGGACTCGAACCAGGGACCTGCGGATTAACAGTCCGTCGCTCTACCGACTGAGCTATCAGGGAATTGACAAGCCAGCATTCTAAGCAGTTGGCGCCTTCAGGTCAACCCGTTGAGAGCAAAAATCTCGTTCCGTGGCTTATAGCGCGATTCTGCACGAGGTGGCATTTTCGGCTAGAATTCACATCCCTGATCAACCTTAGTCTTTGAAAATGAGCCATACCCAATCCCTGATTATTGACGTCAATCTCCACGACTTCGAACAGCGCGTGATTGAAGCTTCCAAAACCCTGCCTGTGCTGGTGGATTTCTGGGCTGACTGGTGCCCGCCCTGCCTGGCGTTGTCGCCGGTGCTGGACCGAGTGGTTAAGGCCTATGCCGGCAAATTCACGCTTGCCAAGGTGGAAGTGGACGAGGGCGACAACATGAAGCTTGCAGGCCGTTATGGGCTACGCGGCTTTCCTACTGTGCTGATGTTTGTCAATGGCGAGGAAGTCGGCCGCTTCGCCAGCGCGAAACCCGAGCACTGGGTGCGCGAATTCGTTGAGCAGCACTGCGGCTGCTGAAGACGTCTTCATGAGCGCCGTCTGCCCATGCGGGTCCGGGGCAAGGTACGAAGAATGTTGCGCGCCCTACCTGAAGGGCGCGGCTTCAGCGCCCACGGCTGAAGCCTTGATGCGTTCCCGCTACAGCGCTTTTGTCGAGCGGGATTGGGACTATCTGAATCGCACCCAGATTGCGCAGGACAATGGGCCGCCCACGCCGGACATGGTGTGGCTGGGCCTGGAGGTTCTGGCAACAGAGGCAGGCGGTGCCGAGGATAAGGAAGGCACGGTCGAGTTCGTTGCGCGCTATAGCCATCAGGGCAGCGATGCGGCGCTGCATGAGGTCAGCCGCTTTCAGAAAGTGGGTGGCAAGTGGCTTTACGTGGACGGCACGTTTCCCCGCCCGGACAAAAAACCCAAGTCAGGCCGTAACGACCCCTGCCCCTGCGGGAGCGGACTTAAATTCAAGAAATGTTGCGGGAGAAGCTGAGCTGGCGTCAGTGTTTGGCTGAAGCAGCGGGCGGTTTGGCCGCGGACTGAGGCGATTCCGGTTTGGCGCCACTGGCTTGAGGGGGCAACGGACGTTCGCCTTCCAGCACCTGGAAAAACACTTCGTCCTGCTTGATCATCCCAAGTTCGCTGCGCGCCCGTTCCTCGATGGCACCGTACCCCTGCTTCAGGTCACGCACCTCGGCATCGAGGGAGGCATTGCGCGCCTTCAGGCCTTGATTGACCTTTTTTTGCGCGGCAATCTTCTGGTCCACTTCCCATACGCGCAGCCAGCTCCCCTTCCCAAGCCATAGCGGGTACTGCAACGCGGCGATGACAAGCACCAGAAACAGCGTCAGCCAGCGCATGGGAAGGAGTTAAGCTCCCGGTTTAGCGGTTAAGCTGATAGAAGGCTTCGCGCCCGGCATAGCTGGCGCCGTCGCCCAGCTCTTCCTCGATGCGCAGCAGCTGGTTGTACTTGGAAATGCGGTCGGAACGGCTGAGGGAGCCGGTCTTGATCTGCAGGGCGTTGGTGGCCACAGCGATGTCCGCAATGGTGGTGTCTTCGGTTTCGCCCGAGCGGTGCGAAATCACGGCGGTGTAACCGGCGCGTTTGGCCATCTCGACCGCAGCGAAGGTTTCGCTCAGGGTGCCGATCTGGTTCACCTTGATCAGGATGGAGTTGCACACGCCTTTCTGGATGCCTTCGCGCAGGATCTTGGTGTTGGTCACGAAGAGATCGTCGCCGACCAGCTGGATCGATTTTCCAAGACGGTCGGTGAGCAGCTTCCAGCCATCCCAGTCGAATTCGCTCATGCCGTCTTCGATGCTGATGATGGGGTATTTGTCCACCCAGGTTGCGTACAGGTCGATGATCTGCGCGGAGCTGAGCGTCAGTCCGTCTGCTTTCAGATGATACTGGCCATCCTTGTAGAATTCGGAAGCAGCGCAGTCCAGGCCGATGGCCACGTCGGCGCCCGGCAGGTAGCCGGCGGCCTCGATCGCCTCGACGATGACCTGCAGCGCGCCTTCGTTGGAACCCAGCGCCGGTGCGAAACCGCCTTCATCGCCCACGGTGGTGGCAAAACCCTTGGAATGCAGGATTTTCTTCAGATTATGGAAAATCTCTGCGCCGCAGCGCAACGCTTCGCGGAAGCTTTGTGCGCCCAGGGGGATGATCATGAATTCCTGGATATCCGAACCGCCGGTGGCATGCGCGCCGCCGTTGATGATGTTCATCATCGGCACCGGCAGTTGCATCGGGCCGGAGCCGCCGAGGTAGCGATACAGCGGCAAGCCGGACTGCTCGGCTGCGGCCTTGGCCACGGCCATGGAGACGGCAAGAATGGCGTTGGCGCCGAGGCGGCCCTTGTTGTCGGTGCCGTCCAGTTCGATCAGCATCTTGTCGATAAAGCTTTGCTCTTCGGCATCCAGGCCGATGATGGCTTCGCAGATTTCGGTGTTCACGTTTTCCACCGCCTGCAATACGCCCTTGCCCAGGTAGCGGGCCTTGTCGCCATCGCGCAGTTCCACGGCTTCCTTGGTGCCGGTAGAGGCGCCGGAAGGCACAGCGGCACGGCCGATCACGCCGGACTCAAGCAGTACATCGGCTTCCACCGTGGGGTTGCCACGGGAATCCAGGATTTCACGGGCGATTACATCAACAATTGCACTCATTATTTTTTCCTTGCTTTCTCAGTTATCTATCACAATTTCATTTCAGCGAAACCTTGCTGCTTCACCAGTTCATCCAACTGCTTGAGGGTGCTCAGCAATTCTCGGATCTTTCCCAGGGGCCAGGCATTGGGACCGTCCGAAAGGGCTTTTGCCGGATCGGGGTGGGTTTCCATGAATATCCCGGCGATCCCGCTTGCCACCGCCGCACGCGCCAGCACCGGCACGAATTCGCGCTGTCCGCCGCTCTTGTCACCCTGCCCGCCCGGCAACTGCACCGAGTGGGTAGCATCGAATACCACCGGGCAATTCGTATCGCGCATGACCGCCAGCGAACGCATGTCCGATACCAGATTGTTGTAGCCGAAGGACACGCCGCGCTCGCAGACCATGATGTTATCTTGGCCGCCATTGGCTTCACGTGCCTTTTCGACCACGTTTTTCATATCCCAGGGGGCGAGAAACTGGCCCTTCTTGATATTCACCGGCTTGCCGCAACTCGCCACGGCGTGAATGAAATCGGTCTGGCGGCAAAGGAAGGCAGGAGTTTGCAACACGTCCACCACTGACGCCACGACCGGGATTTCTTCCTCGGTATGCACATCGGTCAGCACCGGCACGCCGATCTGGCGCTTCACTTCAGCCAGAATGCGCAAACCCTCGTCCATGCCAAAGCCGCGGAAAGATTTTCCGGAACTGCGGTTGGCCTTGTCATAGGAAGACTTGTAAATAAAGTTTATACCGACCTGGTTACAGATTTCTTTCAGTTGACCGGCCGTATCCAGCGCCATCTGCTCGGATTCGATGACACAGGGGCCCGCAATCAGAAATAGCGGCTGTTGCAGGCCCGCTTCAAAGCCACATAGCTTCATTATTTTGCCTTTCCGCCGGACTGCACCAGTGCCGCTTCAATGAAAGACTTGAAGAGCGGGTGGCCGCCACGCGGGGTCGATGTAAATTCGGGATGGAACTGGCACGCCATAAACCAGGGATGGTCAGGCAACTCGATCATCTCGCACAGATCTTCGCCCCCGGCGGAACGGCCACTCACGCGCAAACCGGCCTGTTCCAGGCGGGGAAGAAATTCGTTATTGACCTCGTAGCGGTGGCGGTGACGTTCTATGACCTTATCCGCGCCATAGACCTTGCGCGCCAGTGAGCCTTCCGCAAGCAGGGCTTCCTGCCCACCCAGGCGCATGGTGCCGCCGAGATCGGATTTTGAGCTGCGTGTTTCGAGCGCGCCTTCCTTGGTGCGCCATTCGGTAATCAGCGCCACCACCGGATAAGGCGTATCCGGATTGAATTCTGTGCTGTGCGCTTCGTGCATCTGCGCCTTGTGGCGCGCGTATTCAATCACCGCCAACTGCATGCCGAGGCAAATGCCCAGATAGGGAATACGTTTCTCTCGCGCATAGCGGATCGCCGCAATCTTGCCTTCCACACCGCGCTTGCCGAAGCCACCGGGCACCAGAATGGCATCCATGCCATTGAGGAAATCGGTATTGCCGGTTTCCAGGGTTTCGGAATCGATGTAGTGAATATTGATCTTGCTGCGCGTATGGATACCCGCGTGGATCAGGGCTTCGGAAAGTGATTTGTAGGATTCGGTCAAATCCACGTATTTGCCCACCAGCGCGATGTCCACCGTATGCTGGGGATGCTCCAGCGCGAAAACCAGCTTTTCCCAAGCGCTCAAATCCGCGGGCGGCGGCATGAGTTCCAGCTTGCGGCAGACGATCTGGTCCAGGCCCTGAAGATGCAGCAGGCCTGGAATCTTGTAGATGCTGTCCACGTCCACGGCGGAAATCACCGCTTCTTCCTGCACATTGGTGAACAAGGCGATCTTGCGCCGCTCGTCGTCCGGGAGCGGGCGGTCGGCGCGGCATAACAGCACATCGGGCTGAATGCCGATTTCGCGCAGTTCCTTGACCGAGTGCTGGGTCGGCTTGGTCTTGATTTCGCCTGCGGAGGCGATATAGGGCACCAGCGTCAGGTGGATAAAGCAGGTGTTGCTGCGCCCAAGCTGCACGCCCATCTGGCGGATGGCTTCCAGGAAAGGCAGCGACTCGATGTCGCCCACCGTGCCGCCGATTTCGACGATCGCCACTTCGGCGTCACCGGCCCCGGCACGGATGAAATTCTTGATTTCGTCCGTGATATGGGGGATCACCTGCACCGTGCCGCCCAGGTAATCGCCACGCCGCTCTTTCTTGATCACGCTCTCGTAGATCTGGCCGGTGGTGAAGTTGTTGGACTTTTTCATCTTGGCGCTGATGTAGCGCTCGTAATGACCCAGGTCCAGATCCGTCTCGGCGCCATCTTCGGTGACAAAAACCTCGCCGTGCTGGAATGGGCTCATGGTGCCGGGATCCACATTGATGTAGGGATCCAGCTTGAGCATGGTGACTTTGATGCCGCGTGATTCGAGGATGGCGGCCAGGGAAGCTGCTGCGATACCCTTGCCAAGTGAAGAAACAACCCCGCCCGTTACGAAGATATATTTGGTCATGAAAATCTGAGGATCATGAAGATTGGACGGGTTCACATCATACGCTAAACCCCCTGCCCCCACAATTGAGTCTCGGTTAAACTCCGGGCAATACGTAAGCGGTTTTATCCGGCATGTTATGGCCTCCGGAATCGGCTTGCTGAAAATGGATACACTGATGACACGCTGTACCCATGGTGTATTATTTGCAACCTTACAGGCCCCTGTTAACGACCATCATTACGACCATGACGAAAAATACCGCCACGCTCCTGATCAGTTGCCCAGACCGCAAAGGCCTGGTGGCGACCATCGCCGAATTCCTGTACCGCCATAACGCCAACATCCTGCATGCCGACCAGCACCAGGACAGCGAAAACAAGCTGTTTCTGATGCGGGTGGAGTGGGATCTGGAAGAGTTCAATCTCGAAATCTCCGAGTTCGAACGGCTGTTTGCGCCCATCGCCGCCCAGTTCGAGATGCAGTGGCGGCTGGCCTTGTCCAGCCACCGCCCCAAAGTGGCGATTTTCGTCTCGCGCTATGATCACTGCCTGGCCGACCTGCTCTACCGCCATCAGGCCGGCGAGCTGCACTGCGACATCCCCCTCATCATCAGCAACCACATCGACAACAAGTGGCTGGCGGATGCCTACCACATCCCTTTCCAGCACATCGAGGTGCTCAAGGACGCCAAGGCGGAAGCCGAGAAAACCCAGCTCGCCCTGCTGCGCCACCACCATGTGGAACTGGTGATCCTGGCGCGCTACATGCAAGTGTTGTCACACGATTTCATTCGCCACTATCCCAACCGCATCATCAATATCCATCACTCATTCCTGCCCGCCTTCAACGGCGCCAAGCCCTACCACCGTGCTTTCGAGCGCGGCGTGAAGCTGATCGGGGCGACCAGCCATTACGTGACGGAAACGCTGGACGACGGCCCGATCATCGAGCAGGACGTGGCGCGGGTTTCGCACCGCGACTCCCTCGACCACCTGATCCGCAAGGGCGCGGACCTGGAAAAAATCGTGCTCTCGCGCGCCGTGCGCTGGCACATTGAAAACCGTGTGCTGGTCTATGCCAACAAGACCGTGGTGTTCGACTGACATGAGTGCGGAACTGAGCGAACTGGTCGGCTACCCTGCGGCCATCCTGACCACCGTCGCCTTCGTGCCCCAGGCCTGGAAATCGTGGCGCACGCGCGACCTGTCCGGCATTTCCCTGCCCATGTACGCGCTGTTCACGCTTGGTGTCGCCTTCTGGCTGGCCTACGGCCTGCTGATCACCAGCACGCCGATCATCATCGGCAACGGCATCACCCTGGCGCTCGCCTCAGTGGTGCTGTGGCTCAAACTGGTCGAGAAACGCTAGTTCGCAGCCTGTCGAACTTAAAGGAAATCGGCTGCAAATCCACCTGTGCGGTCCATATTTCGCCGCTTTTTTGGGCAATAGAACGACTATTGCCCTGCAAAACCGGACAAAATCTGTCCTCGCCCAGCCGAATTTTCGCTACGATTCTTCAAGTCCGACAGGCTGCCAGGTATTTTTCCCACGCGAAATACGGCCCCGGATCGGTCTTGCGATCCGGGGCGATGTTGTGGTGACCGGTGATGTCTTCGATGGGATAGGCTTTCTGCAAGGCCTGGGTCAGTTCCGCCAGTTTCTCGTACTGGATATCTTCATAGGGTTCGAAATCGCTGCCTTCCAGTTCGATGCCGATGGAAAAGTCATTGCAGCGCTCGCGCTCTTTCCACTTCGAAATTCCGGCGTGCCAGGCGCGCAGGTTGCAGGAAACGAACTGGATGATTTCGCCATCGCGGCGGATGAGGAAATGGCTGGATACGCGCAGATCGGCTATGGCGCGGAAATATTCGTGCGCATTGGGATCGAGACGGTTGGTGAAGAACTCGATGATAGCGTTCCCGCCGTATTCGCGCGGCGGCAGGCTGATATTGTGGATCACCAGCAGATTGATGGGCTCTTCTGGTTCCCGCTCATCGAAATTGGGAGAAGGGATGAAGCGCACCCCTTTTAAAAAACCTGACTGATCTATTTCCACTCTTCACATCCTTTCAAGGTTCATCCTGTGGCGGAGCGGCCAGGGCCTGCTCCAGCGCCTGTTTCATTTTCATCGCTGTCACTTCGCTCTCGATCGGCGCATGGTAGCGCCCATCCACGAATAGAAACAGCGCAGGCAGGTGAAACACCTCGTAAGCCCGCGCCAGCCCCATGCTCTGCTGCACATCCACTTTATACAAACCGCTCACCATGCCGGCCACCGCCTCGGGCAGCAGCTTTTCCACTTTGCGGCAGGTGCCGCAACCGGGTGCGCCGAACATCACCAGCACCGGGCCGCTGGACGCTGCCAGCTCATGGTGGAAATCGAATTCGGCCAGAGATTTAAAATACAGCATAGCCGGTCACTTTAAGGGAAATCCGGGCAGAGCGGCAAGCGCCCATTGCCTTCGGTCCATTTAGATTGCAGCCATGAACAGGCGCGTTCACAATGGTTTTATTGTGTCAGCGCGATAATCCAATTCATGAACGCTCACAAGAACACCACAACGACCGAATCACCCTCCCCAACCGCCCCGCCCTGGGCAACTGACGGAGCGAAGATTCTGGCCGGTATCGGCGTCAGCCTCGAACGCGGCCTGGATGCCCATGCGGTGGCCCGGAACCGCAAACGCTTTGGCCCGAACCAGTTGCGCCAGGCCAGGCGGCGGAATGCCTGGCATATTCTGCTGGACCAGTTCGCCAGCCTGATGGTCGCTCTCCTCGCTGTCGCGGCGCTCATTGCCTACCTCACCATGGACTGGGTCGATGGCACAGCCATTGTGGCTGTCATCCTCATCAATGCCGCCATCGGCTTCACTTCCGAGCTGAAGGCGGTGCGCTCCATGGAAGCGCTCTACCGCCTCGGCCAGACCCGGACGCGGGTCCGCCGCGCTGGCCGCATCATTGAAATTCCCGCAGTGGAACTGGTACCCGGCGATATCGTGGCGATCGAGGCGGGCGACATGATCACCGCCGATGTGCGCCTGATCAGCGCGTCCAGGCTGCAAGCCGACGAATCCGCGCTTACCGGCGAGTCGCTGGCGGTGAACAAGGCAATTGACCCGCTGCCGGATCAAACGATCCTGGCGGAACGGCGCAACATGCTGTTCAAGGGCACAGCGGTCACACTTGGGTCGGCCGAGGGGGTGGTGGTCGCCACCGGGCTCGATTCCGAGCTGGGCAAGATATCGTCCCTGGTCCTGGAGACGGACAGCAGCGACACGCCGCTCGAAAAACAACTCGAGCACCTGAGCTGGCGCCTGGTCTGGATCACGCTGGCATTGACTGCCGCCCTGGCCGCCACCGGCATCGCCGCGGGACACGACATTGTGCTCATGCTCCAGACCGCCATTGCCCTGGCCGTGGCCACCGTGCCTGAGGGCCTGCCTGTCGTCGCGACCATCGCACTGGCCCGCGGCATGTGGCGCATGGCGCGCCGCAATGCGCTGGTCAACCGGCTTTCGGCAGTCGAAACGCTGGGGGCGACGGGCATCATCTGCACCGACAAGACTGGCACCCTGACGGAAAACCGCATGACCGTCACCCGGCTCATACTGCCTGCCGGCGAACTGGATGTATCCGGCGAGAACGGCTTCCTGCGCGCTGGCAAGGCTTTCGACCCCGCCCTGGATGCGGCTTTCAGGGCTGCCATCGAAGTCTGCGTGCTGTGCAACAACGCCGAACTCGACACCGACAGAAACGAGAAAACGGGCAAGCATGTCGGCGATCCCATGGAAACCGCCCTGCTGGCGCTGGGCCGCAAGGCCGGCCTGGAACGCGCCGCCTTGCTGGCAGAGCAAGAAGAAGTGCGCGAAGAAGCGTTTGACCCCCAGACCAAGATGATGGCCACCTTCCATCGCCACAACGGGCAACTCGGCATCGCCGTCAAGGGCGCGCCGGAGGCTGTACTGTCCGCCTGTTCGGCATTCCTTTCGGCGGACGGAGAAGAACGGCTCGACGCGGGAAAAAAACAATTCTGGCTGGATCAGAACCAGAAGATGGCTGGGGAAGGCTTGCGCGTCCTGGTGCTGGCCACGCGGCAGGCGGACAGCATCGATACCTTGCCTTACAGCAAGCTGACTTTTCTTGGGCTTGTCGGGCTGACCGACCCGCCCCGCGCCGAAGTCCGGGCTGCCATCGAAGAATGCCGCTCTGCCGGGATCAGGGTGGTGATGATCACCGGAGACCAGCCTGCCACCGCCCGCCACGTCGCGCGCGCCGTTGGGCTGGCGGATACGGCGGCAGACGAGATCATCCTGGGCGAGGAACTTGAGCCTGCGGGCAGGCTGACACCTGCAGCACAGGCGCGCATCCTGGCGGCGTCGATCTTTGCCCGCGTCAGCCCGAAGCAGAAACTCGACCTGGTGGAGATTCATCAGAACAACGGCATGGTGGTCGCCATGACCGGCGACGGGGTGAATGACGCCCCCGCACTGAAAAAAGCCGATATCGGCGTCGCCATGGGCCTGCGTGGCACCCAGGTGGCGCGGGAAGCGGCCGACATGGTGCTCAAGGACGATGCCTTTTCCAGTATCGTCACAGCGGTCCGGCAAGGGCGCATCATTTTCGACAATATCCGCAAGTTCGTGCTCTACCTGCTCTCCTGCAATGTCAGCGAAATCCTGGTGGTGGCGGGCGCCACCCTGGTCAACGCGCCGCTGCCGCTGCTGCCGCTGCAGATCCTGTTCCTGAATCTCGTCACCGACGTCTTCCCTGCCATGGCGCTGGGCGTCGGCCCCGGCGACCCGAACATCATGCGCCGCCCGCCCCGCCCTGCCAGCGAGCCGATCCTGGCGCGGCGCCACTGGATTGCCGTGGCCAGTTACGGGGTTCTGATCGCGCTTTCCGTGCTGGCCGCCTTTGCGCTGGCATTCCGGCTGGGCTATACGCAACAGGAAGCCGTCACCCTGTCCTTCCTGACCCTGGCATTTGCCCAGCTCTGGCATGTCTTCAACATGCGCCGGGCCGGATCGGGGATGCTGGTCAACGACATTACCCGCAACCCTTACGTCTGGGGCGCGCTGGCACTGTGCATAGCCCTGTTTGCGCTGGCGCTGTACCTGCCTGTTCTGGCGGGACTGCTCCAGTTGACTCCGCCGGATACCACCGGCTGGGCAATCATCCTTGGTTTTTCCCTGATACCCCTGTTTCTGGGGCAATTCTATCTATGGAGCCGCCGGCACATGAGCGCCATGCAAAACAAATCCTGAATGCTATAATCGCCGCCTTTCCAGCCTCTGTAGCACTACCATGATCTTCGCTGAACTCTTTCTCATGCTCATCATCATCCTGGTCGCGGCGGAGGTGTTCACCAACGCGCTCGAACATCTGGGCGAAAAACTGAAAATTTCCGAAGGCGTCACCGGCTCGCTGTTTGCCGCGGTAGGCACCGCCCTGCCCGAAACCCTGGTACCGCTACTGGCAATTTTCGCTGGCACCGCCAACTCACACGTCAACGAGGAAATCGGCGTCGGCGCCATCCTCGGCGCCCCGCTGATGCTCTCCACCCTCTCCATTTTCCTGATGGCCATGGCGGTGCTGAAAAAACGCGGCTGGCAAGGCCATCTCACGCCGGAACACACGGGCCTGACGCGTGACCTCAATTTTTTCCTCGCGGCCTTTTCGCTTTCCGCTATCGCCCTCTTCATTCCCCATGAAACCCCGCTGTTCCGCACCTTGCTGGCATTCGGCATGGTGATGATCTATTTCTTTTACATCATGCTCACGCTGCGCGCCTCCGCCAAGCTGGTGAACGAAGGGCACGGCACGGAAGCAGAGGGCAAGATGATGCTGTGCAAACTCGGCCTGCCGGAAAACATGACGGTGATCATGATCCAGTTACTGCTGGGCCTGGGTCTGCTGGTGGCGGGCGCCAAGGGCTTCATTCACGGCGTGGACGGCGCCTCGCAAATCCTCGGCATTTCGCCCCTGCTGCTGTCGCTGCTGATCATCCCGATTGCCACCGAGCTGCCGGAAAAGGTCAACAGCATCCTGTGGATCCGCCGCCACAAGGACACGCTGGCTTTTGGCAACATCACCGGCGCGATGGTGTTCCAGGGCACGCTGCTGCCGGCCATCGGCATCATGCTTACCCCCTGGACACCGCAGCGCGAGGTGCTGGCCGGCATCATCGTCACCCTGGTGGCAGCCTCCTGGCTGCGATGGATGTCCTCGCGTGGACAGTTGCGGGTCTGGCACCTCGCCTTCAATGGCGCGCTGTATGTGACTTACCTCACCATCGTGCTGGCCTGAAAAAGTGATGAGTGAGGGGTAAGCGGTAATGCGCACCCCTCACCCCTCACCCTTTACCCAAAACCGCCAAACCGCTATGCTGCCGCTTCCCTATCAGGAAAATGCGCCGTGCCAAAAACGCCCCAACCTCGCGATGAACACGCCCCGTTGAACCTTGGCCTTGACTCGGTCAAGCAATCCCTCTCCAAACACCTCATCTTTACCATCGGCAAAGACCCCATCACCGCCACCGAGCGCGACTGGTTTTTCACCCTCGCCAATGTGGTGCGCGACCGCCTGATCGAGCGCTGGATGGAAACCATGCGGCGTTACTACAATCACGACGCCAAGCGCGTGTATTACCTGTCGATGGAATTCCTCATCGGGCGCAGCCTGATGAACAGCGTGCTCAACATCGGTTTTCTCGACGAAGTCCGCCAGGCCTGTACCGATGCGGGCATCCAGCTGGACAAGGTAACCGAACTGGAATTCGACGCCGCCCTGGGTAATGGCGGCCTGGGCCGTCTGGCGGCATGTTTCCTCGACTCCATGGCGACCATGGGACTGCCCGGCTACGGCATGGGCATCCGCTACGAATACGGCATGTTCAACCAGAAAATCGAAAATGGCTGGCAGGTGGAACACCCGGACAACTGGCTGCGCTATGGCAATCCGTGGGAATTTCCCCGCCCCGAGGTGCTGTATCCGGTCAAATTCGGCGGCCGCGTCGTGGAATACTGCGACGAACGCGGCCAGGCTTGTCACCACTGGGTTGATACCGATGAAGTGATGGCGATGGCCTACGATACCCCCACCCCCGGATTCGGCACAAACACGGTCAACAACATGCGGCTGTGGTCGGCCAAGGCTTCGCGTGACTTCGACCTCAAATATTTCAACGAGGGCAACTACATCAAGGCGGTGGAGGACAAAAACGAGTCGGAGAACCTTTCCAAGGTGCTCTACCCCAACGACACCACCGCCATGGGCCGCGAACTGCGCCTGAAGCAGCAGTATTTCTTCGTCAGCGCCTCGCTGCAGGACATTCTCCACCGCTTCCTCAAACACCACGATTCCCTGGATGAACTGCCGGACAAGGTAGCGATTCAACTCAACGACACCCATCCTTCCATCGCCATTCCCGAATTAATGCGCCTCTTGGTCGATACCCATTTCCTGGAATGGGACCACGCCTGGGATATCACCAGCCGCATCTTCGCCTATACCAACCACACCCTCATGCCCGAAGCGCTGGAAACCTGGCCTGTCAGCCTGTTCGAGGCCTTGCTGCCGCGTCATTTGCAGCTCATTTACGAAATCAACCACCGCTTCCTGCAAGGGGTCATGCACCGCTTCCCCGGCGACACCGAGCTGCTCAAGCGCATGTCCATCATCGATGAAAGCCACGGCCGCCGCGTACGCATGGCACACCTCGCCATCGTCGGCAGCCACCACGTCAACGGCGTGGCACAAATCCATTCCGATTTGATGAAGGCCACCATATTTTCCGACTTCAACCGTTACTATCCGGGCAAGCTGATCAACATCACCAACGGCATTACCCCGCGCCTGTGGCTGAATCAGGCCAACCCGGAACTGGCGCAACTCATCACCCGCCGTATCGGCAAGGGCTGGATCACCGATCTGGCGCAACTGCGCAAGCTGGCCCCGCTCGCCGACGACCCTTCCTTCCAGAGCGAATTCTGCGCCGTGAAACGCGCCAACAAGGAAAAACTGGCCGCCATCATCGCGCACAGGCTGAAACTCGAAATCAACCCGGACAGCCTGTTCGACGTGCAGGTCAAGCGCATCCACGAATACAAGCGCCAACTCCTCAACCTGCTGCATGTCGTCACTCTGTACAACCGCATCCGCTCCAACCCGGCACTGGAAGTGGTGCCGCGCACCGTGATCATCGCCGGCAAGGCGGCGCCGGGCTACGCCATGGCCAAGCTGATTATCAAATTGATCAACAATGTGGGGGATATCATCAACAACGATCCCGCCGTGCGCGGCCTGCTGAAACTGGTCTTTATCCCCAACTACGACGTTTCCACCGCCTGCGTCATTATTCCCGCTGCCGACCTGTCGCAGCAAATCTCCACTGCCGGGACCGAAGCCTCCGGCACCGGCAACATGAAGCTCGCACTCAACGGCGCGCTCACCATCGGCACGCTTGATGGCGCCAATATCGAAATCATGGAGGAGGTCGGCAATGACAACATTTTCATCTTTGGCCTCAACACCGGGGAAGTTGCCGCGCTGAACACCCGTTATAATCCCTGGGACTATTACCATGCCAATGCCGAGCTCAAATGGGCGCTGGACATGATTGCCTCAGGCTATTTCTCGCCGGAACAGGCCGACCTCTTCCAACCCGTCGTCCACAATCTCACCCACGGCGGCGACCATTACCTGCTGCTGGCAGATTTTGCCGCCTACATCGCCGCGCAGGAACAAGTGGAGACCCTCTACCGTAACCCTAAACAATGGGCGCGCAGCGCCATCCTTAACGTGGCCGGCATGGGAAAATTCTCCAGCGACCGAACCATCGGTGAATATGCTGAAAGAATCTGGGGCGCGCGCGCCGTGCTGTAGATGCTTGATCCAGCTGATTTTGAGTTGAATTCCGGAAAAACTGATTACATGAACAGAATAACCACCCTACCCTTGATCCTGGCCCTGGCACTCAGCCACGCGGCGGGAGCACAGGAAGTGTCCTCTTCCTACCTGCTTGATGATCTTGGCGACCAGACCAGCATCGCCACGCGCACCAAGCTGCGCGTCGATTACGCGCCGGGCACCATCAACATTCTGCATAGCGACGACCTCATGACCCAGGGCGCGCGCACGGTATGGGAAGCGCTGGCGCTGGTACCGGGTTTCGAACAATCCATCGATGAAACTGGCACACGCCAGGTCATCGTGCGCGGCGTAGGAAAATCCTACTCTTCCGGCGCCATCAAGATCCTGGTGAATGACATCGCCCTCAATTCGGAGTTGATGAGCCTTGCCAACCCGGTGCTCAACATGCCGGTGGAGCAGGTTGAACGCATCGAAGTGATCCGCGGACCGGGCTCCGTCATGTATGGCGAGTCAGCCTACATGGGCGTGGTCAACGTCATCACCCGCAAGCAGGGGCAGCGCCTGTTCGCCGGATTCGGCAGTGACGGGATGATGGCCGGCGGTGGGGTAATATCTAGCAACAATACGGAAACCGGCCTTAATTTCAACCTCAACCTGGCTGGATGGAAGGCGCAAGGTGGCGGCCATGCAGGGCAGGATCAACTCTACCGGGAAGGTCTGGGTGACTTGTCCAATGCGCCAGGGCCGATCAACGACAAACAGAATAACCGCTCCGCCCTGTTCGGCCTGAATTACCGGAACACCTCCCTGTCTGCCCTGTGGCTGGAAGATGGTGCCGGCGACCACTACGGCATCAACAATGTCCTGCCACCGGACGAGAAACGCATCGTCACACGCCACCGTCACCGTGCGCTGGAAATCAAGCAGGGGCTGGAGTTCACTCCAGCCTTACAGGCTGAACTCAAGCTCGGCTGGCAGGATTTCACGCACACCCGAGACCGGCTTTATCTCGATCCTGGCGCCTACTATGATCCATCCCTTACCTATCCGATCCGGCTGAGCCGCGATTACCGCGAAAAACGCCTGACGGCTGGCGCCGACCTGGCCTGGGAACTTGCCCGGCACACCCTGCTGCTGGGATGGGCTTTCAGCCAAAGCGAAATCATCACGGGTAGCTGGAACTGGAATTTTCCCTATTACGATATCGGCACAAACTTTATCGATACCGGCATGAAGCGTACTGTCAACAGCTTCACTGCCCAGGACGAATTTCGTGTCAACCCGCATTTCACCCTGACGGCCGGCCTGCGCCACGACCATTACAACGACCTTGGCGACAGCACCACGCCACGCCTTGCGGCAGTCTGGCAAATGGCGCCACAGCACATTATCAAGGCCCAATACGCCGAGGCCTTTCGCGCCCCGACCTTCTATGAGCTTTACAATGGCGGGCAGCCTGCCAATATCCGCCCGGAAACTGTCGCCACCACGGAATTTGGCTATATCTACAAAGGAGATAGCAATCGCGGCGCGGTCACCCTGTTCCATTCCGACCTCAGGAACCTGATCATCTTCGTGGACTCACCTGACTATGTAGGTTACAGCAATAGCAGTAGTGGCATGTCTCAGGGAGTGGAGCTGGAAGGAGAACACTGGGTGACAAAAGACCTGAAATTTTCCGGCAATCTGACCTGGCTGGACACCCGGGACAATGCCACCAGACAGACTATCCCTGGTGCCGGCCACTGGCTTGCCAATGCCGGACTGGAATACCGTGCCAGCCAGAACCTGGCTTTTGGCATCAGGCTGCGCGAAGTGGGCGCGCGGAGCCGTGAAGCGGGGGATAGCCGCCCTACCCTGAGCGGCTACAACGTAACGGACATTTCCGCCCGGCTGTTCAATGTCGCAGGCACCCGGGGGCTGACCCTGCGGGCAGGCATTCGCAACGTGTTCGACCAGGATGTGCGCTATCCCGCAATGAGCATGCAGCAAGGCATTTACCCAGAAGACTATCCGCGCGGGTCGCGGCAATGGTGGACGCTGCTGAGTTACAGCTTTTAACCCGGATTATCCATACATGGATAACCCGGGTTTAATCTTAAAAACGGTATTTCACCGCAAAGGACGCGAAGGTTCGCAAGGCAAAACAAGGGGTTAATAAATTGCTGCCACTCACCCATTGGATGGGCAGCTCAAGCCACCCCAAGCTCTTGAATTCCTTCGCGCTCCTTCGCGTCCCTTGTGCCCTTTAGGGTATTTGCGGTTCAACTGCTTTTTCTAGGTTAATCTATCCCCAGCCGCGCCAGACGGTATCTCAGGGCGCGGAAAGTAATCCCCAGCAGCTTCGCGGCGGCGGTCTTGTTGTAGCGGGTTTTCTCCAATGCCTCGAGCAGCGCTTCTTTCTCCACCCGGTCGAGGTAATCGGGCAGCGGCCATTTGGCACCCGGCTCATGGCTAACGGGATCATCTCCCGCCGCGGGCTCGGTCAGATAGAGGTCGTCCTTGTGGATACTGGTGCTGCCACACAAGGCTAGCGCACGTTCAAGAATATTTTCAAGTTCGCGCACGTTGCCGGGGAAATCATAACGTTGCAGCGCCTCGACCGCGTCCGGCGCCAGTTTCGGCTCTGTCCCGCCGGCCTGGCACGCCAGTCTGGTCAGGATGTTGCCGGCGATCAGCGGCACATCGTCGTGCATTTCGCGCAAGGAAGGCATTTTGAGCTCGATCACATTGAGGCGGTAGTAGAGATCCTGGCGGAATTTTCCGCTCTCCACGCAATCCGCCAGCTTCTGATGGGTCGCGCTGATAATGCGCACATCTACCGGGTCTTCCTGTGTGGCGCCCACCTTGCGTACCTTTTTTTCCTGGATAGCGCGCAGCAGCTTGACCTGCATGGCCAGGGGCAGATCAGCCACTTCATCGAGGAACAGGGTGCCACCGCTGGCCACCTGAAAGAATCCGTCCCGATCCTGCTCAGCACCCGTAAAAGCACCCTTGCGGTAACCGAAAAACTCGCTTTCCATGAGATTCTCCGGAATCGCGCCGCAGTTTACCGGCACGAAGGGTTTCTCGCGCCGCGCGCTCTTTTCATGAATCAGGCGCGCAGCCAGTTCCTTGCCGCTGCCCGATTCGCCCGTGACATACACCGGCGCCTGGCTGCGCGCCAGCTTTTCGATCAGGCCGCGCACCTGTTCCATGGCATGAGACTGCCCGAGCAAGGCGTAGCCTTCCGGTGCCGACGGCTCGACAGAAGAAGGCAGTTTGAGCGCGGACTTGACCACGGCGCGCAATTGATCGAGCGCAACCGGCTTGGACAGATAATCGAATGCCCCCGCCTTGAGGGCTGCAACCGCATTCTCGGTGCTGCCGTGCGCGGTGATCACGGCCACCGGCAAATTCGGGCAGTTGGCGCCGATATAGCGCACAATTTCCAGGCCTTCGCCGTCCGGCAAACGCATATCGGTCAGGCACAGGTCGAATTCCTGTTCCTGCACCTTCTGCAACGCATCCTTGACTGTCGATGCACGCTCCACTTGCAGCCCCATTTTCAGCAGGGTCAATTCCAGCAGTTCGAGAATATCCGCTTCGTCGTCCACGATCAGGGCAACATAGTTTGTCGCATTAGCGATGCTTCGTTTCAACAGGGACCTCCTTTGCAACAAATCCTGAACTGCCCGCCCGGCGCCACCTCGATATAATCCAGGCTGGCATCGTTAGCCTCGCATATTTCACGGGCGATGTACAAACCCAGGCCGGTGCCACTGCTGAAAGTGGTAAAGAACGGTTCGAACAACTGCCCGGCCAGCGCCTTGTCGACACCCGGCCCATCGTCGATGACATCGATCTGCACCACGTTGTCCAGATGCGCGGCGGAAACGTAAAGCCGGATGCTGGCATCTGTCTGCCGGCTATGGCGCCAGGCATTGCGGCAAAGATTCCACAATATTTGATGCAGATGCGAGCGGTCGAAGCAGATGGTGGGATGCGTATCCATTTCCAGCGAAATGGCAGCAGCCGGTATTTTTTCCGCCAGGCAGAATTGCTCGATGAAGCCGCCCAGAAAGACATCCAGGTTAAGGGTTTCACGTTGCGCCCGGTCGCGGCGGTTGAGTTGCAGCACATCCTGCACCATGCGATCCAGACGCAGCGTGTTGTCGCGGATAATCTGCAACAGGCGGGATTCTGTTTTATCGTGCTCTTCTTCCTGCAAAAGTTGCGTTGCATGACCAATGGCAGAAAGCGGATTACGGATTTCATGCGCAATATTCGCGGTCAGGCGGCCCAGCGCAGCCAGCTTGATTTGCTGCGACTGGGCCTGTTGGCGGCTGACATCTTCAAGGAAAATAACCGCCCCGACCTCTGCACCGCTTTCAATCGGGCTGAAGCGGGTACTGATCTGCTTCCCTGTCGCCAATATGCCCAAGGGCGGAAAATTGAGTGTACGGTCGCCACGCCAGCGCGCCAGGCGCTCCGCGATGGCCGGCGCATAATCGTAGAGGCGCAGATCGCGCCTGAAACGCGCAGGAGAGCCAAGCAAACGCTCGCACTGGAGGTTATGAGTACGCACCCGGCCCTGGTCATCCACGACCATCACCCCATCCGGCATGGACTGGATCACCAGCGCGTTGACCTGGGACAGATTCTCCAGATCAATGCTCTTCTGCTCGACCAGGCGTTCGCTTTCCACCACCTGTCTGGCGAGATAGTAGCCCATGCCCGCCGTGGCAAAAAACCCCATGCTTAATAGCGCGGCCTGGAAATAATCATCCTGCACCCCGAGCACGAACAACTGGTAGCTCTGTTCCAGCAGCACTGCGATGCTGGCCATGGCCGCAAAAAACATCGCCTGCCGCCCCTTGCTGATCAGGCTGCTGGCCGCCAGTGCCACCACCAGCAGGAGGCCGAGGCCGCTCTTGATGCCGCCGCTGGCATGCATCAGCAGGGTGATGAATACCACGTCACCCAATGTCTGCGCGCTCAACTGGAGGTTAAACGCGGGCCAGCGCGTACTGATGGCCAGAGTCATGAGCGTGCTGAACAGCACGTACAAACTGCTGACAATCAAAAACATTCCCGGGTGCTGGTCACCGTAAACCGGCATTGCCCCGAAGAAAACGAACACCGTCACGAACAGGCCGGAGACGGTGAGCCGGTAGAGATTGAAGTAGTGCAGCGACTTCCAGTAAGCATCCGGCGAGGGGGAGCCGTGCCTGAAAAAAGCCCACAAAGAACCCAGATTGCGAAGCAGGGAAGCGTTCATCGAACCGGATGCAATACGAGTCAATCCGGATGACGCAGGCGGCGATGTTCTTCGCAGCAGAAAAACTCGTCCCGGGACAGGAGCGCCTCGCTGCGCGGCAAATGAACGCCACATTGCACGCAGCGCACCATGTCCTCCTCGATCTGCGCGGGTGGAGCGGGTTCATCTTTCTCCAGGCTACGGCTGTATTTTTTCAGCAGGGAGTAGATCAGCCAGACACCCGCAAGCAGCAATAAAATCTTGATCAAGCATTTCCCCGATTGATGGCTTTAATGGGTTGGATTATCAGGCGGCAGCTCTCGCTTGTCCACATCCCCAAGCGCCCTGAAGGAACGCCACAGCGCCAGATCGTAAGCGATCTTGAGCAAACCACAGGCCACCAGCGGCGCTGCCAGCCAGCCGGCTGCGAATAACGCACCGCCCAGGGAGGGACTGAGCGCTGAAGCAAGACTGCGCGGCACCGCGGTGAAGCTGGCCGCGGCAGCCCGCTCCGGCGGCGTCACCACCGCCATCACAAAAGCCGAACGGGTCGGCACGTCCATCTGCGACAGGGCCGCGCGCAGCAGCAGCAAGCCCAGCGCCAGGGGCAGGCTGGATGCCAGCGCGGCCAGAATCAGGCAGATGCTGGCGGGAATATGGGTGAAGACCATGGTGTTGAGCAGGCCGATGCGCCGGGCCAGCAGGGGTGCCGCCAGCTGCGAGGCGGCAGTCAGCAGGCCTGCCCAGAAAAAGAAGGCCCCGGCAGCGGAAAGCGACAGGCCAAAACGCTGGAACAGCCACAAGGCCAGCAGCGAATTGACCACCAGCCCCCCGGCAAAGGCATCGACCGAGAACAGGGCCGCGAGGCGCAGCACGATGCCACGTGACGCGACCAGTGGCGCCGGTGGGGCCGGAAGCTCATGGTGCGGCGGTTGCGGCAAGCGCAGATAAAGCAGCCAGACAGCCAGTCCGGCCATGGCATACAGCACGAACATGCCACGCAAAGCAGTCAGCCGGTCTACCCCGTAAACAGCCAGTCCATCCGGAATCGCTGCGGCCAGCGCCCCCAGCGCGCCGCACAGGGCGCCGGTCAGGCTGTAACGCGCAAACAGGGCGGTGCGGGCATCGCCCTCTGCCGCTTCCGCCAGGCGGGCATGCTCCAGCGGCAAAAAAACACTGACATCGCCCGAACTGGGATTGAGCGTGCCGACAAAGGCAATCAGGAGCAGCGGCCAGAACGTCGAAAGGCCGGCGAAGCCGGCCCCGGTTGCCGTCATCAGCAAGGCGGCGGCAAGCAGCAGACGGCGGGAATGGAAACGATGGCCCCAGGCGCCCACCGCCAGGGTGGCCAACGCCGAGCCCAGCAATGTCGCGGTGCTGAGCAGGCCCACCGTCCAGACATCGAGGCCCAGCGCCAGCAAATAGGCGGGCAGGAGCACCGCCACATAGCCGTCCGTGAATGCGCGCAGGGCGCGGGCCAGCAGCAGGGAAAGTACTGAACGGTCCACGCCCGCCGGCAGGATGAGACGCGCGATCATTTCAGTCCGACGAACCCGAACGGGTGTCTACACCTAATCAGCAGGCAATGTCACTCGCGTGTTCACCGTGTCGCCCCCCGCCGCCTTCCAGCCTTCGATGCCGCCTTCAATGAAGCGGGCGCGGTAGCCTTTAGCCTGCAGGGCATCCACCACGGCATCGCTGATGGCGCGGCCGCGCATGCAGTAAAGCACCACTTCGCGGTTCATGGGGACTTTACCGGCCCAGGCCTCGATCGAATCCGGGTCGCACCAGTTAGCGCCCAGGATTTTTTCGTGCGAGGCATCGAAGTCGCTTTTGCGGCGCACATCGAGCAATGCCACGGCAGTTGAATTTCTCAATTTTTTGAAATCGGCAGGGGAAATCGTGCGGTCCATGCTCAAGCTCCTTCAGGAAACAGCCAAAGTGTAAATCAATCCCAGCACCGCGCAAGCGCCGATCACTTTCATGATGTCGGCCTTGTATTTCCACAGGGCCACGAAAGATGCGATGGCGATGACCACCGAAAGCCAATCAAAGGCGCCGGAGAAAGGTGCTTCCGCCGTCCCCTGCGGCCAGAAGGCATGCCAGGCGAAGAACACCGCAAGGTTGACGATCACACCCACCACGGCGGCCGTGATGCCGGTGAGCGGCGCGGTGAACCTGAGTTCCCCGCGCGTCGCTTCCACCAGCGGACCGCCGGCCAGAATGAACATGAAGGAAGGCAGAAAGGTAAAGAAGGTTGCCACCGCAGCACCCGCCAGTCCGCCGACAATGGCGTTGCCGCCGAATACCTCCTTGCTCACGCCGCCCAGGTAGCCGACCCAGGTCACGATCATGATCAAGGGCCCCGGCGTGGTTTCGCCCAGCGCCAGGCCATCCATCATCTGCGGGCCGGTGAGCCAGCCGAAGTGTTCCACCCCGCCCTGGTACACATAAGGCAGCACCGCGTAGGCCCCGCCTATGGTGAGGAACGCAGCCTTGGTAAAGAACTCGCCCATATTGTAGAGGTCGGGTACGCCTTGCAGCGCCAGCATCGCCCCCAGCCAGACCAGGAAGAAAATCCCGACGATAACAGCCAACCTGCCCCAGGTGAAACGGGCATGGGCGGGCGGGGGCGTGTCGTCGTCGATGATGGCCGGGCCGTACGTCTTGCCGGACGAACCGTGGCCGCCGCCGGCCTTGAATTTGCCCGGCAGGAACTTGCCGCCGATGGCGCCCAGGATCGCGGCCGCCAGCACGATCCACGGAAAATCGATCTTGAAATACAGAATCCCGATGAAGGACAAGGCCGCCATCCCCCACAACACCTCGTTCTTGAGCGCCCGGCTGCCGATGCGCCAGGCGGCAAACAGCACGACCGCCACGACCGCGGGCTTGATGGCGTAAAAAACCCCCTGCACCACCGGCACGTGGCCATAGTTGAGATACAGCCCCGCCAAGAGCGAGAGCAGCACAAAGGCCGGAAGGAAAAACATCACCCCGGCGACGATGGCGCCGCGCACCCCATGCATCAGCCAGCTGATGTAAATGGCCAATTGAGTGGCTTCCGGACCAGGCAGAAGCATGCAGTAGTTGAGCGCATGCAGGTAACGGTGCTCTGAAATCCAGCGGCGCTTTTCCACCAGTTCCTGGTGCATCATGGCAATCTGCCCGGCGGGGCCGCCGAAGCTGATGAAGCCGAGTTTCAGCCAGTACTTGAACGCATCGCCGAGCGAAACCGGCGCGGGCGGAGGAAATTTTTCCCTATTGTCATGCATTTACTTCCCCTCTCCCGAATAAACCGCATATAAATCATCGAAAATCCTGGCGGCATCGCCCAACAACGCGTCGTCGTCCACGCAACGCTTGCGCAAACCACCCAACACCATTTCCACTCCCGCGGCTTCCGCCACCGGCATGCCGCCCACATCCAGGTTATGCACCAACGACCCCAGCTTCGCCAACGCAGGGTCAGCCTCCAGGCTGAAGCTTGCCAGCAGCACCTCGAACGACACCCAATGGCCGACATGGGTAAATTCCGCGCCATCAAAATCGAAACCCAAAGCCTCCGGCGGACAATCCTCCGGTTTTTCCAGCCACAGGAAACGGGCATCACGATCTATGAAACGTCGGATCAGCCAAGCGCTGGCCATGCGATCCACCCACAGATGCTTGCGCGTGGCCCATACGCGCTGCTGGTATTCAGCCACTTCGCGCCGCTTCACCTCGCCACCTCCAGCTTGCGGCTCATCCGCGGCAAGACTGGCAAAAAAGGCCGCCTCCGCCTGCGCCAGCATGGCGTCGGCTTCCACCTTGCCGCTACTCGAAAAATAATCCAGCGTCACCAGCGCCTCGAAATCCCGCGATAAAGCCTTAAGTTGACGCCGCCCGGCTGTCGCATCCAGCGTCCCGAGGGTGGCAATGAATTCGTTTATGCGCTCCATCAGTTTGTGATAGTCGTCACTGCGATCGAACAAGCCCTGAAAATCGGTCTTTTCTTCTACAGAGGGATTGGCCACATTCAACAGGTAAGCATTACCCCCGCCCTGTTTTATCTCTTCCGCATGCATGCGTAGCGCCTGACGCAATCCACGCCCGGCAGGCAGCAAGTAAACACCATCGCGCAATACGGCACACCCCAGCGCCTTGGTCGCGCGCCAGATGCGCATGCGCAAGGTTGCATTGGAAGCAGGCAGGCTGACCACAAGAACCAGCCATTTGTCTGTGCTATAAGAAGAAGGCCTCAAGATTGTCCGCCACAAAATTATTTAAATTATTGTTACACATATATGTAGCAATATGAACATATTTTAAATGCGGCCTCTTTCATTAATAGCATAAACATCTGTAAAATCAGCGCCCACATAGAAAATCAGCAAATTCTAATTTTCTGACTCTGCAATTTAGTCTATTTCTTAATGCTCTTTAGGATCCATCTTGGAAAATTGCCCCTCCTGTAAACTCTGGCTCTTCCGCGTCCTCCCTTTCCTGCGCTGGTGGCCGATGGTCAACAAGGCCTCCAACAAGGCCGATCTGATCTCCGGCATTACAGGGGCCATGATCGTTTTGCCACAAGGCGTAGCTTTCGCAACCATCGCGGGCATGCCGCCCGAATACGGCCTTTACGCCGCCATGGTGCCGGCGATCATCGCCGCCCTGTTCGGTTCGAGCTGGCACCTGGTTTCCGGACCCACCACTGCGATTTCGATTGCAGTGTTTGCCGCCATGAGTCCACTGGCCGAACCGGGTTCTCCCCAATTCGTCAGCATGGTGTTGACCCTGACCTTTCTCACCGGGCTGTTCCAGCTGATTCTGGGGCTGGCGCGCATGGGCGTGCTGGTCAACTTCATTTCGCACACCGTGGTGATCGGCTTTACAGCAGGTGCGGCAATGCTGATTGCCGCGAGCCAGGTCAAGAGCTTTTTTGGCATTGCAATCGAGCGCGGCGCACACTTCCATATCGTGATCGAACAGTTGATTCTGCAGATCGGCCACCTCAATCCCTACGTCACGACAGTCGGCGCCATCACGCTGGCGACAGGCATTCTGGCCAGAAAATTCATCCCCAAATTCCCCTACATGATCGTCGCGATGGTGGTTGGCAGTATCGTGGCTTATCTGATCAACCTGGAATTCGGCGTGGAGGTCACCAAGATCAAGACGGTAGGCGCACTGCCCGCCCATCTGCCACCGCTGTCCCTGCCCGACCTTTCCTACTCCACCATCCATAAGGTGCTGTTCCCGGCGCTGGTTGTCACCATGCTGGCCCTGACCGAGGCGGTTTCCATTTCCCGTGCCATCGCCACCAAATCGGAACAGCGCATTGACGGCAATCAGGAATTCATTGGCCAGGGGCTGGCCAACGTAGTCGGCAGCTTTTTTTCCGGCTACGCCTCCTGCGGTTCATTCAACCGTAGTGGCGTCAACTACGCCTCCGGTGCGCAAACGCCGCTGGCAACCGTTTATGCCTCGATTTTCCTGGTACTGATCCTGCTGCTGGTCGCGCCACTCGCCTCCTACCTGCCGAATGCTGCCATGGCAGGCATCCTGTTCCTGGTGGCCTGGAGCCTGATCGACTTCCACCACATCGCCTCCATCGGCAAGACCAGCAAGGCTGAAACCGTGGTGCTGTGGGTTACCCTGATCGGCACCCTGATCGACCTCGAGAAGGGCATTTTCTTTGGCATCCTGCTCTCGCTTACGCTCTACCTGTACCGCGTGTCCCGCCCTGCGATTGACCCGGTAGTGCCTGCCAAGGAAGAAGGCGCCTATCACTTCGTGGATGCCCACGGCTATCACGAATGCCCCCAGTTCCGCATCGTGCGCATCAACGGCGCCGTCTTCTTCGGCGCGGTTGACTACGTGCAGAGCGGCCTGACCCAGATCGATGAAGCCAACCCGGATCAGAAAACCGTCATGATCGTGGCCAGCGGCATCAATTTCGTCGATGTGGCCGGGGCGGAAATGCTGGCCCAGGAAGCCAGGAGAAGAAGAAAGATGGGCGGCGGCCTGTATTTTTACCGCTGCAAGGATTCCATCTATAAATTCCTGCGCAAATCCGACAAACTCGACGACATCGGCGAGGGCGGCTTCTTTCCCGCCATGTCGAACTGGATTCACCCGATCTACGACACGCTCAATCCTGAAATCTGCCGCACCTGCAAATACCGCATTTTCAGCGAATGCCAGAAGCGTCTGCCGGGCGGCGAACTGAGAGCAGAACAATGATCCGAAAAAACCCCAGCGGCGATTTACCCTCCATCCACGAATCGGCTTATGTGGACAACACCGCGATTCTCTGCGGCAAGATCATTGTCGAGGAAAACGTCTTCATCGGCCCCTACGCAGTCATTCGCGCCGATGAAGTCAACGAACAGGGTGAAATGGACCCGATCATCATCGGCGCCAACTCCAATATTCAGGATGGCGTAGTCATTCATTCCAAGGCAGGCGGCCTGGTAAAGATCGGCAAAAACACCTCCATTGCCCATCGTTCCATCGTGCATGGGCCATGCGTCGTGGGAGAAAACGTATTCATTGGATTCAATTCGGTGCTATTCGACTGCGTGATTGGAAACGGTTCAGTGGTTCGGCACAATTCAGTGATTGAACACTGCGAAGTGCCCGAAAGTTTTTACATCCCATCCACCACGAACATTCATTCCAACCAGGAACTTGGCAATATCTCTCAAGTATCGGCACAGGCCAGCGAATTTTCCGAGTCCGTGCTGAAGGCCAACCTCGAACTGGTGAAAGGATACAAAAAACTTCAGAACGAGTTCTGACCGCTGCAATGCACTTGATTAAGCCTGCAAGCCTCCGTTGAACAGAGACGGAGGGTGCGGCTGTTACTGTGGTACCGCGCAAAACTGAACACATTTCAGGACAAATGTCTCCATAAAGTGTTTCTATCACCCGACTTGATTTACGCTGTTATGATTTGAATAATTAATAACCATAATAATAAGTGGGCTTCGTCCCAAACACTCAGCTTACTGTTTCAATCAGGGAATCCTTATGCATCAGCTAGCTCGATTGCTTCCATTCCTGCGCTGGTTTCCGCTGCGCGGTGGAAATGTCAAAGCCGATTTGATCGCCGGCATCACGGTAGCACTGGTTCTGATTCCCCAATCCATGGCCTACGCCCAGCTCGCCGGGCTGCCTGCCTATTACGGTCTCTATGCCGCCTTCCTGCCCGGCATCATTGCCGCCCTGTGGGGTTCTTCGGCACAGCTCGCCACCGGGCCGGTGGCGGTGGTCTCCCTGCTAACGGCATCGGGCCTCGCCCCCCTGGCTGCCAGCGGCTCAGATCAGTTCATCGCCCTGGCCATCCTGATGGCGCTGATGGTGGGCATCATTCAGCTTGCTCTGGGCGTGTTCAAACTCGGCGTGGTGGTGAATTTCCTTTCCCACCCGGTGGTCGCCGGTTTTACCAATGCCGCCGCCATCATCATCGGCCTGTCCCAGCTCAACAAGATTTTCGGCGTCTCCATGGGGCGCAGCGAACATTTTATCGTGGATATCTGGGGCGTCCTGCAGCAGGTAGGTGAAACCCACATCCCCACTTTGATCATGGGCGTGTCCGCCTTCGCCATCATGATGGGGCTGAAAAAATTCGCGCCGAAACTCCCCGGCGTCCTCATCGCCGTGGCGCTCACCACTATCGTGAGCTGGGCCATCGGCTTCGAGCACAACGGCACGGGCAAGATCGAAACCATCATGAACCCGGAGATCAAGATACTGGCTACAGAGTTCTCACAGACCGAAGCCAGGATCGACGGACTTAACATGAAGATCAGCAGCCATTCTGCCGAGCTCACCCAGCATCTCAAGCTGGCCAAGGAAGGCACCCAGAAAAGTGCCGCGCTCAAATACGAAATCGAACTGCTCAAGCTCGAATTGAAAGATGCGGAAGCAGAAAATCGCAAACGGGCCCGCTCCCTGCGCAAGTTCATTTTCGCCCAGGTGCCCGGCACCGACGGCCAGCCGGCCAGGCTCTACTTAACCTCCCAGGTGCCCGCCAACGAAAAAACCGACGGCTACCGCTGGCGCATCAAGAAGGTGAGCAAAGGCGAGTTGAAGCTCCTCGGTGGCGGCGAGGTGGTGGGTGCGGTTCCGTCCGGCCTGCCCAAATTCCAGATGCCGGATTTCCACTGGGACATGATGGTCAGCCTGTTCTCCACCGCACTGGTGATTTCCCTGGTGGGCTTCATGGAAGCCATTTCCATTGCCAAGGCCATGGCCGCCAAGACCAAGGATCGCATCGACCCCAATCAGGAATTGATCGGCCAGGGTCTCGCCAACATTCTCGGTTCATTGAGCCAGTCCTACCCGGCTTCCGGCTCCTTCTCGCGCTCGGCGGTGAACCTTAACGCCGGTGCCAGGACCGGCATGTCTTCCGTCTTTACCGGCGCCATCGTGCTGGTCACCCTGATCTTCCTGACCCCCCTGCTCTACCATCTGCCCCAGGCCGTGCTGGCGGCAGTGATCATGATGGCGGTCATCGGCCTGGTCAACTTCAAGGCCATCAAGCATGCCTGGCATGCCCACAAGCACGATGGCATCGCCGCCATCGTCACCTTCGTCGCCACCCTGGCTTTCGCTCCCCACCTGGACAACGGCATCATGGTGGGCGCGGGTCTTGCCATCGTGCTTTATCTCTATCGCACCATGAGCCCCCGCGTCGCCATCCTGGGGCGCTACCACGACGGCACCCTGCGGGACGCCAAGATCAGCAATCTGCCCACCAGCGATTACATCATCGCCATCCGCTATGACGGCTCCCTCTATTTCGCCAACGTGTCCTACTTCGAGGACACCATCCTGGAAGCCGTTTCCAAGGCCCCCATGGCCAAGCACCTGCTGATCGTGGCAGACGGCATCAACCAGCTCGACGCATCCGGCGAGGAAGTCATCCGCCACATCGTGGAAAGGCTGCGTTCCAACGGCATCCGGGTGTGCTTCAGCGGACTGAAGAAGCAGGTCATCGACGTGATGCGCCACACCGGCCTGTTCGACTACATCGGCCAGCCAAACATCTTCCCGGACGAAAACATGGCCCTCGACAACATCTACGCCGAAGTGCTGGCAGCCGACCCCAACGCTCAGTGCCGCCTGATGATGAAGCGGGCTTAAATCCACGGTGCAGGGCGAGATAGCGCATCCTGACGGGGTAGGAAAATCCCCCTGGCGGATAGAAAACTCATCGCACCCGGCGCCTCTTTCCTGGCTCTCCCCCGCAAGCGGGGATGAGCGACAGAAACTCGCCATGCGAGTTTCACTTTAAACGCTAGCGCTGCCCATGCTGAGAATCCTGCTGCTGCTACCCATTTTCGGCGCCATTGCCGTGGCCCTGCTGCCGGGAAGCAATCTGCGCTTTATCCGCCTGGTCGCTCTTATCGTGGCGGCATCCACCCTGGCCTTCGCCTGGGAACTGGTCAGCCTGTTTGATACTTCTCTCCCCGGCGTACAGTTGTTTGAAACCCATGTCTGGAACCCCCGCGTCGGCAGCGCCTTTTCCCTGGGTGTGGACGGATTTTCCTTGCCCATGGTGCTGCTTGCCACCCTCCTGACGCTGATTGCGGTGCTGGCATCCAGTTCCATCGTCAAACGGGCCAAGGGCTACTACATCCTCATCCTGCTGCTGGAATCCGCCATGCTGGGCGTGTTCATGGCCCGGGACTGGTCCCTGTTTTATGTATTCTGGGAACTCACCCTGATCCCCCTGTTCTTCCTCATCGACCGCTGGGGCGGGCAAAACCGCAACAAGGCGGCGCTCAACTTCGTCCTTTACACCATGGGCGGCTCGGTTTTCATGCTGCTGGCGATTCTCCTGCTCTACGACGCCAACCCCAACCATAGTTTCGACATGACCGCCATGGCCCTGGGCGCCCACGGCCTGTCCCAGGAGGCCCAAGTCCTGATCTTTCTCGGCCTGCTGATCGGCTTCGGCGTCAAGATGCCGGTTTTTCCCCTCCACGGCTGGCTCCCCCTGGCACACGTGGAAGCGCCCAGCCCGGTGTCCATCCTGCTTTCCGGCATCCTCTTGAAAATGGGTTCCTACGGCCTGATCCGAGCCGTTGAAGCCCTTCCCCTGGCTGCCGTGGCCCTGCAGGGCTGGCTCGCCGCGCTGGCCCTGTTCAGCCTGATCTATGGCGGCATCCTGGCCTGGCGTCAGCGCGACCTCAAAGCCATGGTGGCCTATTCCTCCATCAGCCACATGGGCGTGGTGCTGCTCGGCATCGCCTCCCTCAACCAGGCCGGCCTCACCGGCGCGGTGATGCAGATGGTGGCCCACGGCCTGGTAGCAGGCGCCCTGTTCCTGCTCATCGGCCTGCTCTACGAGCGCACCCACACCCGCGACATCGCCGACTACAGTTCCCTGGTCCGTGTCATGCCGCGCTTCGCCTTTTTTACCGTGCTGGCCCTGGTGGCCGCAGTGGGCTTTCCCGGCACCGCCGGTTTCATCGCCGAACTGCATGCCATGATCGGCGGCTTCGCCCGCTTCGGCGCCTGGGTGGTGCTGCTCTCCATCGGCGTCCTGATCAGCGCAGCCTATGCCTTCCGCACCGTAGGCCGCCTCTTTACCGGCCCGGTGCGCGAAGACATGCGCCTGATCCCAGATCTGAGCCGGGCCGAATTCGCTGCCGCCAGTGTCCTCAGCGCAGGCATCCTGCTGCTGGGTGTGTTCCCCGCCCCGGCGCTGGCGCTGATGGCCGCCTCGGTCAACCGCTTGAGCCGCATTGTCGGTAGCTGAAATCATGAATCACGCCCAGCCTTCCACGGACATGCGCAGCCGCCTGCGGGAGCTGGCGCAGCATTTCGAGCACATCCTGCCGGCCCAGGCGTCAATCCGGGATTTCGTCCACCACAACACCCTGCACGGATACCAGCACCTGCACTTCCCCGAGGCCCTGGAAACGGCACGCCGCCTGACTGGCGCGGAGGCCTACCTGCCCGAGGACCTGTTCCGTGAATACTACAAGATGGGGCGCATTGACCACGAAGATCTGGAAGCCGTGCTCGCCACTATTGACGGCCTGGCACTTGAAGAAGCGCTGCTTGAAACCCCACAGCGCACCCTGCTGCGCAAGGAAGTGCTGCTGATCTCCCTGATCAGCCCGTTCAAACGCCTGTCCCGCAGCCAGCTCAAATGGCAGGTGGAGGAAATGAAGGCCCTGGAACGTTTCCAGGACGACGTCGGCGCAGAGACGCGCAGCCGTTTCCTTGACGCCTCCGCCATGGAAGATCCGGACAAAGCCTTGGGCCAGTTGTGGGAAGCCTGCCTGGAAACACTCGGCCTGGAACACGAACTGCGGCACCCCGAGGAGTTGCTCGACCCCTCCCCGGAGCATGTCGCAGCCCTGGCTGCTCGCATCACCATGGAAACCGGCCAGGCAGACAATACGCCCCTGTCGACCCGCCTGATCCGCAAGGATGCCGTACTTCTGCTCGAATCCCTGCTCGACCGGGTGGGCAAGGACTGGACCCTGCGCGGGCTGCTGCTGAGCCTGACCGGCGAAGACCTGCTGGAGGAAATGCGGCCGCTCTTGGTGCGTCATCTTTCCTCCCATCTGGACCAGGGGCTTGCGCCATGGCACAACCCCGAGCGCAGCCAGGGCTTCTACGCCGCCTGGCGGGCCAGCGCTGCCGGCGACCTCAACTGGCCGTTGCGCGACCTGCCCGAATGGACCCTGTTCGCCGAACGACTGCCAACCGATCCGGTCGATCTCATCATTCAGGAATTGCGCCTCTATGGACTGGAAGAGAGCCGCTGGGAAAGCTATCTGGAACACCTTGCCCTGGAACTGCCCGGCTGGGCCGGCATGACCCTGTGGCGCCAGACCCATCCGAATTACGCCGGACAGACCACGCCGGTGGATATCCTCGATTTCCTTGCCGTGCGTCTGGCGCTGGAGCGCCTTTACGCCCAACGCCTGTGCCGCCGCCACTGGCGCATCGAGGCCAGCCTGTCCGGCTTGCGCTGGCATTTCCGCCACCTTCCCGCCGAACTGGTGGTGCGTCACGCCCTGTACGAAGGGCGCCTCCCTGAATACCTGGTCAGTTTCGCCGAGGAACTCACCCGTGAAGCGCCCAACCGCAAGGAGAATATCCAGGATGAAGGCTGGCAGACCATGGCCCAGCTGCTCTGGACCTGGCAGCAAACGCCTGCCGCCGACCGGCGCGCCGGCGCCAGCGTTTCCGGCTCAGCCTGGCCACTCTTCCGCCTGTCCCAGCACCTGGCCCTGAGTGCGGCAGACATTCGCGCCCTGGGCCGTGCTGGCGTGGAACAGCTGTTGTCCGTCCTGACCCTGTTGGACACCAGCCAGCGCGGCCATCTCTGGCTTCAGGCCTATGAGCGCCACTACCGCGAACAGATTTTTGCCGCCCTCGCCGCCAATCATGGCCGTGGCGCCTGGGACAAGCGTGACGACACGCCCCAGGCCCAACTGGTGTTCTGCATGGACGACCGCGAGGAGGGCATGCGCCGCCACCTGGAGGAAATCAACCCGCGCCTGGAAACCCTGGGGGCAGCCGCCCATTTCAGCGTCTTCATCAACTGGCTCGGCCTGGATGACGATGAAATCACGGTTCTGTGCCCAGTCGTGGCAAGACCCTCCCACGAAACAAGGGAGATCCCCAGGCCGGGCAAGGAAAAATCATTTGCCGCCCACCGCCGCCGTCACTTGCTGCGCCAGAGCTTGAAAGAACGCCTGCATCAGGGCAGCCGCAGAGGCATCCTGTCTGCCGCCGCCTTGACGGCTGCTGCCGCACCGGCTGCCGCCCTGGTCCTGCTGGGCAAGCTCATCGCACCAGGCAGGGTGGGGCGAGCAGGCAGCGCCCTGGCCCGCGCTTTCGACAAGACAGTGCCTACCAGCATCGAATTCGTCGCGCCGGCCGACAGCCCCTCCGCCTCGCCGGATGCGCCGCGACTCGGTTTCACGGATATAGAACAGGCCGACCGGGTGCAGGCTTTCCTGCGCAATATCGGCCTGACCTACGGCTTCGCTCCCCTGGTGGTGATCGTGGGACACGGCTCCAACAGCCAGAACAACCCCCATCTGTCGGCCTATGACTGCGGCGCCTGCTCGGGCCGCCACAGCGGCCCCAATGCCCGGACTTTCGCGGACATGGCGAACCGTGCCGAAGTACGCGCCATCCTGGCCGAACGGGGCCTGTCCATTCCGGATGAAACCTGGTTTCTCGGGTGCGAACACAATACCTGCGACGACTCCATCACCTGGTACGATCTGGAAGATCTTCCCCCGCATCTGGAACAGGCGATTGCCGATTTGGATGCCGACCTTGCCGCAACCTCCCGCGCCCATGCCCAGGAGCGCTGCCGCCGCCTGGCCTCGGCGCCCCTCGGCATCAGCAAGGAGGGCGCCCTGCGCCACGTGATTGGGCGCCGCCACGATTTTTCCCAGGCGCGGCCGGAACTCGGACACGCCACCAACGCCTGCGCCTTCATCGGCCGCCGCTCCCTGAGCCGCGGGGCCTTTTTCGACCGGCGCGCTTTCCTCATTTCCTACGATCCGACCCAGGATCCGGAAGGCCAGGTGCTGGAGGGCCTGCTCCTGGCCAACGGTCCGGTGGGCGCGGGAATCAGCCTGGAATATTATTTTTCCACCGTCAACAACGAACATTACGGCTGCGGCACCAAGGTCGTGCATAACGTAGCCGGACTGCTGGGCGTCATGGAAGGCACCAGTTCCGACCTGCGCACCGGCCTGCCGCGCCAGATGATTGAAATCCACGAGGCCATGCGCCTGCTGGTGGTGGTGGAGCAGACCATCGACATCGTCACCGCCATCTACCAGCGCCAGCCGCCGCTTCAGGAATTGATCGGCAAGGGCTGGCTGATCGTTGCGGCCAAAGACCCGGACAGCCCCGCCATCCAGTTGTTCGACCCGGCACGAGGCTGGCTGCCATGGCAGGGCGGGGAAACCACCCTGCCCAAAGTCGGCTGCTCGGCAGACTGGTTTGCCGGCAAGCGGGAACCCCTGACCCCTGCCCTCCTGGTAAAGGCATCTCAGGAGGCAACGTCATGAACCCCATCACTGGCCTGCTGCTTCAGGGAGTCTGGCTGATTCCCGCCCTGCCGCTGCTGGCTGCCTTGCTGGTCGCCATGCGCATGCTGCGCGGCAAGGACCAGGGCGACGAGGCAGAACCTGCGACGGCTCGACTGGTGCTGGGGGCCACGGCACTTTCCCTGCTACTGCTCCTCGGCCTGGATGCAGCCGCCCTCGCCCACGGCACGCCCGGTACATTGTCGTTCGGAACCTGGCTCTCCAGTGGCAAGATTGACGTTCAGTTCAGCTTCCTGCTCGACGGCTTATCCATGCCACTCTCCACCCTGGTGGCTTTCGTCGCCCTGCTGACGCAGCGTTTTGCCGTCAACTACCTGCACCGCGAAGCCGGTTTCCACCGCTTCTTTTTCGGCCTCTCCCTGTTCACCGCCGGCATGCTGCTGATCATGCTGGCGGGCAATGCGGTACTGTTGTTCGCCGGCTGGGAGATGGCAGGCATCAGTTCCTGGCTTCTCATCGGCTACGCCTATGAGCGCCCGACCGCCACCGGCAATGCCCTGCGCGCCTTCGTCACCAACCGCATCGGCGACACCGGCCTGGTGCTGGCCATCGCCCTGGCCTTCCTCTGGATCGGCTCGGCGGAATGGTCGGCCATCCTGGCTAAGGGCCGGCTCGGCACCCTGTCCGCCGGCTTGCTCGCCATGGGTTTCGTGGCGGCCGCCCTGGTCAAGTCGGCCCAGGTGCCCTTCTCTCCCTGGATTGCCCGGGCCCTGGAAGGGCCCACGCCATCCTCGGCGATTTTCTATGGTGCGCTCATGGTCCACGCCGGCGTCTACCTGCTGCTGCGCCTGGAGCCCCTGCTCCTTCAGGCCCCTGCGCTGATGTCCCTGATCGCCGTGCTCGGTCTGCTCACCGCCCTCTACGGCTATTTCTCGGGACTCACCCAGGCCGACGTGAAAAGCACCCTGATGTTCGCCACCACCACCCAGGTGGGCCTGATGTTCCTCGCCTGCGGCCTGGGCTGGTTCACCCTCGCGGCATGGCACCTGGGGCTGCATGCGATGTGGCGCGCCTACCAGTTCCTTGCCTCCCCTTCCTACATGCACCAGGTTTCCGCCCCGGCCAGGCCCGCCCCGGCCTGGCTGCGCAACCGGCAGGGCCTCTACACCGCAGCGCTCCAGCGCTTCTGGCTTGAAGCCCTGGGCGACTGGCTGCTGCAGCGCCCCACCCAGGCCATGGCGCGGGACGTGCGCAACCTCGACGATCACGTGGTCAGCCGCATGGTGGGGCTGCCGGAACAGGCCCGGGTCAATGCTTTTTTGCTGGTCAGCGGCGAAGAGATGAGCAAGGACAAGGTGATGAGCGGCAGCGGCCTGGCCGGCGCCTTGCTGGAATGGCTGGCCAATCACCTCCAGCGCTTCGAATCCCGCCTCCTGTTCCAGGGCCGGGAAGGAAGGCTGAGAAACACGCTGGGCAGAATCGGCAGCCTGCTCCTTGCCGCCGAGATACTGCTCGGACGGCCCCGCTACCTGCTGCTCCTGATCATGGCCACCCTGGTAGTGGTTTTATAAATAGGCAACCCATGACAGAAATCCACTGGTCTTCCCAAATCGCCTTTCCCCTGCTCGCTACGCTACAGCTCCTGCCCCTGCTCGGCGCGGCCCTGCTGCTCTTTCTCGGCGAGCGGCGCGGCGCAGTCCCTCTGGGACGTGCCGTGGCGGTCGCCGAATTGCTGCTGGCGATGGTGCTGTTCCACCGCATCGATGCCACCGTGCCCACCTTCCAGTTCGCAGAACAGTTCGAGTTGCTGGAGCCTTTCGCCTACCACGCCGCAGCAGATGGCGTCACGGTGCTGTTCGTCCTGCTCGCAGCCCTGGTGACCTTTCTTCTCTCCGTTTACGGCATGGCACGCGGACTGGCGGAACCGTCCCGGCTGCTGGCTGTGATTCTGGCTGTGGAAGGGGTGATGATGTCGATGCTGGTCTCCCTCAACCTGCTCTGGTTCACCCTGGCATCCGCCATGGAAATCGCCCTCACCGGTTATCTGTTATGGCACTGGGCCACCTCGCCGGACAAGGATATGGCCCTGGCCCGCTTCTTACAGTTCCAGGGTACCGGCCTGCTGCTCCTGCTGGCGGGCACCATGCTCCTGGGCTGGTTCTACGCCGAGATGGCCAACGGCCAGTGGAGCTTCGATCTGGAAAACCTGCGCCAGGTGAAGATCGAGGGTTCCGTCGCCTCGGTGGTTTTCTTCCTGCTGTTTTACGGACTCGCCATCCGCACCCCCCTGTTCCCCCTCCACGGCTGGCTGCCCATCGTGGCGGAACATGGCAATGTGGCCATCGGCCCGGCTCTGCTGCTGGGGGTGAAGGTGGGCATTTATGGCATGATCCGTTTCGTTTTCCCCATCGTGCCGGAGGCTGTCGCCCAGTGGCACGGCTATGCCGTCGCCTTCGCCGCCATGGGGGTGTTCTACGCCGCCTTCCTCGCTTTCCTGCAGACGGACTTGCGCCGCCTCATGGCTTTCGCCGTGGTGAGCCATTCCAGCCTGATTGCAATCGGCCTGTTCAGCCTCCATCCCGCCGGGTTCCAGGGAGCGACTTTGCTGGCGGTGAATTTCGGCCTGGCCATCACCGTCATGCTGTTCATGACCGGCTTCGTCTACCGCCGTACCCACACCACCCATCTGGCCCGGCTGGGGGGCCTGTTTGACCGCATCCCCTTCATCGCCGGGTCCTTCCTTATTGGCGGCCTGGCCATTGTCGGCATGCCAGGCACGCCGGGATTCGACGCCGCCCACCTGGTGCTGGAAGCCTCCATCGAACGGCTCGGCGCCCTGCTCACCGTAGCGGTGGCCCTGGGCAACGTGGTGGCGGCGGGTTTTCTGCTGTGGGCATTCCAGCGCGCCTTCCTGTCTCCCCGCCAGGAAGGCAGAGGTTCTACTGCCATCGAGCGCACCCAGCCCATGGAATATCTCATCGCCGGTGTCGCCATCACTGTCCTGCTGGCGGCCGGTTTCTACCTGGAGCCATGGATGAAACTGATCGATGCTTCCCTGCAAGCCCTGGCGGGGCGTTTCGGGCATCTGGGCTGAAGCGATGAATTCCATGCCCCTGCTCTCCCTGCTGTTTCTAACCCTCCCCGCCGGCGCGGCACTGTCCTGGCTGCTGCCCCGCCCCGAGTGGGCCAAGCGCATCGCGCTGGCCGCTGCCCTGGTCGACCTGTGCATCGCCATCGCCGTGGTTGTTCGTTTTGACCCTTCAGAGAGCGGTTTTCAGCTGGTGGAACAGGCGAACTGGATACCCACCCTCAACATCCAGTACCTGGTTGGGGTGGATGGAATTTCGGTGCTGTTCCTGCCCGCCACCGTCCTGCTCTTCATCGGTGTGATTCTCGCTTCCTGGAACAGTGTCACCATCCTGCCCCGGCTTTACTACAGCCTGCTCCTGCTGCTGGAAACAACTACCCTGGGGATTTTCTGCTCGCTCGACACCATGCTGTTCTTCCTGTTCTGGGAATTGTCGCTGGTGCCCCTGTATTTTCTCGTCAGCTTGTGGGGCATCGGCCCCAATCGCCGCTATGCCGCAGTCAAGTATATTCTGGTGATGCTGGCGGGCGGCATCCCGCTGCTGTTCGGTTTCGTGCTGCTGGCCTATAACCATGCGGCGCTGAGCGGCAGCCTGGCTTTCGACCTGCCCACCCTGCTCGCCACCCCGATGGGGGCCAAACTGGAAATCACCGTATTCCTGCTCCTGCTGCTGGGTTTTGCCGTCAAGACGCCGCTTTTCCCCCTTCATACCTGGCTCCCCCTCATGGCGATGGAAGGCCCGGCTGCCGTCACTGCCCTGCTGCTTGGCATCAAACTGGGTGCCTACGGCCTGATCCGCTTCGTCATTCCCCTGGCGCCTCATGCCGCGCACCAGATGCACTGGCTGCTGGTTGGACTCGGCACGATCGCGGTGCTGTATGGCGCGGTGGCGGCATTGGCACAGAGCAATCTGCGGCGCATGCTGGCCTATGCCAGCCTGTCTCATGTGGGTTTGGTGGTGCTGGGCTTGTCTTCCACCGACCTGCAGGGCCTTCAGGGCGCGGTCATGCAGCTGCTTAACTTCACTTTCGCCGCCGGTGGCGCCTTCCTCCTGGTCGGCGCCCTGCACCATCGCATCGGCTCCACCGATCTGTTAAATTTGGGTGGAGGAGTCCGTTCCATGCCGCTGCTGGCCAGCTTTCTGCTGCTCTTCGGCCTGGCCGGCATGGGCATGCCGGGCACCAGCGGGTTCCCCGCGGAACTGCTGATCCTGCTCTCGGTATTGAGTAATCACATGGGCGCGGGCCTGGCCGCCCTGTTCGCCATGATTCTGGGTGCTGCCTACTTCCTCGGCCAGTACCGCCGTGCCTTCTTTGGACCAGCCAAAAACCCGGTTGTGGCGGACGCCATGGACCTGCGTCCGCGCGAACTCGCCATCTGCGTACTGTACGCTGCAATCATCCTGATCGTGGGTTTCTATCCCTCATTGGTTCTGGATGTCATCAAGCCAACAGGGGAAGCCTGGGTGGCACATCTGCAAAAGCATTAGACGCGACTGTCAGCAACAAACCGCCGTGGATCAGGCCGGCGAATAGCGCCGCTTACTCGTAGCCCAGGCTTTTCAGCGCTCGTTCGTCGTCACCCCAGCCGCCCTTGACCTTGACCCACACTTCCAGATAGACCTTGCCATCAAACAGCTTTTCCATGTCTTTCCGGGCCTGGGTGCCGATTTCCTTGAGCCGCTCGCCCTTGTTGCCGATCAGGATCGGTTTCTGACCTTCCCGATCCACAATGATGGCGGCAAAAATACGGCGCAGATTGCCTACGGTTTCGAATTTCTCGATTTCGACGCTGACGGAATAGGGGACTTCATCGCCGGACAGGCGGAACACTTTCTCGCGCAGGATTTCAGCCGCCAGGAAGCGCTCGCTGCGGTCGGTGATCTCGTCCTCGCCATAGACCGGCGTTCCCTCCGGCAAATGCTGCCTGACTTCCAGCAACAATTCGTCCAGTTGCGAACCGCCCTTGCGGGCGCTGAGCGGGACAATCGCGGCAAACGGGAAGGCCTCCTTCATTTTTTCGATGAAGGGCAACAGCTTTTCCTTGTCCGCAACGCGGTCGATTTTGTTGAGCACCAGCAATACCGGTCGGCTACGCGGCAACAGTGCCAGCACTTTCTCGTCGCGCTCATCGAAACGCAAGGCTTCGATCACGAACAGGACCACATCCACATCCGACAATGCTTGCGTCACGGTGCGGTTCATCACCCGGTTCAACGCACTCTGATGCTGCGTCTGGAAGCCTGGCGTATCCACGAAGATAAACTGCGTATCCGGATCGGTGCGGATACCGGTAATGCGATGGCGCGTGGTCTGGGCCTTGCGCGAGGTGATACTGACTTTCTGGCCGATCAGGTGGTTGAGCAGTGTCGATTTGCCGACATTGGGACGTCCCACGATGGCGATGTAGCCGACTTTCATGGCTGGATTACTCATTGATGGCTGCCTTATAAGCTGCAATGGCCGCGTTCTGCTCGGCACTGCGGCGGCTGTGCCCGATACCCACGGTACGGATATCGAGATCGGGGATAATACATTCCACTTCGAACTCCTGGTCGTGCGCCTCGCCGCGAATGGCGACAACTTCGTACTGGGGCAGGGCGTGCTTGCGACTTTGCAGATGTTCCTGCAACTGGGTCTTGGGGTCTTTGGCAATTTTCTTGGGGTCAAGCGCTTGCAACAGCGGCTCGTACAGGGCAAGCACCATCGCCTCGGCGGTGATAAAGCCGTCGTCCAGATATGCCGCGCCTATGATGGCTTCCAAAGCATCTGCCAGAATCGAAGGACGGCGGAAACCGCCGCTTTTCAATTCCCCCTCGCCCAACATGAGGTGATCACCCAGCTTGAGCCGCCCGGCAATCTCCGCCAGCGTCTGCTCCTTCACCAGTGCTGCGCGCATGCGGCTCAGGTCGCCCTCCGGCAGTCGTGGGTAGAGTTGGTACAAACGAGCCGCTATGATGCAATTCAAAATACTGTCGCCAAGAAACTCCAGCCGCTCGTTATTGGGTGCGCCATAGCTGCGGTGCGTCAGCGCCTGCTGCAATAGCTCGGGCTGGGAAAAATCGCGCCCGAGCAGCCGACAAAGTGCCTGGCGCTTCATCAAAGCCGGAAAACGCTCAAGAATTTATTCACCTACCATCTTTGCGGCCTTGGTGCCCTGGGTAGTGGCCTGGAATGCGATCAAGGCACTCAGATTGCCTACAATCGGCACGGTCACTGAATAGTTTGCCGCAACCACGAGTTGGCCTCGTTCTTTTGAAATTTCAAGATCTTTACCTGAGATCACATTTACATTATCGACCACAGCACGCTTGTCGAATGATGCCCTGACCTGGGCAGTCGTCATTTCAGGCAAGCCGGAATCCTTGGCCATCACGCCTATAATCTTCTGCACCGACCAGAACTCAAGGTAGGGAGGGATCAGTTTCATCACCAGGATGGCTCCGAACACCACGATCATGCCGACAAACGTCACGCCTAAAAACGTCATCCCCTGCTGATTTTTTTTCATCCCCGCCTCCTAGTTGATTGCCTGGCCAATACGCTTGAAGTCGCCAAAATTCCACCAGACCATGAATGCCTTGCCGACAATATTGCGGTCTGGAACAAAGCCCCAGTAACGGCTATCGTTGCTGTCGTCCCGATTATCGCCCATCATGAAATAATGCCCATCAGGCACGGTGCAACTGAACCCGTCCTCATTGTAATCACAGTTGGTCCGTGACGGGAAGGGCTTGACATCCCCCAGACGCACGGGCGGCAAATCGGGTAGAACCAGCACTGCATGCTGGTGGCTGCCCAGTTGCTCGTAGGCGTGCATGGCCGTGACATAGTTGAGACCGCTCTTGACGTAGTTAAACTTCTCGCCGCGATCTTCCATCTTCATCGCCTGGCCATTGATGAACAGGCGTTTTCCGCGATACACCACGCGGTCTCCAGGCAGGCCCACCACCCTCTTGATGTAATCCAGCGAGGTATCTTCAGGATAGCGGAAGACCATCACGTCACCGCGTTGCGGCTGGTTAATATCAACGATCTTGGCGTTGACCACCGGCAGACGGATGCCGTAGGTATATTTATTGACCAGGATAAAGTCGCCCACCAGCAAGGTCGGCAGCATCGAACCGGAGGGGATCTTGAACGGCTCCACCAGAAACGAGCGCAACATGAACACCACCAGAATGACCGGAAAAAAGCTCCTGGCGTATTCCACCAGCACCGGCTCCTTGGCTTCCTTGGCCCGGCGCGGCTTGCCCAGGTAGATGTCGAACAGCCAGATGGCACCGGTAACCAGCAGCGCGATCAGCATGATAAGTGCGAAATTCATTTGTTTCCTTGGTAATGGGTAATGAGGAACGGGTGATGAGAGGGTTTGCCTTTACCCATCCCTCATCACCCATTCCCCATGACTATTTGTTATCCACCTGCAGAATGGCCAGGAAGGCTTCCTGCGGAATTTCCACGTTGCCCACCTGCTTCATGCGTTTCTTGCCCGCTTTCTGTTTTTCCAGCAGTTTGCGCTTGCGTGAAATATCGCCTCCGTAGCATTTGGCCAGCACGTTCTTGCGCAGCGCCTTGACATTCTCGCGCGCCAGGATCTGCGATCCGATCGCGGCCTGTACAGCGATATCGAACATCTGGCGCGGGATCAGTTGGCGCATCTTGGCAGCCAGTTCGCGTCCGCGGTAGATCGAATTGGCGCGGTGCACGATCACCGAGAGCGCGTCCACCTTCTCGTTGTTGATCAGGATATCCACCTTGACCAGATCGGCGGCGCGGAATTCCTTGAACTCGTAGTCCAGCGAGGCATAGCCGCGGCTGGTGGACTTGAGCTTGTCGAACAAATCCATCACCACTTCGTTCATGGGCATGTCGTAGGTCAGCATCACCTGCCGGCCCATGTACTGCATGTTGGTCTGAGAGCCGCGTTTCTGTGTGCACAGCGTGATCACGGCACCCACATACTCCTGCGGCACCAGGATGGTGGCGGTGATGATGGGCTCGCGGATTTCCTCGATCTTGGAGAGGTCCGGCAGCTTGGAGGGATTCTCGATCTCCAGTACGGCGCCATCACGCATCACGACCTCATAAATCACCGTTGGTGCGGTGGTGATGAGATCCATGTCGTACTCGCGTTCCAGGCGCTCCTGCACGATCTCCAGGTGCAACAGGCCGAGGAAGCCGCAGCGGAAGCCAAAGCCTAGCGCCTGCGAGGTTTCCGGCTCGTATTGCAGCGAGGCATCGTTAAGCTTGAGCTTTTCAAGCGCATCGCGCAGTGCTTCGTAGTCGTGCGATTCCACCGGATACAGGCCGGCGAACACCTGCGGCCTGATCTCCTTGAAGCCGGGCAAGGCTTCGCTGGCGGGATTGTTCGCCAGCGTCACGGTATCGCCCACCTTGGCGGATTTGAGTTCCTTGATACCGGCAATGATAAAACCCACCGCGCCGGCGGAAAGCTGTGGCCGTACCAGGGACTTGGGCGTGAACACACCGACCTGCTCGCACAGGTGCACATCGCCGGTTGCCATGAGGCGAATCTTGTCCTTGGGCTTGAGTACGCCGTCCACCACCCGCACCAGCATGACCACGCCGACGTAGTTGTCAAACCAGGAATCGATGATCAGCGCCTTGAGCGGCCCATCGGGATTGCCCTTGGGTGGAGGGATGCGCGCGATCACCGCTTCAAGCGTGTCTTGTATGCCCACACCGGTCTTGGCGCTGGTCAATACTGCATCCTTGGCGTCGATGCCGATGATATCCTCGATTTCCTTGATCACCCGCTCCGGCTCGGCACTGGGCAGGTCGATCTTGTTCAGCACCGGCACCACTTCCACGCCCTGCTCGATGGCGGTGTAGCAGTTGGCCACGCTCTGCGCTTCCACCCCCTGGGAGGCATCCACCACCAGCAGCGCGCCCTCGCAGGCAGCCAGCGAGCGGCTGACTTCGTAGGAAAAATCCACGTGGCCGGGGGTATCGATCAGGTTGAGCTGGTAGACCTGTCCGTCGCGCGCCTTGTACTCCAGGGCGGCGGTCTGCGCCTTGATGGTGATGCCGCGCTCGCGCTCGATATCCATGGAATCCAGCACCTGCGCTTCCATTTCGCGGTCGGAAAGGCCACCGCAAAGATGGATGATACGGTCAGCCAGGGTGGATTTACCGTGGTCGATGTGGGCGATGATGGAGAAATTGCGTATGTGATTCATGCTCGTATGCAACAAAAAGGGCACGGTTGGTGCCCTTTATCCGTTTTAAATTAAAGGCGAATTCTAACGGATTTTAGCTTCGCGCGCATTAGCATCGACCGGGCTGCGGCCTACTTCGGATCTGATTCCTGTTCAACAATGCCGATCAGAAACATGACTTCACGGAAAGCGTCTTCGCTAAAACCGGAACGTTCTCCACTCCGGTTGTCCTTCATCAGGGATTGCAGATAACTCAAACTGGAGGACGTGCCCCAGCAATCTGAAATCCTGGCCAGCAAATGCGGAAAGTGCTCCAGTCCATGTCGTCCTTCTGCCTCTATCGAACAGGCTTCCCAGGTGGGCAGGGCCACGTTGAATCGCACCCGGATATCGTTCGCCAGCTTCTCGAAATTGAAGCGGTCTTCCCGCGCATGGTAGATATCCAGCAGCTTGAACCAGGTTCTGGGATCGTTATCACCTTCTGTCCTGATGCGGGCCAGGAGCATGCTGATCGCCACCTCATGGCGTCCCAGCAGGAGAAACAGATCGACCTGCTCCACGACACTGGACAACTCCTCCACCGTCACAGTAGTCGTTTCGTCCAGCGGCGTCAGATAGTCCGAAAAATTTTCGTTTATTTCTTGAGCCTTGGCATCCTTGTCGCTTCCGCCCGATTCGGAATCATCCGCAGGCTTCACGGATACGGGCCTGGGGGCGGCAATTGAGGGGGCATCAACACGTCGGCCCGAACGCCGCCCCAGCCAGAATGAAACCACTCCCCAGCCAAGCGCACCGATCAGCATCCAGATCAGGCTATTCCAATCGAAATACAAGCCGGATCGATCATCCGCATACGCCAGGACAAGGGAACTGGTCAGCGCAAAATACACCAGCACGCGCGCAGAAAGAGTAGAGGGTGCAACAAATAAGGGCAACAGCATTTTCATATCGCCATTTTAACCCACTTACTGAAATTCTCAGTCTTTCTGCTCCATCAGGTTGATCAGGAACAACAACTCCCGGAATGCTTCCATGTTAAAGCCGCCGCGGCCGCCATCGCGGTTGTCCTGCACCAGGCTGCGCAGATAGCCGGCACATTGGGGGGTGCGCCATTGCTTAGTGATTTTTGCGAAAAGATGTGGGAAATGCTCCAGGCTTGCCATCCCATTGCTGCGTGCATTCGCCATTTCCCAAGTAGGCAGGGCAATATTGAAACGCCCCCTGATCTCAAGGGCGAGTTTCTCGAACTCAAGCCGCAGCCCCTGAACATGCAAAATATCCAGCAAGCTCATCCAGGCATGAGCCGGCGCATCGCCGCTGGACTCAATATAGTGGCGCAAGACACCGATTGCCAGATCCATGCGCCCGAGCAGAAGAAATACCTCAGCTTCTTCCTCAACGCTGTTCAGTGCTTCAACTTCAATTGAAACAGGATCGGAGAACAGCGGCTGCACGGCCTGACTCGCTTTGGCTGGCGTTTGCGGCTTATTATCAGAACTCGGCTTGGGTGTGATTTGACGCAAAGCACCCGCAAGCGACGCACCCGTCCGACGTCGGCCAAGCCAGAAAAAAAACCCGCCGATGCATGCCAGCACCATCAACCATCCGAGCACCTGATTTGAGTCCCACTCCAATTGAGCTTCAGCCTGAGTCTCAACTCGAAATTGGCCAGCCGTATTGGCTTGCAGGCTGGCAGCCGGAGCCTCAGCATAGCCCTCCTTGCCGGCCATGGTAATGGCGGATTCCGCCCAGGCGGGCAGGCTGAGCAGCAATGCCAGTAGCAAACCCATTTTTGAAATCATGGCGTGCATGACCGGAACAGTGCGCGTGACATTGACATAAGGGATTGTATCGGGCGGGCTACGGCACGTGAATAGGGGATTCCCCGATTCTGAAATGCGGCACAAGCTGATTTGTGCGCGGCGTTACAACACTTCCAGACAGACCCGATAGACTTCCGCCAGCGAGGTATCTTTACGGCGCGCCCATTCAATGGCGTTGGCGGTCAGGGTAACCATCCCTTCCTGTATCGCCAGTTTGCGCAATTCATTTCCGGCAATGCCGGGTACGATATGGCGGCGGGTATTCTCGTTGAGCGCCAGTAATTCGTAAGCAGCCAAACGGCCAAGATAGCCGGTGCGATTGCAGCGCTCGCAACCCCGCCCACGGTAAAAAACCTCATCCCCGGCTACGCCCAGACTACTGCGAACAAAAGAATCGACCTCTTCTTCAACCGTGCAGTGAGGGCAATTGCGGCGCACCAGGCGCTGCGCAATGACACCAATGACGGCGGACTTGAGCAGGTAAGGCTCGACACCCATTTCAATCAGGCGGGTAATGGCACCGGGCGCATCGTTGGTGTGCAGGGTGGAAAGCACCAGATGCCCGGTCAACGCACTTTCAACCGCGATCTTGGCCGTTTCCTCATCGCGAATCTCGCCGATCATGATCACATCCGGGTCGTGACGCAGAATATGACGCAGCGCCTGGGGAAAACCGAAATGGATTTGCGGCAGGATATGAATCTGACGCATGCCTTCAAATTCGTATTCCACCGGGTCTTCGACCGTGACGATATTGAGGCTGTGCTTTGCCAACTCGCGCATGGCGGCATACAGGGTGGTGGTTTTTCCAGAACCGGTCGGCCCGGTGACCAGGATAATGCCGAAGCTCTTGTTGATCAGGTGAGTGAAGAGCGTTTTATCCCGTTCGCTGAAGCCGATATCCTTGATGGAACGCAGCCCCTCCCCCTTGTTGAGGAGGCGGATCACGACACTCTCGCCAAACTGGCAGGGAATGGTGGAAATGCGCATGTCCACGATATTCTTGCCATCCTGCATGCGCGAGCTGCCGTCCTGCGGCAGGCGATGCTCGGCAATATTCAGCCGGCTGATGATCTTGATCCGGCTCACGATCGCCGGCAGCAGGCCTTTCTGGATCTCGCGCTTGAAGATCAGGGTGCCGTCGATGCGGTAAAGCAGGTCCACTTTCTTGCTGCCGGGCCGGATATGGATATCCGAGGCACGCTGGTGAATGGCTGCCAGAATGATGTTGTCCACCAGTTTGACCACCGGCGTCTCGTTGGCGAGACGCTCCGCTTCCTTCCAGACTTCCTGATCATCTTCGTAATAAAAATCGGAAAGTTCAAGGCGATCCAGCTCCCGTTCCTGTTCCTGCAGATCGTAATACTTGTTGATCGCATTCCGGATTTCCTCGCGCGACGCAAAGACAGGTTCGATGGCACGCTGGGTGATGAAACTGGCGGCATGGATGGCGTCGGTATCGAGCAGGTTTTCCATCGCCATCACCAGCCGCTCGCCATGAAACATCAGGGGAATGACATAGTGGTCTCGCACCAGGTCGGGCGTGACCATGGCGAGCGCCTTGTGGTCGAAATCGAAGCCGCTGAGAGAAACGATGGGTGCGCCCAGCGAACGCGCCACGGCCAGAAAGATCTGGGGCGAGCTGGCCGCTCCCCTCTCGGCGAGAATAGCGCCCAGTTTCCTGTCTGGGTGCCTGCCCTGGTAGTCGAGCGCTTCATCCAGTTGAGCCTGGGTGATGATTCTCTCCTGCACCAGCAGGCTGCCCAGGGAAGAGTGGCGGAACGGCTGCCGCCCCTCCAGCATGGACGACAGTTCGCTGGAGTTCAGGACAATCGGATGGCGTCGGCTTTCAATGCTTTCCGCTTCTTGCATGAACAATTCCGCCCTAGAAAGAAACTGTCTTAGCGCTTAGGAAAACCGGGAGATGACGAGCCGAGCTGATCCAGGAATTCCGGGTTGATGGTGAAGCCCTCCAGGCTTTCCCCCACGCTTTCCTGATGCGTATGGAGATCGACCTGGGTATTGCCGCGCGCCCCGCCTTTGCCCTGCTCCTGTGAGACGTTGCTGATCAGCCATTCCATATCGGTGCGGGAATCGGCGTTGACGAGCGCCTCCTCGCGGGTAATCCTGCCGCTGGCGTAAAGCTCCAGCAAGGAACGCTCGAAAGTTCTGGAGCCCGCGTTCAAGCTCTGCTCGATGGCATCCTTGAGCTTGTCCACCTCGCCTTTCTGGATCAGCTCTGAAACATAGAAGGTGTTGAGCAGGATCTCCACCGCGGCGACTCGCCTGCCGTCCTTCCCTTTTACCAGGCGCTGGGAAATGATGCCTTTCAGCGTCATGGAAAGATCAAGCAGCAGCGACTCGCGCTCATCTTCCGGGAAAAAACTCACGATACGGTTGATGGCGTGATACGCATTGTTGGCGTGCAGGGTACCCAGGCACAAGTGGCCGGTCTGGGTGATCACCAGAGCCTGCTTCATGGTCGCAGTATCGCGGATCTCGCCGATCAGCAGCACGTCGGGTGCTTCGCGCAGGGAATTGACCAGGGCGGAAGCATAGGTTTCGGTATCAATTCCGATTTCGCGCTGGTTCACCAGCGACTTTTTGTGCTTGTGCACGAATTCGATCGGGTCCTCGATGGTGAGGATATGTCCCGTCCTGTTGGTATTGCGGTGATCGATCATGGAAGCGAGCGTGGTGGATTTGCCCGAACCAGTAGCCCCCACCACCAGGATCAGGCCGCGTTTCTCCAGCACAAGGTCCTTCAGCACGGGCGGCATGCCACTGCTTTCCAGCGAGGGAATCTTGCTGGTAATGTAGCGCGCCACCATGGCCACGCTGCCGCGCTGGCGAAACACATTGACGCGGAAACGCCCGGCATCTGCCACGGAGAGGCCGAAATTCAGCTCCGAATGGGCTTCGAAAGTCTCTATCTGCGCTTCTGTCATAAGACCGAAGATCGCCTTCTTGACCATGCCCACGTCCAGCACCTGGGCGTTGATGGCGCGCAACTCCCCTTCCATCTTGATATACACCGGGGCGCCTGCGGAAATAAACAGGTCGGAGGCCTGCTTCTCGGCCATGAATTTAAAAACCGGGGCAAGATCCACGTTTCACCTATTCCTTGGACAGCAGGGATTTAAGAGAGCCGAAGAAGCCTTTCTTGCGCTCCTTGGGCGAAGAGCCATCGGCTTCCGCATCCAGCTTGGCGGCATGCTCGGGATCGAGCTTGGCATAGCTCGGTTCGACATTCACACGGCGTGCTGCCACCTTCTGCCTGAGCGCCTGCTGGTGGCGGCCCAGATCCATGAAAGTACTTGGCTTGCCAATCAGGTACTTGGCAAATTCGTCCAGCATATTCTCGTCGACTTCATCGGCTTCATATGTAAATTCATTGACCGTCAGGCCATTGAAGTTCTTCATCGAAAGAAAAATCCTGGCCTGCTCGAAATCAGCGGCAAATTTGATATGCACCGGGATTTCATTCACCACCTTGAAGCTTGCACGGTCCAGCAGGCCCTTTTCGTTCTTGAACTCGGTGCACTGGAACTTGAGATTGGCCTGCCACAAATATTGCCGCTGCATTTCTATCATGGAAGGCATGTTTTTTTCGATGACAATTTCCTGATCCGTCTTGCAGGCAAAGCGCAGATAGATGATCTTGATGAATTCCTTCTGATTGATGGTGATGCGATCGGTATTCACCACGTACTTTTCGGGACGGAAATCATCAATCGTGCCAAATCCGTCGATATAGTAGGTCTTGGCGGTTGACTGGGGGAGCATGTTGAGATTATTGACCAGCTCCTGCAAATAAAGCAGGATCATTTTAAGCTTGGACTGAACCAGCAAAAAGCTTTGCGTCACTTCCAGCACGCGCGCCTGCGTCAGGTTCTGCTCCTGTTCCTTGAGCGCCTGAGCTTCCTTTTTCAATTCATCCAGAAATGCCATATGCAACCCGCCCTGAGCTATGCGAAAACCGCTTCATTGTATGCCAAAAAACGGGAAGGGTTAACAGACGTTCTAAAGTATAATCCTTCGCTAATATTCCCTTTTCATGAACCTGATGCGTCCCACCCCTAACGCCACGATTCCCGCAAAAAATCGCAACGACTGGAAGACCATCCGCACCCTCCTGCCCTATCTTTGGGAATTCAAGGGCCGGGTCGTTATTGCGATTTTGTTGCTACTGGCTGCCAAGGTCGCCAGCGTGGCCGTGCCGCTGGTGCTCAAGGATATTGTCGACGCCCTCGACCAGCCGCGCGCCATGCTGGCCCTGCCGGTGTTCCTGCTGGTGGCTTATGGCGCGCTGCGCTTCATGTCCACGCTGTTTGGCGAACTGCGCGATGCGGTGTTCGCCAAGGCGGCCCAGCGCTCTGTCCGGCGCGTGGCGCTCAAGGTTTTTCGCCATTTGCATGAACTGGCGTTGCGCTTTCACCTGGAGCGGCAGACTGGCGGCATTTCGCGCGACATCGAGCGTGGCACGCGCGGCATCGGTTTCCTGCTCAACTTCATGCTCTTCAACATTCTGCCCACCATTGTCGAAATCGGCCTGATCGCCGCTATCCTGCTGGCCAAATACGACATCTGGTTTTTCATCATCACCTTCACCACCCTGGTGGTTTACATCGCCTTCACCCTGATCATTACCGAATGGCGCATGGTGTTCCGCCGCACCATGAACGACATGGATTCCAAGGCCAACACCCGCGCCATCGACAGCCTGCTGAACTACGAAACCGTGAAATATTTCAGCAACGAGGAATACGAGACCCGGCGCTACGACGAGAGCCTGCAGGTGTGGGAACAAGCCGCCATCCGCAACACCACCTCGCTCGCCACCCTCAATGCCGGGCAAAGCCTCATCATCGCCATCGGCGTCACGGCGCTGATGCTGCTGGCCGGGCAGGGCGTGGTGGATGGCACCATGACGCTGGGCGATCTGGTGCTGGTCAACGCCTACATGATCCAGATCTACATCCCGCTGCACTTTCTCGGCTTTGTCTACCGCGAGATCAAGCACTCACTTGCCGACATGGAGAAGATGTTCGCTCTGGTGGAACAGCATGCCGAGGTTCAGGATCAGTCCGGCGCACCGGATCTGGAGCTGGAACAGGGCGCCATCCGTTTCGAGGAGGTCCATTTCCACTACGATGAAAAACGCCAGATCCTGCACGGCCTCAGCTTCGACGTGCCCGCAGGACAGACCGTGGCCGTGGTCGGCGCTTCCGGCGCGGGCAAATCCACCCTGTCCCGGCTGCTGTTCCGCTTCTACGACGTGACCGCCGGGCGCATCCTGATCGACGGCCAGGATATCCGCGCCGTGACGCAGAAATCCCTGCGCCAGGCCATCGGCATCGTGCCGCAGGATACCGTGCTGTTCAACGACAGCATTTACTACAACATCGCCTATGGCCGCCCGGACGCGACGCGCGAGGAAATCATCCAGGCCGCGCGCCACGCGCACATCCACGAATTCATCGAATCCCTGCCGGAGCAATACGATTCCCTGGTGGGTGAGCGCGGCCTGAAGCTCTCCGGCGGCGAAAAGCAGCGCGTCGCCATCGCCCGCGCCATCCTGAAAAATCCGCGCATCCTGATCTTCGACGAAGCCACCTCCGCCCTGGATTCAAAATCCGAGAAAGCTATCCAGGCCGAGCTGAAGCAGATCGCCCGGAACCGCACCACGCTGGTGATCGCCCACCGCCTGTCCACCATCGTCGATGCCAACCAGATCCTGGTCATGGACCATGGCCGCATCGTCGAGCGCGGCACCCACCACGAACTTCTGGCGCTGAACAGCGCCTACGCCCACATGTGGGCGCTGCAGCAGCAGGAAGAATCCGAATCATCCCCCAACGCCATTTAATCAAGGAGACCCCATGGCTACCGTAGACCTCAACAAAGACAATTTTTCCGAAATCATCACCGGCAACGACCTGATCGTGGTGGATTTCTGGGCGCCGTGGTGCGGCCCGTGCAAGTCTTTTGCCCCGACTTATGAAGCCGTATCGGAAAAAATCCCCGGCGTGGTGTTCGCCAAGGTCAATACAGAAGAGGAACAGGAACTGGCGCATCATTTCCAGATCCGCTCCATTCCCACTCTGATGATTTTCCGCGAACAGGTCATCATCTTCTCCGAACCCGGCGCCATGCCCGGCCCGGCACTGGAAGGCGTGCTGCAGCAGGCGCAGGCGCTGGACATGGCCGAAGTACACAAGCAGATCGCCGAAGAAGAAGCCAAGCAGCAGGGTTAAAACTTAGCAAGCCGCCGCAGTTGGCAGCTACTCGCTCACGGCACCGCGCCCGCGCTTGGTCTCGCCGCGCTGTTTCTTGGCTTCCAGGCGGCGTTTTTTCGATGCCAGCGTGGGGCGGGTGGCAACGCGTGGCTTGGGTTTTTCGGTGGCGCGGCGGATCAGTTCCACCAGACGGCCAATCGCATCCTCGCGGTTGCGTTCCTGGGTGCGGAAGCGCTTCGCCTCGATCACCAGTTCGCCTTCGTTCGTCAGACGGCTCCCCGCCAGGCGCATCAGCCGTGCGCGCACCTCCTCGGGCAGATTGGGCGAACGGGCCACGTCGAAGCGCAGTTGTACCGCCGTCGCCACCTTGTTGACATTCTGCCCGCCAGGGCCGGAGGCGCGGATAAATTGCAGTACAATTTCGCGCTCGTCTATAGTGAGCTGTGGTGTAATTCGGATCATGACGGTAAGTTTAGCGTGAAACGGTTTGTGAAGCGTGAAGTCACTCGCTACGCTTTGTTTGTGAAGTGTGAAATGTAAAAGCATCCTCCGAGACTGCTTTTACATTTCACACTTCACAGCAAGGGCGAAGCCCAGGTGGCTTCACATTTCACTCGTATCATGATTCTGGGCAGCAATTTGCCACACCCGTTCGAGCCATGGACCTTTTAGCTCAAGCAACAGCAACAGTAAAATCTGATTTTTGACATCATTTTTGGAGAGAAAACCATGAAACTGCTTCGCCTTTTCACCCTGATTTTCGGCCTCGCCCTGAGCATCGGCGCACACGCTGCCAACCCGATGGTTGAAATGAAGACCAACCTCGGCAGCTTTACCCTGGAGCTGTACCCGGACAAAGCCCCCAAAACCGTCGAAAACTTTCTCCGCTATGCGAAGGGCGGCTTTTACAAGGAGACGATCTTCCATCGCGTAATCGACAACTTCATGATCCAGGGCGGCGGTTATGACAAGAACCTGCGTGAAAAGGACACTTTTCCCGTCATCCAGAACGAAGCCAGCAACGGCCTGAAAAACGATATCTATACCGTCGCCATGGCGCGCACCATGAACCCCCATTCCGCCTCGGCGCAGTTCTTCATCAACGTCAAGGACAATGCCTTCTTGAACCACACCTCCCCCACCCCGCGCGGCTGGGGCTATGCCGTATTCGGAAAGGTGGTGAAGGGACAGGAAGTGGTGATGAAGATTTCCAAGGTCGGCACCGGCCCACGTGACCCCATGCCTTCCGACGTGCCACTGGAAAACGTGGTGATCGAGGATGTTAAAATCCTGCCATAACGGGCATGGCAATTGCCGATACCCGAAAATCAAACTCGCCATGAGTCTTTTCACTCATCCAACCCCTCCCGGCCTCCCCTTGTCAGGGGAGGCGCCAGCCACTCTCCCCCCTGACAAGGGGAGAGCGAGGGGGGGCGCCCCCCGTGCATGCGGGACGTCAAGTGCATGACTCCGCCGCAGACCTACACCTGGCCCTACATCCTCGGCATCGCCCGGGAGCATAAAAAAGAGCTGATCGCTGCCCACGTCATCGCCATCTTCGCGGCGCTGGCGAGCGTGCCGATTCCGCTCCTCATGCCCCTGCTGGTGGACGAGGTGCTGCTGCACCAGCCAGGCGTCATGGTCGGCTGGATCAACGGCCACTTCCCACAATCCTGGCACGGCCCGCTACTGTATGTCAGCGCCATCCTGGCGATCACCGTGCTGCTGCGCCTGATCGCCGCGATGCTGGGGGTGTGGCAGACGCGCAATTTCACCCTCATCGCCAAGGACGTTTCCTACCGCCTGCGCGAAGGCCTGTTGCAGCGTTTGAAGCGCATTGCCATGTCGGAGTACGAAACCCTGGGCAGCGGCGCGGTGGCCTCCCATTTCGTCACCGACCTGAATGCCGTGGACGACTTCATCGGCGCCACGGTCAGCAAATTCCTGGTGGCGCTGCTGTCAATTATCGGCACTGCGGCCATCCTGCTGTGGATGCACTGGCAACTCGCACTGTTCATCCTGCTCATGAACCCGGTGGTGATCTACTTCACCACGGTGCTGGGCAAAAAAGTAAAAACCCTCAAGAAGAAAGAAAACAGCGCCTTCGAACTGTTCCAGCAAGCGCTCACCGAAACCCTGGATGCCATCCAGCAGATCCGCGCGGCCAACCGCGAAGAGCATTACATCAGCCGCGTGCTGGAGCGCGCACGCGGCATCCGCACTCACGCCGCCGCCTTCTCGTGGAAGAGCGACGCCGCCAGCCGCCTGTCCTTCATGGTATTCCTCATCGGCTTCGACGTGTTCCGCGCCATCAGCATGCTGATGGTGGTGTTCTCCAACCTCACGGTCGGCGAGATGATGGCAGTGTTCGGCTACCTGTGGTTCATGATGGCGCCGGTACAGGAAATCCTCGGGATTCAATATGCCTACTTTGGCGCCAAGGCTGCGCTGGGGCGCCTCAACCGTCTCATGGAACTGGATGAAGAACCTCACTATCCGGCCCTGCACGATCCTTTCAGCGGCAAACATACTGTCGGCGTGCGCATGGAAAAAATTTCCTTCCGCTATGGCGACGGGCCGCTGGTGCTCAACGACGTCACTCTCGACATCAGGCCGGGAGAAAAGATCGCCCTGGTGGGCGCCTCGGGCGGCGGCAAATCCACCCTGGTTCAGGTCATCCTCGGCCTCTACCCCATTGAGGCCGGCACGCTCTATTTCGACAACGTCCCGGTGACGGAAATCGGCATGGACGTGGTGCGCCAGCACGTTGCCACCGTGTTGCAGCACCCTGCGATTTTCAACGACACGGTGCGTGCCAACCTCACCATGGGCTGCGACTGCCCGGACGCGGAACTATGGCAGGCGCTGGAAGTCGCTCAACTCAAGGACATGGTGGAAAAATTCCCCGAAGGCCTGGATACCATCGTGGGTCTCCAGGGCATCCGCATCTCCGGCGGCCAGCGACAGCGCCTCGCCATCGCCCGCATGATCCTGGCCCGCCCCCAGGTGGTGATCCTCGACGAAGCCACCTCAGCCCTGGACGCGGAAACCGAGGCGAAGCTGCACGAAGCGCTGCGTGCATTCCTCAAGGACCGCACCACGATTATCGTCGCCCATCGCCTCTCGGCAGTGAAACAGGCCGACCGCATCTACGTGTTCGAGGATGGCCACATCATCGAGGAAGGCGCGCACGAGGAATTGCTTAAAAGCGAAGGCTTGTATAGCCGCCTTTATGGGCAGCTACAGCACTAGTCAGGTGCAATTCACCCCAGCCCGCTCAGGGCACAATAACCGGTAGGCATTGCGGCGATTTAGCCCGCGCGGCCTTGGAAGGCGAATCTCGGCATGAACGCTTGCCACTGATGCATGACCAGCCCCAGGCTGATCAGCGCGGTACCCAGCCAGATCTGCCAGGTGATGGTTTCGCTATTCAGCACATGGCCAAGCAGGAGCGCCAGCACCGGCGTAACCAGTGTGATCAGGGCAACCTGGCCGGCCTGCGTATGCTTGATGACGTAGTAGTACAGGGCAAAACCGGCGACCGAGCCGAATATCGCCAAGTACACGATAGACGCGCTCACCTGGAGCGGCATGGCGTAAGGAATCCGTCCATCCGCCATGATGAGCCAGGCCAGGACAAAGAATGGCAGCGCGACGGCAAGGCTTCCCGCCGTGGTCGCCAGCGGCGGACTGTCATCGCCGATGCGCTTCATCCACACCAGGCTGGCGGCCTGAATCAACACGGCTAGCAGCACGGCCAGCAAACCCGAGAGAAACGAGGCGTTGCCGCCCAGGTTGCCGAGCGGGAATATCACCAGCAGCCCGGCCACGCCCAGTACGATGCCCAGTAGCTTGACTGGTTTCAGGGCGGGCTCATCCAGCAAAAACGCAGCGAACAGGCTGGTGACCAGGGGTGAAAGCCCGAAAAGTACCGAAATAAGGCCGGAACTGACGTATTGCGCCCCCCAGTAGACCGCAATCAAGGTGCCGAACAGACCCAGCCCGCCCGCAAAATAACTTTCCATGGCACGGCGATGGCGCGGCAGCCTGATCCTGAACAATAAAATCAGCCCGCTGACCACGACCAGCCCCAGCGCCATGCGCGCCATGGCCGAAAAGGCGAAACCGCTACCTACGGCGCTCCACTTGATGGCCAGTGGCGTAGTGGACCAGATCAGGACGATGGATAAATAGGCGAAGGGAATGGACATGAAGCTCAAGCGCGGGCGTGGACAGGTGTCGGACTATAGCCCGGCAATACCCGCGGAGTGTGCTTCATGCGCAGGCAAGGCCGGAATTCGACATCCGTCCACAGACTAAAAATGATGCAGAGGGGGGATCTCCAAACGCCTCCCGGTTTAGCGCGCAGATCCATCCATGCGGGCAAGAAAATCATCCAGATCCTGCGTTGCCAGCGCTACAGGCATGCCGGCATAAAGCGGCCGCGCCGTCGCATGTTCGCAGAGTCCGGCCAGCAGCGGAGGATTCGCCCTGTAATCATCCATGAGGGGGGCGGAAGCGTCAGATGCAAGCCGGTCGTCAAGGGCCTTGTAGCTGTTATCCCACTGGCCAGTCGTCATATCCATCATGCTGATCATGGTACACCTCCATTCGGTTAGCGCTGCCCATAACTTCTTAACGCCATGAAGTGCAAAAAGTTGAGTCTGAGCGCCCATCTTTTCGCCCTATATTTTCACAAGCATGATGCATGCCTGGAATGTTTCCCACACAGGGAATCACACTTGCCGGGATTTGCGCCCTTGAGAAGACTATTGGTAATTGAACAGACGAGACAGTTCCCTGTCCAGCAGCGCCTCATCACCCAGGTTAAGCTCCGCCAGACGGCGCAGCCGGGTCAAGCTATCCACGTCGATATGGCGGCATTCGATGCCGACATGCAGGCCTTCCTGATGCGCCACTACGCCCTCCATCACGATTGCCTCCCCGCCTCCGAGATGGAGCTTCAACTGACAACCCTTCCCCACCAGGCCGTCAAGGGGCTGTTGCAACGCCACCAGCGCGCCCTTGAGAGCGATATCCAGCAAATGCGCCAAGTGCGCATCCTGCCCAAAGTGGAGCTGGACGTCAGTGTGAAAGGAAATTCGGGAAAAGCGGCGTTGGCCGTTATCAGGCACAGGATTCATGTAATCCTCCAGTTGCACGTTTCTTGATGGGGTATACGCTGGTAACAGCTGCATTCATCTTAGCATCCTGGCAGCGGTCTGCAATGGAGACCGCTGCATTGGCATTTTCAGCCAAGATCCGCACCAAATGAGTGCGGCTTTTGGGAGAAACAAAAAAAAACCGCTGGCAACTCAGTTGCCAGCGGTTTTAAGTCATCGCGCTTTGAAGGTTTACTTGCTGATGCCCAGCGCCTTTGCCACGCCCGCACCGTATTCCGGATCGGCCTTGGTGCAATTTTCGATATGGCGCAACTGGATTTCACGCGAAGCGCCGCCAACGGAGCGCGCGGTGTTCTCGAACAGCACCTGTTGCTGCGCTGGCGTCATCAGCCGGAACAGCGCACGCGGCTGAGAATAGTAATCCTCATCCACACGGTGGTTCCAGTGATCGGCAGCGCCTTCTATCGACAGCGGCGGCTCGGAGAAATCGGGCTGCTCCTGCCACTGGCCGTAGCTGTTCGGCTCGTAGCCAATGGTGCTGCCCTGGTTGCCGTCAACCCGCATCGCGCCGTCGCGATGGTAGCTGTGGAACGGGCATTTCGGCGCATTCACCGGGATCTGGCCATGGTTGACCCCGAGGCGGTAGCGCTGCGCATCGCCGTAGGAGAAAAGCCGCGCCTGCAGCATCTTGTCCGGTGAGAAGCTGATGCCGGGCACGACATTGGCTGGATTGAAAGCTGCCTGCTCCACCTCGGCGTGGTAGTTATCCGGGTTGCGGTTCAGTTCCAGCACGCCCACCTCGATCAGCGGGTAATCCTTCTTGGGCCAGACCTTGGTGAGGTCGAAGGGATTATAGGGCACCTTGGCGGCATCCTTTTCCGGCATGACCTGGACGTGCATGGTCCAGCGCGGGAAATCCTTTTTCTCGATCGCCTCGTACAGGTCGCGCTGGCTGCTCTCGCGGTCGTTGGCGACGATCTGAGCGGCTTCCTCGTCGGTCAGATTCTTGATGCCCTGATGGGTGGTGAAGTGGAACTTGACCCAATAGCGCTCGTTCTTCGCGTTGATGAAGCTGAAGGTATGACTGCCGAAGCCGTGCATGTGACGATACGAGGCCGGGATGCCGCGGTCGCTCATGACGATGGTTACCTGGTGCAGCGCTTCCGGCAGCAGGGTCCAGAAATCCCAGTTATTCTGCGCACTGCGCATGTTGGTACGCGGGTCGCGCTTGACCGCGTGGTTGAGGTCCGGGAACTTGAGCGGATCGCGCAGGAAGAACACCGGCGTGTTGTTACCCACCAGATCCCAGTTGCCCTCTTCGGTATAAAACTTGACCGCGAAGCCACGGATATCGCGCTCGGCATCCGCCGCGCCACGCTCTCCGGCCACGGTGGAAAAACGCAACAAGAGGTCGGTTTTCTTGCCGATCTGGGAAAAAATCTTGGCGCGGGTGTATTGAGTGATGTCGTGCGTCACCGTGAAGCTGCCATAGGCGGCCGAACCCTTGGCGTGCATGCGCCGCTCAGGGATCACTTCGCGGTCAAAGTGCGCCAGTTTCTCCAGGAACCAGACATCCTGAAGCAGCATGGGGCCACGTGGACCTGCCGTCATCACGTTCTGGTTGTCGGGCACGGGGGCGCCACCAGCAGTGGTCAGTTTTTTTGTACTCATTGTGAATCTCCTCAGGTTGTTAAACGAACTACGAGATTGCATCGTATGGAACAACGCGACATAGTTCAAATTGATTGTTTAAATCATGTTAATTGTCAAAGACTATCGGAAGACAAAAACAACATCCCATCCTGCCATTCCGGGTTTCCATCCTCGAAAATACAGGCGACCCTCGAACTGACGCCCGACGCTCACCCAAAGCGAAATCCGGAAAATTGTTCCGAGGAGTACACTTATGGAAATTCATGTCTAAACGGTGATCCAATGCGCGGCTCACGAAACCCCGGAATTTCAACTCTGCGCCCATCCGATACTAAACATATTGGTCCGTATTTAGGAAGAAAGAGTTCCAAGTGAAACGTATTTGCATCATGCTATTCCTGTCTGGCATGCTGCCGCTGCCCGCCGCAGCAGCAGATTTCCGGAAATGCGCCGTGATCGTTCCGGATGCTGAACGTCTTGCCTGCTACGACCAGACTGCGGCTCAGCTTGCCCAACCGCCAACAGCGCCCGTCAACGCGGCTCAGGCAATTTCAGAGCCGCCTCCTGAACGCGTGTCTGTAGCGGATTCATTCCTTGGCAAGCGTTGGGAGTTGGACGAAGGGACAAAAAAAGGCACTTTCCGTTTTCGCGAATACAAGCCGGTCTATATCCTGCCACTCCACTACAGCAACAACCCCAATCAGTCGCCGGCTTCGCCTGCGCCGGGCCACTCCGTGCCTGCCCCCATATCCACGGGCAGCAGCGAAGTGAAGTATCAACTGAGTTTCAAATCCAAGCTCTGGGAGAATATTCTCGGCGACAATGGCGACTTGTGGTTCGCCTATACGCAGCAGTCTCACTGGCTGCTCTACAACCCGGAAGTTTCTTCGCCCTTTCGCGAAACCAATTACGAACCCGAACTGATTTTTTCCCTGCGCACGGATACCGACCTGCCGGGGATGCGCTGGCGCATGTTGAACCTGGGCCTTGCGCACCAGTCGAATGGACGCGGACTGCCGCTTTCGCGCAGCTGGAACAGGGTCTATGCCCAGTTCGGCCTGGAACGCGACAATTTAGCCCTGCTCGTGCGCCCCTGGCTCCGCCTGCCCGAGCGCAGCGAAAAGGACGACAACCCCGACATCACCCGTTACATGGGCAATGGCGACGTACTGCTCAACTACCGGCGTGGCGAGCACGTCTATGCGGCACTGGGCCGCTATAGCCTCCATGGGGGCCGTGGCGCCATGCAGTTGAGCTGGACTTTCCCGATTTCGCATACGCTAAAGGGATATGTGCAAGCCTTTAGCGGCTATGGCGAAAACCTGGTTGACTACAATCACAGCCTGACCAGTATCGGGCTTGGCCTCTCCTTGCAGGAGTGGCGTTGAGCCTGGACGGCAGGCTTGCCCAGTACGAATCATGCCAAAACCAATCTATTTCCGCTGTGACTGAAAACACATGGCTACCGAACGACTGCCCGGTTACTGCGCCCTGTGCATCTCCCGCTGCGGCTGCGTGGGCACGGTTCAGGATGGCGTCCTCACACGGATCGACCCCGACCCGCTGCATCCCACCGGGCGGGCCCTGTGCATCAAGGCCAAGGCGGCACCGGAGGCGGTCTACCACCCCGAACGCATCCTTCACCCGCTGCGCCGTACCCGTCCCAAGGGTTCAGATGACCCCGGCTGGGAGCGAATCCCCTGGGATGAGGCGCTTGACCTGATCGCCGGCAAGGTGCGCGCCACATTTTCGCAACATGGCGCCACGGGCTTGGTATTCGGCGTGGCCACCCCAAGCGGCACGGCGGTTGCCGACAGCTTTGCATGGATCCACCGTCTCGCCCATGCGTGCAAGAGCCCCAATCTGGTGTTCGCCACCGAGAACTGCAACTGGCACAAGGATTTCGCCCCCGCCTACACTTTCGGCGCGGGCATCGGCATGCCCGACTACGCCCATACCGGCTGCATCCTCTTGTGGGGTTTCAACCCTGCCACTTCCTGGCTCTCCCAGGCCACGGCAGTACGGGAAGCGCAGAAGCGCGGCGCAAAACTGATCGTGGTCGACCCGCGCCGTGCCGGCCTGGCGGCATCCGCCGACCTGTGGCTGCGCCCCCGCCCGGGCAGCGACGGGGCGTTGGCCATGGGTATCGCCAATATATTGCTGGAAAACGGTCAATTCGACCGAGAGTTCGTCATGCGCTGGAGCGATGCCCCTTTCCTGATATCTGATGAAACCGGACAGCCGTTGAGCGCTGCCGACCTGAAGGAGGGTGGCGATCCAGCCCGTTTTGTCGCCTGGGACCTGGCCACTGGCCAAGCCGCAGCCTGCCCCCGCCTGCCCCCCAATATTGGTGAAGGAAAACTTCTGGCGCTGGAGGGAAGCTACGCCGTCATGACCATACACGGCCCGGTGGCCTGCCGGCCGGTATTCGAGCACCTTGCCGGGCGCTGCCAGGCATGGCCGCAGCAGAGAGTGAGCGAGACGACCGGCATTCCTGCGGACCAGATCAAGCAGGCGGCGCACCTCATTTCCGGCAATCTACCCCTGTCGTTCTTCACCTGGACCGGCACCTGCCAGCACACCAACGCCACCCAGACCGGGCGCGCCATCGCCGCCCTGTATGCCCTGACCGGCTGCCTAGATGCGCCCGGCGGCAATGTCTGGTTTACCAAGCCGCCGGTGGCCGATGTCGCGGACTTTGAAACGGTCACGCCAGAAGAGCGGGCGCTGACCCTGGGGCTGGATTCGCGACCCCACGGACCGCCGCAGAAGGGCTGGGTCACCAGCCGCGACCTGTTCCGCGCCATCGTCGAGGGGCAGCCCTATCCGGTTTCCTGCTTCATTTCCTTCGGCAGCAATTTCCTGCTCTCCAAGCCCAGCACCCGCCTTGCGGAGGAAGCGCTGCAACAGCTCGATTTCTTTGCCCTGGCCGAACTCCACGAAACGCCCACGGCGCGCCATGCCGACCTGCTCCTGCCGGTCTGCACCGCCTGGGAACGGGAAGGCCTGCAGGCGGGATTCCAGGTCAGCGCTGCAGCCGAGGCCCATGTGCAACTACGGGCAGCCTTTGTTCCACCCAGGGGGGAAAGCCGCTCCGACACCTGGATCGTGTTCGAACTGGCCAAGCGCCTCGGCCTCACCGACCAGTTCTTCGAAGGCGATCCTGACAAGGCGCTTGAGCATGTTCTGGCACCCGCCGGCATCACGGCCGGGCGCCTGCGCGCCGAGCGGCGGGGCGTTGCGCTGCCGCTGGAAACCCGCTACCGCAAATACCGGCAAAGCGGCTTTGCCACCCCCAGCGGCAGGATCGAGTTCCATAGCGAGCGATTGCGCGCGGCGGGGAATGATCCGCTGCCCGATTTCATCGCCTCGGCCGTGCCTCACAGTCTCGATTTTCCCCTCACGCTGACCACCGCCAAATGGCCGCAGTATTGCCACAGCCAGCAGCGCAACCAGGCCTCGCTACGACGCCTGATGCCTGACCCCCTGGTGGAAGTTCATCCGGAAACGGCGACAAATCGCGGCATCGATAACGGCGATTGGGTGGAGATTACAACGGCGACAGGCAGGATGCGGGCCCGAGCCAGATTCGAAAAAAATCTCGCGCCGGAAGTGGTATGCGCCCAGTACGGCTGGTGGCAATTCGCGGATGGTTCAGGAGACGCCAACCGCCTGATAGACGGCGAATATTTCGACCCGGTAGCGGGCTCGAATAGCCTGCGTTACTTTCCCTGCGAGGTCAGTTTGAGTCCGGCAAAGGCAGATTAAAGCAACACAAAATAAGCCCAAAAAAAGCAGTTAACCGCAAAGGGCGAAAAGGAACGCGAAGGAATTCAGTCGCTTGGGCGGCTTGTGCGGCATACCCGATGGGTGAACCGTTCAAATTCATTAACGCCTTGTTTTACTTTGCGAACCTTTGCGTCCTTTGCGGTGAAATGCTTTTTTAGGGATCAATCGAGCGCCTCATAGCGAATCTCAACCACCTCCAGCTCTTCCACCCCGCCCGGCGTGCGCAGCGTCACCCCATCGCCTTCGCGCGCCTTGAGCAGGGATTTTGCCAGGGGTGAAACCCAGCTGATGCGGCCGCGGCCTACATCCACTTCGTCCAGGCCGACGATGCTGTAGGTTTTTTCCTCGCCGGCCGGGTTGCTCACCGTCACCGTGGCGCCAAAGAACACCTGGTCGCAATCCACGCGCTCTGCCGGGTCGATCACTTCGGAAAATTCGAGCCGCTTGGAGAGGAAGCGGATGCGCCGGTCGATCTCGCGCAGACGCTTCTTGCCGTAGATGTAATCGCCGTTTTCCGAGCGATCACCGTTGGAGGCGGCCCAGGTAATGGTCTTGACCAGTGCCGGGCGTTCCGTTTTCCATAGCTGGTCAAACTCATCCATCAGGCGCCGATAACCGCCCGGCGTGATGTAGTTCTTCACGCCCTGCGGCAGTTTGGGCAAGTCGTCGAGATCCTCGTCGTCCTCGCTTTCCTTGGTAAAAGCCTTACTCATCCACTGCTCCATGGTTGCCGGTCAGCGGCACGAAAGCCACGGCCAGCATGTTTCGGGTCGTCACTTCCCCTGAACTGCTTTTTTCCACCAGCAACAAATCCTGGCGCATATACGGCAGCCCCACCGGGATCACCATGCGGCCGCCGGGTTTGAGTTGCTCAACCAGGGGCGGCGGAATTTCAGGTGCGGCGGCGGTGACGATGATGCCGTCGAAAGGCGCATGTTCCGGCCAGCCCTGGTAGCCATCGCCCTGCCGCACCGTCACATTGCCAAAACCCAGGCACGACAGGCGTTCCTGCGCCGCCTGAACCAGCTCGGGCACGATTTCCAGGGAATAGACCTGCTTCACCAGTCTTGAGAGCACCGCGCTCTGGTAGCCTGAACCGCAGCCGACTTCGAGCACCACATGATGCGATTCAGTCGCCAGCAGGTCGCTCATCAACGCCACGATATAAGGCTGCGAAATGGTCTGCCCATGGCCGATCGACAACGGGCCGTTGTCATAGGCGCAGTCCTCCAGATCTCGCGGCACGAAAGCATGGCGCGGCACCTGCCGCATCGCCTCCAGGACGCGCGGATCAAGCTCGGACTTGCCGATCCAGGCGCGTGCCTCCTCGGCTTCCCAGCGGATGTCGCGCAGCATGCGCTCAATGCCGGGGTGGATTTGAGTGGTCATGGAAAGAACATTCCAGAAAATGGGTATGCGCGTTATTCTATCAGACCCTGATCGTAAGCTTTCCCGCCATGAATCTCATCAACGCCCTTAAAGAAGCATTCCTGAGCCTGCTCCATCCCCGCATGCTGGCGCTGCTCCTGCTGCCCATGGGTTTTTCCCTGTTGCTGTGGGGCGGTCTGGCCGTCTGGTTCTGGGGCGACTGGAGCAGCATGCTGGGAAGCTGGCTGTCCACCAGCGCGATTGGCCCTTACGTTGAAGGCGTAACCTGGCTGGCCGGCTCGGCGGTGACTTTCCTGATCCTGCTGATCCTGATCCCGCTGGCTTATGTCACCGCCCTGCTCATCGTATCGGTCTTCGCTATGCCGATGATGGTACGCCATGTAGCGCAGCGCCGTTTTCCCGGCCTGCATCTGGAACATGGCGGCAGCAACCTCGGCTCGGCCTGGAACAGCCTTGCGGCACTGGTCATTTATTTGCTGCTGTGGCTTGTCACCTTGCCCCTGTGGCTCCTGAGCGGGCCGCTGGCACTGGTGTTCCCGGTTCTGCTCAACGCCTATCTCAACCAGCGCCTGTTCCGCTACGATGCGCTGGCAGAACATGCGAGCAAGGAAGAATTCGCCGCCCTGATGGAGCGTTCAGGAGGAAAACTTTATCTCCTGGGTGGCATGCTGGGGCTGCTCCAGTACGTGCCGCTGCTCAATTTCCTGGCGCCGATCTATATCGGACTGGCCTTCACCCATTTCTGCCTCAACGACCTGGAAAAACTGCGCATGGAAAGAGCCGGGCTGGCAGTCAGCGAATAGCTACCGGACACCCATTTCTGCCAGCGTCTCCGCCGCAATCTCGCGCACTTCCGCATTCTCGTCAGCAAGGCAAGTCTTGAGGTAAGGCACGATCCGTTCTCCGCCGATAAGCGACAGGTAATGACAGGCGTCGGCCCGCGTCAGCGCATCCGCGTGGCGGGTCAGTTCGCCCAGACCGGGAATCATCACCTCGGCGATGGCATCGCCCTGGAACTCCTCCAGCACCGCACCGATCCCCAGGCGCACCGCCATGCTGGATTCATCGGCCAGCAGCATCACCAGGGCCAGCAAGCGCCGCGGCTCCCGGCGCGCCATGGCTTCCACCTTGTCACGGCGGCCATGCTTGAGCAGATGCAGAAAATATTCCGGCATGCCGCGCGGTGTGCCGGAAAGCTCGGCCCAGCGGTGCAGATCGCCGGGCGTCTGCACGCCCTCCAACTCGAAATCACCGACCCGGCACCAGGGTACGCCACGCACCCCAAGCGCTGCCGCCCGCTCCGGATGCACCGCGATGTTGACTGCTTCCAGCCGCCCGATCGCACCCTCCTTCACCAGGCCAGAAAGGCCCTCCAGTACCGCCGGGCAGTGCGGGCATCCAGGCGCCAGCAGGAGCAGGGCATCCGGCATTTCACGTTGTTCCGCCATGCTTATAACTCCATTTCGATTTGCAGCAACTGGCGCAGCAGGGGCACTGTCACCGGGCGCTGTTGCTCCAGGGTGATGCGATCCAGTGCTTCAAGCACCGCCATCAGCGAGGGCAGGTCGCGCCGCCAGTGGCGCAGCAGGTAATCCAGCACTTCCTGCGGCAAGGCGAAGCCGCGCGCCCGGGCATGTTCCTGCAGGGCCAGTTCCTTTTCCATATCGTTCAGGCCCTGTACCTGGTAAACCAGCCCCCAGCCGAGCCGGGTCGCCACGTCGGGGCGCACCTCCAGCTGCGCGGGAGGGCACGGGCCGCTGGCCACGAAGAATCCACCCTCTTCGCGCAAGTCGTTGTAGAGATTGAACAAGGCAATCTGTTCCTCGGCATCCAGCCGGGCCACGCCATCCACCGCCACCAGCATCCCCGCCCCCGGACAAACCGGGATGGCCTCGCCCGCCGTCACCAGCAAGGCGGGCAGACCGGCTTCCCGTGCCGCCGCCACCAGGCCGCGCAAAAGATGCGACTTGCCGCTGCCGGTCTCGCCCCACAGGTAGATGGCGCGCTCGCGCGCGCTACCCGCCAGAATCTGGAGCAATGCCTGCATCAGCTCGGCATTGCGTCCGACGACAAAATTGTCCAGCGTGGGCTCAAAAGCGGGGGAAATTTCCAGCAGTAGCTGTTTCATGGCTAATAGCGCAGGAATGAATCGATATGCAATTGCGCGTCAGGCAAGCCATGTTCGAGCAGCAAGGCGCGCGTCTCCGGCACAGCGTGCTCCGGCCCTGTCATGTAAATCCGGCAATGGGACAGATCGGGATGATCCACGACGATGCGCTGAGCCCCCAGCAGTTGCCCGATCTCCGTATCCGAAAAAGGGCTGCTCCCCGCGCCTTCATCCAGCAGCGGCGTGAAGGAAAAATTGTCCAGGGCATCCAGCCAGGAGCGGCAGAGATTTTCCAGATAATGATCGCCCGCCCTGGAGGCCACCCAGTACAGATGGATCGGCTGTGCATATTCGAGCGAGATCGCATGCTCGATCAGGCTCTTGATAGGCGCAAAACCGGTATCGTAGGCGAGGAAAATGACCTCCTCTTTCGCATCGTCATCAAAGGCAAAATGGCCTGACGGTCCGGTGAGCATCACCGTCTGGTTGGCCTTCAGAGCGGAAAAGCAATATTCCGCAAAGGGGTCGCCGGGCGCGCGCCGGATATGAAACTGCAGGTTTATCGCATTGCAGGGGCAACTGGCGATGGATTTGTTGCGTGGCGGCAAGCCGGGAATTTCCAGCGTGGCATGCTGCCCCGCCAGAAAACGCAGGGACTGGCTGCGCGGCGTGCGCAAATGCACCACCATCACATCCGGATGAAGCTGCTCGATCTTGACCACCCGGGTTTCAATCCGCTGCAGCGGCATATCTTCGGCGCCGCCCGCTTCATGCACTTCGATTTCCAGGTCTTCCAGCGTGCAGGCGCGGCAGGCCAGAAAATAATTGGCAGCTTTTTCCGCCGCACTGAACTGGTAATCGGGCACACAACCGGGAGCCAGATGACCCGAAACCAGGCGCGCCTTGCACTCCCCGCAGACACCGCTATTGCAGCTATAGGGAATGGAAATTCCGGCCCGCAGCGCCCCTTCCAGCAGGGTCTCGTGAGGGCCGGTATGAAACTCCCGCCCACTGGGCAGAATGCGGATTTTTGCAGTCATAAGTGGCAAAAGAATAGCATAGATGCCCTAATTTCAGATCACCTCGGGGCAACAGCAGTGGGGTCATTTGAGGTAAAATGGCACAAATTTTTTGCTGCCATGGATTACACATGAACCCGTCCGAAACCTCCAAGACCTCTCTTTCCTACCGCGATGCCGGCGTGGACATCGACGCCGGCGATGCGCTGGTGGAAAACATCAAACCCTTCGCCAAACGCACCATGCGGCCGGAGGTACTGGGCGGCCTGGGCGGTTTTGGCGCCATGTTCGAGATCGGCAAGAAATACCAGAACCCGGTACTGGTCTCCGGCACCGACGGCGTCGGCACCAAGCTGAAGCTCGCCTTCATGACCGGCAAGCACGACACCGTGGGCATCGACCTGGTCGCCATGAGCGTCAACGACATCCTGGTGCAGGGCGCCGAGCCGCTGTTCTTTCTCGATTATTTCGCTTGCGGCAAGCTCGACGTGGCCACCGCCACCGATGTCATCAAGGGCATCGCGGCGGGCTGCGAGCAAGCCGGCTGCGCGCTGATCGGCGGCGAAACGGCAGAAATGCCCGGCATGTACCCGGCCGGCGAATACGACCTGGCCGGCTTCGCCGTGGGCGCGGTGGAGAAGGACAAGATCATCACCGGCAAGACCATTGTTGCCGGCGATGTGGTGCTGGGCCTGGCTTCCAGCGGCGCGCACTCCAACGGCTATTCCCTGGTGCGCAAGATCATCGAGCGCACCGGCATCGATCTCGACAGCGACTTCCACGGCCGCCCCCTGCGCGACGTGGTGCTGGCGCCGACCCGTATTTACGTCAAGCCCCTGCTCAAACTGATGGGCGAGTTGCCGGTCAAGGGCATGGCCCACATCACCGGCGGCGGCCTGCTGGAAAACATCCCGCGCGTGCTGCCCGAAAACCTCACCGCCGTGATCCAGAAAGCCAGCTGGACCATGCCGCCGCTGTTCTCCTGGATGCAGCAGGAAGGCAACGTGGCCGAGAAGGAAATGCACCGCACCTTCAATTGCGGCATCGGCATGATCGTGATCGTGGCCGCCGAGCACGCAGGCGCTGCGATAAGCTCGCTCACCGCCAGCGGCGAACAGGTATGGCGCATCGGCCAGGTCGAAGCCCGCGCCGACGGACAAGCCCAGACGGTTGTTGAGTGAAGCGCGTCGTCATCCTCATCTCCGGGCGCGGCAGCAATATGCAGGCGATCCTGGAAGCAAAATTGCCGGTAGAAATTACAGCGGTCATCAGCAACCGGCCAGAAGCCAAAGGTCTGGAAATCGCAGCTCAGCATGGCATCCAGACAGTCGTGGTGGACCACCGCAAGCATCCCAGCCGGGGACAGTTCGATGCCGCGCTGGCGGAGAAAATCGACAGCTTCCAGCCGGACCTGGTGGTACTGGCCGGTTTCATGCGCATCCTGACCGAAGATTTCGTCAACCGCTATCAAGGCCGGCTGATCAACATCCACCCCGCCCTGCTGCCCGCCTTTCCCGGCCTCGACACCCATGAGAAGGCCCTGCAGGAAGGTGTCAGGATCCACGGCTGCACCGTGCACTTCGTCACGCCCACCGTGGACCACGGCCCCATCATTTCCCAGGCCGCCGTGCCGGTGCTGCCCAGCGACACGCCGGACACACTGGCCGCCCGGGTGCTGGAACAGGAACACCTGATCTATCCCGAAGCCATCCGCTGGTTTGCCGAAGGCCGCCTGCATCTTGAGCAAAACAGGGTAGAAATGAATATTTTACAGGCATCCACATATTCACTGAGGTCGCCATGGTCCGCCTGATCGTTCTTTTACTGGCGCTCGCCAGCTTCGCGGCCCAGGCGGCACCACCACAAAAAATTGAAGCCACCTATCGCGTGCTGAAAAACGGCAATCAGGTGGGCAAGATCACCGAGCATTTCGAACACGATGGCAAGCGCTACCGCATCGAAAGCACGACATCTGCGACCGGCATCTATGCGCTCTTCGCCAAGGGCAACATCCGCCTCGTCAGCGAAGGGGAAATCACCCCGAATGGACTGCGTCCGCTGCATTTCGAGCACCATCGCGGGTCTGATCCGGCCAAGCTGATCGTTGCCGAGTTTGACTGGGAAAAACGCATTGTCAGCCACAAATATGACGGGAAAGTCGAAACCGCCCCTCTCGAAGAAGGCGTGCAGGACCGCATCAGCCAAAATTACCAGTTCATGTTTCAGCCACCGCGACGGGTGGCAATCGACATCCACCTGAGCACGGGGCGCAAACTCAACCTTTACAATTACCGGGTGGTGGGCGAAGAAACCATGGCAACGCTTGTCGGCAGCCTGCCGACTGTGTACCTTTCCAAACAACGCACGCCGGATGAGGACGGCATCGGCTTGTGGCTGGCAAAAACCCGTCACTTCTTCCCGGTGCGCATCGTATTCGACGAAAAGGATGGAGGTAAACTGGTACAGCAACTGGAAAGCCTCTCTCCTCCGGCAGACGCCGAGCCCAAACCAGCAAAACGGTGATCCCGACACCGGTCAAACGCTTTTTCTGGGCACTGGCCTTGTCGCTGCTGGTTCATCTGATTGTCACTTTCGGACCGCGCATCACTCTGCCGGAATATCATCCGGACCCTGTCCTGCAAGCGTCGATCCGTGCCCTGCCGCCGCCAGAGGCAAAACGACCCAAGCCGCGCCCCAGACCCACACCCGCGCCACGGAAGCCGCCCGAGCCTGTCGCGACCAGCGTCCCGCCCGCACCTGTCGCTGCCGTGGAACCGGAGCAAACGCCCGCCGTAGCGCAGGCACCCACTGCCCCGCTCCCGGTAAGTGAAGTGATCGAGGAAACCCCCATCACCATGCCGGAACACGCAGAAGTCCGCTACACCCTCTACAAGGGGCGTGACGGCTTCCCGGTAGGCCGCGCCGAGCATACCTGGAAGCGCGATGGCAAGCGCTACTCCATTACCCAGGTCGCCGAGGCCAGCGGCATCGTGTCCCTCTTCTACAGCGGCCGCCATGTCCAGATCAGCCAGGGCAGTATCACGGCCAGCGGCATGCAGCCCGAATCCTACTGGGTGCAGCGCGGCCAGAGCGCGGACAAGACCGATGCCGCCAAATTCGACTGGCAAGGCGGTCAGCTCACTTTCGGCAGCGGTGGTGACACTCGCACCGTGCGCCTGCCGGAGGGCACCCAGGACCTGCTCAGCTTTCTCTATCAGCTTGCCTTCGCCCCGCCAACGGAAGGCAGCACCCGGCTCCATATCACCACAGGTCGAAAACTGGGTAGCTATGGTTACCAGTCAAAGGGAGAGGAAACTGTGGAAACGCCCATCGGCCCCATCAAGGCGCTGCACATCACGCAGTTGCGCCAGGAGGGGGAAGAAAACACGGAAATCTGGCTGGCAACGGAGTATCATTACCTTCCGCTGAAAATCCGTTTCACCGACAAACAAGGCAGCGTGATGGAACAAACCGTCACCGCCATCAAAGTTCAATAATCATGTCCACCCCTGCTTCCCGATCGACCACTTCCATCCCTGTTTCCCGCTTCGGCCACCTGGTCCATGCCCTGCAATCCGTCATGCGCCTGCACGAGCCTGCCGACGCCAACCTGCACAACTATTTCCGTATCCACCGCGAGCTCGGCAGCCAGGATCGCGCCTTCGTGGCCGAGAATGTCTATGCCGCACTGCGCCGCAAACGCTTCCTCGAACACCTGATCGGCGCCGACGCCACTCCACGCCAGCTTGCGCTGGCCACCCTGATGAAGCTGCAAGGCATCAATGCGCGCGAACTGGCGCCGCTGCTGATGGATAGCGAAGAAGAATGGCTGAAACAGCTCAAGGCAAAATCCACCGCCGATCTGCCGCTCGCCGTGCAGGCCGACTTCCCCGACTGGCTGATGGAAAAGCTCGCCAGCTTCATGTCCGAAGCCGACATCCTGGCCCTGGCACGCGGCATGCAGCAGCCCGCGCCGCTGGATCTGCGCGTCAACACCCTGCTCGACAAGCGCGACGAGGTGCTGCACACCTTGGTACATAGCGACGGCATTGCGGCGGAAATCACGCCCCATTCCCCGTTCGGCCTCCGCCTCAAGGACAAACCCTCGCTCAACCGGAACTCCCTCTTCGTCAAGGGCAAGATCGAGGTGCAGGACGAAGGCAGCCAGCTGGTCGGGCTGCTCCTGGCGCCGCAGCGGCGCGAGATGGTGGTGGATTTCTGCGCCGGCGCGGGCGGCAAGACCCTGCTGCTGGGTGCGCTGATGCAGAATTCTGGCCGCGTCTATGCCTTCGATGTTTCGGAAAAACGCCTCAACAACCTCAAGCCGCGCCTGAAACGCTCCGGCCTATCCAACCTGCACCCGCAACTCATCAGTAACGAGAACGACCTCAAGATCAAACGCCTGGCCGGAAAAATCGACCGCGTGCTGGTGGATGCCCCATGCAGCGGCCTCGGCACCCTGCGCCGCAACCCCGACATGAAATGGCGCCAGACGCCGGAAGGCATCGCCGATTTGACCCAGAAGCAGGCGGCCATCCTGCTGGCTGCGTCCCGTCTGCTGAAAAGCGGCGGGCGCCTGGTGTATGCAACCTGCAGCTTCCTGCCCGAGGAAAACCAGCAGATCGTGGAGGCGTTTCTTGCACAGCATCCCGAATTCAAGCTGCTGGACACCAGCGAAATCCTGGCCGCCCAGCACGTCGTTCTGGACACCGGGAAATACCTGCAACTCCTGCCCCACGTCCATGGCACGGATGGATTCTTTGCGGCGGTGATGGAAAGGGTTTAAGTCCCAGAGCCGCCGGGGGTTCAACCTGCAATCAGTGCCTGTGCCCGTTGCAGGCAGACGATGGCCTTGGGTGCGGCCTGCGTGGCGCTTAATGAACGGGCTGCTCGCGGGCTTTTTTCTTGCGTTCAAGCAAGGCTTTGTTCACCAGGCTATCGGCGATTTGCAGGACTTCCGCGTTGCTCCCGCCGGTCAGGTTGGCATAGGTGATATAGCGCCCATCCACCACGATGCTGGGCACGCTTTCCACAACCGCCTGCTCGGCCAGCTCGGCGGCATGCAGGGTTTGCTGGATGACGGCAGGTGACTTGAAAGCCGCCAGGAAGCGCTGGCGGTCGAGACCCTGGCGCTGCACATAGTCAGCCATTTGCGCCACGCTCTTGAGCGGAATTTTTTGCTCATGAATGGCCTGGAAGATTCTGCTGTGCCAGGCCTCCACTTCTCCCATGGCTTGCAGGGCGAAGTACAGCTGTTGCTGCGGCACCCATTCTTCATTGCGCGCATATGGCACACGCTTGAACAGGATGCGACTGCTGTTGCGCTTGGCCCAGGGCTCGATCAAAGGCTCCATGGCGTTGCAATGCGGACAGTTGTACCAGAAAAACTCGATCACCTCGATTTTCGTGCCGGCCGAAGTGCTGAGCGGCGCTTTCAGGGTGCGGTAGTCAAAGCCTTCAACGATATCGCTGGCAAAAGTATTGCCGATAGCACACAACGCCAGCAGCAGCCACAGGCAGCGCCACCGACTGATCCGTTCGCGCACCTGGTGAAAGAAGTGAAAAGGGTTGGTCATCATCGCTTTGTTTACCCCGGAAAGCGTGCTAACCGAACAAGTCGTCGAGCGGATTCCGGCCAGCAGGGGCGTGGGTGGAAACGCGCCTGGCGGTGAATTCTTCCTCGATATTGTCGCGGTAATAACTCCAGGCAGAACCCGAACTTCTGAGCCGCCGCCAAGCCTCCTCACCCACGCCGCTGTATTGCAGCATGGTGCCGTCGTCGAACTGCACCTGCAACAGCCGAGAGCGCGCATCATAGCCAATGGCGCGGATTTTGCCGGAGTTGATACTTTTCATTTCCATGCTGGCACCATTAACAACAGGGGACAGACCACGGTTTATCTCATCCACCAAACAATTCTCCCGACTCAGGTTCTACCATTTGGCGTGGCCGCCCCGACTTTCCGGGAACCGATCGCCGACCCAAAGCACTCGTCACCTGTGCCGCAAAGGCCGCATTCCCCAACGCATAATTCCCGTTTGTCGCACGGCGAATTTCATCCACCAATCCCGGCTCCAGCTCATGGCGAAACAGCTCACGATACGCCTCCTCGCGGCTTGCTGCGTCCTTGCCCTGCTCAAGATACAACGAATGGGGCTTCAGTAATGCATCAGGATCACCTTGCGCGTTACCTCGGTAACTTGACCAGCGATATTCTGCCGGATGCGCCACCATATCCGCCCGCACAGGATTCAATTCGATGTATCGCTGACAGGCCAGCAAATAACTTTCTTCCTGCGTGAGACACGAGCGGAAGCGCCCTTCCCATAACGTCCCGCTGCGTCGGTAGGTTCGGTTCACGTACTGCACGTAGCGTTGCCCCAGCGCCTTCATCAACGCCCCCGGCGCATCGGGCTGCGCCGCCGAAATCAGCAAGTGAACGTGGTTGGTCATGAGAACATATGCATGAATCTGACATCCGATTTTATCCGCCTGCTCGCGTAGCCAGTCAAGATAGAAACGGTAATCCTCATCGGCGAAAAAACACGCCTGCCGGTTGTTGCCACGCTGGATGATATGAAGCGGAACGTTCGGTAAAGCCAAGCGGGCGCGGCGCGGCATGGCATTTTTCACGGAGTTGAAAATTACCGAAATTTATCATCAAAACCGTGGTCTGTCCCCTATTATTCATGTAGCTTTGCATATCTACCGTGCCCGTTACGTTGCTGGGCCGTTGATTTCCGGGTACACCCTGCAGGCCGGGAATATCATTGGTCGGGCGCGTGTCCTGTCCGATGTTGGCCGGGCGCCGGTCCGTGTAAGTAATGAACTGGTGCGTATCGGCATTGGTCATGCTGCGGTCACCACCAGCCTCTGGCGAGCCATAGGTCTGGGTCCGCTGCGGGTCACCGCTGCGAGCTCGCCCTGGGGCGCGGGCCGTGTCACGATGCGGGCGCTGCGCAGTCCGCGCTGGTCGTGCTCGAAGCGCTCGCGCTGCGTGGGGTGGATCACTTCGAGCAGGTGGCACGGGGCTTAATGCCACTGCGTTATGGTGGCTTTGGCGGCTGATACCCACTTGCGCTCCTTCGGAAATCGCCCCGACTTTCTGAACGTCTTTGATGATGGTCTTTGCGGTTTCACTGCCCCGTTTTGGCAGAGTCCTTCAAGACCAAGCGCAAAAAGCCAGGCATGTTCGCAGCCGGCACTGCCTTGAACGGAGTCCTAGCGTCGGCCTCCATTTGAGCTAAGGTTCGCACGCCGCTCCACTGGTCTGAGATCACTTCGATGTCAGAGTTGTCGGGGAAAACATTCAGCAAGAAAACACTGGAGCCTTGCCTGAAACCCTCAGAAACCGTCTCAGTAGACAAAGTGAAGCTTCGGTAAGGGATTTGGAATTTAAGCATTTGCTGGTTGAAATCACGGTAAGCGGGAGCTGCCAGCAATATCGCAGGGTCTATCGAGACAAGAAAGAGTAATTTTTCACGAAAAAGAAGCCTGCTACTACCTGGCTGGAAATCTTTTGGTTTGATATTTGCACTATTTAACAACCGCGCGACCAACTCGGGGCCTTCGAGATGATTGAGTGATTTTGTTCTGGCCGTATTCAAAAGTTTTACGACCGAACCTGTATTGTTGCCACCAGAAAGATTGATCTGCCATTTCTTGTTGCTAGTCAAGATCTGCCCAATAGCTGGCTGCAAGCTAAAAAATGGCAGATTTTGTGAGCCATTACCCTTCAAATCTTCCCACTCGAATGTCCTCGCACGCTCCTTTTCTGCAGGGGTCATTTGAATCTTGCCTTCCAATTCATCAGCTAAGGTGTTGGATCTTGTACACCCTGCAGCCAAGCCAATACAGAAGCTCAAGAAAATTAATTTTGACGTTCGATTATTCGGCAGTTTTATAACCGAAGTATTGGCCATCATTGAGCAGCTCCTGCAAACACATAGCCATTACTTCGCAGCCAGCTCATGTAAGCTTGCATATCAACCGTACCGGTGGCGTTGCTGGGCTCTAGATTTCCAGGTACACCCTGCAAGCCTGGAATCTCATTTGTTGGTCGGGAGTCCTGCCCGATGTTTGCGGGGCGGCGGTCTGCGTAGGCAATGAACTGGTGGGTATCGGCATTTGTCATGCTGCGGTTGCCACCAGCCTCTGGTGTGCCAAAGGTCTGAGTCCGCTGCGTGCCACCTCCCAGTCCACCGAGCACTTGTCGATCTTCCAAGGCTCGGGTGTTGGTACCCCACAGCAAGCCGTCGATCTGGAAGGTCGCCGGTGCCGTGCGCGGATCCCCAAAGCGGATCAAGTTGCTTTGGTCATGCACAACGGGGTTGTTCATGTCGATACTGATTTGCCCTGTGTTCATGCGAACGCCTGCAATTTGCGCCTGCCACACCATCCAGCTCAGCGCCACTGTGGACAAGCCATTCTCATTGGCACCATAGCCGCCTCCTATGTCGGCATGCGCACCAATAAATCCACGCTCGATACGCACCCGCCCCACCGCATTGCTTGAGGCACCAATGGATTGTAGCGGAAACCCACCGTAGTGGTTATCTCCATTCAAATGAATACGCGTATCGTCCCAGAAGCGGAAGTTCGTTGGCGCTGTCCAGAAAGCGTCTGTACCCGCTGGCGCGCTGCGGTACTCGTTGAGCGCCACAGCTTGGGCCACATAGCTGAACTGAGAAGAGATGGCCATGTTGTAGGCGGTACCGCTGCGGTTGGTGCTCAACACGGTATCCCACAAGCCCATGAATCGGAAGTTGATCCATTGACAAGTGGCTGTGCCCTGCGCGTTCGTGTAACGGTAGTAAGTCCTGCCGTTTTGGGTGATGGCATTGGCTACCAGCCGGTTGGCAAAGTCGCGCGCCTGGGCCGCGCCCCGGCTAAATCCGACGATGTCAATGTCCATCACCCTAGCATCATCGAAGCTATCGGCCTCATCGCGCATGTACAGCATCATCCGCAGTATTCGGTCAGGCCCAGAGTAGTTGCCCCCTTTGTCTGGCACCTGGCCACCGACGCCAGAATAACTTGCCGAAATGATGTCCCCGTATTGCGCGTCTCTGTGGTCGGTACCCACGCCGGTGACGTAATTGGCAGGGCGATTGCTGCCGTTGTCTGCATAGACATTCCGAAACTGCACCACGTTGCTGATTGAACTGCCCGCCAATGGCACATCTGAGTTGTCCGTCCCATCAAACGCAAACAACACCAACCCATCGGGATCGATGAAGCCCAACGGGTTGAACGCCACATAGGCGTACGGGTTGGGCCCGTCGGGTGTGCCCAGGGGGTCGGGTGTGAGGTACTGGCCAAGGTCTGGGTCGTAGTAGCGCTGGCGGTTGTAGTGCAGGCCGGTTTCGGCGTCGAAGACCTGGCCGGGCAGGCGCAGGGCCAGCGTGAAGCCGGCAGCATCTTTACCTGCCCCGATGGTGAGGATGCGCGCCTCTCCGAACGGCGCATAAGCCGCGCGCCAGACGGTCTGGCCCTGGGCGTTGGTGGCGGCTTCGGGGGCGCCCAGGTGGTTGGTGTGCAGCCAGACGAGGCCTTCGTTGCTGCTCAGCCAGCTCTGCACGATTCGGCCCAGGTCGGCGAGGAGTTGCGCCACGCCGGGTTGTTCTGGTGCCAGGCGCTGGCCCGGCGCGCTGTCGATCACGGCCAGCGGCATGTCGGCCAGGTAGACGTACTGGCGCGTTATGCGGCCCTCTGCGTCGAGCTCGGCCAGGGGCTGGTGGCTTTCGTCGTAGAGGGTGTGGGTGGTTTGGGTACCTGCAGGGCTGAACACCTGTTTGCTGTTGCGCAGGCCCCGGTGGTCGTACTGGTATTGCGCCAGCGGCCTGGCTTCTTGCCGCACCTCGATCAGGCGGCCCAGAGCGTCCCACACATATTCGCGGCTGCCCACGCGCTCGGGCTGGCCGTTGGCGTTGTAGGTGGCTTTGTTGACGCCCTGGATGAGGCGGTGGCTGCCGTCCTGGAACTGGTTGCGCTGGGTGCCGGTGGTGAGATCGGTCTGTTCGCTGGCCCCTTGCTGGTTGAGCACGCGGCGCTGGCCGACGTCGTAGGCGTAGCGCCAGACGGCTTGCTCTTTGACCGCTGCGCTGATGAGGCTCACGGGGATCACCGCGCCCGAGCGGCCATTTTCGTCCACACCGGCACCACCTGCCAGCACACTGGCCACCAGACGGCCTTGCGCGTCGTAGGCGTGGCTGTGCTGGGTGTGCTCGCTGGGCAAACCCGCGCGCTGCTGGTTCAGCAACAAATGGCCCTCGGCGCTCCAGAGGTAGCGGTGGTCGATCAGGGCTTGCGGGTCGGTGGGCAGACCCAGGGCACCGGGTGGCGCCAGGTTGTGTGAAGCGGCGCTTGCGGGCGGGTTCGCGGCATGGGCTGGATGGACACCCAGCAAGCGCTCAATCGTCTCTTGCGTGATGCGGCCCATGAGCCACGTGGGTGTGCTGTTACTGCTCGCCTGCAGCGCCGCGCGCGGGATCGTGCGGCGGTAGACCACGCGGGCCAGCGTGCCTTGTGCGCTGCGCTGGTACAGGGCTTGAATGCCGTTGCCGCTGGTGTAGCTGGAGAGGCCCACCAGATCGCGCTCGAAGCCATGGGCTAGGGTTTGCTCTTTGCCCAGCCAGCGCAGCCAGGGCGTCTGTATGGTTTGGCGGGTGAGCGCCACCACCTGCCCCTGCCCGTTACGCTGATAGACCAGGCGGCTGCCGTCGGGCAGGGTGCTTGCCAGCAACTGGCCCTTGTTGTCATGCTCGTAGCGGGTCACGCTGATGTGTCCGCCCTGCGCCGTCTTGAGGGTGACGATGCGCACGCTGCGCAGACCGCGCGCATTGTATTCTAAGCGTTCGTTCTGCGTGGGGTGAATCACTTCGATGAGCTGGCGAGCGCTGTAGCGCCATTGGGTGCGCGTTGCTACTCGGGTTTTTGCATCGGTGATGGTCTGGCTCAGAATGCGGCCCTGGGCATCGTAGGCATAAACCGCCGTGTTGCCTGGGGCGTCGGTCATGGCCACCAGGCGATCGGCGGCGTCAAAGCCGCGCAGCGTATCGCCGCTGTCCGGGCTGCGCGTGAGCACGTTGCGGTCGAAGTCGTCGCGCAACTGCAACGGGCGAAGCGGTGCTGTGGCCTTGCTGCGTGCGCTGGCCTGTTGCCGTGCCGAAGTCACACGTCCCAGCGCGTCCACAGTGGCGACGGGCAAAGCATCGGCGCCGTAGCGCAGGCTGCGGCTGCGCCCGGCGTTGTCGGCCATGCCGATGGCTCTGCCCAATTCATCGTAGGCCAGATTCAGCGTCTTGACCATGCTTGCGCTGCGCATGCTCTCCTGCACCAGCCGACCCTCGCTGTCGTACGCATAGGTTTGCAGCATGCCCAGGGCGGTGGCGCGCCACAGCAGGCGGCCCTGGGCATCGAATTCCTGGCGCTCGGTGGGGCGGGCAGCGGCCTTGTCTTTAGCGTTGGCATCGCCTTGGAAGCTCTGCACGCGCTGGCCCAAGGCGTCGTACTGGAAGCTCTGCACCTGCGGCTGGGTCCAGCCCGGGCCCTGGCTGCGGATCTGGGTGGGTTGCAGGCGGGCATCGTATGTGAAGCGGGTGGCAAAACCCGCATCGTTGACCACGCGCTCGACCATGCCTGTGGCGCTGTCGACACTGACATCGCTGCGCAGGCCACCGGGCGTGCTCATGGTCTTGATGAAGCTGCCCCGCTCATCCCAGGCCAGAGTAGTGATATCCGAATCCGCAGCCGAGGCGGTGGGCCCGTTGGGCAGGGGTCCGTCAATCCGGGTGAGCAGGCTGCGCCCGTTGACGGTGGCGTAGGTGTAGCGGGTGCTGCGCGCGAGTTTGCTGGCCTGCTCTGGGCTGCTGGCCACCTGGCCTTGTGCGTCGAGCGGGCTGTAGCCGGTTTCCTTCAGCTCGGTCACCTGGCCAGCGGCGTTGTAGCTCAGCGCAATGACTTGCTCCAGGCCCGTCACCACGCTGGGTCGCGCCAAGAGCGTGGGCTTGTCGGGCCAGCGGGTGTCTGAGTACTCGCGGCGCTCCACCAGCTGTGCGCGCCGGGCTTTGCCATCCGGCTTGTAGGCGAGTTGCTCGATTCGGGTGGTGCGGCCTTGGGCGTCCAGCGTATGGCGCGTGCTGAGCAATGGTCTGGGCGTGCTCTGTGGTTTGCTGTCGGTCACGACCATCGGGCTGAGCGTAGTCTGCTCGATCAAACGCCCCAGCGCGTCGTAGGCGTAGCGGATGTTGCTTTCACCGCAGCTGGCGCAGCCGGGGCCGCGGATTTCAAGCAGGCGCGCCTGTTCGTTGATGAGGGCGTGGGTGTAGGTGGTTTTCTGGCCCAGGCTGTTGGTGAGCTCCGTTTTGCCGGGCTGGCCCTGGGGGAGCGCGGGCTGGAGGTAGTGCAAGTCGACCTGTTCGATGCCTGTGCCGGGATCAGGTTGGCCGTCTTTGCCTGGCTGCCGGGGCGGCCCTTTGACGCTCTGGCTGCCGCGCCCTTGCCCGTCGTAGCGGTAGCTGCCGATGCGCTGGTTGAGGAGCTGGCCGTCGCTGCCGATGCCGCTGACGGTGATGCCGGTGAGGCGGGCGGGGTGGCGCGGGTCTTCGTAGTGGTAGTGGCGGCTGATGCTGCTGCTGGTGTGGCCGCGGGTGGCGTGGGCGTGGGCTTTTTGTTCGGCTTCGTAGTGGGTGGGGAGGCTGACTTTGACGAGGTTGGCGAGCCGTTCGCGCGGGTTGCCGCTTGCGCCCGTGGGGGCTGCGCTGCCGTATTCGTAGCGGTAGCGCCCGACCGGGCTGTCGATGCTTTGCACGCCGCGGAAGCGGTCGCCGGCCTGGGCCTGCTTGCGGTCGAGGTAGTTGAGCTGGAGCGTGCGTCCTTGCGGGTCGGTGACTTTGACGAGGTGGCCCTGGGTGTCGTGTTGCAGGCTGACGTATTCGCCGCTGGGGGCCTGGATCTGGACCAGTTTGCCGTGGCTGTCGAAGTCGAGGCGGCGGCCGTTGGGCCAGTGCCAGGCGTATTCGTCGCCGCGCGGGGTTTTACGGATGTGGATGCGGCCCTGGCTGGGGTCGTTGCTGGCGCAGGTGCCGGGGTGCCGGGGGTCGCGGCTGAAGATGAGCCGGGTGCCGTCGGCTTCGATGATCTGGAGGCTGTTGCCGATGGCGTGGAGATCGGTTTCGTAGGAAAGGCGCCAGCCACGCCCGAGGATGCCGTTGGGCGCATTGGGGCCGGCGTAGGCACTGTTGTAGTGGCGAACGATTTCGAGGCCGAGGACGCCGGGCAGGGCAGGGAGGTCGGTTTCCTGCTGGTATTTGTTGCCGTTGGTGACGTTGATGGGGTTGCCGGCGCCCTGGTTGGTGCCGCTGCTGTTGCCTTGGGCTGCGGGGCCGCTGCCGTCGCAGGGGGCGCCGCCGGGGCTGGCGCCGCAGCCGATGTCGGGCGGAGCGGCGGCAGCAGTGGCGGGCGCGAGCGGGGACAGGCTCAGCAGGAGCAGGAGGGGAAGGAGGCGCTTCATGGCGGACAAGGGCATGGTTATGGGGTGTAGATCGTGCGGATCAGGGGGATCTTGGGCTCGTAGCCGTGGGTGATGCGCAGTTTAATCAGGTTGGCGTCCTGGATGCGTTGGCCGGAGGCGGCCCTCAGTTCGGTGGTGCCCTGGGCCGGCATGCGATGGCCTTGGGTTGTTGTGGCTCGCATTGAAAGATGTGGAACACGCACTATGGCGGGGTCTCTGCCTGGTAAGCCTCCAGTCTGGATGGGGCAAGTTTTGTGAAGTAGCCGCTCATCTCGGGTTCGGGAAACAGTCCGAGCAACTGCCAGTAGGTGCTGTCGTTGTTGCGGTAGAGCGTCAGGGGGGTCGTGCCGAAGAGCGCACCCCGCCAGATTCGGGTGCTGCGCTGGATCGCTGACTGTTCCAGCAAGGTAGGGCTGCTTGCTTCGGCAAGCGCGCCCTGCCGGGCTTTACGGTTAAAGCCGCTGCCAAAGTTCTTCGCCAGCGCAGCGTAGGGGTCTGACGCGCGCAATAGTGCAATGGCGCGGCCTTCGCTGCTTTTGTTCATGTAGGCGACTGGAATCCATAGGGTTGCCCAGCGCCGCCGCTCAGGCGTGTCGAACCACTTCCACAGCTCGGCGCAGGCGGGGCAGTTGAGGTCGATGAAGAAGACGGCCTGAATCTGATCGCCCGGCTTAGCCAGACGCGCCCCTTTCAACTGCTGCGCGGCAAGCCACAGGGCGCGGTCGCGCTGGCCGTGCATTTTGGCGCTAGGGCCGGTGAGGATTTCGGCGCGCAGGCTGGGGGCGGCGAATAGGGTCAGCGCGGATATGGAAGCAGTGAGGAATCGGCGGCGGGTTGGCATGGAGTTTGGTCGTATCCCAGTTACGGGACCACTTTTTTGCTTACCTGGATTGAAGATGGAATTCGGTGCTTTGGTTTTTCTTTTCTTCCAAATTTGCCTTTGAATGCGAAATACCTCGAATGTGAAGAACGTCTTTGTCCACACTGATGTGGTAGTCGTAGTCAGCGGGAGGCAGCAGGCCGCTACTATCTTTCACCGCTGGACTTGTATTGCCTGCAGCATCAATCTTCTGTGCGAAGATACGGCCTTCGTTGGCTCCCACCACCACCCATTGACCCTTGAATGGAAAAACCTGCACGGTTCTACTTGCAAGACCAGAAACACTGTGTAAGTTCTTTATCCAAAGGCTTTTTAACGCAGAACTGAACAATTCTGCAGAAATGATTTTCCCCTGTCTGTGAGTGACAAGAATATTACCTGCCTGGTTCGTGCCTGCTCTAGCGCCACCTCCTGCTAGGCGGATTTTTTGTACCACGCTTCCCTGTTTATCGAGTTTCATCAAGTCGGCCTTGCCGTTGCTGTAGTTGACAATTGCTAGCAGACCACCATCTGCCAGAGGCTTCAGTTCAGTGACCTCTCCCTCTCCTGGATTTTTGAGAATATTGGCTTCAGGCTTATTTGCGTTGTGCGCCAGTCGGCTCAGCATGGGTTCACCATTATTGGTTATGCCTGCCAAAAAGTAATAGCCCGGAACTTCAACCAGATGGTATATGACTGAGACATTATCGATTTCAACTGACTTGGCGGCTGGCTTGCCACCATCCAGTGTGATGATGGGCGTGACGCTCCATCCAGTGTTATAACCACCAGTGACGACAGCATTTGGTTTTTGAAGAAAATGGTGGGACTGTGCAATTAAAAAAAGCTCAATGTGAGGAGACATGCCGACTTTGGATTTTCGGGCATTGATTTTTCCGGAAAAAGCACTCTGGTTTAACGCTATCGGGTCATTTTTGCAATCAATGCTCAGAATGCTGGTTTCACCGTTGAGAACAGTCACTCTGGTCTGCGGACAAGTACCTTCAAAGACTCTCGAATCCGTCAGTTTCAATTCGGTGAAAGCGCTAGCAGTTGTACTTGCCAAAAGAAACAAGGTGAACAGAATAAATCTATGCATAAAATTTCCTTAGCAGCATTGGCAGTATTGCTGCCTTCGTTTATTAAAGGCCGAACCACCGCCTACCCGCAGACCTGTGTGCATTGTATTAGCCGCAGAATGGCATTTTTGTCGGGTATTTTCATTGTCTTGAAAACCGAGATTGTTCGTAAATGTGGTGATATGGTCCACCGGCACACGGTTGCAGGCGGCTTGCATATCTGCCAGCAGATTGTTATCACAAGTGGAGCGACTGGTACTGTTGCAGGTCTGGTAGCAAATGTCATGGTTCGAACAGGCGCCATAAAAACTGGAACCTTCACCAAAGCCTCTTGGCCCAGCACCAGTCGGGTTGTCCTTGTTGTTGAAAATAAACACTCCCGAGCGGTATAGCGAGGTGACGATGTTTGGCGGTGTACTGCAGCCGTCGATGCAATAGTCGCGGGCATTAGGATTGGAAGGATTTTTCACTTTCTCGCGAACCGGCCAGTCATCATCTGCCGCATGAAGCTGGCCAACCTTGCACTGGGACCACAGGCCATCCGCTACGCCCTCGCTCTGCTTCATGTTGGGGCACTGTTTTCTGAACGTCGCCCAGTCGAAGTTGCTGTTTTCCGTGGTGGCCTGTTTGGTTTGAATTTTGTCGGCACCTGTAGTTTCGTTCTTGCCGCAGCATTGGGTTTCCTTGTCGAGCGGCTTGCCGCCGCAAAAATTATCGGTGCCGAACTTGCAGTTGTTCTCCTTCTCGAACTTTGCCTGATCCTCCAGCGTGCTAAAGCATTGCGTGCCCTTGCAATTCGCTGGCGTGGCGCCAGGAATACAGCTTTGTTTGGCGGGGTCACACCCGCTATCCGGTAACATAAACCCGCTCAGTGGGTCGGCCGCAAGTGCGGTTGCGCTATGCAGAAACAGGGAAATGAGCAAGCAGGATCGAAGAATAGCTGAAATCATGGCGATGGCTATGGAATTGAAGACATGGGCTGGCATGGTGGCAACGTGCTTGAACAAGTTGGATCGCTCTGGGGATCGCAGATCGGTGCCGGGGTATTGCCCACAGTACAGCCGATAGTCAAACAATCCGGCGGCGGGGTGGTCACCGCCGGGGGCTCGCCCGGGTCGGTTGGGCTGCCATTGTTGCCGGGGCCGGGGATCGATACCGGGTTGCCGGGTTCGATGGCGTCGGATTGCATTTGCACGGTGACGTGGCCGACGATGGGGATGCGGCCGGCATTGACTTGCTGGCTGTAGTAGGCGTCTTCTCCTGTGTCCAGCCATTGCAGGTAGCGGGTGTAGATCGTGCGGATCACGGGGATCTTGGGTTCGTAGCCGTGGGTGATGCGTAGCTTGAGGAGGTTGGCGTCCTGGATGCTTTGGCCGGAGGCAGCGCCGATGGTATCGGGGTTCTTGTAGGCCTGGCCGCCGTTGGGGATGACGCGTTTGCCGTTGCCGACGGTGTTTTGCAGGTACGGGTCGTTCCAGTCGTCGAAGCTTTCCCGGGTGGGGTTGAGCAGTTCGATGCGGGCGTGGCCGGCAACGTCGGTGCCGGCTTTGCCGTAGGCGGTTGCCAGTTCGGCGCTGTTCTGGCCGCCGCCGTAGAGGGGGATGAGGGCTTTGGCGTAGGCTTCGCGGATTTCGCTCTCCCCGGCGTGGCTCATGCTGCCGGCGCGGGCGGCCATGAAGCCCGCGTAGTTGATCTGGTTTTTGGCGAAGAAGAGCAGGCTGTATTGCAGCATGGCGAGACCCAGCAGCATGATGATGGGCCCGACTACGGTGAATTCGATCATGGCAGAGCCATGCTGCTTGTCCGGCCTGTTATGCATGGCGGGCGCTTTGTTGCATTGATCAAATCAGTTTTGATAGGGTTCAAGCCGGTTGGACGAAACCGTGCTCAACAATTCGCTCAGGCGCTCAGCCGTGGGCAAGCCGAGAAATGCCTGGTATTTGCCGCTCTTGTCGCGATAGACGAACATGGGCGTTGCCCCGCCGAGATTTTGCCAGACGGTTTTGGCTTTGCCCAGGACGGTAATTTCTGCGCTTGTCGGGGCGACCGCCCGCGCTGAACCGCTGCGTTTGGTGAAGTCGAAATCCTTGAAGTTCGCTTCCAGTGCAGGGAACCGCCCGGACCGGAGCAGGGCGGCGCCTTTGCCAAGGCTGTCCTGTTTCATGTAGGTCACCGGTATCCATGCAGCTTCCATTGCGCTGGCGAAGATTTTGCCTTGCATCGGCTGAAAGAGCTTCGCGCACCACGGGCAGTTGGGGTCAAAGAATATGTAGAGCGGTGAGTTGCGCAGCCCGGGCCTGCTGGGGATGCCGCGCAAGGTCTGGATCTGCTCCCATTGGACGGACGATATCTCTTTGGGGGGGGCGGCTTGGGCGGGGCCAATGAAACAGGCAACAGTGACAGCGATCGCTTGCAGGCAGCGCAGTAAGAGGCGGCTCATGAATTGTTCCTTTTTTGAATTTGTGATCTGTGATGCGCACCACTTAATCAATAGCATGATGAACGATCAACCAGCCGTGAATTCAACCTTTGCGCCCTTCTGCCCTCACCCATAGCGCAAAGCCCGCCGCCGCGATCAAACTGGCAATGCCCAAAGCGGGATAGGCAAGTAATGCATCAAGCCTTATGTTGCTCGTCACGGGAACCTGAGAGTCGTACAGAAGATAACTTGGCCAAGACAGCATGGCCAGGAATGCCCCCAATTTGGGTGAATAAAACAGGCACATGAATCCGGCAGCGGGGAAAATGAAAGTAAGCCAAAAAGCCGTTTCCGTCAGCCAGTCCAAGAATGGACGTGACGCAGCATTTGCCATAACGGTGGCTCGATTTTCAGGCGTGTCGGCAAAGCTGTTATTGCCTATTAGGGCCTCTTTTTCTGATGGGGAATCAAAACTACCCAAGGTGATCAATTTTGTTCCAGCCGGCGGACTCGTGATTTCGATGCTTTCCCATTGATCAAACGTCCCCGCTAGTTTGTGCGCATTCCATTGCTCACCGCCAGGCGGGTCATTTATCCATTCAGCATCTATTTTGCTCTGCCGAGGGGGGAATCTGCCTGGCCGTAACACCTCGATAATTTTATATTCGACGCTCGGTCGTTTCGCATTTGTGCCCAAGGACGATCCTTTGGTGACTTCGATACGAAACACCGTGTAAAACCAATCTTGCAGTTGAGGATAATTTGCGGGAAGCGTTTTTTGCGCGATGAATTCTTCTGCATGGGCGGACAATATGCTCGCCGCAATAATAACCAGAAATAATTGGAGAACGCTGCGTGTCATGGGGTGGCGGTTTCAACGAAGTGAAATAATGTAGAGCTTGCGTCCGGATTCCTCGCCATGCCTCGCACGTGAATCTCGTTGCCTTTTACGCCGACCAGATATCCAGCAGGATTTGAAGGCACACTCAACCCGCTACGCGTGTCCTCTGTTAGCCGGACACGCTGGCCATTGGCGTCAATGCGAGCAACCAGCAGACGATCATTACTGCCACCCACTAGGCACAGGCCGTCAGGTAGTTCGCATAGACTACCCGCTGTGCCAGCGCCGGTTCTTGCCATTGTAAAAATTTTATTTTTCCATAGGGACTGGGCGCTTGCATTGAACCTTTCCACAAAAACACCCAAATCCGGGAGTGACATGTAAGAGACAGCAAAGCCGCCATCCCGCAACGGAATACCTGTCACCACCGCACCCGAAAGCTTGACCTTTTCCAGAATGGAAAGCTCGGGGGATAGCTTCCATAACTCGGAGGAACCGTCCATAAAACCCACAACCGCAAATACCTTGCCAGCTTGAACAAAAACACTGTACACCCTGCCTTTCTTATTCGACTGCACGATCAACTCGAGCTCGATTCTAAGGTCGCTGCTCATTTTAATGAGGGTGGGCATGTTGTCCTTGCTCACGCCAGCAACGATGTATTTGTTGCCTATTTTTGCCGTCTCGGTAACAGCCAGCATCGACTTGAGTTCACCGTATCGCTCTACTTTGGATGCTTCCTTGTTCAGCTTGATTGCGCTCCACTCTGCCAATGCATTTGCCGTGGCAAGCAGGCCATGCTGTGAGCCTAATGGCAAAAATAACGGTGCGGCGAGACGCTTATCAAGCACGATGCGTCGGGATAATCGGCCATCGAAAAGACCCTCTATCTGCAGGAAGAATACTCCTGTCTCCAAATCAGGCCTTTCAGCCTTAGCCACAACCAAGTAGTGTCGACCATCATCCGAAACCAGTCCCATGTATCGATCATAGTCATCAAGTGACACTGCCTGACGTTTAATGAGCTTGATTTCGGCAAGTGCAATGTTAGATAACGCAGCAAGTAACAACGCTCCAATGAACAGTTTCAAGAATTTCATTCTCATCTCCATCTAAAAATGATTCAGCAACATTGGCAATACTGCTGGCGGCGCAAATTAAAAGCAGGCAACCCAAACTTCCAATCACTAAGAACCCTGAACATCTCTTTTGCAGCCTTTTCACACCTATCTCGCGTATTAACCATTGCGCGTATTGCCAGGGCAAAGGTCCAGTGTCCAGCCGGAATAGTCTGGCACGCCGCAATGGAATTGTTTTTAAGCTGGGTATCACAGAACAGCTGATCATTGTTATTGCACGTCTGATAGCAAACGTCGTGGGTGGCGCATGCATTATAGAAGCTTGATGCGGCGGAATACCCAGTGGGATTGTCGTGATCAAATTGGAGAAATACCCCCAGTGCGACCGCAGCAGCAACAGCACTAGGTGGTTCACTGCAACCGTCAATGCAATAATCACGAGCCGTTCCGTTTTTGCGGACTTCAACGATTTCATAGGGATCTTCCGGTGTTTGTTTCTGCTTAGGCACACACTGCTGCCAAAGCGCATTCGGCGGCGCAATGTTCTGCTTTTTGTCAGGGCAGGTCATCAGGTAGTTCGTCCAGGTAAAGCTGTCCGCTCCTATTGCTATCACATCTTTGCTGGTCATCACCTTGTCCACCACCTTGGCATTGCCCGTTCTCGGGTCTTTTCCGCAACACTGGGTGTCCGCATTGAAGTCCCCGCACGCCGAGGATGCGAACGTGCAGTTGTAATCCTGCTCGTATTTTTTCTTGGCTGCTTCGCTCAGGAAGCAGGCCTGAACAGGGCAGGCCTTGGGCGGCAAGATTGCTCCATCCCCCCCGGTGCAAGACATGTTGACCCCGCATTCCGCATATGCCAGTCCGGAGAATAACGCTAAAACCACAGCTATCACCTTTTGCATTGTCCATCCCATTCTGATTTGACACACCATTCCTATAGCCCGCCCGTGCATGGAGGACACGTCCCGCCCGTACAGCCGCCGCCCGGGTCCGTCGGCGGCAGCGGCACCTCCGGCTCCGGCGTACACGCCGGATCGGTGACCGGGCACTTCGGCAATCCTCCGCCCCCCGGCCCCGGACCTGGGTCTTTGGGCACACCGCCGTTGCCCGGGCCGGGGTTGCTGGCGTTGGCGTTCTCATAGGCTGGGCTTTGCATGCGCATCACGGTATGGGCGACGACGG
>JAUSBJ010000040.1 GCA_030652035.1 Sulfurimicrobium sp.
CGCCGGATTTCGGCTATGACTTCCATAGATAACACTCCAGTTTCTCCGGCACAAATACCGGATGGTTACACACCCCGGGGTGGAAACTATTGGACGCTGTTTACCCCGGAAATCTGGAAAGTTTTGCACGCTGTTTTACAACATAGGGCTGGACAAACATATTCCTTGGGCTGATCTGAATATGCTCAAGGCCACGCAGAAACGCGAGTGGCGCCAATCCTTACAGCGGTATCTTGCGCACGGTATCAAATCCGAAACCGGGGCGAAGTTCATGACCCTGTTTTTTGTTAAACCGCATGGGTTAAATTCCTGGGGCTATTGGCTAATCCACTTATCGAATCAATACCGTGCTCATGCAGTCATGAAATCGCTGCACTGGGAACATGCCACTGAATTCGGACATGAACTGGAACCTGGAGTTTTTGTGCTTGGTTACAATGCAAACAAGGATGCCAATTACACCAGTCAACAGACTTTTGAATTCGCAGGTACTACCTCGAAAGAAGCCTGCATCGATGGAGTGCGAGAACACTTTGGGCGGACAATATTCCAACTCAACAAACCCACTCGACTAGCCGATCTGTTTCAGGGTTGCGTAACCAATTCCACCGCTGCCGAAAACCACCTGATGGAGGCTACTCGCCAGTTGCATGCTTGCAAAAACATCATCATCGTTTCTAAAGATGGAACCGTCCGGCGAAATAACAAAACTTACAGCCTTAGTGACGTGATCGAGCCATCGAAACAAATTATCTTGATTTAACTGAATATCACGACGACCAACACCGTTGGATGGAGAATATCAATTTGGCCGTCTATGCTGATCTTCCTTTATTGGAGGATTGCGCAATGTCGATCGTTGCATGTGCAGCCCGTGTAGGGCTGCAATCCCAGAAGGGAATTGCGCCGCATGAGTGTGGATACGAGGAGAATCAATTCATTGGCTCATATTGATTTGTTCGCTACGCAAAGCTGTTTGATTGCCGGGCGGCCCCGGCGCCCACTCAACCATGCGCGAAGCGCATTCAAACTCTACCAGTTAATCTCCCAAGCCGTCTTATACCCCACCACACATTCCTCCAGCCCGGCCGGAATCCTTGCCTCATCCGGCCGGATGGCAATGCGCCCCGCCATGATTCCCGCCACATGCTGGGGGTAGCGCGGACCATCCCCCCGGTCGCCGAAACCTTCCGGGTAGATTGGCTGGTTGGCGGAATCGTACTTGTCCGATGCGCCCAGGGCGTGAAACAGTTCATGCGTGATGACCACATTGTTCTGCGCATTCTGCCTGTCCTGCGCAAAGGCATGCACCACGCCCACCAGCCCCTTGTGCAGACCGAGCGAGTGTTGCAGCGGCTTGCCTTCTTCTCCCTGGTGATAGACCACAAACACCCGGACAGTACCTAGGCTGCTCCAGAAGGGCGTATATTCGAACGCGTAATAGCGCAGGCTGAGGCTCCAGAGGATGGCGAACAAAGCTGAACGACGGCCTTCCGGCAAGGCCGGCGGCGGGGTTCTGATTTCATCTGCAAGCCGTATGATCACGGGCGGCAGACCCTTACCCCGGTAACGTTCGGACTGGCTCGCGATGAAGTGCCCGATTTCCTGAAAATCAACCTGTTTCAGGCCGGCGATGTACTTGCCCACTTCCGGCGTGCCGTCCCCATTCACCGGGTAGATGCTCACCTCGAGCGGCCGCAGCCAGTTGCGCACCACCATGCTTTCCCAGTAAGTCATGCCGGCAACAGCGGAAAGCAGGGTGAGTAATATCAGGATGCGGAGGGTGCGGAAAGTCATGCCCTTACTCGCTGCGATGAGAAAAAAGGTCCCCGGGGGAAGCCCTATTCTCCCAGATAGGCATGGCGCACCTGCGGATCATGGAGCAGCTTGGCAGATTCGCCTGACAGGCAAACCGTGCCCCCCTCCATGACATAGGCGCGATGACTGGCTTCCAGCGCCAGCTTGGCGTTCTGTTCCACCAGCAGGATCGTCACGCCTTCGGCCGAGATGGTGCGGATGGTTTCGAAGATTTTGTTCACCATCAGCGGTGCCAGACCCATGCTCGGCTCGTCGAGCAGCAGCAGGCGTGGACGACTCATCAGGGCGCGTCCGATGGCGAGCATCTGCTGCTCGCCTCCAGAGAGCGTGCCAGCCTGCTGGGTCTTGCGTTCGAACAGACGCGGGAAGAGTTGGTAATTCTTTTCCAGATCGTGCCGGATGGCTGGGGTGTCCTTGCGGCTGTAGGCACCCATGAGCAGGTTTTCTTCCACGCTCAAACGGCCGAAGATGCCGCGTCCTTCCGGCACCAGTGCGATGCCCTTGCGCACCAGATCAAACACCGGCGTCTGGGCGATGGATTTGCCCTGATAAAATATTTTCCCGTGCGCGGGCAGAAGCCGGGCCAGGGCCTTGAGGGTCGTGGTCTTGCCCGCGCCATTGGCGCCGATCAGGCATACCAGTTCGCCCGCTGCAATTTCCAGATCGATGCCCCTGACTGCCTTGATGCCGCCGTAGGAAACGTTCAGGCCGCGCACTTCGAGCAGGCTCATGCCACGCTCCCGCCCAGATAGGCCTCGATCACCAGCGGGTCGCGCTGCACTTCGGCAGGCGTGCCCTCGGCGATTTTCTTGCCATAATCCAGCACCGCCACGCGGTCGCACAGGCCCATCACCAGCTTCACGTCGTGCTCGATCAGCAGCAGCGTCACGCCATCGACGCGGATGGTTTGCAGCAGCTTTTCCAGCGTTGCGGTCTCGCTCGCATTCATGCCGGCGGCAGGCTCGTCGAGCGCCAGCAGCTTGGGTTCGGTCGCCAGCGCTCGGGCGATTTCGAGGCGGCGCTGGTCGCCGTAGGAAAGATTTTTTGCCAGCGTCCTGGAGTGCTTCTCGATGCCAACGTAGGCCAGGAGCTCATGGGCGCGCCGGCGGATGGCGTCTTCTTCCCCGCGTGTGCCGATACCCCGAAAGATGGCGCCGAGCACACCGGCACGGGTGCGCACGTGGCGCCCCACCATGACGTTTTCCAGCGCGCTCATGTTGGCGAACAGGCGAATGTTCTGGAAGGTGCGCGCCAGACCAAGCTGAGTCACCTGGCTGGGTTTCTGCCCATGAATGGCATTGCCATCCAGGGTAACCCGGCCGGAACTCAAGCTATACAGGCCGGTAAGCACATTGAACAGGGTCGTCTTTCCCGCGCCATTGGGTCCGATGAGGCCAAAAATCTCGCCCTGCCGAATGCTGAAAGAAACCTCGCTCAGCGCAGCCAAGCCACCGAAGTGTTTGCTCACATTTTCCGCTTGCAACAGTCTCATGGCTCACCTTTTGGCATCATATAGCGCCTCCTGCTCCGGCACTTCTGCCTCGCTGCTGAATTCGCGCCGCCGCGTCTTGGACGGCCACAGCCCGGCGGGGCGGAAAATCATCACCACGATCAGCGCCAGTCCGAAAATCAGCATGCGCAGGTCGGCGGGATCGACCACCACCCGTCCGAACAAGGCTTCCTGGAGCGGGCCGATATAGCGCAAGGCTTCGGGCAGGACGGTGAGCAGGATGGCACCCAGGATCACGCCCGGGATGTGCCCCATGCCGCCCAGCACCACCATGCACAGGATCATGATGGATTCCATCAGGTTGAAGCTTTCAGGGCTGACGAAGCCCTGGAAACCGGCGAACAGCCCCCCTGAAATCCCGCCGAAGCTCGCGCCCATGGCGAAGGCCAGCAGCTTGATGTTGCGCGTATTGATGCCCATCGCCTCGGCCGCCACCTCGTCCTCGCGGATCGCCACCCAGGCGCGGCCGATGCGCGAATCCTGCAGGCGCAGCGAGATGAACACGATCAGCAGGGCCAGCGCCAGAAACAGGTAGTAAATGGCGTAAATGCCGGGTACCTGCATGCCGAACAACTCGAATGACTGGCTGAGTGAAATTCCGCCCGCGCCGAGCGGGTCGATCATGCTGATGCCCTGCGGCCCGTTGGTAATGTTCACCGGCGCGTTGAGGTTGTTGAGGAAAATGCGGATGATCTCGCCGAAGCCCAGGGTCACGATGGCCAGGTAATCGCCGCGCAGCCGCAGGGTCGGCGCGCCTAGCATCATGCCGAACAGACCGGCCACCAGCGCCCCCAGCGGCAGGATGAGCCACACCGGAAGGTGCAGGCCGAAATGCGGCGAGGCCAGCAGGGCGTAAAGATAGGCGCCGACTGCATAGAAGGCGACATAGCCCAGGTCGAGCAGACCGGCGTAGCCGACCACGATATTCAGCCCCAGCGCCAGCATGATGTAGAGCAGGACAAAATCGAGGATGCGCACCCAGCCGTTACCCAGGCTCGCGCCGACCAGGAAGGGGGCGGCCGCCAGCAGCAGCCCGAGCGCGACAAACGCCACATGCGCGGCGCGGCGGTCGGATTTCAGGCGCTGCCAGTTACTTGGCATGGAAAAACCCATCACCTTGTATTAATAAACATCCAACCGCAAAGGGCGCGAAGGTTCGCAAAGGAAAGGCAACACCTTTGCGTTCCATTGCGTCCTTTGCAGCAAAAAAACAGATTTGCCTGTTCATGCCCGCTCCGCCACGCGTTCGCCCAGCAGCCCAGACGGCCGGAATACCAGCACCCCGATCAGCACGAAAAAGGCGAACACGTCCTGATAGTGGCTGCCGAGGAAGCCGCCGGTGATATCCCCGATATAGCCCGCGGCCATGCTCTCGATCACCCCCAACAGCAGTCCGCCCAGCATGGCGCCGGCAATATTGCCGATACCGCCCAGCACCGCCGCGGTAAAAGCCTTTAGGCCGAGCAGGAAGCCCATGTAATAGTGCGCAATGCCGTAGTAGGCGCTCACCATCAGGCCTGCGACAGCGGCCAGCGCCGATCCCAGGATGAAGGTGAAGGAAATCACGGCATTGACGTTCACCCCCATCAGCCCGGCGATTTCCGGTGCCTGGGCAGTGGCGCGCATGGCGCGGCCGATGCGGGTTTTCTTGACCAGCAGCACCAGGCCCGCCATCAGCACCAGCGCCAGTACAAAAATGAAAATCTGCAGGTCGGTGATGCCCGCGCCGCCAATGTCGTGGCGCGTCATCGGGAGGATGGGCGGGAAGGAGATGTATTGCCGCCCCCAGATGATCATGGCCACGTTCTGCAGCACGATGGACACGCCGATGGCGGTGATCAGCGGTGCAAGTCGCGGCGCCTTGCGCAGCGGCCGGTAGGCGATGCGCTCGATGGCGAAACCCAGCGCCATGCAGACGGCGATCGCCACCAGCAGCCCGGTGGCAACAATCATGATGCCGGGGATGTCGACACCGCTGGCCATCAGCATGTTGACCACCGCCAGCGTCACCATGGCGCCGATCATCACCACTTCGCCGTGGGCGAAGTTGATCAGTTCGAGGATGCCGTAAACCATGGTGTAACCCAGCGCGATCAGGGCATAGACGCTGCCCAGCACCAGGCCGTTGATGAGTTGCTGGAGGAAGATGTCCAAAATAACTTAATTGGCAGGCGTGGCAGGGGCAGGGACGCCGCCCACGGTTTCCAGCACTTCCCACTTGCCGTTTTTCACCTGGTACAGGGTGATCGCGCCGTCCTTGATGTCGCCCTTGGCGTCGAAGCTGACCTTGGCCGTCACCCCGTCATGCGTGATACCGGCCAGCACCGGCAGGTATTTTGCCGGGTCGATGGAATCAGCCTTCTGCATGGCGGCGATCATGACGCTCACCGCGTCGTAGCAATAGGGTGCGTAGAGCTGTATCTGGCCGTATTTGGCGGTGAATTTATCGGCAAAAGTCTTGCCGCCAGGCATCTTGTCCAGCGGCAGGCCGGGCAGGGAACTGTACGCGCCCTCGGCACTTCCGCCAGACAGCTTGATGAATTCCGGCGTGCTGCCGCCGTCACCGGTGAGGAATTTGGCGTTCAGGCCCAGGGTCTTGAACTGCTTCATCATCGGTCCGCCTTGCGCATCCATGCCGCCGAAGAACAGCACGTCGGCTTTCTCGGATTTTACCGCAGTCAGGATCGCCATGAAGTCGGTGGATTTGTCCGTGGTGTACTGGCGCGTCACGATCTCGGCGCCAGCCGCCTTGGCAGCCGCCTCGAACTGGTCGGCCAGCCCCTGTCCATAGGCTGTACGATCATCGATGATGGCGACTTTCTTTGCGCCCAGCCGGGTCACGGCAAAATCGCCCAGCACCTTGCCCTGCTGCACATCGTTCGGCATCACGCGGAATGCCGTCTTGAAGCCCTGCTCGGTGTACTTGGGATTGGTCGCGGAAGGGGAAATCTGCACGATGCCGGCATCGGAATAGATTTTCGAGGCGGGGATGGTGGTGCCTGAATTGAGGTGGCCGATGATGCCGTTGACTTTCTCGTCCATCATTTTCTGCGCCACGATGGTAGCTGTTTTGGGATCGGCCTGATCGTCCTCGCTGAGGAGTTCGAACCTGACTTTCCTGCCGCCGATGCTGATCCCCTTGGCATTGGCGTCATCAATCGCCATGCGCGTACCGTTTTCATTATCCTTGCCGAGGTGAGCCTGCGGCCCGGTGAGAGGCTGAATCGCGCCGATCTTTACCACCACCTCGCCATCCCCGGTTGTCGCCGTCTCGTTCTTGCCGCAAGCGGCAAGATTGAGCAGTAAGGCGGAAAGCAGCACAGCAAGCAGGCGTGATTTCAATTTTTTCTCCCTAATTCGTTTTTGGCTCATGAAGCTGCCTATTCTATCGAAATTTCCACATTCGAAAAAACAAAAGCCAACCCGAAGGTTGGCTTTTTTACAGGCAGGTTATTCCTGTTTTAGTACTTGTGGCTCAGAATCCAATGCACCAGAGCCTTGATATCCTCATCCTTGACAGCGGCATTCGGCGGCATCGGGATTTCACCCCACACGCCCTTGCCGCCAGCCTTTACCTTGGCTACGAGCTTGGCCTCGGCGCCCTTGTCTCCCTTGTACTTGGCAGCAACGTCCTTGTAAGCTGGGCCGACAATTTTCTTGTCGGTACCGTGGCAACTCATACAGGCGCTTTTCTGTGCCAGGGCCAACATGGCAGCGTCATCCGCCGCATTTGCGTAACCGGAAACCAGCACCGCGGCAGCCGCCGCCATTCCCAACCAAGTAGCTTTCATAATCGACTCCTCAAAAATATAGTAAACGATGAATTTACAACAAAACCACAAATCTGGAGCGGGCTATCTTAAACCAACCGGCTGCCATTGCAACAATTTTTACACACTCAAGCTGACAGAAACCTGAACGAAAACGGGTTCCGGAATAAAACTTCAGGCAACTACTGCCCCGGTGGTGGCGTAACGCGAAGCACCTCTTCCATGCTGGTCACGCCAGCGGCCACCTTCTGTGCACCGCTGATACGCAGCGGCCTCATGCCTTCCTTGTAGGCCTGGTCCCGGATCAAGGTAATATCGGCGGAGTTGGCGACGAGCTTCTTCAACGCGGGGGACAACAGCATGATTTCATAGATCCCGGAACGCCCCAGGTAGCCAGTCATGCGGCACTCAAGGCAGCCCTTGGGCGCATTGACACTTGCCGGCGGCGTGGCTTTCCAGGGGGCGACCATTGCGTTCCAGGCGTCCTCGTCGATGCTGGATTTTTCCTTGCAATGGGGACACAGGGTGCGCACCAGCCGCTGGCCCAGCACACCCAGCACAGTGGAATTGAGCAAGTAGCCAGGCACACCCAGGTCGAGCATACGGGTAATGGCGGAGGGAGCATCATTGGTATGCAGGGTGGAGAGTACCAGATGACCGGTCAAGGCCGCCTGGATAGCCATTTCCGCTGTTTCCAGGTCGCGGATCTCGCCCACCATGATGATGTCCGGATCCTGGCGCATCAGGGTGCGCACGCCGCTGGCGAAATCCAGCCCAATGTTGTGCTGCACCTGCATCTGGTTAAGCTGGGGCGAGATCATCTCGATCGGG
>JAUSBJ010000045.1 GCA_030652035.1 Sulfurimicrobium sp.
CGCCGCGCTGGCGGAAGCGATGGCGTTTCATGCCCGCTTCTCCGGTGTCGAGGCCGTCAAGCACGCCGACAGCAACTGGCCTGCCTGCAGTCCCAGCCGCGCCGCCTCGCCCGCCGCCAGTTCCAGCGTCTGGTATGCACCCGGGAATGCGGCGGTGCGCCAGGGTTTGAGATGGGGAACGATTCTGCGAATGCGCCCTGCCCGGTCGAGGAACACGACGTCGATCGGGTAGCTCATGAATGCGGTGTGAACCGCAGCGCAGGGGCGAATGAGCAGGCCCTGACCCGGCTGCAACGCAGGGGCGAACAGGAGACCGCGCAGGCGGCTGAAGAACCCGTCGGCCAGCCGGATGGCAAGGCGAGGGGGAGTATTCGGGCGCGTTGCGTTGGCCGACATGCTGTCGTCCTGCTGCAGCGAGTTGATCACCGGCACATCTGTCATGCTTTATTCGCTCGTCTTGGCCTCGGGTTTCTTCGCATTGGGCTCCTGTGCCTTGAGCGCGACCCGCTCGGCGATGTTCTTCTGGGCAATGGTTTCGGTGAGGAACACGGTGGCACGCACCAGCAGGTCGCGGGCGACTTCTTCCAGCGGCGAGCCGCTGATGCTGGCATGGCTTCCGCCCAGGCCCACGCCCGCCCAGCCGAGCGCCGAGACGCCGAACCCGGATTTTTCGTTGTTGGCCTGGAAGGTCTTGGACGCGACGATCTTGGCCTTCTTGACATCCACCACCCGGATATCAATGTTCATGTGCACTTTGCTTTTCTTGAAGTCGACCGATCCCGCCAGCAAGCGAAACGGACCGGGGAGAAAGGCCAGGCCGCCGAGTCCGGTCGAGCTTTGCTCGTATCCAAGCGAGGTGATGGAACCCGTCACCATGTAATCGGCTGCCTCGGCCTCGATCTTTTTGCCGATCAGCGCCAGCTCCCTATTCAATTCTTCGAGTTCGGCGCGCTCCTGAACATCGAAACAGCCTGTTTGGGTCAGCGCAGTGGCCAGCATGTCAGTCATGCCGGTGCCGACACCGGTATAAGTTGGCTGCTGGACATTGCCGCCGCTGCCCGCTGCGTAGTCCCACCAGCGGTACCGTCGCGGATCCTGCTGGCCGGCGCTGGAGGAACAATCTGCGGATTTGCATTTGAATTCGGTGAACATCACCTTGGCGGCCGGGCGCGTGCAGGTCGGCACGGCAATTTCCCGCTCGCTTACTTCGCTGGGTTTCGCAATGGATACGAGGGGTGCGAACAACAGCGCTGCAAAATAGGGCTTACATGAGGGATGTTTCATTGGTTTCACTTTCGGTTGATCAAAACAGCAGGTTGTTAGAACCCCGAAGCCATGAACTTCATGACGATGGGGAACAGGAGGATGGCGAAGACGCAGGGGAAGATGAAGGCGATGAGCGGAAACAGCATCTTGACCGGGGCTTCCATGGCGAGCTTTTCTGCGCGGGCGAAGCGCTCGATGCGGCGCTGGTCGGCCTGGGCGCGGAGGATCGGCCCGAGGCTCATGCCGGTGGCTTCGGCCTGGATCAGGGTGGCGACGAAGTTGGAGACGGCGGGCATGTCCATGCGCGCGGCGAGTTCGCGCAGGGCTTCGCCGCGGGGTTTGCCGGCGCGGACGTCGCGCAGGAGGCGGGCGAATTCGTCCTTGAGGGCGCCGCCGGGACCCTTGTCGACGGCTTGCTGGATGGCGCCAGTGAGATTGAGACCGGATTCGACGCACAGGGTGATGAGGTCGAGCATGAAGGGCAGCGACTTCAGGGCCAGGCGGCGGCGAAGGTCGATGCGGTCTTTGAGCCAGACAGCGGGGTAGGTGAAGCCGATCAGAAAGCCGATGAGAAACGGCCAAGGGCCGGGCAGATGAAAGCTGGCGGCCAGCCATACGCCGACGAGGCCGCAGAGGAGGCCCCACCAGAGGCGCCCGGCCAGGTACTGGGCGGGGTTGAGGGCGAAGTCGACGCCGGCGATGCGCAGCCGGGTGAGCAGTTTTGCCTGGCGCTGCGCGGACAGCCAGGGGGCAAGGTAGTGCGCCAGCCATTGCACCGGCCACCACAGCAGACGGTAGCCCAACGGCGGGGCGTCAAACCAGGCGCGATCCTGCTCGGGCACGGCGGCGGCCAGCCGCGAGACGACCCAGGCGACGAGGGCGAAGGACAGCCCCGCCGCGAGGGCGAAGGCGGTGACGATCCATTGCGGGTTCATGTCGGTGCTCATACGTCGATGGCCACGATGCGGCGGATGATCCAGACGCCGAAGAATTCCATGATGGTGACGGCCGCCAGCACGCCCCATCCCATTTGCGTGGTCCAAAGCAGGGACATGGCTTCGGGCTCCATGCGGCTGAGCACCCACAGCAGAAAGACCGGCAGCAGGCCGACGACCCAGGCCTGCAGCTTGCCCTGGCTGGTGAGCGCGCGAATCTTGAGTTCCATGGCGTGCTGGCTGCGCAGGGTGGCGGCGGTGCGCTCCAGGGTTTCGGCGAGGCCACCGCCGGTCTCGGAGGCGATGCGCATGGCCGAGACCATCAGGCTGACGGATTGCACGGGAATGCGATGGTTCAGGTTCTCCAGCGAATCGTCGAGGCTGACGCCGAGGCGCTGTTCGTGCTGCATGAGCTGGAATTCCTGCACCAGCGGCGGCGCCAGTTCGGCGCCGACCTGGCGCACGGCGGACACCAGCGACAGGCCGGCCTTGGCGGCGCCGGCGATCATCAGCAGGGCGTCGGGCAGCTGTTGTTCGATGCGCTCGATGCGGCGGCGGCGCAGCCAACGAAAGATGAAGCGCGGCGCAAACGCCAGCAGCACGGCCACGATCAGCGCCGCCGCCAGGCTGTGGGTCAGCAGCCAGGCGGCGGTGGCGGCCAGCAGCATGAGGGCGAGGTTGATCGCGTAGAGCCTGGCCGGGTCGGCGAAGAGAAACAGTTCGCGCATGCTGAAATGGGTGTCGCGGGTGAAGCGGGTGCGATAGGCGGCCAGCAACTTGCCGCCCAGGTCGGTGAGCGACCATACCAAGAGCGCGGCGGCGGCCGCGATGGCGAAGGTGAAGCCGGTGACGATCATGCGTCACCCTGCCGGTTGAAGAGGCTGAGGTCGAGCGGGATGCCGGCTTCGCGCAGGCTGTCGTAAAACGCGGGCACTGCATTGCAGCCGTTGAAGCGCCCCACCACGCCGCCCTTGGCGTCGCGCCCCTGCTGCTCGTAACGGAACAGTTCCTGCAGTTGGATTTTGTTGGACTCGATGCCGGTGACTTCGACGATGCCGGTGACGACGCGCCGGCCATCAGCCAGGCGGGCCTGCTGGATGATGAGGTCGACCGCGGAGACGACCTGGTCGCGGATGGCGGCCAGCGGCAGGTCCATGCCGGCCATCAGCACCAGGGTTTCGAGCCGGGCCAGGGCATCGCGCGGGCTGTTGGCATGCAGGGTGGTGAGCGAGCCTTCGTGCCCGGTGTTCATGGCCTGCAGCATGTCGAGCGCTTCGCCGCCACGGCATTCGCCGACGACGATGCGGTCGGGCCGCATCCTGAGCGCGTTCTTGACCAGGTCGCGGATGGCGATCTGGCCGCGGCCTTCGGCATTGGCGGGACGCGCTTCGAGGCTGATCAGGTGGGAATGCGCCAGGCGCAACTCGGCGGCATCTTCGATGGTGATGATGCGCTCGCCGTCGGGAATGAAGTTGGACAGGACGTTGAGCAGTGTGGTCTTGCCCGAGCCGGTGCCGCCGGAAATGATGATGTTCTTGCGGTGCAAAACGGCTGTGCGCATGAATTCGGCCATGCCCGGGCTGATTGCGGCAAAGCCGATCAGGTCGTCGGCGGTGAGCGCGCGGCGGGAGAACTTGCGGATGGTGAGCGCGGGGCCCTTGAGCGCCAGCGGCGGAATGATGGCATTGACCCGCGAGCCGTCCTTGAGGCGTGCATCGACCATGGGCGAGGATTCGTCGATGCGCCGCCCCAGCGGCGCGACGATGCGCTCGATGACGCCGAGCACGGCGCGGTCGCTGGTGAAGATCGAGGGGTGACGTTCGAGGCGGCCGGCGCGTTCGAGATAGATTTCATCAAAGCGGTTGACCATAATCTCGGTGATGCTGTCGTCGGCCAGCAGTTCTTCCAGCGGCCCCAGTCCCACCGCTTCGTTGAGCACGTCGCGCAACAGGTGCTCGCGGTCGATGGCGTCGGGCAAGGCGGATTCCTGCCCGATGATTTCGCGGATGAGCGCTTCGGTCTCGGTGCGCAGTTCAGCGTCTTCCATGCGCATCAAATCGCGCCGCCGCAGGTCGATGATTTCGAGCAGCTGTTCGTGGATGCGGCGGCGCCAGAAATGGTGTGGCGAGGATGCAGGCGTCGGGGCGGCGGGCTTGATGCCGTCCGGCTGGATGGGTGCGTGGACGGAGGCCTGAGCCGGCGTCAAGTCCTGGGCGCTGGCCACAAACTGGTCATCCACCTTGAGCAGGTAGGGGCCGAGGGCGATCTCATCCTCCGGGCCAAGCGGGCCATGCTGCTCGATGCGGCTGCCGTTGACCCAGGTGCCGGCAAACTGGCCGAGGTCCTGAATGAACAAACCGCTCTTGGTGCGGAAGATTCGGGCATGTTCGCGCCCGATGCGCCAGCCAGACAAGCGGACAGGACACTCCCGGCCCTTGCCGATCATGGCGTGGGTGTCCTCAATGCGTTCCAGGCGCTGTTTTTTATCGGGGTCGGTGATGTTGACCAGAAACATGTCGATCTCCTCTTGTGGCTATTCTGGATCGCTCCAGGGTGAGGGCGTGTGCGCGGGGATGCCGGGCACAGCGGCCAAATCCTGGGGGGAAACGCGCGGCGTTTGTTGTAGGCGGGCGGCGGCCTGGGCCATGCTTTCCTCTTGCGCATGCGTGTTTCTGTCCACCGCCACCGGCGTGACGAAGACCACCAGTTCGGTTTCGTTGTTCTGGAAGCGCTTGGAACGGAACAAGGCGCCCAGCACGGGGATGTCGCCGAGGAAGGGCGTCTTGTTAAGCGAGGTGCTCGCATCCCGCTTGAGCAGGCCACTCAAGACGATGGTTCCGCCTTCCATGACATTGAACTCGGTCTCGGTCTTGCGCGTGCGCAAGGCCGGGCCGCCAATCGTGCTGATCGATGTGTCGATGTCGCTGACTTCGCTCATGATCTTGGCCCGGATCACGCCGTTGTGATCAACGCGTGGCTCGATGTTGAGGCGTATGCCGTAGGGCTTGAACAGGATGGTGGTGCCGTTGAGGTTGCTGACAGAATAAGGGAATTCGCCGCCTGCCAGGAAGGTGGCATTGGAACCGCTACGCGCAGAAAGCGTGGGCTGGGCGAGGATGGTCGCGGTGCCGTTCTGCTCCATCAGGTTGAGCTGGGCATTCATGCCCATGTTGAGCACAGACAGGGCGGTAAAACTTCGGCTGAGCGGCACGCCCTGATAAATATCGTTTGGATTGTCTACGATGGGCGCGGGGTTATTCTGGCCGCTGATGAGATTAATTGAGTAGGGCGAAGCATTGCCACGCTTGAACGGCATCCAAACACCGCCAAAGGCGGTGCCGCCGGTCGCGTTCCACTTGAGCCCGATTTCCTTGAGCGCGGTGATGGGGAATTCGACCACCTTGACGTCCATCACGACCATCTTTTCCCAGCCAATGCGGTTGGTGAAATTGACGATCTGCGGATAGCGTTTGGCCAGCTCGTCGATTTTCCCAAGGTCGCGGTCGGAGAGGTTGTCACCTTCCACGATCACCTTGTCGCCGATGACGGCGGATTTGGTGTTGGGTATGGTGGCGAGAAAGGCGGCAACCTCCCTGGTGACGCGCGCGATATTACTTGGCATGACATTGACCTTGATGCGCCGGTTGCGGCCGTTGCGGGTCCAGATATGCAAAGACGAAACGCCAACTTCGTTCGCGATGAGCAGGACTTCCTTGTCGTCCAAAACCGCGGCGGAAAGCGCCTTGCCGTTGCCTACCGCTAGGCGTCCGGCGTTGGGCTCGGCGATGACGCGCGTCTCCCCAACGAACATTTCGATTTCCCCGGCGAACCCCTGGCCGGACGCAAGCCCGGACCCGGTCGATTTGTCGCGCAATGCAGGTGATTGCGCTGGCGCGGAAACCTCCGCGGCATGGATCGACAGGGCCAATACGATCAGCGCCAGACTCAGGCCTGTTTTAATGGCGATGCGTTTCAAAATTACACTCCCTGATATTGTTATTCGACTCTCAGACCCATCCTGCATCGCGTGGATGAAGACCATGGCTCGATGTTGTGATTTTTCTTGCCGATTGCGCTGCGGTTATCTGCCCACGGCCACTCCGTCATCTCCGGCACCGACGCGTGCATTCATTCGTTGTCCCTCGGAGATCGGGCCGCCGCCGTAGATCACCGGTACGGAACTGCCGGTGGAACCGAATCCAGTGGCGAGCCCCAGCAAGGCCAACGCCTCCGAACGTGCTTTTGAAACATTGCCGTTGTCGTTCGGCGCCCGCAGCAAAGCCGTGATGCGGCCTACTTCGCGCGCTGCGATGACGCGCTTGGCGTCCTCCGGGCTGGTATCCAGCGTGATGGTGGTGAAACTGCGGCCACGGCCTTCCGGGTCTTTTTCCTGCTGCGAGGATTTTGTGCCGGTGGCCAGGACGGCAACACTCTGCAGCAAGGTGAAAGTAAAATTCTGCTTGTCGTGCTTGATGGAGACCACGATGTCGATCAGGTCGCCGGGTTCGACCATGCCGGACAGGGAACTGATTTCATCCACAGGCACGGTGACGGCCCGGCGCCCGGCGGTCAGCCGCGCGGAAAAGGTTGGCGCGCGCTGCCCTTCAAGCTGGGCCCAGATCACCGGCTCGCCTGCCTGGGCGGGGTATGCGAGCAAGGAGCCTTCGGTGCGGCCAAACTGTTCGGGCGTGATCGCGCCGGAGTGGACCCACTCTTTCGGGATGGCTCGCACAGCCACCGTCTCCGCGGTGAGCGGGCTGCCCTTGGGCAAGTCGGACTTGGCCACAACCACTTGAACCATGGCCTTGTTTTTTTCCCGTGCTTCGATTTCAGCCATCTGGCCGCTGAGGTAATTTTTTGCGCCGAAGGCGGCCAGCCCGCCCACGCCCAGGGCGATCAGGAGAACAATCCAGTTTTTGTTGATTTTGTAAGCCATTATTCGAGACTTTTTAAAGAGGGAGAGAAATGAAGCTGCTTTGTTTGTCGAAAGCGGTTTTGACCGCAGCGAGAAAGAGGTCGATGACCGAGGACTCGCCCGAGAAACTGACGCCGATCATCATCATGACGACCAGGAGTGCGACGAGATACTCGGTCATCGATTGACCATGTTGGCGGAAACGCAGGCGTGAAAGGTTCATGGCATCTCAATCGTGGTGAGGACGATGTTGGTCTCGCCTGCGCGGCGAACCAGGGTGAGCTGCGCCTCGCGCCTGTCGCCCTTGTAGATCTGCACGTGCTCAGCTGCGCTCTGGCGCAGCGGCGGCCCGTCGGGCCGCATGCCACGCGCAGCAAGTTCACGCGACAAGGCGCCGAGATTCGCCGGGATGGCGTGGGCGTTGTTCAACACCAGTTGCCGCGAACGCTTGCCACCATCGACCGACTCCATGTCGGACAACACGGCGGAATCGGGTGGCAAGCGAATGTTCAGTGGCCGGCCGGCCGCCTGCCCGGCCTCGCGGGCGTCGACCACAGAGACGAGCGCTTCGGTCACTCCCGCCCCGAGCGGACGGATGCTGATGGTGATGAAGTACTCTTCGCGCCCTTGCGAGAGGATCAGCCTATCGGGAAGGTGGTCCGACGCGTGCCGCGGGCCAAGCGCATTGCGATAATGCCGCGCGACCTCCTCCGGTTGGCGAGCCGTCAGCACTCGCTGTGTGCGCATGGGAATGCCGTTGAGGCGTAGCTGTTCGCCGACGGATTCCACGCGCGCGTTTGACGGCGCCGGCAGTTGCGGCCATGCGGCAGCCCATGGCGCCACTAGCAGCAGGCAAACAGAAAAAAGAAATGTCCGGATCATTTGAGCCTGTCTGCATGCACGCGGTCCGGCTCGACGCGGCCGATATCGGGGGGAGGCGTGCCGTATTCGAACAAGGTAAGCGCCAGGTCGATGACGGGATTGCCGCCAAGCACTTCGAGCGGCTTGTAAGGGAACGGTCCGAGCGGATTGAATCCGTCGTTCTTGATTTTGCTTTCGATCATGCCAGGACCGCTTGCTGCCCATGAATCAGCCAGCACGGTCGTGGAACGGCCGATGGACAGCATCAGGTTGTTGAAGGGCTGGAAACCGGCGATATCCGCCACTTTTACGGAGACCTGGCCGGTGTGGAGATTGTCCTGTGGAAGGCCGAGCGATGCCGCGTAGAGCGCGCCAAAAGGCTGAGCTGTCGATTCGCGCGTTGTCTTGACGCCGACATTGTCGACAAATTTGGTGAGCAAGGGGGCGCCCCGGTGATCGAACCAAAGAGTGTTGCGATGCGAATTGAAGTCGCCCGCAGCATCGCCTGTCTTGACCGGCGCGTCGCTGTTACTGAAGAAGCGCCGCCTGACTTCCAAGGCCAGTTCGGCGTCGGTCTTCCAGCCGCCGTTGGCAGAGGAATGCCTCACCGTGCCCTCGAATGCCGCGTAGCGGCTGGCAACTGCAGTGGTTTGGGCGATGTCCATGTATTTGCCGATCAGCGGCACTGCCAGCAGCAGGGGGACCAGCACTATGGCTAGCACGACAAACTCCACCGTCGACTGGCCCCGCTGGTGTGATGGATCTGATGTGGTGATGCGCGCGCTATTCATCGTCGTCCTTGCAGGGGTCGACGCCAGTGCGTGCTTTTTCGGTCGCGCACCATTTGTTTGTCGGATTGTTTGGGTCGGACCTGATGTCCTTTTCCGTCATCGCTTTTTCGCCTTGCTTGGGAAAGAACAGGTCGCGCGATATCGCCACATTGTGCGCATAGGAAACAAATTTCTCGACGCGTTCCGCCTTGCCGCTGGCGACGACTTCACTTTCGAACGTGACGTGTGAGGGAAACTTGAGCCCGGTGGCATGAATGCACGAGACGAACTCCACGGCACCCGCGCCAATCCGTCTCGTTTCACACGTTCGCCCGGGCGCAAGCGTCTTGTGCCCGAGCGGCTCCGTGACCGTCGCCTTGCCGCTCAGCCGCGCCGCATCGAACGAAGTCTTGAGCATGTCGGCTAGCCCGGGAACGTATCGGTGCTCGTGCATAAGCCAGGATTGCTGCCCTGACTTGTCCGTTTTTCGCTCGTAGCGCGTGTAGCCATCGGGGCGATGATGGACGATCACATGTTGTTCTTTCTGCTCGACCTCGGCCGAGCAAACGCCGGTTTGCCGCAGAACGGTTGTTTTGACAACGCTTGCGGACCTGTTCAGGGGTGGCGCAAAGTATTCGTCAGTGACCGTTTCCCCGACGCTGTTCAGATTGCCGCTGAGCTTGTAGCTTGACATCATCTCCACGCAGCGCGACTTGGCTCTGGATGAAGCGGCCGGATCAGACAGGGTGGTCTGGCAGGCCTGCTTCATCAGGGCCGAACCGCATTGAGCCTGCTGTGCGTTGACCACTATTTTCGCTCTCTCCCGCGCCTCGGGCATGTCGCCGGTACGCTGCACGTGGATGCCTTGTACTAGCGCGGCGGTCTTCGGGCCCGGCGCGGCCACGGCGTGATCGATCTGGCCATGATCCGTTGGCAGCAATGCGCCTGCTCCCGCAAAGAGCGCGATGAGGAGGGATATGAAGCGTGGCGAAAACAGTCGGGTTGCCTTGTTTATCATGGCAATTGCAGGCCTTGTCTGATCTGGGCCAGCGCGCGCTCACCCGCCGTGACTGGCGCGAGCCGTGCCTGCCAATAGGGATTGAAGAGGCTACCGATTTCCTCTTTATTGAAGAGCTTGTTCTTACCGTCGGGACGTTCGAAAAAGACCTCGACCTTGGAGACGGCCGCGCTTTCGTCCCTGGCCAATGCCCCCTGGTACAAATCGAGGCTGCCTTTGGGCTTGATAATGCTGCCGCCTCCCGAAAACACCTGATTGACGCGCCCTTTGCTAACACGGACCGACAGTGAAGTGCGCGGATCATCACGCTTCAATGCATCCTCGGAGAGTTCGTGAAAGGCCGGGATGGAGCCGCCCGTCAACGTGGGCGGCTCAAAGCCGTCGGCAATGTTGGATTCTGCCCGATTGCTCGCTTGCGGGTTGGTGCTGCGCGAGCCGGCGTAGCTGTAGGCAGAGTCGTCCAGGCCGTCGTCGGAGAACGCGGTTCCAAACCCGAGTGGATTCTCGGAGCGCCTGCACCGGAAACGCCGGATGTGGTAAGTATGCGCCGAGAGGGTGTCCATCGACTTCCAGCCGTCGGCCAGGTCGATCAGTTCCGTGCTTCCGCGCTTCCTGAGCTGCACGCCGGTGCACAGGATGACCAGGCCGAAATTCCAGTTGCGGCTGCGCAGGAAGGCATCCCGGCCGTCGTGCACGAGCTGCCCCATGTGCTTGCGCTCGTCCCGGCTGGAATAGCGCTGCGTGAAGCTTGCGAAATCGTCCGCAACGGGGAGCAGGTCGACTTTCACGTCGGGGTCGTTCTTATGGGCCACCTCGTCCATCAACACTTTCCGGCTAGCCAAAGCAACGGCGTTTCCAGGGCCGTGTACTGCCAGCTGCGAGGCGGCGAGCGCGTTGATGGCGGCGTCGTGCAGGGTTACGGTATAAGCGAGCAATGGCGTGTAGACATCTATGGCGTCCCTTACTTCGTAGAGCGCATCGGCGATGGCCGCGCCCGCGTAAGGAATGAGATACATATACGGCGCAATGGTGTCCGCCGTGGTGCCGGCGTATTTCGCCCACGAGGCCAGCCCGACGGCATGCCCGATCGCGATTTCGTTGGCGATGATGGCGCGGTTGGTGTAGGCGTCGTAGTTGAGCACGCGCGCCTCGAAGACGCCGGCGCTGTAAACAACAGCGTCGGCCGTGTTGGTGAGGCGGATTTTTTCCTGTACCAGCTGGCCGCTGTTGAACATGAAAAAAACCGTCGCGGCGACAGCGACGAACAGAACAAGCGCCAAGGGCAAGGCTTGACCATGCTGGATGTATTGGCTCATCTTGGATGCTTGTTGAAACGCCGCCGCTCCGATTTGAAGAGCGGCGGTATTGTCACTCGGCTTTATTGTTCGTGTAGGTGTCGAGGGTCTCTTTTGTGGCGGCCTTGGCTGCACCAGCCGTCGCGTCCGTTTGCGCTTTGGTCTTGGCGGCAGTGCCGTCGTTTCCGGCCAGCTCCTGAGCGATTGCGGCAGTCTGGTTGCGTACGGTGCTGCCGAAGTACTGATACACGGCAATCGCGGCAATCGCGATGAGGGCAACGATGATGATGTATTCAGTCATGCCTTGACCGAGTTGCCTGTTTTTTTGCGCATGAGTGCTCATGAATTCCTCCTGTTGATATACGTTATTTATGTTGCCATTAATGTTGTTAATGGCCTGAATATTACCCCAATGTAATATGCAATTCAAATGAAATATTCGTGTAATTTACCGCCTGAGGATTCGCCTCTACCGACATATTCGATCTACGCGAGAGCAGATCGGGAGATGGTCACCCAGAAAGGGTATCAATCATCCTGCGCCTGCGCTGGATATTACCCGCGAGCAGTACGCACATCGCGCTTGCCAGAACGGCAGGCCAATCACCCCATCGCCCGTATGGCGTCACTCCCTGTTGCGGTTGAACGGTTCCACTTAGCACCCCCTCGACAGACACTGGCAGCCGCCCCAGGACTCTGCCTTGAGCGTCAATCTGCGCCGTGACCCCTGTATTGGTTACGCGCAAGATGGGGCGCCCGGACTCCAGTGCGCGCATACGAACGATTTGCAGGCGTTGTCCGATTGCCAGGCTGCCTTCAAACCAGGCAAGGTTGCTTGGGTTGAGCAACAGCGTGGCCGATGGCAGCCAGCGGCGGACTTCCTGGCCGGTGAGGTCTTCATGGCAAATCAGCGTTCCGACGCGTTGTATGCCGAGGGCGAATGGCGCTTGGTTGCGTCCCCCCGGGCTCATGTCTTTAAGAGGAATATTGAGCGAACCGGTGAACCAGCTAAAGCCCGTTGGACTATATTCATCCAAATGACATCAACTGAACTTTGTTGTACTGGGAAATCCCATGCTGGCTGGGCGAAATATGAAGCACGCTGTTGTGCCCATCAGAATTGGCGGCAATGGTAGCCACACCCAAAAAAACATGGCTGGCAGTGCGTCGGGTGAATTGCTGAAGGTTCGACAAGGCACCATCCGGCAGTTCATTCAGAAACATTGGGAGTGCCGTTTCAGAGGTTGCAACCAGGTCTGCGGATTGATGCCCGATCGCCTCGACAAGCCGTTGCGTTTGCTGGCGCATGTACGAAGGATCGAACTTGCGTTCCTGCGAAACGTTCGACTGAACAAGACGGTAGCTCAATGGCGCACCGTATGCCTGAGTCCACGATAGCTGCTGGAGTGCCAGCCCCGCGCCGCTTATGGCCAAGAAAATAATCATACTTGAGATCTTAATACTGCGCGGCGCGGTGAATAAAACGACCAGCAGCACGCTCATACAGAAACCTATCCAGCTTAGTCCAAACAGACCGAGCGCAGGTGCATAACCCGCCAGCCATGTATCAATCAGGCTGTAGCCTAAAGAAAGCGAAGTAAAGCCATTAAAAAAGAGGCTACGCGCCCATTCACCCAGAGTCAGCAATGCGGGAAAGGCTGCAATTGCGGCGAACGACAAAGGCATGGAATAGCAATCAGCCCCTGCACAGTTCTTTTCACTTTTAAACAATGCTCGCCAGGATAAACAGGGTAAGGCAGTAAAAAGAGCCAGGTAAACTACAAAAACCAAGGTGCTCGCCATGGCGGGAATCAACCCCATCCCAGCCTTGCCATGGAGTGCGCCAAAAATCCAGCCACTCCCGAATAAATGCAGCCCCACCCCGAAGACCAAACCCAATAACCCCGCCCGCCAAGCAGTTCGACTGTTCACTACCAGCCAGAATAGACCCGCATACCCCAACAGGGAGACCATCCACCAGCCAAATGGATCCCAGCCGAGCACACTGAACGCACCCAACAAGATGGCAAGAGCAACGGACAATGACAATTTCATTACTTTTATCCTGAAATCTTTAATTCGATGATCACCGATGATCCTGAGAAAAGTGGTTTTCTGCCTTTAATTTAGGCTTAACCAACTGACCTAACAGTCCGTTGAAATAAAAAATAATGATGTTGTTTTCATTATCATCTGGATTTAAGAAGGGCCTCTCAGCGTGATTTCTGGTTTTTGGCCTGTTCCATATGCTCGATTCGATGGCGCCTTTGCCAAACCGCACTCCGCATCACCAACCCATTGGTTTAAATGAGCGCATTACACCATGCGCATAATATTGACGGGGTTTTTCAACCAACTGCCGGGACACTCCAACAGGAGCCAGGGGATATACCACCGACTCCATTTCCAGGCCAGAGGAATTTTCCATTTTAGGCCAGCCATAAAACAAAAAGCCCCGAAGGTTTCCCTCCGGGGCTTTTGCTGGCCGATGGCCGGTATGGCTTACTCGCTTGCTTGCGGCTGTTCGGCTGGCGCGTGGTGAGCAGCAGGCGCCGGGGCTTCCAGCAGGGCTTTCATGGACAGGCGCAGGCGGCCTTTTTCGTCCGCTTCCAGCACCTTGACCTTGACGGCCTGGCCTTCCTTGAGGTGGTCGGCTACCGCGTTGACGCGCTCATGGGCGATCTGGGAGATGTGCAACAGGCCATCCTTGCCCGGCAGCACGCTGACAATGGCGCCGAAATCCAGCAGCTTGAGCACGGTGCCGTCGTAGGTCCGGCCCACTTCCACTTCGGCAGTGATGGCGGCAATGCGTTGCTTGGCCAGTTCACCTGCCTCAGAGCTCATGCAGGCGATAGTCACGGTGCCGTCTTCGCCGATGTCGATGCTGGTGCCGGTTTCTTCCGTCAGGGCACGGATGACTGCACCACCCTTGCCGATCACGTCACGGATTTTTTCCGGGTTGATCTTCATGGTGATCATGCGTGGCGCGAAGTCTGACAGCTCTTCGCGCGGCTTGCCAACGGCTTCCTTCATGATGCCGAGGATGTGCATGCGGCCTTCCTTGGCCTGGCTCAGGGCGGCCTGCATGATGTCCTTGGTGATGCCGTTGATCTTGATGTCCATCTGCAGTGCGGTCACGCCAGTCTCGGTACCAGCCACCTTGAAGTCCATGTCGCCGAGGTGATCTTCGTCGCCCAGGATGTCGGTCAGCACGGCAAAGCGGTTGCCTTCCTTGATCAGGCCCATGGCAATACCTGCCACGTGATCCTTGAGCGGCACGCCAGCGTCCATCAGGGACAGGCAGCCGCCGCAGACCGACGCCATGGAGCTGGAGCCGTTGGATTCGGTGATTTCAGATACCACGCGCATGGAGTAGCCGAAGTCCGCCGCGTCAGGCAGAACAGCTACCAGGGCGCGCTTGGCAAGGCGGCCGTGGCCGATTTCGCGGCGCTTGGGCGTGCCCACACGGCCGGTTTCACCGGTGGAGTACGGAGGGAAGTTGTAGTGCAGCATGAAGCGATCGGAATACTCGCCCTGCAACGCGTCGATTTTCTGCTCGTCGCGTGCCGTGCCCAGCGTGGAGACCACCAGCGCCTGGGTTTCGCCGCGCGTGAACAGGGCGGAACCGTGGGTGCGCGGCAATACGCCGGTACGGATGGTGATGGGGCGCACGGTGCGGGTGTCGCGACCGTCGATGCGAGGCTCGCCATCGAGAATCTGACCGCGTACGATCTTGGCTTCCAGGTCCTGGAACAGGTTCTTGATGTGGTTGATACGGTCGGCATTGGCAGCTTCGCCAGCGACTGCATCCACTACGCGGCTGCGGATTTCGTCCACTTGAGCATAACGGGTCTGTTTCTGCTTGATCTGGTAGGCCTTTCTGACATCGGCTTCGGCCAGTTCGGCGATTTTCGCTACCAGTTCTGCATCTTTCTCGGCTGCAGCCCACTCCCACATTTCAGGAGCGATCTCTTCGACCATCTCATTGATGGCATTGATCGCGGCCTGCAACTGATCGTGCCCATACACCACCGCGCCCAGCATGATATCTTCAGGCAATTGCTGGGCTTCGGATTCCACCATCAGCACAGCCTGATCGGTACCGGCGACCACCAGATCCAGCTGGGTGGTTTTCATTTCCGTTGCGGTCGGGTTGAGTATGTAATTGCCATCGATATAGCCCACGCGCGCCGCACCAATCGGGCCATCGAAGGGGATGCCGGAGATGGCGAGCGCAGCGGATGCGCCCAGAATAGCGGGAATGTCGGCGTCGATTTCGGCATTCGAAGACATGACCGTGGCAACGATCTGCACTTCATTGTAAAAGCCTTCCGGAAACAGCGGACGCAGGGGCCGGTCAATCAGGCGCGAAGTCAGGATTTCCTTCTCGGAGGGACGCCCCTCGCGCTTGAAGAAACCGCCGGGGATCTTGCCCGCGGCGTAGGTACGTTCCTGATAATCGACGGTCAGCGGGAAGAAGTCCTGACCGGGTTTGACATCCTTGGCGCCGACCACGGTGACCAGCACCACGGTTCCGTCCATGTCCACCATCACAGCGCCATGCGCCTGGCGGGCGATCTCGCCCGTTTCCAGGGTGACTTCATGACGCCCGTAGGAAAAGCTTTTCTTAATATGCTTCAATGCCGAATCCTTTTTCTTGTTGCTCGTTACATGTTGCCAATAAATTACTTACGCAGACCCAGGCGCTCGATCAGGGTACGGTAGCGGTCGCCACTCTTCCCTTTGAGGTAGTCGAGCAGCTTGCGGCGCTTGCTTACCAGCTTGAGCAGGCCACGGCGGGAATGATGATCCTTGGCGTTAACTTTGAAGTGACCGGTCAGGTCGTTGATGCGGGCAGTCATCAGGGCAACCTGAACTTCCGGGGACCCGGTATCGGCGGCTGCGGTTTGATAATCCTGCACGATTTGTGCTTTTTGCGCGGTGGTTACAGACATCTTCCCTCTCTCCAAAAACTTAAATCGGGCATTTTACCTGTTTTAGGGTGAAATTCACAAGCAAATTAAGACTTTCTCGGCCTGGTCCTCTCGCTCACTTGTCGCACACGTTCGAAAAAACAGATGGCGGCGGCGGCGGCGGCGTTCAGCGACTCCATTGCGCCCGGCATCGGGATGCGGACCCGTTGCGTGGCCGCCTGCTGCAAGGAGGGCGACACACCCGCGCCTTCGTTGCCAATCACAAACGCCACCGGCCCGCCAAGATCCAGTTCAAACAGATCCACTTCTGCCTGCAGGCTGGTGACGACCACATCGCCAACAAAGTTTTCGGCAATTTCAACCAGATTCACGCCCTCGCGAATCGGCAAATGAAAATGCGCACCCATGCCGCCTCGCAGCACCCTGGGCGACCAGGCATCGGCACAGCCTGCCGACAGGTAAGCTGCCTGCGCGCCCGCCGCTGCCGCCGAGCGCAGGATGGAGCCGAGATTGCCGGGGTCCTGGAGTGTTTCCAGAAATACCGCAAACTGGATTTTTTCCGCCAGCGGCAACTGCGGTATCGCCACCCGCGCCAGAATGCCGGTCGGCGTTTCCACCGGCGCGATTTCCTGAAACAGGGCATCGCTCATCAGCGTTAGCGGAACGGACGGCAAAGCTTCCAGCAGGGTACGGATCTCCTCCCGCTGCAGCCCGGCAGGCGACACGACCAGAAGTTGCGGCGGGCCTATCCGCTCGACGAAACCCGCTATGAGATGTTCGCCATCCAGCAGGGCCAGGCCGGTTTTTTTTCTTTCACGCCCACTCTGGGCGAGCTTCTTGAGAGATTTGAACACGGCGTTGTCACGTGAAGTAATCAACGGCACTGTCCTCGCGAGCCCACCGCGCATTCTCGCCCATCCTGCCAGATGGCGCGATCCAGCACGGCACCCTTGAACGAAGCGGAAACCAGCGTGGTGCCGCGCAAATCGCTGTAGCTTAGATCCGCCCCATCGAGATCGGCGTCATTCAGATTGGCATGATTGAAATTCGCCCCAACCAGCAGAGCCTGGCGAAACCTGGAGCCGGACAGGTCGGCGCGGGAAAAATCGGCATAGGCCAGATTGCTGCCGCTCAGGTCGGCACCGCGCAAGCGGATTTCCTGCTTGTCGCAGCCGTTCCAATTGACCTGCGGCGCCGCGGCATGCTGACACTGCGGCAGTTCAGGCACGACCCCAACCTTGACCGGATTGACGGGTTGATGAAATACCAGCCCAAGTACGACCATCAAGGCCAGCACCGAAAGAATGGAAAAGGCCGCAAGATAACGACGGCGGGAAGGCCACCGCTCAAGCGCGGGATGAAGATGCGGCAAGGCCAGCAGTTCAGAATTCACGCGGGTTTTGCGGCGCTCTTCACCTCGCGGTCCGCTGGTGATTTCGTGTTGCCGCCGGTCCTGATGGGTGCGTTCATCCGCCCAGCGGTGCGCAGCCTTGAGGCGCTCTTCCAGCCATTGTTTTTTTTCCGGATCGTTCTCGGTCTGCAGTCCCAGCAATTCCGCCGGCAACAGCGCGCGCACCGACATCAGGGGCTGCCATTCCAGCTGGTCGATGCTGACCTCGTCCGTCAGCTCAAATCGCCCCAACAGGACATGGTTGGCCACCACCAAATTTGGAAAAGGCCCGCTGACCGCACCTTCGCGGCGCACGTACCAAAGTTGACGATCGCTCAATACCTGAATCCCTTCTTGCGCTATAGTGGGCTGCAAACGCCAGCAGTCTAGCCCGAATGATACGTTATGAAAATAACCCTGATTACCCCTTACGCGGGCCGCTCCCGCACCGGCAACCGCAATACCGCCTATCGCTACGCCGGTTTCCTGCGCCAGCTCGGCCACCAGGTCAGCGTACAGGTCAACTGGGATGGCCTCCCTGCCGACATGATGCTGGCCCTGCACGCACGCCGCAGCCATGATTCGATCCGCCGCTTCGCGGATGCCTATCCGCAACGCCCGCTGATCCTCGTCCTGACCGGCACCGATCTGTATCGCGACATCCGGCAGGATAGTTCGGCGCAGCTATCCATGAACCTGGCTACACGCATGATCGTGTTGCAGGAAATGGGGCTGAACGAATTAAGCCAGGAACAGAGGGACAGGACACGCGTCATTTACCAGTCTGTCACGCCACCCAAACCCTGCGCCAAGCTCAAGAAATATTTTCAGGTCTGCGTGATCGGCCATCTGCGTGCCGAAAAAGATCCCTTCCGCTGCGCCCTTGCTCTGTCCCACCTGCCCTCCCCCGGAATCCGGGTCATCCAGCTGGGCGGCGCCCTGGAGCCAGCCATGGCAGAACAAGCCCGCACCCTGATGCATCAGGACAGCCGTTATTCCTGGACAGGGGAACTACCCCACTGGCGCGCCATGCATAAACTGGCGCAAAGCCACCTCATGGTCATCAGTTCGCGCATGGAAGGCGGCGCGAACGTAATCTGCGAAGCCCTCGCCGCGGAGGTGCCGGTGATTGCCTCCGACATTGCCGGAAATATTGGCATGCTGGGAAAGGATTACGACGGCTACTTTCCGCTGGAAAATGAGTCCGTACTGGCCGAGCGCATAGGCCAGGCCATGAACAACGAATTTTACTACCGTAAATTGCTGGCACAGTGCCAGGCTCGCAGCCATTTGTTCAGCCCGGAACGCGAAAAAAACGACCTGGCTTCGCTTCTGGATGAACTCTGACAGCGCCCTTCCAGGATAGTCCGATATTTATCGCTCTATCCTGGAAGACCTTTCCACCCGGCGAGAAAATCAACGATTCCCTCCGAATCCAGCGGCTTGCTGACATGGTAACCTTGCACCAGATCACAGCCCAATTCCTTCAGATGCTGCAAGGTCGCCTGATCTTCAACGCCTTCCGCCACGACCAGGAGTTCAAGATCATGGGCAAGGGCAATCATGGAACGCACAATCTTTTCATCCGAAAACGATGTGCGCATGTTTTTTACAAAACTCATATCGAGCTTGAGTTCATCTATGGGAAGATCCCGCAGGCGGCTCATGGACGAATAGCCCGTCCCGAAATCATCAATTGATATCCGAATCCCGGTTTCCTTGAGGCGCTCAAGCGATTTGCCATACATGGCATCATCTTCCATCACGGCCGTTTCGGTTAATTCGAGCGTAAGACTGTTGGCGGGGACATTCCAGATACCCAGCATCTGCTGGATCACTTCGGGCAAATGTCTTTCCTGCAAATCCTTCGGAGAAAGATTGACCGCCAAATGCAAATGAGCCGAGACCGCCTGCATGGCATCGAAATGACACAAGGCCGAATTCAGCACACGCATGGTCAAATCAGAAATAAAGCCGGATGATTCGGCGACCGGGATAAACCTGACCGGGGATATTGCACCTTTCGACGAGTGCTCCCACCTGGCAAGGGTTTCAACCCCTGAAATCAACCCGGAGCGCAAATCCAGCTTGGGTTGAAAATATACATCCAGAGCATTTTCTGCGATGGCATTCCGCAAATCCGTCTGCAACTGGAATTGCATAAGACGCGGCGCATCCAGAATGGCTTCGTAAATTGCAAACCGGTCCATCCTTCGCTTTGCTTCGTGCATGGCAACATTCGCCTGGCGCAAAATTGCATCGGCATCGCCGTTTTCTTTCGAGCCAATCGCTATTCCTACGAAAGGTGTTGCATAAAAATAGGCCCCATCGATGCACAGCGAGGTATCCAATGTATGCAATATCTTGTGAGCGGCAAGTACTGCATGTGCTTCGCTGGGCAGGCTACTCAACAAGCAAACCATTTCATTGCGCCCAACCCTGAAAATCCTGTCTTCCGGCTTCAAGGATTGGCTCAGCATCCCTGCCACTTGGGCACACAACGAATCCCCGGCCCGATACCCCATCATGCCGTCGATACGAGCCACGCAATCGAGCGAAACCAGTGCGACCCCCACTTTGGAATCCGAGGAAACGCTGCCGAGAACTGCGGCCAATTCGGCCAAAAAATCCAAATGATCGGGAAGAAGGAAAGCAGGCAAGGCAGCAGCGCTGCTTTCCTCACTCAATGGTAAAACTCCTTCAAATCGACTTCGTACACACCGCCAGGCAGGGAGCGTTTGATTTCATAGGGCTGGGCATTGCACGTCAGGGGATTATTGATCAAATCCAACATAATGGGCGAAGCGTAAGCTTTCTTGTCGGCATCAAGGACGGCCATCACCTTCGGCTTGAGCCGTCTGATCCGGTTATGCGCCAGCACAATCGCCACCTCGCCGGTATTCAATTCCACGAAACTTCCCACTGGATAAGGGCCAAGACACTGGATAAATTGCTCCACCATGTCTTCATGGTAGTAATCCTTGCGCCAGTTATACAGCCTTTGCAAGGCATCGAGAGGCGAGATCGAATCCGCATAAGGCCGTTCGCTGATCAGGGCCACAAAACAATCTACGATTGCGGCCATTTTACCCAACAGGGTAATTTGCCGCTCTTTCAGGCCCAATGGATAGCCACTGCCATTTTCCCGCTCATGGTGCTGGGCGATAATTTCAGCCGTTTGGGGCGAAAAACCAGGGTTACTGTGTATAATTTCGAGACTGAATTGAACATGCTCTTTCATGGCCTCATATTCTTCGGACGACAGATTTCCCTTTTTTTCGAGAATACCTTCCGGTAGCCGCCCCATTCCCACATCCAGCAAAAGGCCGGCTTCCCCAAGTATTTGCATCTGCTTTTTCGGCAACCCCATGTGCCGGCCAAAGGCCAGGAGATGGATGGACACGCTTAATGCGTGATCGTATGCATACTTGCTTTTTCGCCTCAGGTAAGAAAGCAGGAGCAAGGCATCAGGATTACGGATGACGCTCTCGGTCACCTCCTCGATAGATTCATGCAGGCTCTTGCTGTCCAAAATACCCTTGCTTACAACGCCCTCGAGAATCGAGCGCACCGCCTCGGTTGTGCGATCAAGGGCCTGTTTTGCAGCGGGAAGTTCGTCTTCGACCAATGCAAGTGGCGGGTAATGAGTACGCAATTTTGCCAGTAACCGGCTAGTGGGCGTCAATGGTGAAGCCTCAGAATCCTCCAATTCCAGTATGGAGCGTTCACTCTCCACGGCTTCCGGCGGTTTCGCAGGTATTGTCGAAACCTTTGAAGAGGCATTAACCCCAACCATCACCGGCACCGTGCTTCTTGCCGGATCGACAAAGACAAAGCGGCAATACAGTCGCAAGTCATCAATTTGCGCTTGTTTTTCGATCAGAAATCCCTGAAAAACAAAAGGCGTATCGAGCCAGGGGCGATCAAGCTCATACACAAACATTCCCACACAAAGGGCTTCTGAAGGAGTCTTTATTTTCATTTTCGCATCATAGCCGCTTCAGCAGAGGTACGACAGAAGGAAAAGATCCTGTTTTGCGCTTATTTTCTTGCCAGGTGGGCCAAGCCATCCGCTGCGCGCACGCATAGCTTCTTGAATTCAATATAACTGCGTTCATCCAGGCCGCACTCGCCATGTTTGCGGTCGGCATAAAATAGCCCAACCGGCTTGCCATGGATAAAAATGGACATGGCGAAGAACTCTCCCGCACCAGTCGTTGCAAACACCTCTGGCGGAATCATCGGCGCCAGGGTATTTGCATTGGCAGAACTGAACCATACCCCCTGCATTTTCTCCAGCAAGCGTACGAACAGATTGGAACTGCGCAAATCGACTTCAAATTGTCGTAACGGCGAATCCGGCGAGGCGCCATGGACATATTTGGCTTTGAGAAAAGCCCGGTCTCGGGAAATGAGGCTGAATACGATACGATCTAGAGCTATCCCCTCATGCATCCCCTGCAACACCAGTGTCATCATTTCGTGCAGATCGAGAGAGCCATCCAGATGCGCACTGATTTCGTCCATTATCTGCTGTAACCTGACGGGATCCGGCATCAGGCACTTCACCTCATTGACTGCCTCACGCTCGGGCTCCGGTTCCGGCAAACAATCATCCTCATGCCGGCCCGGCAGCATGGGCAACCATGCCGCAGCAGGTGGCACGCCATACCACTCCCAGTGCCGTGCGGCAGCGACTGCCGTCTGATGCACCAGCCAGACCGCCACTTCGAGCGGCAAATTCAGGTTTTCCGCCATCGCTTCCAGGGTGGCTTCCATAGCGGCCCCGTGCCAGCCTCTTTCAGCCAGATGAGCGATGGACACGCCCAACAGTACGCCCTGGGCGCGAGGAATCCCTGCGTTGCGGCAATCCACCAGTTCCGCCAGCATCTCGGGAAAATACCAGGCAGCCGCTAGCGCCAAGCGAAAGTCCGCCACGGAAAAACCCATTATTCTCTCGTGAGCCACGCTGTAATAAACCCGTCCACAACGCACTGCATCGCGGATTTCCTGCGCCCGTTGCGGCGCATAGATCCACAGCATGATATTGCTCATATCATGGAGCAAAGCCGCGATATAAACTTCTTCTACCCGAATATCCTGATGCTGGATGGCCCATTGCCGGGCCTGATAGGCGGCATGCAGGGAGCGGCTGTACACTTGCAGCACGCTGTTAAGTGCAGCCGGTTGCTCTGCCAGCATATCCTCGAGTGCGATCAGGGAGGAAAAATGCCTGAACATAGGCACCGCACCCAGCATCATGATGGCATGCTCGACACTGGTAATCTCGGTGCCCAGTCGTCCGCGTCGCGCCGAATTGGCAAGCCGCAAGAGTTGCAGCGTCATCAGCGGATCGCGCAGGATGACAACCGCCAGTTGCGACGCAGTCAAACGCTCCGCACTGGGACGCAGCCGGTCGAGTTCCCGGATGGTACGGCGCAATACCGGAACGTCCTGAGTATCCAGAAACGTGACCCACTCGTGTATGGTTCCGGGCAGTCCGCTCATATCACCCTATCGCCGCCGCCCAGGCGATACACATAAAGCCGGGATTGGTGCAAATCATCCAGCTGCACCACTTCGTTCGGCTCCACGCCGGGAACCTCGAATGTATTGCTGATGAAAAGCGTTCCCGGGCGCATCTCATGCTGAATCTTGCGCCACAATTCCGCCATGGGCACCGGGGACAGATAGGCATAAACCACATCGAAGGGCTGCAAATCGACATGCCACAGACTGCCCCAGCGGATCTCGTAGCAACCGGAGCACAGCTGCATGCGCAGCCAGCTGAGCAGAAAAGGCAATGGCGCGATTTCCATGCCTACATAGCGACCACCCGGTCGCTGTTGCGCAAGAAAATGCAGCAAACCGCCAAGACCGGAGCCCAGATCGGCCACCATGGCAGCGGGTGGAAGGCGTTCCGCCACGGCTTGCCACGCCTTGCGGCTTGAAAGATAAAATGGGACACGGCTTCCCGCCACGCTCCAGTAAACCAGCAGCAGCAGCGCAAATGCCGCCAGATACCAGTATGGCGCAAGATCCAGGCTGTACATCGTCACCAGACCCGGCACAAAGAAAAAATTGATCGGCAGCCACCAGCGTGGCAAATTCCACGCCCAGCCCAGCGCCGCCGCCACGCCACCAGCACACAGGGCATGCTGTAGCGGTAACAATGACACTTGCGCGCGCTCCAGCAGCGGCGCTCCCAGCATCAGCCACAGCAGCACAGCCAGGAGTTGCACCAGGAATGATTTCAGGCCCGGCGCCATCCCCCTGGCAGAAGACGAGACATTAAGCATCTGCACGATCTCAGTGCTTGGTTGGAGCTGGAGTTGCACCTGCCGCCTCTTCTTTAGGGTGATTCTGCAGCGTGCTGGCCACATCTGCCTTGCTGGCAACTTCCAGTTCAACCTTGTCCGCCTTGGTAACAGCTTCCTCGGCTTCTTTATTCATGACGATAATGCTGATGCGTCGGTTAACCGGGCTATCCGGCTTCGCCAGATCAAATGGCACTGCGGAAGAAAGGCCTACCACGCGCAGCATTTTTCCATCTTCCATGCCGCCGGCCACCAGCTCACGGCGTGAAGCATTGGCACGATCAGCGGACAATTCCCAGTTACTGTAGCCCTTATCGCCCCCTGAATAGGGTGTAGCATCGGTATGCCCGGAGAGCGTAATACGGTTATCCACCTCATTGAGCACCTTGCCGATCTCGCGCAGAATGACCTGGGTATAGGGTTTGAGATGCGCACCGCCGCTATCGAACATGGGCCGGTTTTTCTCGTCCACGATCTGGATGCGCAACCCTTCCTTGGTGATATCCAGCATCAGCTGTTTCTTGAACTGCTTGAGCAGGGGATTGCTCTCGATGGTTTTTTCCAGCCTTTCCTTCAGGCCGGCCAGCTTCATTTCCTCCTGGCGCTTCAGCTCTGCCTTGGCCGCTTCCAGATTGATGGTTTTTTTCTTGATGGGCTCGGGCGTACCCTTTTTGACCTGCCCGTCCTTGCGGCTGATATCCGTGCCGCCACCCTTGATCACGCTGGACGCATCGCCGCTGCCGGAGCCGCCCTGCAGGGCGACCTTGAGGGGTGTCTTGAAGTACTCCGCTATGCCTTCCATATCCCCCTTGGCCGTTGAACCCAGCAGCCACATCAGGAGGAAAAATGCCATCATCGCAGTCACGAAATCCGCATAGGCGATTTTCCAGGCGCCGCCATGGTGGCCGTGGCCGCCTTTCTTGATTTTCTTGATGACTATGGGGCGTTGGGAATCGTCGCTCATATTTAGCTCTCAGCTCTCAGCACTCGGCTCTCAGCCACAAACCAAGGCTGAAAGCTGTTGGCTGAACGCTCATTATTTCCCTTTTGCCTGCTTGACGTGCGCTTCCAATTCGAGGAATCCGGGACGATCCGTGGAATACAGCACCTTGCGGCCAAATTCTACCGCCACCTGGGGCGCGTAGCCGTTGAGGCTGGCGAGCAGGGTCACCTTGATGCAGTCATACACCTTGCTGGATTCCTGCAGCTTGTTTTCCAGCAAGGTCGAAATCGGCCCCACGAAACCATAGGCAAACAAAATACCGAGAAAGGTGCCCACCAGCGCGGCTGCAATCAGCATGCCCAGTTCCGAAGGCGGAATGCCGACCGATTCCATGGTATGCACCACGCCCATCACCGCCGCCACGATACCGAATGCCGGCAGGCCGTCGCCCAGCTTGGCCATGGCAGAAACCGGAATGTTGCCTTCCTGGTGATGGGTTTCGATTTCGTTATCCATCAGGTTTTCGATCTCCATGGCGTTGAGGTTGCCGCCCACCATCAAACGCAGGTAATCAGTAATGAACTCGACGATGTGATGGTCAGAGGAAATGCCCGGATACTTGCTGAAAATGGGACTCTTGTCCGGCTCTTCCACGTCCGATTCGATCGACATCAAGCCTTCCTTGCGCACCTTGGCAAGAATCTCGAACAACAGCGCCAGGAGTTCCAGATACAACGCCTTGTTGTATTTCGAGCCCTTGAAAATGGACGGCAGCGCCTTGAGGGTCGCTTTCAGCACCTTGGGCCCGCTGCTGACCAGCATCGCCCCCAGGGCGCCACCACCGATCATTAGCAGTTCGATAGGTTGAAACAGTGAGCCCAGGTGGCCGCCCGCCATGGCGAATCCACCGAAAACCGAAGCCAGAACGACAACATAGCCAACAATTACCAGCATCTTAATACTCCATCCTCGCAGGCCTACATAATTCAAGCCGGCGAAATAATTTTGGCAACTTTATCAAGTTATGCTGCCTTATGCTATGCAAACATGGCGCCCGCCGTGGCTGCAGCGATCGTGATTAGGCCCAGGCTCAGGTTAATTCCGACCAAAAACCGGATATTTGCCAGGGCCGCACCGCCGCTTTTCCAATCCTGACCCGCAACAGCCTGTTTCAGGCGAGCGTAGGGAACAAAAAACACATAGGCGAAAATCGCCATCATTGCCAGCCCAAGACCCAGCATGGCATGCACGTAAAGAGGAATGATCTTCATGCCGCCCATCAGCATGATCATGAACAAGCCCGTCGCCAGAACCGTGACTGCGCACACCCAAACCCAGGGGAAAAAACGCCCGAACACACCTACCCACAATTGCAGGCGCAACGGCGGCTCTAGCTGAGCAGCGGCTACCGGGCGCAGCACCTGATGGGCGAAAAACATGCCACCCACCCAAATAACAACTGACAGCAAGTGCAGCATAATCATGAATTTCATTCACATTTCCTTCGGTTAATTAGTTTCGTTTTCCAATGCACGCCTGACCGGACCAAAACTGCGCCGATGCAGAGGTGTTACGCCATGAAGCTGAATCGCCTGCAAATGTGCCGCCGTAGGATAACCCTTATGGCGAGCAAAATCATATTGCGGATAGATCAGGTGCAATTCTCGCATTTCAGCATCTCTCGCGGTCTTTGCCAGGATGGAGGCGGCCGAAATTTCCGCCACCAGACTGTCGCCCTTAACCACCGCGCGCACAGGCATGGACAGAGAGGGACAATGTAGGCCATCCACCGCCACCTCATGAGGCGCCATCGCCAGCCCTTCCACCGCACGCTTCATTGCCAGCAAGCTGGCCCGCAGAATGTTGATGCGATCGATTTCCTCTGCCGACGCGCTGGCGATTGCCCAAGCCAACGCGTATTCCCGAATCTCCAGTGCCAGCGCTTCACGCTTTTTTTCACTCAGCTTCTTGGAATCTGCCAGACCTGTAATGGGATGTGCGGGGTCGAGCACCACCGCCGCCGCAAATACCGCCCCCACCAGCGGACCGCGCCCGGCCTCATCCACGCCGCAGAGATATATCACCCCAGAAGTAGCAGCCGAGCGTCCCACTACAAACCTAATACAATGATATTAATGGATTTATTCATAAATCAGGGATTCAACCACTTCACTAGGACCCGCCACAGGCTGGAAAGTGCATTTTTTTATTCTTTTGCCCACTGCGGCAAATAACGCAATACCGCTTCGCAAGCGCGTTCCGCCGTATTTTGCCGCAGGCTCTCATGCATCTGGTGGAACTCGTCGTCCAGACCATTTTGCACTTGGGTGTCATGCAGCAGGTTCAGCAAAGCCTGCGCCAGATTGTCAGGAGTGGCGTCCTCCTGCAGCAGTTCCGGGACGACAAAACGACCCGCCAGAATATTGGGCAGTCCGACATAGGGCAAATAGCCCTTGCGCCGCATCAGAAAGGCAGAGAGCCGCGACAGTTTGTAGGTTATCACCATGGGGCGCTTGAGCAGGGCAGTTTCAAGCGTCGCGGTGCCAGAGGCCACCAACACCACGTTGGCGGCCGTCATGGCAGCATGCGCATGCCCAAACAGGATATTCAGCGGCAAACACTCTGCGCCCAGCCGGTACAGGGCGGCTTCGAAATAATCACGTGTTTCGCGGCTGACCAGTGGCACCAGGAAGCGTATATCTGGCTGAATGCTGGCTATTTTTTGCGCAGTACGGATAAACAGTTCCGCCATGTAATGCAGCTCGCTCTGCCGGCTGCCCGGCAGCAAGGCGATGATGTCGCCATGTGCGCCAAGTTTGAGCTGCGCACGCATGGCAGCTCGATCAGTTTGTTGCGGCAGCACGTCCGCCATGGGGTGACCGACATAACTGACCGGCACGCCGGCCTCTTCGTAAATCTTCGGCTCGAAAGGAAACAGGGCAAGAATGTGGGACACCGATTGCGCGATGGTCTTGACCCGTTCGCGACGCCATGCCCATACAGACGGACTGACGTAGTGTATGGTGGGAACACCACGCGCCTTGAGCGTCTTCTCCAGGCCGAGATTGAAATCCGGCGCATCCACGCCTATAAAAAGATCAGGCGGGTTGGTCAGGAAATAGTGTTTAAGTTTGCGGCGGATGCCGAGTATTTCAGCAAAGTGCCGCAACACTTCGAGATAGCCGCGCACAGCCAACTTTTCCATGGGGAAAAGAGTCTGCGCACCCGCTGCCTGCATCTTTGGCCCTGCAATACCCACGAACTCGACATCCGGCAACTTTTCCCTGAGCGCGGCAATCAGATGACTGCCAAGCAGATCGCCAGAAGCTTCGCCCGCAACGATACCAATTCTAAGCCTGCGTCCTCCTGCCACAACCACACTCCTGTTCAGCGAATGATGCCGCGAGTGGATTTGGCCAGGAATTCAAGCAACAAAGCGATTTCCGGGATTGACTGGCTCTGCTCAGCCAACGCCAGTTTGGCCTCGTTCAGGCTCAGGCCCGACTTGTAAAGGGACTTGTAGGCGCGCCGCAGGGCCATGATGGCATCGGCTGAAAAACCACGCCGTTTCAACCCCTCCGAGTTGATTCCGTGCGGCGCGGTGGGATTGCCGCCGACGGTCACATAGGGCGGCACATCCATGGTGATCACAGAACTGATGCCGGTGATGCAGTGTGCTCCAATATGGCAAAACTGATGCACGCCGGTGAAACCGCCAAGAATGGCATAATCGTCAACCGTGACATGCCCCGCCAGGGTGGCATTGTTGGCAAAAATGGTATTGTTGCCAACCTGGCAATCGTGGGCAAAATGCACATAGGCCATGACCCAGTTATCGTTCCCAAGGCGCGTCACGCCGACGTCTTGCGCCGTTCCGAGATTTAAAGTGCAGAATTCACGGATGGTGTTGCGGTCGCCGATTTCAAGGCGGGTTGGCTCTCCTGCATATTTCTTGTCCTGCGGCACTTCTCCCAGACTGGAGAACTGGAATATCTTGTTGTCACGGCCAATCCGGGTATGGCCAGAAATCACCACATGCGGACCGATCCATGTGCGGTCGCCAATCTCAACGTGCTCGCCAATCAGCGAATAGGCGCCTACAGCTACGCCTTCGCCGAGCCGGGCTGCAGGATGAATGATCGCGGTAGGATGAATCATGACCATCCTTTAAACGATGTCGCGCTTGGCGCACATCAGTTCAGCCTCAGCCACAATCTCTCCGTCCACCTTGGCCTCTGCCTTGAATTTCCAGATGCCGCGCATATTGCGCAGGATCTCGACATGCAGATGCAACTGGTCGCCTGCGGTGACGGGTTTCTTGAAACGTGCATTATCGATGCCGACAAAATAGAACACGGAATTTTCGTCCGGCATCGAACCCATGGTTCTGAACGACAGGATGCCCGCCGCCTGTGCCAGCGCCTCCATGATCAGCACGCCCGGCATCACCGGATGGTGCGGGAAGTGGCCCTGGAAAAAAGGTTCGTTGATGGTCACGTTTTTCACTGCCACGATGGTTTTTCCCGGCTCGCATTCCAGCACCCGGTCCACCAGCAGGAAGGGGTAGCGGTGCGGCAAATGCGCCATGACTTCATGAATGTTCATGCTGCTCACGATTTCTTCCTTTCGAGTTCTGCAATCTTTTGTTCCAGATGGCGGATCTTGTCCGCCATGCTGTCGAGGTGGCGCAGGTGCGCCGCATTTTTCAGCCATTGCTCGTGCGAGGAGAATGGCATCGCCGAGGTATAGGCACCGGGCTTGGTAATGGATTTGGTGATCAGTGTCCCGGAAGAGACCGAAACATTGTCGGCAATCTGCAAATGCCCAAGAATCATGCCCGCGCCGCCAACGGTGCAATTGCGCCCGATTCTGGCGCTGCCCGCGATCCCGACGCAACCCGCCATGGCACTGTGTGCGCCAATATGGACGTTGTGTGCGACCTGAATCAGGTTGTCCAGCTTCACCCCTTCCTCGATCACCGTATCCTCCAGCGCCCCTCGGTCAATGGTGGTATTTGCGCCGATTTCGACGTCATCACCGATCAACACCCGGCCGATCTGCGGGATTTTCAGCCAGCGGCCTTCTTCATGCGCAAGACCAAAGCCGTCTGCGCCGATCACGGCGCCGGAATGAAGGATCACGCGTGCGCCCAACTGACACTGTTGATAAATTACTACCCTGGGGTACAGGAGGGTATCTTCGCCAATTGCGACCTGGTCGCCAATAGAACAACCCGCACCGATCTTGACGCGCTCACCAATTCTAGCTCCGCGCCCGATATGCACGAATGGGCCAATGGAAGCGCTGGCCGCAATAACAGCATCCGGCTCTATCACTGCCGTAGGATGAATCCCTGCGATGGCAGGCTCAAACGGATTGAGCAGTGCAGCTACCTTGGCAAAATAGGCAGAGGGGTTATTACTGATTATGCGTGGCTTCTGCGTTGCCTCGCGATTTTCCTGATTCAGGATAACTGCGCCCGCCTGGGTAGCATCGAGCTGCCGCTTCAGACGTGTTGTAGCAAAAAAACTGATGTTTCGTGGCCGCGCCGTTTCCAGCGCGGCCACTTGATCAATCTGGAGCTGGGTATCGCCTAGCAACTCGCCACCCAGGCGAGCCACAATTTCACCCAGCGTATATGTATGCTCAATGCCGACGCTCACGGACTGTTCCTGATGAAAAACCGGCCGGAAGTCCAGCCCGGATTTTACTTTTCTGAAAGCGCCTTGAGCACTTTCTCGGTCACATCGATACGATGACTGGCGTACACAGCTTCCTGCAGAATAAGGTCGAACTTCTCGCTCTCGGCAATGGCGATGATCGCCTTGTTGGCACGCTCCTGAACGGCAGAAAGTTCCTCGTTGCGGCGCAGGTTGAGATCTTCACGGAACTCGCGCTGGGAACGCTGAAAATCCCGGTTAAGGTTAGCCAGGTCGCGCTCCTTGTTGCGGCGTTCGGTCTCACTGATCGTTACGCCTTCCCGTTCCAGATATGCCTGCAGATCCTTGGCCTGTTTCGCCATCTTTTGCAGTTCCTGATCGCGGACGGCAAACTCTTTCTCCAGCTTTTTCTGCGCCTTCTGGGCAGGTGCCGCCTCGCGGAACACGCGCTCGGTGTTAACAAAACCAATCTTGAATTCGGTAGCGGCAGCCACGGCACCAATGTGCATCAGTGACAGGGCAAGTATCGTCATGCCAATCTTTTTCACTTCAATTCTCCTAAATCTTAAAATACGGTACCCATTTGGAACTGGAACACTTCGGTCTTGTCATTTTCTTTCTTGTTGAGCGGGCGCGCCAGACTGAATTTCAGCGGGCCGATGGGGGAAAACCAGCTCAGCGACAGACCGCCTGCATAGCGCATCTCACCAACATCGATTTTATCGCCCTTGCCAAACACCATGCCGCCATCCACGAACACACCCAGACGCACAGATTTGTCGGTAGTCAATCCGGGGAAGGGGAACATCAGTTCTGCCGTGCCCACGATCCGGCTGGTGCCCCCTACCGCATTATTGAATTCATCGCGCGGTCCAAGTGAACTGGTGCGGTAGCCACGAACCGAGCCTATACCGCCCGCGTAGAAATTCTTGAAGAAAGGCAGCGTCTTGTTGCCATAGCCATCGGCATAACCCACTTCTCCATTCAGCAACAAGGTATATTTTTTGGCAAAAGTTTGCAGATGCTGGTGCTGATACGAAACCTTGTAATACTCAAGATCCAAACCCGGCAGCCCGACTTCGCCATATACGCGCTGCAAACTACCGCTCGTAGGATAAAGAAGGCTATCGCGTGTATCGCGCGCCCAGCCAAGATCCGCACGTGCGGTTTTGACGCTGTCACCAAACAGGTTTACAAAATCGATGAAACGTTGTGCGCTGTTTTCATTAACAGTGGTATCAATTTTTTCCAGCGCCAGCCCCATGCTGACTGTATCTTTCTCGTTCAAAGGAATACCAAAGCGAATGCCGCCGCCCAGTGTCGAGGTTTTATAACTACTGATCGTCGACAGTCGCGACGGATTGAGATCGCGCTTGTAAACATCGAAACCACGACTTACACCATTATCGGTGAAATACGGGTTGGTATAGGACAGCGAGTAAATTTTGTTGATGCTGCCGCTGTTGATTTGCGCGGCAAGAAAATTACCGCTGCCGAACACGTTCTGTTGAGAAATGGATCCACTCAGCACAATACCCTGCGAACTGGAAAATCCGGCACCCGCCATGATGCTTCCAGTCGGCTTTTCGGTCACGCTGTAATTCAGGTCCACCTGGTCCGTAGTTCCTGGAACAGCGGGCGTTTCAACGTTGACATCGGAAAAATATCCCAGCCGTTGCAGCCTTTCGCGCGAGCGGGTGATCTTGTCAGCCGCATACCAACCACCCTCGATCTGGCGCATTTCGCGCCGCAGCACTTCATCGCGGGTCTTGGTATTGCCGGCCATGTTGATACGCCGCACATAGACGCGACGCCCCGGATCCAGAAAAAAGGTGAAGGCTGCCGTTCCTTTTTCCTTGTTGATTTCAGGAACCGCGTTGACGTTGGCGAAGGCGTATCCGTCATTACCCAGGCGATCGCTGATAGCCTTGCTGGACTCGGTCAGTTTTTCGCGAGAAAAAACATCACCGGCTTTCACCTTGATCAGCTTATTGAGATCCTCTTCCGGCGCCAGCAACTCTCCCGCCAGCTTGACATCGGAAATCGTGTACTTTGTACCTTCATATACATTGATGGTGATGTAGATATCGTTCTTGTCGGGCGAAATCGATACTTGAGTGGATGCCACATTGAATTCGAGATAACCGCGGTTCAGATAAAAGGAACGCAACGTTTCCAGATCCGCAGACAACTTCTGCTTGGAATACTGGTCATTTTTGCTGTACCAGGTCATCCAGCCCGAGGTGGATAGCACGAACTGCTCAAGCAATTCCTTTTCCTTGAAGGTTTCATTGCCCACAATGTTGATCTGCTTGATCTTGGCGATTTCGCCTTCAGAAATATCGAAGCTGATCGCTACGCGGTTTCGCTCCAGCGGCGTTACCGTGATAGTAATCGTCACGCCATACTTGCCGCGGCTGAAATATTGCCGCTTCAACTCCTGCTCGGCGCGATCGAGCAAAGCCTTGTCAAAAATCTTGGATTCTGCCAGGCCGGCCATTTTAAGGCCATCCTTGAGCTGGTCCTTGCTGAATTCCTTGCTGCCGACAATATCCACCTGGGCAATGGCTGGACGTTCCTGCAGCACCACCACCAGCACACCATTATCCGACTCCAGGCGCACATCCTTGAAGAAGCCGGTAGCATAAAGCGCCTTGATCGCTGCAGCAGCCTTTTCATCGTCCAGCGTATCCCCAACCTTGACCGGCAGATAGCTGAATACCGTGCCCGCTTCGGTACGCTGAATGCCTTCAACGCGGATATCCTTGACCACAACGGGTTCAACGGCAGCAGCTGAAGTCGCGTACAGAGCGGCGATCAGTAACGGGATGTTTTTTTTCATTATTGGCCGGAAAGCAAACGGTTAATATCGTTGTAAAAGGCGAAAGCCATGAGCGCCATCAATAGCGCCATCCCGGCCTGCTGGCCGATTGCCATGGCACGCTCAGAAACAGGGCTTCCCTTCAGGATTTCGGCCATATAATACATCAAATGCCCGCCATCCAATAAGGGGATGGGCAACAAATTGAGCACGCCCAGACTGATGCTGATCAACGCCAGAAAGCTCAGATAAGGCAGCCAGCCCATGTGCGCCGACTGGCCGGCATAATCTGCAATCGTAATAGGCCCGCTGATGTTCTTGAGCGACACCTGCCCCACCACCATACGACCCAGCATATTCAGGCTGAACACCGAGGTATCCCAGGTTTTGTGCAGCGCCGCACCCAGCGCCTTGAACGGCGGGTAACGCACTTCCGTCAGGAGCTTTTTACCCAGTTCGGCATCCAGCTCCGGCGCTGCACCAATTTTCCCCACCATCTTGCTCTGTTCGGTCGCGGCAGAAGGCGTCACGTGTATTTCCAATAACTGTTTGCCGCGCTGAATTTCAAATGCAAGGGCACGCTCCGGATGATCTCTCACCCACTGCACCAGATCTTCCCAGCGAGCCACAGCCTTGCCATTGACAGCTGTGATTTCATCTCCTGTCTGCAGGCCGGCCTTCTCCGCTGCCCCATCTGGCACCAGCTTGCCGATGACTGGACGCACCAAAGGACGGAAATGAGTCAATCCCAATTTCTCAAGGAAATCGCCATCCAGATCCTCTGCCGTCAGGCTCGCGGTTTCCAGAACACGAAACTGGATTTCACCGCGATCATTGCGGGTCTCGATTTTCACGCCCTGCTTGCTCATGACCAGCTTGAGCAACAACCAGCGCGCATCCTGCCAGGTCACCACGGCCTCCCCGTCAATCAAAGTCATCACTTCTCCCGGCTGGAAACCCGCCACAGCTGCCGGGCTGCCGGGAGCGGGCTGGCCCAGCACAGGCTTCAAGCCCGGCACCCCGCTAATGAACAGGAACCAGTACAAGACAATGGCTAGCAGGAAATTGGCCACCGGCCCGGCCGCCACAATCAGGATGCGCCGCCACACCGATTGCCGGTTGAAGGCGCGCGGCAATTCATGCGCCGCCACCTCGCCTTCGCGCTCGTCCAGCATCTTGACGTAGCCTCCCAGAGGGAAGGCGGCCAAAGCCCATTCCGTGCCGTCGCCGCCGGATTTCCAGACCGCCAGGGGCTTGCCGAAGCCGATCGAAAAGCGCAGCACTTTCACGCCGCACCAGCGCGCCACCCAGTAGTGCCCCAGCTCGTGCACCACGATCAGGACGCCCAGGGCCAGGGCAAATGCGGCAAGGGTAAAAAGCAGGCTCATGTTTTAAGTGAGGCGTGAAGAGTGAAAGGTGAATGGCTGATCTTTCCCTGACTGTGAACGCTTTGCATAGCGATTTCGCGCGCCAGTTGATCGGCTTGCTGAACATCTTCCAGGCAATTCACCGGCGCTGCGCTGATCTGCTCCAGCGCATGCTCGATCACGGACGGAATGCCGAGGAATGGGAGTTTTTCATCGAGGAAAGCCGCCACCGCCACTTCATTGGCAGCATTGAGAATCGCCGGAGCAGTCCCGCCAGAGCGCAGGGCCTGATAGGCCAGATCAAGGCAGCGGAAGCGCGTCATGTCCGGCTCCTCGAAATCCAGGCGGGCAATCTTGAACAGGTCGAGCGGCGCAACCCCGGCACCAATACGATCCGGAAAGCCCAGCGCATAAGCAATCGGCGTGCGCATGTCAGGATTACCCAACTGGGCGAGCACTGAACCATCTGCATACTCCACCATGGAGTGAATCACGCTCTGGGGGTGAACCACCACCTGGATACGATCGGCAGGAGCATCGAACAGCCAGTGCGCTTCGATGACTTCAAGCCCCTTGTTCATCATGCTGGCGGAATCCACGGAAATCTTGCGCCCCATCGACCAGTTGGGGTGGGCGCAGGCCTGCGCCGGCGTCACGTATTCCAGATCGGACAATGCCTTGCTGCGGAAGGGGCCGCCGGAAGCCGTGAGCAGAATGCGCGTCACGCCGACCGCACTCAGTCCGCGCCCGAAATCGCGCGGCAGGGACTGGAAAATGGCATTGTGTTCGCTGTCAATCGGCAGAAGCTCCGAGCCACTTTCCCGCACCGCATCCATGAATACGCGACCGGACATTACCAAAGTCTCTTTATTCGCGAGCAGAATCTTCTTGCCCGCGCGCGCCGCAGCCAGCGATGGGCGCAAACCCGCAGCACCGACAATTGCAGCCATGACGCTATCCACCTGGGGCAGGGATGAAACCCGCTCCAGCGCCCCAACCCCGTGCAACACCTCGGTCGCGAGGCCCGCCGCAGCAATTCTCTTGTGCAGTTGCTGCGCAGCATCCTCGTCCAGCAATACCGCGAATTCCGGTTCGAATTGCAGGCATTGCTGGAATAATTTGTCGACCTGGGTATTGGCAGTTAGCGCGACCACCCGGAACAGGCCAGGGTGACGTGCAATGACATCCAGAGTGCTGACGCCAATCGATCCGGTGGAACCGAGCACGGTAATTTTTTGTTTATCAGGCATGATTCAGAAAGACCCAGAAGCAAAATATACAGCTGCGGCCAGCGGGAGAGCCGCCGTCATTCCATCCAAGCGGTCCAGCACGCCCCCATGCCCAGGCAGAATATGGCCACTATCCTTGATCCCCGCCTGTCGCTTGAGCCAGGATTCGAACAGGTCTCCCACCACGCTCAGGCTTGCCATGGCCAGCACCAGAATAAAACCCGGGAAAGGAACGCCCAGAATGCTTTCCATCCAAACCCACAGCGCACCATACAGAGCCACGCCCAGAAGGCCGCCGACAACACCCTCCCAGGTCTTGCCCGGACTGATGGAGGGAGCAAGCTTGTGTTTCCCGAACGCACGCCCTGAAAAATAGGCGCCAATGTCAGCCACTGCCACCACCGCCAACAGGCCGAACAGCAGCGCTGGGCGCATGGCATGAAAATCCATCAGGGCAAACCAGGTAGGAAACAGAACCATCCACCCCGTTGCAGCCAGCAGAGCAGGATGGCGCACCTTCCAGCCCAACAGCAGCCAGGGAAAAACCAGCAGCAGCCAGAAGGCTACGGCAAGGAGGTAGGCCTCTTCCACTCGCGCGTTCAGGGCAAAAAAAGACAAGCCTAAAACAATGGTCAAAAGCAGATAAGCCCATCGTCCGGCTTTTGGGTAGGCGGCCATAGCGCCCCATTCCCAGGCGCCGATGGCAATAACACCCAGGGTCAGCCAGCCCCAGTACAGGCTAGGCAGGAAAAAAAGCCCGAACAGCACACCGAACAGCAAGGCGATAGCGGTGATCACCCGAGTTTTAAGCATGGCTCGTCAATTGCTCGCTGGTGCGCCCGAAACGGCGTTCGCGCTGCTGGTAGGAATGAATCGCCCGGTCGAGCTCGGCCGCATTGAAATCCGGCCACAACACTTCGGTGAAATAGAGCTCCGAATACGCCAGTTGCCACAACAGGAAATTGCTGATGCGCTCCTCTCCACCCGTGCGAATGAACAAATCAGGTTCAGGCGCATAAGGCATGCAAAGGTAGGGCTGCAAATCGGCCTCGACAAAACCGGCAGCCAGCTCGGGGCGGGCTTTCAGCATGGACTGCACGGCCTGCATGATATCCCAGCGCCCACCGTAGTTGGCGGCGATGGTCAAGGTCAGTTTGGCGTTATTCTCTGTAAGCTTTTCTGCCTTACGCACCAGATCGACCAAGCGAGGCTCAAAGCGGGAAAGATCCCCGATAACCTTGAGGCAAACACCGTTCTGGTGGAGTTTGCTGACTTCTTTTTCCAGGGCCAGCATGAAAAGCTGCATCAGGAAGGAAACTTCCTCTTCCGGACGGCGCCAGTTTTCACTACTGAAAGCAAACAGGGTGAGATATTCGACGCCGCGTTCGATACAGTATTTGACCATCTCCCGAACCGTCTCCAGGCCGCGTTTGTGGCCCATTACGCGCGGCAAGTGGCGTTTTTTTGCCCAACGGCCATTGCCGTCCATGATGATGGCGATATGCCGTGGGATGTGCGACACCGCAGGAATTTCGCGGGTCGAGCTTTTTAAATGTAGCACTGGATATGGCTCAAATGGCCATCAGTTCGGTTTCTTTGACCTGCAGCATTTTATCCACTTCCGCCACGTAGCGGTCAGTGATTTTCTGAATGTCATCCTGCGCACGGCGATCATCATCCTCGCTGATCTCCTTGTCCTTGAGCAGATCCTTGAGGTGGGCATTGGCATCACGGCGGATGTTGCGGATCGCCACCTTGGCGCCCTCGCCTTCATGCTTGACCACCTTGATCAGTTCGCGGCGCCGCTCCTCGGTCAAGGCAGGCATCGGCACACGGATCAGGTCCCCCTGGGAAGACGGGTTGAGCCCAAGATCTGAATCGCGGATAGCCCTTTCCACAGCCCCGACCATTTTCTTTTCCCACGGCGCAACACCGATGGTGCGCGAGTCGATCAGGGTCACGTTGGCGATCTGATTGATGGCCGTCGCACTGCCATAATAGTCGACCATCACGTGATCCAGAATGCCGGTATGGGCGCGTCCGGTGCGCACTTTGGCCAGATCTGCCTTGAGTGCCTCAAGGGACTTCTGCATTTTCTGTTCAGCAGTTTTTTTAAGGTCTGAAATCATGTTCTAGTATCCTTCAGTCTTGCAACCCCCAAAGGGGCTGCCTAACAATATACCCGCGTACCTTCGTCCTCGCCCATGACCACCCGCTTGAGCGCGCCCGGTTTGAAGATGCTGAACACGGCAAGCGGCATGCTCTGATCGCGGCACAGGGCCAGTGCGGTCGCATCCATGACCTTGAGATTGCGGGCAATCGCTTCGTCGAAACTGAGTTGCTGATAGCGCATGGCTTCCGGGTTGGTTTTCGGATCATCTGTGTAGACGCCGTCCACCTTGGTGGCCTTGAGCACGATTTCCGCCCCGACCTCCATGCCGCGCAAGGCGGCGGCGGTATCGGTAGTAAAAAACGGATTGCCTGTGCCGGCACCGAAAATCACCACCTTGCCTTCTTCCAGATAGCGGATAGCCTTGCCGCGAATATAGGGCTCGGCTACCGCCTCGATGGCCAATGCGGTTTGCACCCGGCTCACCAAGCCGATTTGGCGCATGGCGTCCTGCAACGCGAGGGCATTCATGACCGTGGCCAGCATGCCCATGTAATCTGCGGTGGCGCGATCCATGCCGGCAGCGCCGGGGGCCACGCCACGAAATATATTGCCGCCACCGATGACCACCCCCACCTGCACACCCATGCGCACCACTTCGGCCACTTCCCCGACGATGCGATCGATGGTGGGACGATTGATACCGTAACTGTCCTCGCCCATCAGGGCTTCGCCGGACAACTTGAGCATAATGCGCTTGTAGGCGGGGGCGGTCATGGCTTACACCTTCGCTGCGGCTGCGACTTCAGCGGCGTAATCCACCACTTTCTTCTCGATGCCCTCACCCACCACAAACATCGTGAATGCGCTCACAGTGGCTTTCTTGGAAGCCAGCAGCTTTTCCACGGTCTGGTCCGGGTCCTTGACGAAAGGCTGGCCCATCAGGGTCACTTCCGCCAGGTATTTGGCAATACGGCCTTCCACCATTTTGGCGATGATGTCGGCTGGCTTGCCGGATTCGGCTGCCTGGGCGGAGAAAATCTTGCGCTCGTTTTCCAGCAGCTCCGCAGGCACTTGGTCCTTGGATACGCAAACCGGCTTGCTGGCGGCGATATGCATGGCGATATCCTTGCCCAGTTGCTCGTCGCCACCGGTGCTGTCCACCATCACGCCAATGCGTGTGCCGTGCAGATAGGTGGTCAGCTTGCCGGAGGTTTCGGCGCGCACCAGACGGCGCAGGGCGATGTTCTCACCCAGCTTCATGATCAGGGCCTGGCGGGTTTCTTCCACGGTCTGGCCGGAAGGCAGCTTGGCAGCGGTCAGCGCATCGATGTCTTCAATGCCCTGCTCTGCAACCATTTGCGCCAGTGCCTTGGCGAAGGCGGCAAAATCTTCGTTTTTGGAGACGAAGTCGGTTTCGCAGTTCACTTCCACCAGCGCACCCTTGTGGCCGTCAGCGCTGATGAAACTGCCCACGATACCCTCAGCAGCCACACGGCTGGCCGCCTTGTTAGCCTTGGCGCCACTCTTGATCCGCAGCAGCTCTTCCGCCGCTTTCAAGTCGCCATCCGTCTCGGTCAGCGCCTTCTTGCATTCCATCATGCCCAAGCCCGTCAGCTCGCGCAGTTCTTTAACCATACCCGCGGTAATGTCCGCCATTTTCAACTCCTAAATTTCTTGAAATACCCAAAGCTAAAAAAAGGGGCTTCCGCCCCTTTTCTGCGGAAGATCAACCCGCTGTCTGTTCCGCGTCACTCACCTCGACGAACTCATCGCCTTTGATGATATCCGTAACGACCTGACTGCGGCCTTCCAGAATCGCATCGGCCATGCCCTGAGCGTAAAGGCGAATCGCCTTGCTCGAATCGTCGTTGCCCGGAATCACGTAATCCACACCTGCTGGGGAGTTATTCGTATCCACGATACCAATCACCGGGATACCCAGTTTTTTGGCTTCGGTAATGGCACCACTCTCGTAGCCGACGTCGATCACGAACATGGCATCCGGCAAGCCGCCCATTTCCTTGATCCCGCCCAGGCTGCGCTCCAGCTTGATCATTTCGCGCTTGAATCCCAGCGCTTCTTTCTTCGACAGGCGCTCAATGCTGCCATCTTCAATCATGGCTTCCATTTCCTTGAGGCGCTTGATGGACTGCTTCACCGTCTTGAAGTTGGTGAGCATGCCGCCCAGCCAGCGGTAATCCACATAAGGCGCACCGGCGCGTGCAGCCTCTTCCTTGACGATCTCGCGAGCCTGGCGCTTGGTGCCGACGAACAGGATGTTGCCCTTGTTGGTGGCCAGCTTGCGCACGAACTTGATCGCCTCTTCGTACATCGGAAGCGATTTCTCCAGGTTCACGATATGAATCTTGTTGCGGTCACCGAAGATGTACGGGGCCATCTTGGGGTTCCAGTAGCGGGTCTGGTGACCGAAATGAACGCCTGCTTCGAGCATTTGGCGCATAGTTACTGACATGGTAAAACTCCTTTAAGGGTTAAGCCTCCATCCGTCCGCATGCGACTCCCCGGAAGAATTATCCGGCGAGCACCCTTAACGGGACAGATGTGCGTATTTCCGCCCTGCGGCGGCATCTAGATCCAGCTGCATCACAAACCAGCCAAATCGGGCCGCGATAGTAGCATATTCAGCCCCTGCTATTCAATCGGTCTATGTTCTTTTCTGATTTTCGCGGCCTGCTTCAGCAACTCGCCAATGTCGGTATTCCCTACACTCAGCGCCATTTCCAGCGCTGTCTGGCCGTTTTTGCTGCGCAGATTGGGGTCTGCACCCATACGCAGCAGAAACGTGACGCAATCGATGCAGCCCTGTTTTGCGGCCAGCATCAGCGCGGAAAGGCCGCCATCCGTCTGGCTGTCAACCGGCACCCCATAGGCCAGCAGCAGCCTGACCGTGTCGGCATGGCCCGCATAGGCCGCATAGATCAGCGGGTTCCAGCCGGTGCTGTTGGCGCCAAGCGCCGCGCCCTGCGCCACCAGCAGATCGATCAACCGGTTATGGCCATTGTAAGCGGCAAGCATCACCGCCGTTTCCCCGTAGAGATTTCTCTGGTACACCCTGGCGCCATGCGCCAGCAACCGCCGCGCGACTTCCGGCGAACCCTCGCGCGCAGCCATCATCAGGGCGGTGTAACCCTGTTCGTCCTGCACATTGGGGTCCACGCCCTGCCGCAACAGTTGTTCCACGGCATCCGCATCGCCATTCTTGATCGCGATAAACATGTTGTCCACGGCTGTGCCCGCTTCGGCGCAAACCGGCAAGGCCAGGATCAGGCAGGGCAACATCAGCCACACGGCAAGGCGTCGCAGCATCAGCATCGCAGGCGCAATCCGTCATAGGCTGGGCGCACATTGGCAGGAAGCAGAGCGCTCAATTCGGAAAACTCCAGTTCATGTGTCATGTGTATCAGGTAGGTCTCGCGCGCGCCGATTTTTTCCGCCCACGCGACCGCCTCCTCCATGCTGAAGTGCGTGGGGTGAGGACGGTAACGCAGGCAGTCCAGCAGCAAATAATCCAGCCCCTGCAACTTTTCCAGGCTGGCTGGCGAAATATCCGACACATCTGTCAGGTAGGCCATGTTGCCAATGCGGTAGGCCAGGATCTCGTATTTTCCATGCATCACCGGCACCGGCACCACCTCCACGCCGCCCGCGATAAAGGGGGCGTCAATCGCATGCGCTCTGAGCACCGGCTTGTCCCAGTGATGCTGTTCGTGGCGTGGGAAAGCATAGCCGAAGCGCTGCACGATGCCCAGCATGGTTGCCTCGTTGCCATACACCGGGATCGGCTGGCGCTGAAGATGGCAGAAGCTGCGCAGATCATCGAGGCCGTTGAGGTGGTCGGCGTGATAGTGGGTGTAGAGCACCGCATCCACGCGGGTGAGTTTCTCGCGCAAGGCCTGCAACCGCAGGTCCGGCCCGGTATCCACCAGCAGAACGGCGCCATGTTCCATTTTCAGCGCGATCGAACAGCGCGTGCGCTGGTTGCGCGGGTCGGCTGAAAGACAGGTATCGCAGCCGCAGCCGATCACCGGCGTGCCGGCGCTGGAGCCGGTACCGAGGAAGATTACCTCCATGTCTCTGCGGCCCGGAACAGTTCGAAAAAATTGCGCGTCGTGGCAACGCCCACTTCCTCGAGGCTGATGCCGCGCAAATGGGCGATCTCCTCGGCCACATGGCGCACATAGGCGGGTTCGTTGGTCTTGCCGCGATAGGGGACGGGGGCCAGATAAGGCGCATCGGTTTCGATCAGCATGCGCTCGAGGGGTACGCACCTCGCCACCTCCTTCAGTTCCAGCGCTTTCTTGAAAGTCACGATGCCGGAGAATGAAATATAAAAATTCAGCGCCATCGCCTGCTCCGCCACGGCCATGCTTTCGGTGAAGCAGTGCATCACCCCGCCAACCCGCTCCGCGCCCTCCTCGCGCATGATGCGCAAGGTATCTTCAGCCGCTGCGCGGGTATGGATGATGAGCGGCTTGCCGCTTGCCAGCGCAGCACGGATATGGATGCGAAAGCGCTCGCGCTGCCATTCCAGGTCGCCCGTGAGGCGAAAATAATCGAGCCCGGTTTCGCCCACGGCAATCACCTTGGGGTGGTTCGCCAGGGCAAGCAACTGCTCGACATCCGGCTCTCCGCAGTCCTCGTGGTCGGGATGCACACCGACCGAAGCCAGGATATTGGGGTGCTGCTCCGCCAGATCGAGGATCTGCGGGAAAGCCGCCAGTTCGACGCTGACGCACAGGGCGTGGGTCACCTGGTTGTGCGCCATGGCTTGCAGCAAATCCGGCATGCGCTCGGCCAGGCCGGGGAAATTGATGTGGCAGTGGGAATCGATGAACATTTAAATAAAGTGAGAAGTAAGGGGTGAAGGGTAAGCAGAAAAGTCAAAAGCGCAACCACTGTCCACTCACTGCTTACCGCTCACTCCTCACCGTTACATGGTATGAGTCGGTCTAGTGGACTTGAGGTTGCCGCCCAGCAAGCCCTCGATCTTGTTGCGCGCGGCAATACCGCTTTCATTGTCGGAAAACTGCACGCCGATTCCCTGGGACTTGTTGCCCTGCGCCTCGGCCGGCGTAATCCACGCCACCTTGCCCGCCACCGGCAGCTTGTTGGGGTCATCCATCAGGGTCAGGAGCATGAAGACTTCGTCCCCCAGACGATACGCCTTGGTGGTCGGAATAAAGATACCGCCCCCCTTTAGAAAAGGCATGTAGGCGGCGTAAAGCGCCGGTTTTTCCTTAATGCTCAGGGACAACACCCCAGGGCGTGCAATAGGGGCCTTGCTTTCGGCTTCAGCCATGGTCGGACTCAATCGGGTTCATTAACTGCATATAGGATAGCAATAATTGTTCAAGAAACAACTGGGTATTCAGCGGATGATGCACAATTCTTTGTGCCGCCAGCAATTCCTTCTGCAACATCAGGGCGGCATGCAAGCGGATGTGTGGCGCCAGCGCCCGTACTTCGGCAGCGAAATCCGGCTGGTAGCGGATCAGGCCGCTCAAACGGCAGCCAATCAGGTCATAGACCCATTGCTGCAACCACTTCACCAGGTTAACCATATCCAGCTTCTCGCTTTTTTCCGCCAGTACGATGGGGTCAAGCGCCTGGGGCCGTGCAAGTTGGGACAAAAAACCCTGGCGATGTTCCTGCAATTCGTCCATGGACATTTCCAGCGCCACCAGCGGCGCATAGCCTGCCTGCGCCAGAAATGGCGCCGGATCGGCCAAGCCCTGGTGACGCAGCCAGTTCATGGATTGCTCCGTTGGCGGCACGGCAAAAGTCAGCTTGAGGCAGCGGCTCCGCACCGTAGGCAGCAGGAATTGTGCCTGATGTGTCACGAGAATGATCAAGGTATGCGGGGGCGGCTCTTCCAGTGTTTTCAGCAAGGCATTGGCAGCATTGCTATTCATCGCTTCCGCCGGGTGAATCAGAACCACGCGCATCCCGTCGCGATGCGTGCTGAGGTTGACCAGCCCGGCCAGTTCCCGGATCTGCTCGATCTTGATTTCATGGCTGGGTTTCTTGCCCTTCGCTGGCTTGTCTTCATCGGTTTCGGTCAGTGCCTCCGGCTCCACACTACGGAAATCCGGATGATTCCCTTGCGCCAACCAGCCGCAGGCAAGGCACTTTCCGCACCCCTCGCCGGAGGGTTGCGGCGTTTCGCATAGCAAACCGTGCGCCAGCGTGCGCGCAAACTGGAGTTTGCCCACGCCTTTGCGCCCCTGAAACAACAGTGCATGAGGCAGGCTCTGGCGCATCGCATTGATCTGGCGCCAGGTCTCCGTTTGCCATGGGAAGATCGCCATGGCCTTACAGTCCGCCAATCAGGGTTTCGAGTTCCGCGCGGATTTGCGGCACTGTGCGTGTCGAATCGATAACACGGATGCGCTCCGGAAACTGCGCCGCGCGGGAAAGGTAAGCCTGCCGCACGCGCTGGAAGAAATCCTGCCGTTCCTGCTCGAAGCGGTCCAGCGTGGTACTGGCGGAAAGGCGCTGGCGCGCCACTTCCAGCGGCACGTCGAAGAGCAGGGTCAGATCCGGCTGCAGGTCCTGCTGCACCCAGTCCTCCAGGATACGCAGGCGCGATTCGGCAATGCCGCGCCCGCCGCCCTGATAGGCAAAACTGGCATCGGTAAAACGGTCGGAAATGACCCACTTTCCCATCTCAAGCGCCGGCAGGATGACCTGCGCCAAGTGCTCGCGCCGCGCGGCAAACATCAGCAGCGCCTCGGTCTCCAGATGCATATCATGATTCAGCAATAGTCCGCGCAGGGTTTCCCCAAGCGGCGTGCCACCCGGTTCGCGGGTCACCACCACGGCCTGCCCGCGCTCAGTCAAGGTTTCTGCCAACCAGGCGAGATGGGTGCTTTTTCCCGCCCCATCGATGCCTTCCAGCGTAATGAATTTCCCTTTAATTTTGCGCTCCCCGTTTACGACCTAGCTGATAACGTGCCACAGCCAGATTGTGTTCTTCCAGACTGTTGGAAAACTTGTGCGTGCCGTTGCCCTTGCCAACAAAATACAGTGCTTTCGTCGTTGCCGGATGCACGGCGGCCTGTAGCGCCCCCCAGCCTGGCATGGCGATCGGCGCCGGCGGCAGACCGAAGCGAGTATAGGTATTATATGGCGTATCCGTCAGCAGGTCGGTGCGGCGCAGGTTACCGTCGAAGTTGTCGCCCATGCCGTAAATTACCGTCGGGTCGGTCTGCAGGCGCATATTGATGCGCAGGCGGTTGACGAACACCCCGGCGATTATTGGCCGCTCAAACGCCTGCCCCGTTTCTTTCTCGACGATGGATGCCATGATCAGCACTTCATAAGGCGTGTGGTAGGGCAGCAGGGGGTCACGTTCCGCCCACGCGGCCTCAAGGCGCTTCTGCATCGTCTGGTAGGCGCGCCTGAGGATATCCAGATCGCTCATGCCGCTGCTGAAATAGTAGGTATCGGGAAAAAATAGCCCCTCCGCCAGCGTTTCCCGTGCACCAATTTTTTCCAGGATTTCCTGTTCGCTCATGTGTTCAGAGTCGTGACGAATCGCCGGGTGTTCGTTCAAAGCCTGACGCATGCGCTTGAAGTTCCAACCCTCAATCAGGGTGATTTCGCTCTGGCTCACGTCACCACGGGTCACCATGCGGAACAACTGGAGCGGGGTGGGATTGCTTTCCAGGTAATAATTTCCTGCCTTGAGTTCGCCTGCCTTGCCCATCACGCGAACCAGCACGGTAAAACCCCATGGCTCTTTCAGCACGTTGGCGTCCACCAGTTGGCGCGCCACGCTGCGCAGGGAACTGCCATGCTTGAGGGTAAAGCCATAAGGCGTGCTTGGCAATTGCAGCGGCGTGGCGACAAAATAGATTGCCCACCCTGCTGTCAGCAGCATCACCAGCACGGCAAGTCGAAGCAGATTCTTAATCATCCCGTTCTTCCAGCAGCGACCTCAAGCAAGCGCTGATAGCACCACTATGCCATACCCGGCCATTGAATTCCCGCACTTGCCACACGCCGATGACACTGTTGCATAGCATCACTTCCTCCGCCATCATCAAGGCATCCAGCGAAAGCGGCGCAACCATGACCGTCAGTCCCAGTTCCTCAGCAAAGGCCAGAATGCGATCGCGCTGCACCCCCGCCACGCCACAGTTGCTCAAGTCAGGGGTGTGAAGCCGCCCCGCACGATAACAGAACACATTGCTCATGGTGCCTTCGATCACGCTACCCGCCTCGTCCAGCAGTATACCTTCCGCAATCGACGCGTCATTCCATTCCATCCGCGCCAGCACGTTTTCCAGCCGATTGAGATGTTTTACCCCCGCCAGACGGGGCTGGGAAGCCAGACGCAGGTGGCACAGATGTACCTTCACCCCGCTTATGGAATAGCTGGCAGGGTAATCCGGCAGAGCGCTTGCCGTCACGATGCGGGTTGGCATGGCGTCCACCGCAACGGCATAACCCCGCGCCCCCGGCCCGCGCGTGACAATAATCTTGGCCACGCAGTCCGGCGGCAATTGCGCCAGCTCTGCCGCCAGCAGGGCCGCATCGGGGCAGCGCAAATTGAGCGCCGCGCAATCCGCCGCCAGCTTGGCATATTGCCTCGGCCAGCAGCGCGAAACGCCCCCCACCCGTTTCAGGGTGCGGAACACGCCATCCCCGTAAAGCAGGCCGCGGTCATTGGCAGGCACTAGATCCGAAGGGGTGCCGTTGATGAGTGTTATCAAATCAGAAAACGTCGAGAGAAAGCGGCATTCTACCCGGTGCCTGTCTCAGGAATAAAGTACAAAGCAAAAGCACAGCACGTTTTTCATCCCTTGCCTCAAGGTATGCGGTTAAAATCCGGCTTTAATTGAATTACGCGCAAAAATACCCCGCTATGGAATCAAGCAAGGACATTGCAAAACATACTCCCATGATGGTGCAGTACCTGCGCATCAAGGCAGAACACCCCGGCATGCTGCTGTTTTACCGCATGGGAGATTTTTACGAACTATTTTTCAGCGATGCTGAACGGGCGGCGCAGCTCCTGGGCATTACTCTCACCACGCGCGGCGCTTCCGCGGGCGAGCCGATCAAGATGGCGGGCGTGCCCTATCATGCGGCCGAGCAATACCTCGCCAAGCTGGTCAATCTGGGGGAAGCCGTTGCCATCTGCGAGCAGGTGGGCGACCCGGCCACCTCGAAAGGCCCGGTGGAGCGCAAGGTGGCGCGCATCATCACGCCCGGAACGCTCACCGATGCCGCCCTGCTTGACGACAAGCGCGACAGCCTGCTGCTGGCTGTCACAGCCAACAAGAGCCAGCTCGGCGCAGCCTGGCTGAACCTGGCCAGCGGCCGCTTCACATTGATGGAAATGGCACCGGAACAGCTTGCCGCGACGCTGGAACGGCTCGGCCCGTCGGAAATCCTGTACCCGGACGGCTTCACCCATGCCGCCCTGGCCAGTACAAAGTGCGCCACCAAGGCGCTGGCGCCCTGGCAATTCGACCTGGATTCCGCCCGCAACAAGCTCACGGCCCAGTTCGGCACACGCGACCTGGATGGCTTCGGCTGCACCGGTTTGAATCCGGCGATAGCCGCCGCCGGCGCACTGCTGGAGTACGCCCAGACCACGCAATGCGGCAAGCTGCCCCATATTCAGGGCCTCTCCGTGGAGCGCGAGAGCGACTTCGTGCGGCTCGACGCGGCAGCGCGGCGCAATCTGGAAATCAGCGAAACCCTGCGCGGCGAAGCGGCGCCCACCCTGCTCTCCATGCTCGATACCTGCGCCACCGGCATGGGCAGCCGGGCCCTGCGCCACTGGCTGCACCATCCGCTGCGCGACTATGGCACCCTGCGCGGTCGCCAGGACGCCATCGCCACGCTGCAGGGCGATGGCGGCAGCGCGCCCGGCCAGAGCATTTACAAAATTCTGCGGCAGTGCGCGGACATCGAGCGCATCACCGGGCGTATCGCCTTGCGCAGCGCCCGTCCGCGCGACCTGTCCGGCTTGCGCGACAGCCTGGCCCTGCTACCCCAGTTGCAGGACGTCCTGAACGATCTCGACAGCCCGCGCCTCAGGGAGCTTAACCTCGCCACCGAAGCGCCGCAGCACATCACCGATACCTTGCGCCTGGCGATCATGGAGGAGCCCAGCAGCGTGCTGCGCGAAGGCGGCGTCATCGCCACCGGATATGACGCCGAACTGGACGAGTTGCGCGCCATCCAGAGCAATTGCGGCGATTTCCTGCTGGACCTGGAAAGCCGCGAACGCGAACGTAGCGGAATCGCCAATCTCAAGGTCGAATACAACCGTGTGCACGGCTTCTATATCGAGGTCAGCCGCGCCCAGGCGGACAATGTTCCGGAAGATTACCGCCGCCGCCAGACCCTGAAAAATGCCGAGCGCTACATCACCCCGGAACTGAAGGCTTTCGAAGACAAGGCCCTGTCCGCCTCTGAGCGTGCGCTGGCGCGTGAGAAACTGCTGTATGAAAACCTGCTGGATCTTCTCCTGCCCCATCTTGCCGCTTTGCAGGCAATTGCCGCCACAGTGGCCGAACTGGACGTGCTGTCGGCCCTCGCCGAGCGTGCCGGCGCATTGAACCTGAGCGCGCCGGAATTCTGCGACGAAGCCGTGATCGACATCCAGGCAGGGCGTCATCTGGTGGTGGAAAACCAGGCCGACAATTTTATTGCCAACGATGCCCGGCTTTCCCGCACGCGCCAGATGCTGCTCATCACCGGGCCCAACATGGGCGGAAAATCAACCTACATGCGGCAGACCGCGCTGATCGTACTGCTGGCCTACTGCGGCAGCTTTGTTCCGGCCCAGCGTGCGCGCATCGGCCCGATAGACCAGATCTTCACCCGCATTGGCGCCTCTGACGACCTGGCCGGCGGGCGCTCCACCTTCATGGTGGAAATGACGGAAACCGCCAACATCCTGCACAACGCCACTGAAAACAGCCTGGTGCTGCTGGATGAAATCGGGCGCGGCACTTCCACCTTCGACGGCCTGGCGCTGGCCTGGGCCATCGCGCGCCAGTTGATCAGCAAAACCCAATGCCACACCCTGTTCGCCACTCACTACTTCGAACTGACCCAGCTCGCGCAGGAATTCAGACAAGTCGCCAACGTGCACCTCGATGCAGTGGAGCACCATGACCGCATTGTTTTTTTACACAGCGTGGAAGAAGGGCCGGCCAGCCAGAGCTACGGCCTGCAAGTGGCACAACTGGCGGGAGTGCCGGCAACAGTGATTCAGCAGGCCAAAAAAAGGCTGCTGCTATTGGAACAGCAAGGTTTTGAAAACAGCCCGCAGCAGGATCTGTTTGCAGCCACCCCTGCCGAGGAAGCCGAACATCCCGCGGTTGAAGCGCTGAAACAGCTGGACCCGGATGAACTCAGCCCCAAGGCAGCACTGGAGCTGATTTATCAGCTGAAAAAAATGGGGTGAGACGGCGAGCAGGAGCAGTGGAGTTTGCTCCGAACCTGGTTTCTCCGCTCACCGCTTACCGTTCACGGCCCACCCTCTCAGTGATGGTGCCCATGCTCGCCGTGAGCGTGCTCATGAGCGATTTCATCTTTAGTGGCAGGGCGCACTTCGGTCACCTCGCACTTGAACAGCAAGCGCTGTCCAGCCAGGGGGTGATTGCCATCCACGACGACCTTGTCATCGGTGACATCAGTCACGGTGTAGAGAATCCAGTCATCCTCGCCATCCCCAGTGCCATCCGCTGCGCCCTCGAACTGCATGCCGACTTCCAGCTTGTCATCCGGAAACTGGCTGCGTGGCTCGATCCGCACCAGATCGGCGTCGTATTCGCCGAAAGCGTGATCCGGCTCCAGGGTGATTTCACACTTATCACCCACTGCCTTGCCTTGAAGCGCCTCTTCCACAGTCGGAAATATGCCGTCATAGCCGCCATGCAGGTAGCTCACGGCTTCTTCGCTGTTTTCCAGCACCTCGCCCTCGCTGTTGCGCAGCTCGTAACGGATCGATACAACGGTATTTTTTGCAATCTTCATGCTTGCTCCATGGTTTTCACGAGGCGCATCGCTTCAGCGGCATGGCCGCGGGGATTCACGCTGTAGAGCGCGTGACGCAATACACCCCGTTTATCAATAATAAAAGTGGAGCGCACGATCCCCATTTTCTTCACGCCGTCCTTTTCTTTCTCTTGCCAAACACCGTATTTCTCGCACATTTCCCCCTCCGTATCAGCCAGCAGACGGACTGACAAGCCATGCTTGTCGCGAAATGCCGCGTGGGAAATGCAGTCATCCCGGCTGATCCCGAGCACCTCGGTGTCCAGATGACCAAGATCTTCTTCCAGTTCGCTGAACTCGATCGCCTGGATGGTGCAGCCCGGTGTATCGTCCTTTGGATAGAAATACAGGATCAGATTCTTGCCCTTGAAGTCTTTCAGGCCCAGCATTTCCATATCGGAATCAGGCAGACGAAAAGCGGGGGCGGGTTGTCCAATTTCTGGCATCGGGATCTCAATCTTTTGTAAAAGGATATGGCGCGCACATTCTAACTGATTTTGCCAAACTGCTATACTTTAGGCTTTCCCATTTCGAATGGCACGACCATGCGACTTCCCTTTCTCGGCGGCCTTACGCCGCAACAATTCCTGCACGAATACTGGCAGAAAAAACCGCTGCTGGTGCGTAATGCCTTTCCCGGTTTCGGCGGACTGCTGAGTCCGGACGAACTGGCCGGCCTGGCCTGCCTGGAGGAAGCTGAAGCGCGCCTGGTTCAGAACAAGGGCGACAAATGGCTGCTGCGGCGCGGCCCGTTCAGCGACGAAGATTTCCAGCGCCTGCCGCAAACCCGCTGGACACTACTGGTGCAGGGCGTCAACCTGTTCCTGCCGGAAGGCGCGGAGCTGCTTGACCAGTTCAACTTCATCCCGCGCGCCCGGCTGGATGATCTGATGGTGAGCTATGCGCCCAAGGGTGGCAGTGTCGGGCCGCATTTTGATCCCTACGATGTTTTCCTGATCCAGGGAATCGGGCACCGCCGCTGGCAAATCAGCACCCAGGGCGACCAATCCCTGCTGCCCGGTGCGCCGCTGCGCATCCTGAAGAATTTCCAGCCGGAACAGGAGTGGATCACTGGCCCCGGCGACCTGCTCTACCTGCCGCCGCAATGCGCCCACTACGGGCTGGCGCAGGACGATTGCATGACCTATTCGGTCGGCTTCCAGGCGCCCTATGCGCAGGAGCTCGCCACCCAGTTCCTGGTACATCTACAGGACGAAATCAAGCTCGACGGCATTTATCATGACCCGGAACTGAAAACCCAGTCTCATCCGGCCCAGATCAGCACTGCCATGGTGCGCAAGGTAAGCACGATGCTCAGCCAGATCCGCTGGGACCAGAGCCAAGTGGCTCGATTTCTCGGAAAATACCTGACCGAACCCAAGCGCAGCGTTTTTTTTGATCCGCCCGCCCGCCCGCTCTCCCCGGCAAAATTTGCGCTACACGCAAAAAAAACCGGGGTAAAACTCGATCTCAAAAGCCTGATGCTGTTTCACGCCGACAAGTTCTACCTGAACGGCGAAAGCATCGATGCCAGCCCCGCCAGCTTCGTCGAACTCACCAGACTGGCTGACCAGCGTGCATTACCCCCCGGTATGGAACTGGAAAGCGAAGTGGAAAACCTGCTGCACCAGTGGTACTGTGCTGGTTATATCGTGCTGGAATAGAGGGCCTACGATCATGTCTGAACAAACCACCCCTGCCAAACCCGAATATCGCCGCCTGGAGGGGCCGCTGGAATACGAACAGGCGATTGACACGATTATCCGGCAGGCCAGCCATCAACTGCGTATTTTCGATTATGACCTGCGCAATCAAGGCTACAACAGCCCGCAACGCTTCGAGTTGCTACAAAACTTTCTCCTTGCCAACCGCACCAACCAGGTAACTATCGTCCTGCATGACACACGCTACCTGGCTAGTGAATGCCCGCGCATGGTGAACCTGATCAGGCAGTTCAGCCACGCCATCAATGTTTATCAAACCACTGCGGAAGCACGCGTCGCAAGCGACCCCTTTATCATTGCAGATGACGCCCACTTCCTGCACCGTTTTCATTATGAACATCCACGTGCGGCATTGAGCCTGCACGACAAGGAAGCCGCCCTTGACCTGATACGGCGCTTCAATGAGATCATGGAGCTCTCCGAACCCGCGGCACCCGCCACAACACTGGGTTTATGACCGCCTCAGCCTGGCATGGCATCAAATTCATCATGTCATGCCAGCAACATGTTATTAATCCATATTATTCAGCCTGGGGCCTAGCATTTTCCAGGGAAGGTGTATAGAATACTTCGCGTCGGTTGGCGCCCCAATTTTATTGGAATAACCGGCACCATTTTTTATAATTACATGTAATTTTTCAAAGGAAAGAAACAATGAAACATTCCGTTCTGCTCGCCGCTCTGCTGGCCCTTTCTCTGTCTGCTTGCGGTAAAAAAGAAGAAGCCGCTCCTGCTCCTGCTGTAGAAGCACCTGCTGCTGTAGAAGCACCTGCTGCTGCTCCTGCTCCTGAAGCTCCTGCTGCTGACGCTGCTGCTCCTGCTGCTGACGCTGCTGCTCCTGCCGCTGAACCTGCTAAGTAATTCAGCACTCAGCGCTCAGAAAAAGCCAGCCTTCGGGCTGGCTTTTTTTATGTCAAGCAATCAAATAATCTGCCGCCATTCAAACCCGGCTTCCTGTTCCGCAATTCCGATCCAATTCGCCTCGCAACTCAGCACCCGACTCAACGCCCTCCGGGCAAGTTCAGGCCGGTTGTTCTTGTCACTCAGGTGCGCTGCTAGAACATGCTGTAGCAGGCTCACATCCAGCCTACCCAGCAATGCCGCAGACGCTTCGTTATCCAGATGGCCGAAACGCCCCGCAACTCGCTGCTTCAGGCCGGGAGGATAGGGGCCGCTGCGCAGCATATCCACATCATGATTGCACTCCAGAACCAGCGCGTGACAACCGTTCAGAGTGGCTTCGATATGGGGGGTTGAACAACCGGCATCGGTCAGTACGCCCAGACGCCGCGCTCCATCACCAAAGACGAACTGGGACGGTTCACGGGCATCATGAGGAACGGGGTATGGCTCGATTTCAATATCGCCAATCATGAAACGATGATGGCAATCGAATAGATGAACGACCTGAGTGTCCTTGAATTGCGTGGAACTGCTGCTGAATGTGCCGTGAGTAAGCCAGACCGGCAAATTGTACTTGCGCGCGAAAGCTGCAACGCCGCCAATATGGTCGGCATGTTCGTGCGTCACGACAATGGCGCTGATGTCCTCTGCCGCGAGTTCCAGGCGCGCCAGACGTTTCACGGTTTCACGTATCGCAAAGCCGCAATCGAGCATTACCCGGGTATGCCCGGCCTCGACGACCAACGCATTGCCACGGCTACCGCTTCCGAGGGAAGCGAACCTCATTACTTCAGTTGTGCGTGCAGCAGCTTGAGGATTTTGGCTGCAGTGTCCGAGTTTTCAGCCTTGCCATCCTTGTTCAGAACTTGTACCTGCGAATTTTCCGCATTCTCTGTTACCTGGATGCGATATTGTTCCTTGCCCATGGCTTTGCTGTCACTGCTGTTCCAGAAAGCCAGTTTGGATAACAAGCCTTTCTCCTCCTTCTTGCTGTCGGCATCCGGATCGACATAGCGTACGAAATACAGCCCTTTAGAACGATCACGATCCACTACGGTAAAGCCGACACGATCCAGGGCCAGGCCAACACGGCGCCAGGCACGGTCAAACGGATCCAGCACCAGCAGGGACTGTGAACCATCCTGGCCACGGTTGATCCTGGCACGTTCTTCCACGGGCACAGTGGCAATCTGTGTTTTGGCACGCGCCTCTTCAACCCCGAAGCGTACCATCAGGCGGCGCAGCATTTCGGCTTCCATTTCCGGGTCGGACGGGCGTGGCTGCCAGATGGTCCTGTTGCCACTACCGCCTTCTAGTACCTCGTACATGCCACGATGGCTGATGTAAACTTCAGTGGTAGCCGCATCTTTCCCTCGCTCCAGACGGGTACGGAACTTGTCGCGCTCAGCCGTTGAGTAAAGACCATCAAGTACTTTGCCCAATGCACTGCGAATCATATCCTGAGGAATCTTGGCGCGATCTTCTGCCCAATCCGTTTCCATCACGCCGGATTCTGGCGCTTCCGTTTTAATGATGAAACCCAGTTCCTGCCAGAATTCCTTTACCACCGGCCAAACCTGTTCCGGTGTTGCGCGCACCACCAGCCAGCGTTGACTTCCTGCACGCTCTACCGAAACCTTGGGCTGGTCTGGCAGCAAATTCGTGCCACCTGACTGGGGCTGTGCTGCACGCTCGCGATTGTAGGTTGAAAAAGTAGCACTGCCCTGCGGGTTCACATCCGGCACCACAAACTTGCTGTCCGTGGAAGGTGCTGTCAGATCAGGCGGCACTTCCAGCGACGGCACCTTGCCTGCAGATTTGTAATCAATTTTCCGGCCTTCCAGAAAGGAAGAACTGCAACCCGCCAGCAATGCCAGGAGGGTGATTGGTAAAACCAGTTTGCGAAACATCATAGAATAACCTTCAGATCAGTTCTGCTTGTTTCATGGCGGCTTTGAGTGTGTCATGGAAAGCCGTCGAAAGCGGGGTAAGGGGAAGCCGGATACCATTGCCGATCAGTCCCATCTGCGCAACCACCCACTTCACGGGGATAGGATTGGCTTCTACGAACAATTTTTGATGCAGGGCAAACAGCTTTGCATTAATAGCCAATGCCGTGGGCAGATCGGCGCGGAATGCAGCCGAGCACATTTCATGCATCTTGCGCGGCGCCACGTTGGCGGTCACAGAAATCACGCCATGACCTCCGAGCAGCATGAATGCCAGCGCGCTGGCATCGTCACCCGAATAGAGTGCAAAATCGGCAGGCGCGCGCAGGATCAGGTCCGTCCCCCGCTCCAGATTTCCGGTTGCGTCCTTGATGCCGATGATGTTTGGAATCTGCGTCAGACGCAGCACCGTATCGTTAGCGAGATCGCAAGCCGTGCGACCGGGGACATTGTAGAGGATCTGCGGAATATCCACAGCTTCGGCAATCGCTTTGAAGTGGCGGTAAAGGCCTTCCTGGGTAGGTTTGTTATAGTATGGCGTGACCAGCAGACAAGCATCTGCTCCCGCCTCCTTGGCGCAGCGCGTCAACTCGATGGCCTCGCTGGTCGAATTGGCGCCAGTTCCGGCGATGACGGGAATCCGCCCTGCCACATGCGCCACTGTCGTGCGAATCAGCTGACAATGTTCTTCAAAATTCACCGTCGGCGACTCGCCGGTAGTGCCTACGATCACGATGCCATCCGTGCCTTCCGCCAAGTGAAAATCCACCAGCGCACGCAGGCGGTCCAGATCCAGACTGCCATCCTCGTGCATGGGCGTCACAATCGCTACCAGGCTGCCTTTAAGCATGAAGCCGTTTCCCGCAAAAAATGTGAAGTTTAACTGATTATCAGGGCTTATGAAACAGCACAGCCTAGTCTGCTTCACGCTCGAGAGCGCAGCAGCCGCGCTCTGGGCGGGAGGGGGCGGTTGCCGCCAGAACCTGCCCGGTTATCAGGTTCGGCCGGAATACCGTACACCCCTTTAGGCCCAGCCTGTAGGCATGCAAATATAGATCGCCAAATGCCGGGAAGTCCATCGCTTGTGAAACATTGATGGTCTTGGAAATGGCATTGTCCACATGGCTTTGCAACACTGACTGCATCGCCAGATGATCAGATGGAGGCAACTCGGCAGCCGTCACGAAAACGGGCGGCAAGGGTGTGTTCTCACCATGCAGAGCGCGGAACAGAGCATGCGCATAGTCCTGTGTTTCATAGGCAACAAGACCACCATCCAGGGCTCTCACGGTACGCCGGCATCGCCAGTCATAAACCGGCTCCAGCCCGCTGGACACATTGCCCGCAAGCAAACTGATCGTCCCGGCAGGCGCAATTGCCGTGAGGTGGCTATTGCGTATGCCGTGGCTGCGGATTTCTTGCTGGATATCAGCTGGCAATTTACTGGCAAACGCTCCCCGCATGTATTTTTCTAGCACCAGCAGGGGAAATGCGCCCTTCTCCTGCGCCAGCCGGGCGGAAGTTCGATAGGCCACATGGCATATGCATGTCATGATTTCATCGGCACAGCGTAGCGATTCCGGACTGCCATAACGCAATCCGAGCATGATCAGCGCATCGGCCAAGCCTGTGAAACCCAACCCAATCCGCCGGGTGGCGCGCGCCGCAACCGCCTGCTGCGGTAGAGGAAACAGCGAGGATTCATACACATTATCCAGCATGCGCGTGGCAAGCGCTGCTGCATCACCCAGGCCGTCCATATCCAGTGTCGCTCCGGAAGTAAACGGTTGACGCACAAAACGGGTCAGATTGAGCGATCCCAGATTGCATGCGCCATAAGCAGGCAGGGGAATCTCACCACAGGGATTGGTCGCACTGATGTGCTCGCAATACCAGAGATTGTTGTACTGATTGACGCGATCTATGAAGATTACGCCAGGTTCGGCGCAATCATAAGCGGCGCGCATCAGCCTTTCCCATAACTCACGCGCTCTCATCCGCCTGAACACACGGCACAATTGCGGCACTTCACAACCAGCCCAATGCCGCTCGATCTTCTCGCCTGAAGCGTCATCATCCGGGCCTAGGGGAAATAATAGCAGCCACGCCTCATCCTGCTCCACTGCACTCATGAACGCATCGCTCACCAGCACGGAAAGATTGAAATGGCGCAAGACGTGAGGGTCGCGCTTGGCATCAATGAATGCCTCGATATCGGGATGGTCGCAACTCAGAGTCGCCATCATGGCACCACGCCGCGCGCCGGTGGAGAGTATGGTGCTGCACATGCTGTCCCATATGTGCATAAACGAGAGTGGGCCGCTAGCCACTGCGCCCACCTGCTGCGCCACTGTCCCACGCGGCCGCAAAGTGGAAAAATCCAGGCCGATTCCGCCGCTCTGCTGCATGGTTAGCGCGCTATCTTTGAGCGCTTCGAAAATACCTGCAATGGAATCTTCAATGCGGCCCATCACAAAGCAGTTAAACAGGGTCACGCGGTGGCAGGTACCCGCCCCAGCCATAATTCTCCCGCCTGGGATGAATTTGAAATCCTGCAACAAAGCGTAAAACCTAGCCGCCCATTCATCCGCACAATCCGGATTCTCGACTGCGGCCAAGGCATGTGCAACGCGACGCCAGGTCGCTTCAATTGTGGCATCGCGGCTCTCACCGCGCTCGCGGTAACGATACTTTTGTTCCCATATTTGCCTTGAAATCGGCTCGGTCAGTTCGTTAGCCATAGGTTCCGCACCAAACGGAGAAAACGCTGATTCATGGCCCAGCTGGCCGGGCTGCCCTCGCGACCTGCAACATCATCTGCAGGCCGTCGTTCAACATGCGCTCGAAAATCGGCACCATGTAAGGCAGTGTAATAAATATCATCAAAAAACCTGCCGCCAGTGTGAGAGGAAAGCCCACGGCAAAAATATTCAACTGCGGGGAGGCGCGGGTCATGATGCCGATCGACAGGTTGGCAATGAGCAAAGCGGCAATCATGGGCAGGGCCAACAGTAAACCGGTTCGAAAAATCTCGCCTCCCCACTCAACCAGTGTTTTCCACCCCAGGGGCGACACGGGCTGGGCTGAAATTGGGAAAGCCCAAAAACTCTCCGCCAGCACCTCGATCATTAACAAGTGCCCATTGAACGCCAAAAAAACCAGTGAAAACAGAATCCCGAGAAACTGGGCAACCACAGGCACCTGTGCCGAATTAATCGGATCAAAGAAAGTTGCAAATCCAAGGCCCATTTGCAGTCCGATCATACTGCCTGCCATCTCGACCGCCACAAAAACCACCCGCATGGCCAAACCCATGGCAATGCCAATCACGATCTGCTGGGCCAGAATCAACAAACCGGCAGCAGAACCCGGATCGACATTCGGCATAGGACCCAGCACCGGCGATACGACCAGCGTAATGGCCACAATCAGACCCATTTTGGCACTGCGGGGAAAAGCGGGGTTGCCCAACACAGGCGCGCTGGCGACCAGAGCGGCAATACGGAACATAGGCCAGATAAAGGCCGTCAGCCAGGCAAGGAGTTGTTCAGAGGTAAGCGTCAGCATAAAGTGGCATGAATGCTACTAAGCTAGCCAATCATGCCCGGGATACCGGAAAACAGCTGCCGCATGTAATCCACCATCAGGGTAATCATCCACGGTCCTGCGAGAATCATTACCAAAAACATCACCAGCAACTTGGGAATGAATGACAAAGTCATTTCATTGATTTGCGTCGCCGCTTGGAAAATACTTACCAGCAGCCCTGTCACCAATGCCGCCAGCAGCATGGGCGCTGCCAGCAGCATGGTTATCTCAAGGGCGTGGCGGCCCACTGTCATAACGGTTTCAGGTGTCATGTGTAGAAGCTCTGCACCAAGGACCCCATGACAAGACTCCACCCATCCACCAACACGAACAGCATCAGCTTGAAAGGCAAGGAGATCATGACGGGAGACAGCATCATCATACCCATTGACATCAGCACGCTCGCAACCACCATATCGATGATAAGAAATGGAATAAAGACCAGAAATCCGATCTGGAAGGCGGTTTTGAGTTCGCTGGTCATAAAAGCCGGAACAAGAATTCTCAACGGGACCGCTTCGGGGCCGGTGAGCGGCTGGCTATTGGAAAGCTTGACGAACAAGGCAAGATCTTCATGCCGAGTCTGTCTCAGCATGAACACTTTGAGCGGCTCAATGCCTTTCTCCATCGCTCCAGTGAGTTCGATCTTTTTTTCCGCATAAGGCTGGTAGGCCTCGTTATAGATCTTCTCGAACACCGGAGCCATGACAAAAAATGTCAGGAACAGGGACATCCCAACAATCACCTGATTGGGTGGAGATTGCATGACACCCAGTGCCTGGCGCAAGAGAGCAAGCACGATGATGATGCGAGTAAATGCGGTCATCATAAGCAAGGCTGCGGGAAGAAATGTCAGTGCCGTGAGAAACAGCAGCGTCTGAATACTGAGAGTATATGTCTGCCCGCCACCAGGTGATGGCGTGCTGGTCAGGGCAGGGAATCCTGCATCAGCGGCAATTGCCATCCGAGGCAGCACGAGCACAAATACCCAGGCTGCGACGATAAGCAGATTACGCATAAACGGCCCCCAACTCATGAATTACTTGTCACCAGCCGCAGCCTGGCGCCGGCTTATGACATCCTTTAGCCAAGCCGAGAAACGCTGGTCACCACCGCCGTACGGAGCATTGGCCTCAGGCAGATTGGCGATTCTAGGCATATTGTGCAGCGCGGTAACCTGGCCCGGCGCCACACCCACCACCAGCCAGGTTTCCCCAACCTCCACCACCACAACTCGTTCTTTTGGCCCTACGGCTATTCCGCCAATCAGCCGGATGGCGCCTCCGGCAGAAACCTGCCCTGGCGCAAAACGCTTCAGCAGCCAGGCAGCAGCAGCCACCGTGGACAAGACAACGACCAGACCAAACAGCACTTGCAGTACGCCGCCGAAAGAGACGGCTGAAGATGGCAAAGTTGGGGTTGGCGGCGGCGCGGCAAAAACGAAAGTTGCTGTTATAAAAGAAAGAACGCCCAATGAGGCGACAACGGGAAGCCGGGGGAAATTCATCGGTTGAGTTTACGAATTCGCTCAGCGGGGGAAATGATATCGGTCAGACGAATGCCGAATTTGTCGTTTACCACCACCACCTCACCCTGAGCGATTAAACAACCGTTGACCAGTACATTCATCGGCTCACCGGCCAGACCATCCAACTCCACCACCGAGCCCTGTGCAAGCTGGAGCAGACTGCGAATAGCAATTTTGGTGCGCCCCAGCTCAACTGTCAGATTGACCGGGATATCCAGAATCATATCCAGATTATTAGCCATAGCCCCCTGGCCGGCAGAAGCGGTAAATTGTTCGAAAACAGGGGCCTGCGGTTGGGATGCCGGAGCTATGGAAGCGGCCTCACCCCCTTGCTCAGCCATTGCCGCCGCCCAGTCATCTTCGGCAGAAGCGGCGACAGACTCACTCTGCTCGGACATGGCCGCAGCCCAGTCATCTACACCAACTTGGCCTTCTTCCTCAGCCATTGCTTCTCTCCGATGAAGATTCGGGTTCTGGCATGGACAATATCTTATTAACCTTCAGCGCGTACTGACCGTTCAGAACGCCATATTTGCATTCCAGCACCGGTACGCCATCCACTTCCGCAACGATGGCTTCAGGAATATCAAGGGAAATCACATCACCTACCTGCATATTCAGTATCTGCCCCAAATTCACGGGCGCTTCACCCAGGTTAGCGACCAGATTGACTTCAGCTATCTGGATCTGTTTGGTCAACAGGCGGGTCCAGCGCTCATCAACATCCATGCGTTCACCCTGCATGCTGCTGTACAAGACATCCCGAATCGGCTCGATCATAGCATAGGGTATACAGACGTGAAAGTCGCCGCCGCCTGACCCCAATTCGATATTGAAGGTTGTCACGACCACGACTTCACTGGGGGTGGCAATGTTCGCAAACTGAGTGTTCATTTCCGAACGGATATACTCGAACTCCACCGGATGAACCGGATCCCAGCACTTCTTCATTTCCTCGAACACCACGTTAAGCATGTTCTGAATGATGCGCTGTTCGGTAGGCGTAAAGTCCCGCCCTTCGACACGCATGTGAAAGCGCCCGTCACCGCCAAACAAATTATCCACCACCAGAAATACCAGATTGGGGTCAAATATAAATAGCGCGGTGCCGCGCAGGGGTTTCATGTGAACCAGATTGAGATTGGTCGGCACAACCAGATTGCGAATAAATTCGCTGTACTTCACGACACGCACCGGCCCGACGGAGATTTCCGCAGTACGCCGGATAAAGTTGAACAAGCCGATACGCAACAAACGTGCAAAACGCTCATTGATCATCTCGAGCCCGGGCATACGCCCGCGCACGATACGCTCCTGCTTGCCAATGTTGTAGGGTTTTACACCAGAGGTATCTTCAGCTACGAACTCTTCCTCAACGTCGCCCGTCACCCCCTTGAGAAGGGCGTCGACTTCATCTTGCGAAAGTATATCGTCAGCCATTTTTTCGATTTCCCGACGTCACTGTCCGTCCACTTACTGAATCACGAAAGACGTAAAAAACACCCCGGACACACCTTCATCCTCTTTAACGTGCAATGCCTTATTGATCTGCGCCTTGATTTCTCCGCTCAGTTTCAGTTTTCCTTCGGTCGTTGCCAAGGCATGGGCAGTCTTGCTCGACAGCAGTAAAAGAATCGCATTGCGAATCTCAGGCATACGCGCCTTGATCATGTCCGTCGTCTTGGCTTCCGCCACTTTAAGCTCGATATCGGTTTGCAACATGTGATCCTCACCTTCTGCCACCAGATTGACCGTAAAAGTCTCCAACTTCACAAATACGGGTGGCTTCGCAGGGTCAGTTTTGTGCTTTGCCTCTTCCTGGCCGCCATGGGCATCTTTTTTGGCATGCATGAAATACCACGCAGCCCCACCGCCTCCGGCCAGCAACACCACTGCCGCGACGATGATAATCAGCAGTTTTCCCTTGCCCTTCTTGGGCGTCCCTTCCGCCGCATCAGCAGCCGGTTTCTCCTTGTCTTTGGCCATCGCTCCCTCACTTTCGTTTTTGCCGATCTCAATCAGAGCCGACATTTCTCGCTTTGGAGAAACTTATAAACTTAAATGATATAAAAAACAAGTAGTTTTGGTTGATAATTTATGTGCTTTAACAACAACCAAGACATGTACTGACCAGCCATGACCGATCAATACGCATCCAACCATTGACGAGGGGAACAGCAGACACTACAAACACAAAGGATTAACTCTTAATAATCATTAACATGGGGAAATACCATCAAAACCCATACTTGATTACAAAGAAAAATCGCGACCTCTGTGGACACCGGTTCCGAACATTCCAGCGCACAAGTGTTGCAATAAAACAACACAGAAGAGGGGGAGACATGAAAAAACCAACCCGGGAAGGCCAGCAAGTTCCAATTTTTCAGGCAAATAGATCAACCATTCCGCTACCTGCACGCAGCGAAACGCCCCCTCCCGCAATGAGCGATGAGTGCATGTTGCCGATGCCTGAAAAATCCGATGACCGCGAAGAACCCGACGATCCTTCACGCCCCGAAGATTGCTGCTGAGGCAAGGAATCCGAACTGACCGTGGCACTTCCCAAGCTCAACCCGCTATCAGCAAGCATTTCGCGCAGACGAGGCATGGCAGCCTCGATAGCTTCGCGCACAGCGGGTTGATGTGAAACAAAAATGGCGGTTATCTGGTCGTTATTAACGGAAAGCCGCACCTCCATCGGCCCCAGATGAGCAGGATTCAGGCGCAGCTCAGCCACTTGTGTTTGCTGCCCAGCCATCCAAACCACTCTCTGGCCCAAGGCATCGCCCCAGCCTGAAGCACCCACAGGCGCATGAAGCGTTGCAGCTGGAGGCAGGATGTTTTTTGCTTCAACCACGGATGAAGGGTGTGTCGCCATCATGACGGGGAGGGCATTAACCGGATTTTCCGGAATACGCTGAGACTCCACTGGCAGCACCGGCAAAATCAACCCTTCCCCATTCTTTTCAAGCCGATTCTGCGGCAACATCTTGCCGTCTGCGGCAATTTCTGCCCTCCGGTCAGAACCCAAGTAAATCGCTCTGACCTTCGAAGGCTTCAGGTCTAGCTGAGCCAAAACATCAGGATCACTCTCGACCCCTACCAGAGCCTCACCTGAAATCGTAGCATTCTGAACAGGAAGCTTAGCTTGCTGCGTCACTGCCAGTGGAGCCAGCACACCCCCACCCACAAGTGGATTCAGACCATCATTCAGCGCCGATTCACGCGCATCTTCTGCACGCGCTATTTGTCGTTCATCCGCATGCGAAAAATGACCGCCATTGAGAGACAGTTCACGAGTATCTTCGGCTTGCGTTATTTGCTGACCTTCGACCTGCTGAATCAGACCGCCACTGAGAACCAGTTCACGAGCATCTTCGGCTTGCGTTATTCGCCGCTTCCCTGCCGGCGACATCAGACTGTCACCAACCGCCAATCCGGCATCAGACAATAGCTCGACATCCTGTCGCGCTACTGCATTAGCTACAACATCTGTCACGGTTTCAGCATCGAGGGCACCCTCTTTATCAACGCCCTGCCCAGCCTTGACCTGGGCCTTGAATAAGGCGGAAAAACTCAAGCCGCCCGCAGCATCTCCGTCACTTCCCGCTTCCGTGGACTGAGCCGCACCGCCGGAACTCTTTGGCATTACCGCCGTAACTGACATTGCTTGCATATTTCAACCTCATTCAGCCCATTATCTGAACAAGCATCAAGCAATATACATGCCTATCTCACTCCTTGCCTGTCCTGTCACGCTGCTTACTGGAAAACTCATCCTGTTCTTTCTGTTCAATCTGATTTTCGCGTTTCTCTTCGGCATGCCGATGGCGCTGTGATAAAACATCAAATGCCTTGAGCTTTCCGCGTTGCCGCAACCACTCCTGCTGCCCGTCATTCCATCTTGCCTGGCAACGCGCCACTTCATCCTGTTGCAGCTTGATGGCCGTGTCCAGCTTGACCAGAAAAAGTTGAAAATCCCGTAGCGCCATGGCCGATGTGCCACCACTCCCGGAATCGCGCAGGCGTTCCCGGTAAGTCTCCCGATATGCCAGCAACTGCTTGAGTTTTTCCTCGGCACCATTCCAACGCACCCTTAAAGCCTGGAGGTTTTTTGCCGCTTGATCCATATTGTTCCGTGAAATATCAAGCAGTGGTTGCAGCGGGAATTTTCGTGCCATAAGGTTTCAACCGCTTACTGGCTGAACAACGCAGCCAATTGAGCCACGCTCTCGTGCTCATTGACTTGTTGCCGCATGCTTTGCTGCAAAAAAGCCTCAAGGCGCGGGTACATCATGATCGCCTCGTCCAATTGAGGATCGCCGCCCTTGACATAGGCGCCAACGCTGATGAGATCCCGGCTGCGGTGATAACGTGAATACAAAAGCTTGAAGCGCCTCACCCACTCCAAGTGCTGGGGACTGATCAGTTCAGTCATGGCACGGCTGATCGAAGCCTCGATATCGATCGCGGGATAATGCCCCTGATCGGCAAGAGAGCGCGACAACACCACATGGCCATCGAGAATGGCCCGCGCACTATCGGCAATAGGATCCTGCTGGTCATCACCTTCGGTTAGAACGGTATAAAAGGCCGTGATCGAGCCACCCCCATCGCGTCCATTACCCGCACGTTCCACCAACTGAGGCAGCTTGGCAAACACCGAGGGCGGGTAACCCTTGGTAGCCGGCGGCTCGCCAATCGCCAATGCAATTTCACGCTGCGCCATGGCATAGCGGGTCAGGGAGTCCATGATCAGCAAGACATGCTTGCCCTGATCGCGGAAATACTCTGCAATTGCTGTCGCATAAGACGCGCCGTGGAGGCGCAGCAAGGGCGGCGTATCGGCCGGCGCGGCCACGATCACCGAGCGCGAAAGACCTTCGGCACCAAGAATATTCTCGATGAACTCCTTGACCTCACGCCCACGCTCACCGATCAGGCCCACCACAATCACATCCGCACTGGTGTAACGCGCCATCATCCCCAGCAACACGCTCTTACCTATACCGCTACCTGCAAACAGCCCCATACGCTGGCCACGCCCCACAGATAGCAAGGCGTTGATGGCGCGCACGCCGACATTCAAAACATCTCGAATCGGCGCTCTGGCCAGCGGATTGAAGGGCCTGCTTTGTAACGGGACGGTGCAGTCGGTCTGGAGCGGCCCCAAGGCATCAAGGGGGCGGCCTGCGCCATCAATGACGCGGCCCAGCAGCCGGTCGCCCACCGCCACATGTTTGGCGCGGTCCTCGGCGCGACGATGCTGGCTGGACTGGCCGGAACGGCCTGTAGGAGGCGGCGGAAAGCTGCTGACAGCCGGCGAGACCTTTGCTCCTGGCATCAGTCCATACATATCGGTGGAAGGCATCAGCAGCAAACGCTCTCCGGCAAAGCCAACCACTTCCGCTTCCACATCATGGCCATCCGGCATGGAAACCACGCAGCTGCTACCCACTGCCAGCTTGAGCCCCACTGCCTCCACCACCAGCCCGGTCGCCCGCGTCAGCCGGCCAGTGGCAACCCATGGGGAACTATCCTCCACGATCTCGCGGCAATTCTGCAGGTGGCTTTGCCAATTCTCTAGCAGGTTCATTTTGGCGCCAGCCAATCCCCGTTCTGCCCGAGCGATTTGAGCACGTTCTGCCAGCGGCGCTCCAGTGTGGCATCGAGTTCGCCATGAGCGGTCTCAAGACGGCAGCCACCAGGCTCAATCTGGGCATCTTCGACCACTCGCCAGTGGCCATGAGCAAGCTCGGCCTCAAGACAGGAACGCACCAGCGCAGCATCCTGTGGATGGAGCACCAATTGTGGATGCTGATTGGCCTGGGGAAAACTGTTGATGGCTTCCTTCACCACGGTCAGGATCAGTTCCGGTCGTACTTCCAAGGCCTGGCGCAGCATCTGGCGGGCGACACCGAGCGCCAGATCGAGCAAGGCTTGCGACATCGCCTGGTCCAGTTGCTGCAGGGAACCATTCACCTGGCTCAGCAAGTCATTCAGACGCTGCGCTTCCCGTCCCGCCTGCTCCCGCCCCTCACGGTACCCCTGCTCCCTTCCTTGCTCCAGGCCTTCACTGTACCCTTCCTGGCGGGCCTGTTGGTGCATGAGCTCGATCGCCTCCGCGGTGGGTAGCGGCACTTGGCTGTTGTCGGCACCTCCATCCCCGGGCCGTACATCTTCAAATGCATCCATTTCCCAACGCTGGTATGCACTCAACTGCTCTTTTGGAATTATGTTGGACATGCGTTAGGGGCTCGCTAATGAATCTCTTGATCATACCTTGCTGCATATTCGGGAAGAACAAGGCGCAAAGCACAGAAGATGGTTGTTACATTCGCGGTCTTTGCGACCGTATGGCGCATCCCCGCCTGGAGCAAATGCAAAATTCGCCTCGGCAAGACCGCGTGTGAGTCACATCAGACCATCTGCTCGTCACCCTTGCCTCCAAGCACGATCTGGCCCTCATCGGCCAGGCGGCGCACCACCTTGAGGATTTCCTTCTGTTCAGCCTCAACCTCGGATAGACGCACCGGACCTTTAGCTTCAAGGTCGTCACGCAGCATCTCTGCGGCTCGGGAGGACATATTCTTGAAAATCTTCTCGCGCAGGTCTGGTGTCGCGCCCTTCAGAGCGAGGATCAGGGACTCGGACTGAACTTCACGCAGCAACAACTGAATCGAGCGGTCGTCCAGATCGTTCAGATTATCGAACACAAACATCTCGTCCTGAATCCCTTGCGCCAATTCCGGATCATAATCACGCACGCTGTTGATGACCGAAGTTTCGTTGGCTGTGCCCATAAAGTTAAGAATCTCCGCCGCCGCCCGGACACCGCCCATCGCACTTTTCTTGATGTTGGTATTGCCGGCCAGCAGCTTGGTCAGCACATCGTTCAGTTCTCGCAGTGCTGTCGGCTGGATACCATCCAGCGTCGCAATACGCAGAATGACATCATTGCGCAGGCGTTCAACAAAGAAACTCAGCACCTCACTTGCCTGATCCCGGTCCAGATGAACGAGGATCGTAGCAATAATCTGGGGGTGTTCATTCTTGATCAACTCCGCCACGGCAGCGGCATCCATCCACTTCAAGCTTTCTATACCCGCCGTATCGCCGCCTTGCAGGATACGGTCGATCAGGTTTCCGGCACGCTCGCTACCCAGCGCCTTGGTTAGAACAGAGCGGATATAATCGTCATTGGCCATGCCAACACTGGTTTTCTCCTCTGCCTCCTTGCGGAAATCATGCAGCACGCCTTCGATTTGATCGCGCTTCACATTCTTTAGTGTCGCCATTGCAGAGCCCAGCTTCTGCACCTCTTTCGGGCCAAGATGCTTGAATACCTCGGATGCCTCCTCCTCTCCCAGAGACATCAACAGAATCGCACTTTTGAGAACGCCTTCGTCGCTCACTCTGCACCCACCCAATCTTTCACGACACTTGCCACCACACGTGGGTCCTGTTTTGCCAGCTCCTTGGCTGCCTTGAGATTCTCTTCATAACCCGCCGCCTGGCTTGCTTTTGCGAGCGCCTCAGGCGAAATCTCGGCCACATCCTCTTCTTCCGCCCCGGCCACGCCCGCATGCGCATGCGGGCGGGCAAGATCGCGCAAAATGGGACGAATCACACCAAACACCAGATAGAACAGCAAGGCGGCAATCAGCAGGTTTTTTGCGACCTCTTTTACCAGAGCCATATTACCCGGTTCTTTCCACAAAGGAACAGCAGGGATTTCTTCTGCCTCACTTTCGGTAAAAGCGGCATTGACCACATTCAAGGTATCTCCACGGGTCGGGCTGAAACCCATTGCCTCCTTGACCAGATTTTCGATCTGGCTCAACTCAGCCTGCGTGAGCGGTTTGTTCGCACCCTTTGCATCCTTGCGGTGATTCACCACCACCGCCACGGAGAGGCGCTTGATGCCGCCCACAGGCTGCCGAATATGCTGGATGGTTTTATCCACCTCGAAATTGACGGTGGATTCCTTATGGACATTTCCACCGCCGGCAGCCGTTCCCGCCGCCCCCCCAGCGCCAGGCGCTGTTGCAGTGATTGGCGCACTCGCCGCCCCCGGAGGCTGGTTGGACAGGGCACCCGGCACACCGCTGGCCTGCTTGCCGGCATCGCCACTGGTTTCGCTCATCTGCTGACTGCGGATAGCGGCTTCATTTGGCACAGGATTGGGTTTGTAGGTTTCCGCTGTCTGCTCGACCATGGAAAAATCCAGGTCGGCTGCCACTTGAGCCTTGATGTTACCCTGCCCCAATATCGGCATCAGGATGGACTCGATACGTTTGACGTAGCTCTGCTCGACCTGGTGCAAGTAATCGAGTTGTGTCGGATCCAGGCCTGCATGGGCACCTGCACCCTCCCCCGCGCCTGTAAGCAGATTGCCGTTCTGATCCACCACCGTTACATTCTTTAACGGCAGATCCGGCACACTACTCGAAATAAGGTGCGCAATGCCGCTCACCTGAGCCGCATCTAGGCTACGGCCTGGATAAAGGCTCAGCAAAACGGAAGCGCTGGGTTTTTGCTGTTCACGAATAAAGACCGAGGGGCGCGGAATGGCAAGGTGCAAGCGCGCGCCCTGCACTGCTGAAAGCGACTGGATGGAGCGGGTGATTTCACCCTCCAGGGCACGCTGGTAATTGACCCGCTCCTGAAACTCGCTCATGCCGAGTTTCTGTCCATCCATCAACTCGAAACCGACAACGCTTCCCTTGGGCAATCCCTGCGAGGCAAGGCGCAGGCGCATTTCATAAACCTGATTGGCGGGCACCAGAATTGCTCCCCCGCCTTCGGCCATCTTATAAGGGACATTCATCTGCTGCAGGGAAGAAATAATCGTTCCACCGTCACGGTCGGAAAGATTGCTGTAAAGCACCCGGTAATCGGGCGTCTGGGACCACATCCAACTACCAGACAGGAGCGCTATGAGCGCGGCCACAGCAAACATCAAGCCCAACTTCTGCTGATTGCTCAAATGGCCGAATCCTCCGCGCAATCTGCCTAAAGCCGTGTCCTGGGCCGCTACTGCCATTGATGAGCTCTGTGTCTGTTAACCCCTGCTAAACGCACCGGGAAGAGAAAAAAAAGAAACCTCCGCAAAAAAACCAGAGGCATCATACCTGCATATTCATAATATCTTGATACGCGGAAACCAGCTTGTTTCGCACCTGAACCATGGCCTGAAAAGACACGTTCGCTTTTTGCAGGGAAATCATCACTTCCTGCAGACTGGCATCGGTCTCACCCAGTTCAAAATTTTTCGCCATTGCGGAAGATTCTTGCTGCGCGCTATTGACTTGGTCAACAGAGTTTTTGAGCAAAGCGGCAAAATCTGCCCCCCCTTGCGGCGCTTGCTGCGGACTTCCACCTGCTGCCACGGCAGCAGTCGCCTGCATCTGACTGAGAAGCTGATCAATTCCCTGTATATTCATGGCTAAAAATTCTCCGGCATCAGTTTATATGCCACAACCAAGCAAAAACCATACCTCAATCACACCCGGCCTGCCCTGAGGCAGCGCCTTCTTCCCGATATTGCTGCAATTTGTAACGCAAGGTACGCTCGCTCATCCCCAACCGCTGCGCGGCCAACTTGCGCGACCCCTTCACTGCGGCCAGCGCCTCCATGATATGCGCCCGCTCCAGCGACTTCATGTCCAATGGCGGCTCCGTAACCAACTCAATCCCTGACGGGGGCGGCTCTTTCCTCTCAGGCTGCGGCAGGTGCAAATGCTCAGCCTCGATCAAATCCCCCGGCGCCAGAATCAGCGCGCGCTGTATGACGTTCTCAAGCTCCCTGATGTTACCCGGCCAGCCATATTGCGTCAATTGCCTTGCCGCCCCCTCTGACAGGGAAATCCCGGCACGCCCGAAGCCGGCGGAAAAACGGCTAATAAATTGCCGTGCCAGCGGCACGATGTCGGCGAGTCGCTCTCGCAACGCAGGCATCTCCAGCGGGAACACATTCAGGCGATAATAAAGGTCTTCACGAAACCTGCCGCGCTTCACCTCGGCCGCCAGGTCGCGATTGGAAGTGGCCAGCACACGCACGTCCAGAGGAATTGCCTTGCGCCCACCGACGCGCTCCACCTCCCTCTCTTGCAACACGCGCAACAATTTGGCCTGTAGCGCCAGCGGCATTTCCGACACCTCATCCAGCAGCAAGGTACCGCCCTGAGCCTGCTCAAACTTGCCGGACTGGGACTGCTGGGCACCGGTAAAAGCCCCCTTTTCATAGCCAAACAGGGTCGCTTCCAGCAGATTCTCGGGGATCGCGGCGCAATTGATGGCCACAAAAGGGCCGTCCGCATGCGGGGAAAAGCGGTGAATAAAACGCGCCACGACTTCCTTGCCGGTGCCACTTTCGCCCGTAATCATGACGGTCGCCACGGTTGCCGCCACCCGCTGCGCCAAGGCAAACAGCTCGCGCGAACGCACATCTTCGGCAATCATTTCTACCGCCCCATCGGCGGGGGCCGGCAGCATATAACGCACCACTTCGGCCAGCAAGGTATCCGGCTCAAAGGGCTTGGTCAGGTAATGGCACGCCCCTGCCCGCATTGCTTCCACTGCCTTGTCGATCATGCCGTAGGCGGTCATCAGCAACACCGGCACATGCGGATAAGCCTGCTTGATTTCGAGCAGCAGCGTGTATCCATCCATCGGTTGCATCTGCACATCCGTCACCACCAGCCCAACGGTGCGGCGACGCAGCATTTCCAGGGCAATCACGCCATCCGCAGCGCTAATTGCCTCATATCCGGACAACGCAAGGGTGTCGCATAAGGCCTCGCGTAAATCCCTGTCATCTTCAACAATCAAAATCGGCAGTGTTTTCATTTATCCTGGATATTCCACAAATTCACGCGATGATTGCACAGGATCATGTTTCAAAGGCCCATTTTGAGAAAAAGTGGCGCAATGATGCATGTTGCCCAGCCAAGGAAGTTTCCGCACAAAACACAAAGACCGGTAAACACGCTTGCACATATTGAATCATCCGGCTTGCGTTTGTTCCACTGGCAAGCACAGCACAAATTCACTTCCTTCTCCGGGGGCGGAGCGCGCCTCCACACTTCCGCCATGAGCTTCAGCCACATTACGCACAATCGCCAGACCAAGGCCAGTACCCTCGCTACGCGTAGTAAAGAAAGGCTCAAACAGCCGGCCACTCACTGTCGCATCAAAACCTTGCCCAGTATCGCTCACGCTCAGTTGCAACGTACCGGCATCAAGACGCCTTGCTCGCAGCGCAACCCTGCCGCCGACATCACAAGCCTGCAGGGCATTTTCCAAGAGATTCAGCAACGCGCCGGTCAGCGCCTTGCGATCTGCGCGCAACAGACAATCGGGACAAAGATCCTCAACCATCAGGAAAACGCCGCGCTCCAGCATTTGCGGCTCCATGATCTGCGTCAGATCCGCCAGCAACCCCGACAACGGCAGAATCTCACGCGCACCTGCCTGGCCTTTGACGAAAGACAGCATATCCTGAATCAGGTGTTCCAGATGGCGCAAACGCGCCACGGCCTTGCCCGCAAACCGGGTTCGATCCGTCTCGGCCAGTCCCGGCTTGCTCAAGTTGGCGGTATACAACAGCGCCGTAGCGAGCGGGGTGCGCAGTTGATGCGCCAGGCCGGCGGCCATCTCGCCCATTGCCGACAAGCGTTGATGGCGCTGCAACTCCCGCTCCATCTGGTGGGCCTCTGTCACATCGTGCAACAGTACAATCTGTCCACCCAATCCATCCAGAGGGTTGATCGAGAGATTGAGCCGGCGCGGCGAACCATCCGCAGCCGTCATTTCCCATTCGTGCGGCGTAGCTGTCTGGCACAGATTGCATGAAAGTGCCGCCTCCCACTCCTGCCCATCCACGTCTTCACCCAGCAAGCGCCTCGCGGCAGCATTCGATTCGCTAATCCGTCCCGCGCCATCCACCACCACCACACCTGCCGGCAGCGCAGCCAGAAGCATGGCCAGGCGCTGAGACAAGGCTTCCTTTTCCAGAAACTGGCGGCGCAATTCACCATTGGCTACGGCCAACTCGCCCGTCAGTCTTTCAACCTGGCCCTGCAATTCATGGTAGGCGCCGGTAAGCTGGGCAGAGGCCTCATTAAAAAGGCTAAAAGCCTGCTCCAGTTCCTGCGGACTGATCTGCTTCATTTCATCGCTCAAGCTTCACTCCACACCCAATCAGCCACCAAATTAAATCTATTTCAACTGGATTATATACCGGAAGATATGGCGAAAAATGTGGCCGCAGGCCCCATTAAACCAACACGGTCTTTGGTACAATCAGGGAATCCCCTATGACCACATCGGGCCGTACACCAATTAACGGATGGATCAGCGGCTAAGAGCATTTTCATGCACGAGTTAGAACCTGCACTATATTTTTGCTTTCCTGAGGAGGCACACCCATCATGCTCAGCCGATTGACCATCCGCGCCCGCCTTATCCTGCTTGCCGCCTTGATGTCCCTGCTGCTGGCAGGCAGCGGCACCACCGGCATGCTGGTCGTGGATTCATTTAGAAAATCATCAATAGAAGCAAATGAAAACCACTTGGCGCCCACCATCGAATTAAGCCAGATCGGCAGCCTCATGGCGCAGAACCGCGCGCTTATCCTCCTCGCATTGCAGCATGACCCTGCCGGCCCATCGAGCAAGCTGCATGATCACGCCGTCACCGTCCATACGGACGAAATCCTCACGAACAAAGACAAAATCACCGAGTTATGGCAACAGTTCATGAAGCGCAAATGGCCCCCGGAAGCCCGTAAACAGGCCGAAGAGCATGGCGCACAAAGAAAAAGATATGTAGTGGAAGGCCTGATGCCGGCACGTGAATCCATTCTCGCGGGCAAGTTCGACGATGCACATCGCATCACTGAAAGCGCAGTGACACCCTATTTCAATGCCGCCAGCGAAACCCGCACCCGATTATTCCAGGGCATCATAGACGGGAACAAGCAGGCTATCGAGAAAGATGAACAGCGTTTTTCACTGATCCGCAACCTTACCATCGGCGGCATCGCAGGCGGCATCGCTATTGGCATCATCGTCGCCTACCTCATCATCAGCGGCATTTCCCGCTCCATCACCGACCTGCGCCAGGCGATTACCCGCATGCAGGCCAGCAATGACCTGGCCCTGCGCGCACCTGTCCATGACAGCGACGAAATCGCCCAGGCAGCACAGGCATTCAACGGCCTCGCCGCCACCTTCCAGGGCATCATCCATGATGTCCATGCCAGTTCGGAGCAACTGGCCGAAGCCTCCACGCAACTCGCCACAACCGCACACAACGTTGCCCAGGGCTCAAACCGGCAAAGCGAAGCTGCCGCCAGCACTGCTGCCGCAGTTGAGGAAATGACGGTAAGCGTGGCATCGGTGGCAGACAATGCCGAAGAAGTACGGAAAATGGCGCAGAACAGCCTGCAGGAAACAGCGAAAGGCAACATCAGCCTGTCGGAACTGATCGGCGAGGTGAGCGAGGTCGAAACCGCCGTGGATGAAATTGCAAACGCCGTAAATGAATTCGTGCATAGCACCAGCGTCATCACCAACATGACCAAACAGGTGAAGGACATTGCCGAACAGACCAATTTGCTTGCCCTGAACGCCGCCATCGAAGCGGCCCGTGCCGGCGAACAGGGCCGCGGTTTTGCCGTGGTGGCCGATGAAGTGCGCAAACTGGCGGAGAAATCTGCTCAATCTGCAAGCCAGATCGACGCGGTCACCCAAACCCTCAACAGCCAGTCCGCCGGCGTTGAGCACGCCATCGCGCGCGGCCAGAACTCCCTGCGCTCAAGCCAGGATCTTCTGGAAAATGTGGCAGTGGTGCTGGCGGAAGCCAACAACTCGGTAAGCGACGCCACTGGCGGTGTTGACAACATCACCGCCTCGGTCAACGAACAGAAATCCGCCGCCCATGAAATCGCCCAAAACGTTGAGAATATTGCACAAATGGCGGAAATCAACAGCCAGGCCAGTAACGAGACTTCACGAGCCGCGCACCATCTGAAACAGCTTGCCGGCAATCTGAACAGCATCGTTGGGCGCTTCAGGGCTTGAACCTGCGCAAGGTTGGCACCTTCATCACATGGACTTAAACCATTTTGCCGACAGGGCCTTTATGCGCTTGACCACCCCGATGCTTTTCCGTTAACTTCAGAAAAAAGCACATATAAATACCGGCAATAATAAAGATCAGCGAGGGGAAACTGCGATGAAAAAAAACCTGAGACGCGCCGCGCTCAGCATCCTGAACCTGTCTGATCGGCATGGTCGTGCTGTTTGCCCTGATGCCCAGCATTTCAACCGCCTTCGGCCTGGGCAGCATCGGCTTGACCGCGCACAACCTGGCACTTGCCACCAACCTCGGCCTGTTCATTGCGCGCGCCTTGGTCACTCCGCTCAAGGACATGGGAAAACCATAACCGCCATCCGCCACACCCTCGCCGCATACGGCGAACTGTAAGATATGACGCATAATATTGAGAAACACCGTCAAGCGCTTCAAGATATAATGCACCTGCGCGAAAAATTGGTTATCCTCCATTCGTAGCGGAACCCCTTGGAGTCAAAATAAAGATGTCAGAACTGTTAAAACGAATTGATGCCCGTACCAAGCTCGCCGGCACCAACAAGCTGGAAATCCTGCTATTCACCTTGGGCACGGATCAGAACAGCGGACGCAAGGAAACTTTCGGCATCAATGTCTTCAAGGTCCGCGAGGTCATGCGCGTTCCGGAAATCACGCGCGCACCGGACATGCCGCCTTCCGTAGAAGGTATGGTCAGCCTGCGCGGCGCGCTGGTGCCGGTGGTGGATCTGATCAAATACACTGGCATCGTGACTGGCGCACCTCCAGAAATCATGATTGTCACCGAGTACAACTCCCGCACCCAGGGCTTTCTGGTGGAAAGCGTGGACACTATCCTGCGGCTTGACTGGTCGGAAATCAAGGTGCCACCTGAAATGCTGATGGCGCAGATGGGCGGCCTGGTGACTGCCGTCACCCAACTCCAGGACGGTCGCCTGGTCATGTTGATGGACGTGGAGAAAATCCTCGCCGAGACCACCCATTACGACGAACACGAGATCATCTTTTCCAGCCTGGTACCCTTACAGGAAGAACGTACCATCTTCTTCACGGATGACTCCCCGGTTGCGCGAAAGCAGATCGAACGCACCCTGGAAGCCATGAATATCCGTTTCCGCAGCGCCACCAACGGCAAGCAGGCATGGGAAGATCTTCAGCAAATCGCCGCGCGCGCCGAGGCTGCCAAGCTACCCGTAAAAAACTTCATTCAGCTGGTATTGACCGATGTGGAAATGCCGGAAATGGATGGCTATTTTCTTACCAAGAACATCAAAAGCGACCCACGCTTTGCAGGCATTCCTGTCATCATGCACTCCTCACTAAGTGGAGCATCGAATCAGGAACTGGGGCGCTCCGTGGGGGTTGACGAATATGTCTCGAAATTCGAACCTGCCAAGCTATCTGAAATCCTTACTCGCCGCTTAATGAGTTGACTTTTCCAGGACCGACATCATGACGACCCAAGCCCATGCCGCGCTGATCGAATCGGTTGATGCCCGTACCAAACTGGCCGGCTCCAACAAGATGGAGATTCTCCTGTTCACACTGGGAACGGGAGAATATTTCGGCATCAACGTGTTCAAGGTACGCGAGGTATCGCAAACCCCCTTCATCACCAAAACGCCCCACATGCCGGGCGGCGTGCTGGGAGTGATATCACTACGCGGCAATATTATCCCGGTACTGGCACTGGCGGATTTCATGCAGCTCGACAACGTGCCGGAAGGCACGGGCCAGACCATGATTGTTACCGAATACAGCAAGCACACACAGGGTTTTCTGGTATATGAAGTGGATCGCATCGTGCGTGTCGACTGGGAAAAGATCAAACCGCCGCAATCCATGCTGGCAGGCGCCGAAGGATTGATCACGGCCATCACCGAACTTCCAGACGGGCGCCTGGTATCGATTATCGACGTGGAACAGATTCTGGTGAATGCGCTCGGCATGGAGGCGATTCCCGAGTTGGTTCCAATCGACATGCCGTCGGAACAATACCTGTTCTTTGTGGATGACTCTGCCATCGCGCGCAAGGAAATCATGATGACCCTGGACAAGCTGGCAGTCCCTTATCAACAGGCAAACAACGGCAATGAAGCATGGGAAAAACTACAGAATCTCGCAGCGCGCGCGCAGCATGACGGCATGCCGGTCAGCAACCTGATCAGCCTGATCCTGACCGATGCCGAAATGCCGGAAATGGACGGCTACGTACTCACCAAAAAAATCAAGAATGACCGCCGCTTCGAGGGAATCCCGGTAGTCATGCACTCCTCCCTGTCTTCTGATGCAAACCGCAGCATGGGAAAAGCGGTGGGAGTGGATGCCTATGTGGCAAAATTTGACCCCACAGTCCTGGCGGAAACGCTGCGGCCGTTGTTGATGAAATAACAGGTAGTGGACATTGAGAAGCGCTAACTGGAGTAGCTATGGTAGATAAGAATTTAAAAATCCTGGTCGTGGATGATTTTTCCACAATGCGCCGAATAGTGCGCAACCTGCTTAAGGAACTGGGTTTCACAAACGTCGATGAAGCAGAAGATGGCGTGGTCGCGCTCGGCAAACTCAAAGGCGGCAGTTTCGAGTTTGTCGTAAGCGACTGGAACATGCCCAACATGACAGGTATCGAGTTGCTCCGAGCGATACGTGCGGATGCCGCGCTCAAGCATCTTCCAGTAATGATGGTGACCGCCGAAGCCAAGAAGGAAAACATCATCGAAGCGGCGCAGGCAGGCGCCAGCGGCTATATTGTGAAGCCGTTCACGGCGGCGACGCTGGAAGAAAAACTGAACAAGGTGTTCGAAAAAATGGTGGCCAAATAAATCACAATCAGGCTCACGCCCGTGATTGCCGCATATCCAGCAGCAGCGCATGGCGGATATCGAATAAAATCTTTGAAAAACAGGTAAAGCAAGGGGAGGTGACGAGTGAGTAACACGCCACAGAACAGCGGTGATTCAGACGATCTGGAAGCACTGTTTGACAGTATCGTAATGGCAAGTCAGGCTACTGAACCACCTGCTGAAGCAACACCACCAAAATCTTCAGCAGCCGATACAAGTACGACAACAGTCGTTGATAGCGGCGACGAGTCCTCCAGTGACAAAGTATTTTCATCGCTTGGCCACATGACGCGCAAGCTGCACGATACGCTACGCGAACTGGGCTATGACAAGACGCTGGAAAAGGCGGTTGAAGGACTGATCCCAGACACGCGCGATCGCCTCAACTATATCGCTGTCAAGACAGAACAAGCCGCTGAACGGGCGCTCTCCGCAACAGAAGTCGCTCAGCCGCTGCAGGAAAAGATTGAATCCGGCGCCTCCGCCTTGTCGGGAAAATGGGACCGCATGTTCAGCAACCAGCTGAGCGTGGATGAATTCAAACAACTGGTGTCGGACACCCGCAGCTACCTCCATGAGGTGCCCAAGCACACCCAGGCCACCAATGCCCAGTTGATGGAAATCATGATGGCGCAGGATTTCCAGGATCTGACTGGCCAGGTGATCAAGAAAGTCATCGATCTGGCGCAGCAGGTGGAAACACAATTGCTCCAGTTGCTGATCGACAGCACCCCTGCAGAAAAACGCAACGAAGTGGATATTGGCCTGTTGAACGGGCCGGTCGTCAATACCGAAGGCCGTTCCGATATCGTCACCAACCAGCAGCAGGTAGACGATCTGCTGGAGAGCCTGGGATTCTGAGCCATGCGACCGGATCAAGGCGTCAATAACAATATACGGGAGAAATCATGAGTCATTTCGCCGGAATGGAAGAACTGCTCCAGGATTTCCTCATGGAAGCGGGCGAGCTCCTGTCCGATGTGGACAACAAGCTGGTGGAGCTGGAGAAGAGGCCGGGAGACAAATCCCTGCTCAACGATATTTTTCGTGGCTTCCATACCATCAAGGGCGGGGCCGGCTTCCTCAATGTCAATGAACTGGTGGAGTTGTGCCACCGCACCGAAAACCTGTTTGACAAGCTGCGTACCGCCGAACTCACCCTGACACCGGACATCATGGACGTCATCATGGCTGCCACAGGCGTTGTACGGGACATGTTCGGCCATCTTGGACAGGCCCAGGTGCCTCCACCCGCAGAAAAATATCTGCTCGATGCGCTGGATGCCGTCATCGCCGGCGGCCACGTATCGTTACATGCGGCACAACCCCAACCTGAAGCGGCCCCTGCCGCAGCTGCACCCGTTGAGAACAGCCAGAGCCCTGACTGGGATGGGCTATATCACACCCTGCTAGGTAGCTCGGCACCGGAACCGCATCATGCACCCTCCGTTTCAGCTCTGACTGAAGCACACCCAGCACCACACCCGGAACTCCTTCCCGCTGCGCCGCCCCCCAGGGCAGCAGCACCTCAGGCCACGGCAGCGGTAAAAGAAACCACCATTCGCGTCGATACCACGCGTCTCGATCAGGTGCTGACCTATACCGGAGAAATTGGTCTGACAAAAAACCGCCTCACCAGTTTGCGCGCGGACATACTCGCCGGAAAACAGGATGCCAGCACCTTGAAGGCGCTGGACGAGGCGGTCAGCCAACTGGATCTGTTGGTTGGCGACCTGCAAAGCGCGGTAATGAAAACCCGCATGCAGCCCATCGGGCGCCTGTTCCAGAAATACCCCCGGCTGGCGCGCGATCTGGCGCGGCAACTGGGCAAGGATGTGGAATTGCTGCTATCCGGCGAAGATACCGAGATCGACAAGACCATGATCGAGGACCTCAACGATCCACTGGTGCACCTGGTTCGCAATGCGGTGGATCACGGCGTGGACAGCCCCGAGGAACGCGCCGCTGCCGGCAAGCCGCTGAAAAGCGTGGTACGCCTGACCGCAGCCCAGGTAGGCGATCACATTATCATCGAGATTGCGGACGACGGGCGCGGCATGCGCCCCGACACCATCCGCCACAAGGCAGTGGAAAAAGGCCTGATCGACCTCGATACGGCGAACAGCCTTGACGACAGGCAAAGCCTGCAACTCATTTTCCTGCCCGGCTTTTCCACCAAGGATCTGATATCGGATGTCTCCGGCCGTGGTGTTGGCATGGACGTGGTGAAAACGAACATCGGCAAACTCAATGGCCGCATCGAGATTACTTCTTCGGTCGGACAGGGCACAACGATCACCATTTCCCTGCCGCTAACGCTGGCGATTTTGCCGGTATTGCTGGTGCGTGTTGGAGATCAGCCCTTTGCCGTACCACTCTCCATGGTCCGGGAAATCACGCCCATTGACCCTAAAGACGTCAAACAGGTTTCCGGCCGCGCCACCATGATCGTGCGCGACGAAGTGATGGCCGTACGGTCCCTGGCAAGCATGATAGGCTGGCCGGAAAATGGCGCGCCGGCCTTTGGCGTGCTGATGCAGAGCGCGGACACCACTTTCGTGCTCGCAATCGACGGCTTTATCGGTCGCGACGACGTGGTGATCAAGCCTCTCCTCGACATCAAGCCCCAGGGTATTGCCGGGGCTACGCTCTCGGGAGATGGCTCAGTCGTGCTGGTGCTGGACATGGAAGAACTGTTACGCATGAATCCGGATACCACGCGTGCCACCCTATTTGCAAAAACAGTGGTTCATTAACTCAGCGAACACTCTTCGAGCTTAACCATGCAGAATCAAGCTTTTATTGGCCGCCAGCCGATTGTTGACCTCCAGCAGAAAATCGTTGCCTACGAATTGCTGTTCCGCCACAGCGCAGACGCATCCGTAGCAATGATCAGCAGCGATCTGGAAGCCGGCAGCAATGTACTGGTCAACACTTTCAGCAACATGGACGCCAACTGGCTGCTGGGCGACAAACTCGCTTTCATCAATATTGCCGCGCCCATGCTCCAGAGCGACTTTCTTGAGCTGCTGCCCGCCAAACGGGTGGTACTGGAATTGATCGAAACGATGGAATCAACGCCGGAACTGCTCGCGCGCATCCAGAGCCTGCGCCGCTTGGGTTTCCGTTTCGCCCTGGACGATTTCGACCATCGTCCGATCAACACCGATTTACTGCCGCTTGCCGATTACATCAAGGTGGATATCCGAGAACTCGGCCTGGACAAAACTGCTGCCCTGGTGCGCAGCCTCAAAAATTGCGACGCCAAGTTGATTGCAGAAAAAGTAGAGACTCGCACCGAATTCAAGTTTTGCAAGGAACTCGGCTTCCAATATTTCCAGGGCTACTACTTCGCCCATCCGGAAACCCTGACCGCCAAAATCATCAATCCGGCCCATGCCACCGTGCTATCACTGCTCAACAAGGTGCGCAACAATGAAGACGTAAAGGATATCGAGAACGGCTTCAAGGCGGATGTAGCGCTCTCATTCAAACTCCTGCGCTATATCAACTCGGTCGGTTTCGGCCTCTCGTGCGAGATCCAGTCGATCCGCCATGCGCTTGCCATACTCGGTTACCAGCAACTATACCGCTGGCTCACTCTGCTCCTGGCCACCGCCGGCAATGACTCGACTCCGCCCGCCCTGATGAAGACCGCCATCACCCGTGGCCGCCTTACCGAATTGCTGGGGCAGGATTATCTGGAAAAAAGCGACCGTGACAATCTATTCATCGTAGGTATTTTCTCGATGCTGGACGCCATGCTCGAAATGCCCATGGAAGACATTCTCGAAAAACTCTACCTGCCCGAGGCCATCTGCGATGCGCTGCTGACACGCCAAGGCATATATGGCCCCTTCCTGGAACTCACCATCGCCTGTGAAGACGCCGATCCGGGCAAGATCGAGGCGATCGCCGCTTCCATGGCGATGGACCCTGAAAAAGTAAACAAGGCCCACCTGGAATCCCTTGCCTGGGTTGAACAACTCGGCATTGGCTAGGTTTTTGGTAATGGGTGATGAGTCATGAGTCATTATCGCGGCACCTTCGGTTTTTCCCGTCGCCCATCACCGCTATGGACTGGCATGGCAAAATAGCCCGTGACCACTCCACCTCTCACGCCTGACTGCGAAGGCTACCTCAATCTGCCGCAGCAGGCAGTTTACTACCGCCTCTACCGTAGCAGCGCGTTTACTGCCCGCCGTCTGCTCCTGCTGCATGGCGGCGGGGTCGATGGCCAGATCACCTGGGCGCCCATCATCAGTCGCTTGCTGCACTGGTCCGAGGTGCTGGTGCCGGACCTGCGCGGCACAGGAAAAACCCACTTCCCAGACCATCAGGAACACCGCTTCACAACCAGCGACGTGGTCGCCGATATGGCTGCATTGCTTGATTCACAGGGGTGGAACAGTTTCGATCTCGGCGGCTATTCCTACGGCGGCCTGATCGCCATGCAACTCAAGGCAGAACGCCCTGATGCGGTAGGCAAGACTTTCTTGTTCGAGCCAGGCCTGCTGGGAGGCGGAAACGAGCCGGAACTGCTCAGCCGGCGCGAGAGTTTGATGCAGGCGGCTCAGAAGCTGCGTATCGACGATGAACTGGAATATGGTTTGCAGGTTTTTCTGGACGCTGTCTCGCCACAGCGCAACCGCAACTCGCGCAGCGAGGAAATCGTGCGCGGACGCCTGGCGCATCGTCCCAAAGGCCTGGCCGCCATTCTCGAAGCCGTCACCCAGGCTGCCAGACAGCTCAACCGGACACAATTGATTTCCGTCCAACAACATGTCAGCAGCTTTGTCGGCGAACGCTCGTCCGCAGAAGTTCTCGCCTTCTGTCAGGAAATCGCACAGCAGCGCACGGACTGGGTGTGCCACCGGATTAGCGGCGCCGACCACGCACTCCCGTTTCAGAAACCGGATAGCATCGCAAACATCATGAATGCCGACCAGCAGGCATTCCTGGCCAGGCCATCTCAAGCCGGCTGATAAGGCTGTGCCAGGTAGGCGTGAGACTGCATCTCCGCCAGACGGCTCGATACCCGCTCGAACTCCCCGTCCAGCAGTTCATTTTTTCCCAGTTGCGCCAGCGGCACAGCCGCCGACAGCACCAGCTTGACGCGCCGGTCATAGAGCTCATCCACCAGCCACAGAAAGCGGCGCGCTGGTGCGAGCAATTGAGCGTCGAACTGCGGCACGCCTGACAACAACAGTGTTTGATAACGCCCTGCCAGTTCGATGTAATCCGCCTTGCTGCGCGGTGTATCGCACAGTTCGTGAAAATCAAACCAAGCCACCCCAGCCCCTTCGCAGCGCGCCTTTACCTCTCGGCCAGAAATTTTCAGCGTACCATTGCACTCTCCCGCGCCATGGGCAAGGTCATGAAAAATCCCGGACAAAGCCAACTCTGCCTGCGCATCGCAGGGCACGTGATATAAGCCTGCCTGTTCCAGAGCAAGCAGGCGGTAATCCTCGCCGCCATCAAGTTGCATCACGCGCAGGTGTTCCTTGATCAAGGCAATGGTAGGCAGAAAGCGGGCGCGCTGCAGGCCATTGCGATAGAGCTCGTCCGGTGCGCTATTGGAGGTAATGACCAGCGCCACCCCATGATCGCAAAGCCCCTGCAGCAATCCGCGCATCAGCATGGCATCGGTGATGTCACTGATATGGAACTCATCCAGGCACAGCAGGCGCACATGCCTGGCAATCTCGCGCGCCACGCGGGCCAATGGATCTGGCTGGCCTTTCAGAAGCGCCAGACGGGAATGTATCTCCTGCATGAAACGATGAAAATGCAGTCGCCGCTTATGTCCCAGCGGAATGCAATTGAAAAAGGCGTCCATCACGAAGCTCTTGCCACGCCCGACGCCTCCCCAAAGATACACTCCACGCAACGGACGCGGCCGGATCAAGTGGCGCAGCAATGGTATCCCGGAAAACAGCGGAGCTCGCAGCAGATCATCATAAACTTGCTGCAAATACACTGCCGCGGCGCGCTGTGCGGGGTCCAAAGCCAGTCCCCGGTCACCCGCCTTGTGCTCTAGGCAGGTGACGACCTCGGTGCCAGAAGTACCCACTCCCGGGCTCAAACCCCCAGCAGCAGCCGCGCCGGATCTTCCAGCGCTTCCTTGATCGCCACCAGGAACAGCACCGCTTCGCGCCCGTCGACGATACGGTGATCGTAGGACAGGGCCAGGTACATCATGGGGCGGATCACTACCTGGCCATTCTCGGCGATGGGCCGCTCGTAGGTCTTGTGCATGCCGAGGATGGCGCTTTGTGGCGGGTTGAGGATGGGCGTGGACATCATCGAGCCGAACACCCCGCCGTTGGAAATCGAGAAAGTGCCGCCCGTGAGTTCCTCGATGGTGAGCTTGCCGTCACGCGCACGGCTGCCATACTCGGCGATCTGCTTCTCGATCTCGGCAAAAGAAAGTTGGTCTGCATCGCGCACGACGGGCACCACCAGACCGCGCGGCGAACCCACCGCGATGCCGATATCGAAATAGCCGTGATAAATGATGTCGCTGCCGTCAACCGAGGCGTTCACAACCGGAAACTTCTTCAGCGCTGCAACTGTAGCCTTGACGAAGAAGGACATGAAACCGAGCTTGATGCCATGATCCTTCTCGAATTTTTCCTTGTAACGCGCGCGCAAATCCATCACCGGCTGCATGTTGACTTCGTTGAAGGTGGTGAGGATGGCGGCAGTCTGCTGTGCCTGCACCAGCCGCTCCGCCACCCGTGCGCGCAGGCGTGTCATGGGCACGCGCTGCTCGGGGCGTTCCCCGCTCGGCGCGGGCAGCGGTGCATTAGTGGATGCCGGCTGGGCGGGCTTTTCCAGTTGAGCAAGCACATCCTCCCTGGTGATGCGTCCGCCGCGTCCGCTGCCTTCGATCTGCGCCGGGTCCAGTTCATGCTCTGCCACCAGTTTGCGTACCGAAGGGCTCAAGGCAGGCTCGACAGCAGCGGCTTTTGCCGGTGCGGCCGCTCGGGCCTCTGTGTCGATCAGGGCAAGCACTTCACCGGGACGGACTACCTCACCGTTCTGCTTCACGATCTTGCTCAACACCCCTGACTGTGGCGCGGGCAATTCCAGCACCACCTTGTCGGTCTCGAGGTCGATCAGGTTCTCGCCCTGGGCGACAGCCTCGCCCTCTTGCTTGTGCCAGCTCAGCAACGTCCCCTCTGAAACGGATTCAGACAGTGCAGGCACCTTGATTTCAATCATCATGTTAAATCTCCATTTTTCCAGGACAGGTCCAGCGCCGCATCCACCAGCGCCTTCTGCTGAGTGAAATGCTCCTCGTAAGAGCCGACTGCGGGGGAAGCCGAGGACTTCCGGCTCGAATATGTCAGCGTCTGGCCAGGCTTCATATGCCTGCGCAAATAGTGCTCGGTGGAATACCAGGCTCCCTGATTTTTCGGCTCCTCCTGCACCCACATGACTTCACTGGCCGTGTCATAGCGTTGCATCTCAGAGCTGAATTCATCATGGGGAAAGGGGTAGAGCTGCGCGATCCGGATGATGGCAATGTCACTGATGCCTCGCTCGCGACGCGCAGCCAGCAGGTCGTAGTAGACCTTGCCGCAACAAGCCAGGACACGCTTCACGCCAGACGGCGGAATATCGTCCTGCTCCGGCACCAGGGGCTGGAATGAGGGATGAGACAGATCTTCCAGGCTCGAAAAAGACGCCTTGTTGCGCAACATGCTCTTCGGACTCATGATGATGAGCGGCTTGCGGTAGGGGCGCAGCATCTGGCGCCGCAGCAAGTGGAACATCTGCGCCGGGGTGGAAGGCACGCATACCTGGATATTGTATTCCGCGCACAACTGCAAATAACGCTCAAGACGCGCCGAAGAGTGCTCCGGCCCCTGCCCCTCGTAGCCATGCGGCAGCATCAGCACCAGTCCGCACATGCGGCCCCATTTGGTTTCGCCCGCACAGATGAACTGGTCGATCACCACCTGCGCGCCGTTGGCAAAATCGCCGAACTGCGCCTCCCAGACCACCAGTTCATTGGGTTCCGCAGTGGAATAGCCATATTCGAAGCCGAGCACGGCCTCCTCCGAGAGCACCGAGTCGATCACGACGAAATGCGGCTGGCCTTCGGAGATGTGCTGTAGCGGGACATATTCGCCAGTGTCCCATTGCTCGCGGTTCTGGTCATGCAGCACGGCATGACGGTGAAAGAAGGTTCCCCGCCCGCTGTCCTGGCCGGAAATCCGGATGCCGTAGCCATTCTCCAGCAGGCTGGCGTAGGCCAGATTCTCCGCCATGCCCCAGTCGACCGGCAGCTTGCCTTCGCCCATCAGGCGGCGGTCGGCAAGAATTTTCTCCACCCGGGGATGGAGGGCAAAATATTCCGGCACCATGGTCAGCTTTTCCGCCAGACGCTGCAAGTTCTGCAACGGCACCGAGGTATCGGCAGGATGATTCCAGTTGGCGTTGGTGAAAATTTTCCAGTCGGTGGCAAAGGCCCGCTTGAAATTGCTCAGCACCGGTTTGCAGCGGAGCTGATTGCCCGCATCGATGGTGGCGCGATGATCCGTGATCATCTGCTCGGCTCCTTCCGCTGTCACTACCCCTTCCGCCGCCAGACGCGCGGCATAGAGCTGGCGCGTGCCCGGATGTTTGGCAATTTTCTTGTACATCAGCGGCTGGGTCACGGCGGGCTCGTCCTGCTCGTTGTGCCCCAGACGGCGCAGGCAAACCATGTCGATCACCACATCCTTCTTGAAGGTCATGCGGAAATCGAAGGCAATCTGCGCGGCCAAGAGGACCGCTTCCGGGTCATCTCCATTGACATGGAATACCGGCGCCTCGACCATCTTGACCACATCGGTGCAATGCAGGCTGGAGCGGGTATCGCGCGCGTCCGAGGTGGTGAAACCGATCTGATTGTTGACCACCACATGCACCGTGCCACCGGTCCTGAAACCGCGCGTCTGCGACATGTTGAGGGTTTCCATCACCACCCCCTGCCCGGCAAAAGCGGAGTCGCCGTGGATCAGCACCGGGATCACCTGTTCGCCGAGACGGTCGCTGCGGCGGTGCTGGCGCGCGCGCACCGAGCCCTCCACCACCGGATTGATGATTTCCAGATGCGACGGATTAAAAGCCAGGGTGACATGCACGGGTCCGGCCGAAGTGCTGACATCGGATGAAAAACCCTGATGGTATTTCACGTCGCCGGTAGTGATGTGTTCATCATGGGCATGCACCCCCTCGAATTCCTTGAACAGTTCGCGCGGCTCCTTGCCGATGATATTGACCAGCACATTGAGACGCCCGCGATGGGCCATGCCGAGCACCACTTCCTGCACCCCGCTGGCCCCGGATATTTCGACCAGGTGATCGAGCAGGGGGATCAGACTTTCCCCGCCTTCAAGGGAAAAACGCTTCTGCCCGACAAAGCGGGTATGCAGGTATTTTTCCAGCGTCTCTGCTGCCGTGATCCGGCCCAGGATGTGCTTCTTCTGCGCAGCGGAAAAACTCGGCCGCGCGCGGCACGCTTCAATCTGTGCCTGCAACCAGCGCTTCTGGGCAGGATCAGTGATGTACATGTACTCTGCTGAAAAGGTGCCGCAATAGGTTTCCTGCAGCATGGCCAGAATCTGCGCCAGCGTGGCCCGCTCCAGTCCCACCAGGGAACCGGCATCAAACTCGGTCGCCAGGTCGGCTTCACACAGGCCGTAGTGCTCAAGTTCCAGTTCCGGCACCTGGGGGCGCTCGAAACGCTTGAGGGGATCGACATTGGCATGGCGCACGCCAAGGAAACGGTAGGCATTGATGAGTTGCAACACCTTGATCTGCTTGCGCTCCTGCTCAAGAAAAGCCGTGCAAACCAGGGCCGTACTGGCGGCCGCAGCCGGCTGCAACATGCGCTGCTGCATGGCCTCCCGAACCGGTGTATGGGCAATATCCCGTTCGCCGGCAGCATCGCTCAGTTGCAGATGCTCAAAATAGTGCCTCCATTCGGAACTGACACTTTCCGGATTGGCCAGCCAGGATTCATAAAGGCCTTCTATGAACTCGGCATTGCCACCATAGAGGTAGGAATTATCGAGAAACGCCTGCATTTCGTTCATGGTGCCCATCCTCGATGATTCGTTGTGAAAAGTGAAGCCACTCGGCTGCGCCTTCGTTGTGAAAAGTGAAATGTAAAATCATCCACGCTGAGTCCTTCACTTTTCACCCTTCACGTTTCACCCCTCACCGCTTCCCGATCGGCACGAATTCCCGCTGCTCAGCTCCGCAATAGAGTTGGCGCGGGCGGCCGATTCTCTGCTCGGGATCGGCAATCATTTCAGACCACTGTGAAATCCAGCCAATGGTGCGGGAAATGGCAAAAATCGCGGTAAACATGTTTACCGGGATACCTATCGCCCTGAGTACGATGCCGGAATAGAAGTCTACGTTGGGGTAGAGTTTTTTCTCGATGAAATAAGGGTCTTCCAGCGCGATACGCTCCAGTTCGAGGGCCGTTTTGAACAGGCGGTCATCCTGCATGCCAAGTTCATTCAGGACCTCGTGGCAGGTCTTGCGCATCAGATTGGCACGCGGATCAAAATTCTTGTACACCCGGTGGCCAAAGCCCATGAGGCGGAACGGATTGCTCTTATCCTTGGCGCGCGCGATCACATCCGGGATATTCGAAACATCGCCGATCTCTTCCAGCATTTTCAGCACCGCCTCGTTCGCGCCGCCATGAGCGGGCCCCCACAGGGAAGCGATGCCGGCGGCAATGCAGGCAAATGGATTGGCCCCGCTAGAGCCCGCCAGACGCACAGTGGAAGTCGAGGCATTCTGCTCGTGGTCGGCATGGAGGATGAATATCCGCTCCAGGGCGCGCACCAGCACGGGGTTAGCCACATATTCCTCACACGGGGTAGCGAACATCATGTGCATGAAGTTTTCCACGTAACCGAGACGATTCTGCGGGTAAACGAAAGGCTGCCCGATATTGTATTTGTATGACATCGCCGCGATGGTCGGCACCTTGGCCAGCATCCTGAACGCCGAAATCTCGCGGTGACGCGGATCGGCAATATCGAATGAATCGTGGTAAAAGGCCGACAATGCGCCCACCACGCCCACCATCGAAGCCATCGGATGCGCATCGCGGCGGAAACCGCGGAAAAAATTGTTGATCTGGTCATGCACCATGCTGACCTTGCGCAGGGTATTGTCAAAATCATGACGCTGGCTCCCGGTCGGCAATTCGCCGTTCAACAACAGGTAACACACCTCCATGAAATCCGCATGCTCGGCGAGTTGTTCGATCGGATAGCCGCGATACAGCAAGATGCCGGCATCGCCGTCGATGTAGGTAATGCTGGAATTACAGCTCGCCGTCGACATGAAGCCGGGGTCGTAAGTAAATACGCCATGCTTGCCCAGACTGCGGATATCGATCACATCCGGTCCCATCGTGGCGGAATAAATGGGCAACTCGATAGGCGGCTGCCCATTTCCCAGATCCAGATATGCCTTGCGTTCAGCCATGTCACTTCTCCATGTATCCGCCGGAAAAACCATCCCGGCTTATTATTTTCATCCCTGACAGGCGCGCAGGAATTGCACGATTTCAGGCACGTCCGTTCCACCACCCCGGATCAGGGTCCACAGATCCTGATCCGGCAAATCGAGCAGGGTATCAAATTCAGCCTGCTGCCGAGCCGTCAGTTTGGTGTAATTTTCCCCTAGAAAGCGCTCCAGCACCAGATCAAGTTCAAGCATCCCGCGCCGGCAGCGCCAGCGCAGGCGGTTGAGTTCCACTTCCGGCAGCTTCGGTTCTTTATCGCCCCACCCCCCGGCGGGGCGGTTCTTGCTATCGTCCGCCCAGACAAAACGCCCGAACAGCACGCAGCCCTTCATGCCCGGATTGCAGGGCAAATGATTCACCCTTTGGCAGTGGCCCTTAATCTCATGCGGGCAGCCCCAGCCACTCATCGCTTCGCCTCAGGCTTTCTTCATGAATTTGGATTTCAGCGGCATCGCGCCGATGCCGTCTATCTTCGAACTCACACTGTCCTCTTCACCAGCAATTCCTTGATCTTGCCGATCGCCCGCGTCGGATTCAGCCCCTTGGGGCAGACCTCGACGCAGTTCATGATGCTGTGACAGCGGAACAGGCGGTATGGATCTTCCAGATCATCCAGGCGCTCGTTGGTGGCCTGATCGCGGCTGTCGGCGATGAAGCGGTAGGCCTGCAAGAGGCCGGCCGGGCCGACGAACTTGTCCGGATTCCACCAGAACGAGGGGCAGGAAGTGGAGCAGCAGGCGCACAGGATGCACTCGTACAGCCCGTCCAGCCCGGCCCTGTCCTCTGGCGATTGCAGGCGCTCGATTTCCGGCTCGGGGTCTTCATTGATGAGATAGGGCTTAATCGAGCGGTAATGCTTGAGAAACTGGCTCATGTCGACGATCAGATCGCGGATCACCGGCAGCCCCGGCAGCGGACGCAGTTCGATCGGCTGCTTCAGATCCTTGAGCGGCGTGACGCAAGCCAGGCCGTTCTTGCCGTTGATGTTCATGCCATCCGAGCCGCACACCCCTTCGCGGCAGGAACGGCGCACGCTTAGGGATTCGTCCTGCTCCTTGAGCAGCAGGATGGCATCGAGCAACATCTTCCCTTCCGCCTCGATGTCCAGCTCATAGTCCTGCATGTAGGGCTTGGCATCGGTTTCCGGGTTGTAGCGGTAGATCGAGAATTTCATGGTTTCCTTTCATCAGGAAGTGAAATGTGAAGCCACTTGGCTGCGCCTTCGTTGTGAAAGATGAAAAATAAAACCATCCTCTGCACACACTTCACCCTTCACATTTCACTCTTCACTTCCTAGTAAACCCTGGCCTTGGGCTGGAACGCCTCCACCGTCAGCGGTTTCAGCCGCACCGGCTTGTAGTCCAGGCGATGCTCGTCGGCAAAGTACAGGGTGTGTTTCATCCAAGCATTGTCGTCGCGCGCCGGGTAATCGTCGCGCGCATGAGCGCCGCGGCTTTCCTGGCGCGCGGCGGCGGAATGCATGGTGGCCAGCGCCACGGCCATGAGATTTTCCAGTTCCAGCGCCTCGATCCGGCCGGTGTTGTATATCCTGCTGTGGTCGCGCAGCACGACATCTGGCAGCCTGGCAGCGATTTCCAGCATCTTTTTCACGCCATTCTGCAGCACGGCCTCGGTACGGAATACGCCGCAATGGAGCTGCATGACCTTGCGCATTTCCTCGCGCAATTCCGGCACAGTGATGCCGTCGCCTTTCCTGTCCCAGCGCGCCAGGCGCGCCGTGATGCGCTCCAGCGCCTGAGTGGGCACAGGGCGCGGGAAAGGGTTTTCGCGGCAATATTCGATCACGTCATTGCCGGCGGCTCGGCCGAACACGATCAGGTCGAGCAGCGAATTGCTGCCCAAGCGGTTGGCGCCATGCACCGAGACGCAGGCGCATTCGCCGATGGCGTACAGGCCGGGCACCGCTTCTTCCGGACCGGTCCGGGTCGGCATGACCACCTGGCCACGCAGATTGGTAGGAATGCCGCCCATCATGTAATGCACCGTGGGCACCACCGGGATCGGGTCGGTAGCCGGATCGACGTGGGCGAATTTCATAGCCAGTTCGCGGATGCCGGGGAGGCGCTGCTGGATCACTTCCGGCCCGAGGTGATCGAGCTTGAGCAGCACGTGATCGCCATCCTTGCCGCAGCCGCGCCCCTCGAAAATCTCGACCGCCATGGCGCGTGACACCACGTCGCGGCTGGCCAGGTCCTTGGCATTGGGCGCGTAGCGCTCCATGAAACGCTCGCCATTCCTGTTCACCAGGTAGCCGCCCTCGCCGCGCGCACCCTCGGTGATCAGCACCCCGGCGCCATGCACCCCGGTGGGATGGAACTGCCAGAATTCCATGTCCTCGAGCGGAACACCGGCCCTGAGCGCCATCCCCAGTCCGTCGCCGGTATTGATCAGGGCATTGGTGGTGGCGGAAAAAATCCGCCCCGCCCCGCCGGTGGCGAGGATGGTGGCGCGCGCCTCGATGAAGATCGTCTCGCCGGATTCGATCCCCAGCGCCACCACGCCCTGGGAATAGCCCTCTTCGTCCATCACCAGGTCGACGGCGAAATACTCCTCGAAGAAATGGGTGCGCGCCGCGATGTTGCGCTGGTACAGGGTATGCAGCATGGCGTGGCCAGTCCGGTCGGCCACCGCGCAGGTGCGCACGGCGGGCGCGCCGCCGTATTCCTGGGTCATGCCGCCGAAAGGGCGCTGGTAGATCTTGCCGTTCTCCAGCCGGTCGAAGGGCATGCCGAAATGTTCCAGCTCGATCACCGCCTCGTTGGCCTGGCGGCACATGAATTCGATGGCATCCTGGTCGCCGAGGTAATCCGAACCCTTGACCGTGTCGTACATATGCCAGTGCCAGTTGTCCTCGCTCACGTTGCCAAGGCTGGCGGCAATGCCGCCCTGGGCGGAGACGGTATGGGAGCGGGTGGGAAACACCTTGGACACCACCGCCACCTTGAGGTCGGCGTGGGCAAGCTGCAGGGCGGCCCTGAGTCCGGCCCCGCCGCCACCGATGATCACTGCATCGAAAGTTCGCTTGGCAATGGTCATTGATTCACCCCGATTGGCCGTATGGCCCAAGAAAACGTGTGCCGTTGAAATGGATCAGGTGAGACGGTGCATCGGCCACCCAAACCTCTGATTCCCATGCAATGTCTGGAAGGTAGCGAGTCATGAGGGCGCGCGAGGGAAACGCCGTCACATAAACCAGCCCGGCGGAAGATCCGGCAAATAGCCTGGAAAGTTCCTGGTGGCGCTTTCCATCGACCGGGCCATGGCTGGTAACAGATTCAATCAGCAGCAGCCAGTTTCGCTCCGGAAAGTAGATCACCACATCGGGCATCTTGCCGTGGGAATCCACTGCGACACCTAGCTTTGCCAGCAACTCCTCATCGAAGTAGCCCCACTTGTCCCCGGTGTCACCCGCGTAGATCAGAACGCCATCCGGCACAAAGCGCGGCCCGAAGTTCTCAATAATGGCTTTGATCAGCTCGCTATGTTCACCCGGACTGATTTGGATTTCCTTGCCAGCTGCGATCCTCACCGGGATCAAGGTCTGCTCACGCACTTTTGCATAGCGGGCCGACAAGCTTTTTTGCGTGGGCAAATATTCCTTCAACTTGGCGCCCCACGCAGCCGTTCCATAAGTCTTGAGCAGGGCAAATACCTCATGCTCGATCTGATAGACAGTTTTAGGGCTGTTTGTCGGTCGATCAAGCTTATCCGGGTTGCGAAGCGCCAGCCCAGCATCAACAAACTGATGCACGGTCTGGCGGCGGAAAGTTTCGCGCGTATTCGGCGCGTACTCCTTGCCATAATGTTCGCGGCTGAAATCCATCATGGGAGTAATACCCATCAACGGGCTAGCGGCAAGTTTCCATGTCTTTTTCGGGGTCAGGTCGAGCAAAGCCAGCAGGCACAACGCCGAACGCTCGTTCTGCTGCGCGCGGGGAAAACCCAGTACGGCCAGGATTTGCATTGCCTCGTCAATCTTCTTGTACTCGCTCATAGGATACTTCCTAGTCCTTGATCGATTTGTTCCTGCGTAAGCATCCCCTGTTTCCTAGCCCATCTTCCCAATTTCATCAACACTTCCCGGCTAGGGTATTTCAATAATCTCAGATCGGTAGCGTTAACTTGAGTGTGCCCGCTAAAGCGTCGGAAACATTCGTCGACTACGCTGGAATTCAGGAACACGGACAAGCCAAGTGCCAAATCCTCGGGCAAGCCCTGTTTGCGATGATGAAAGACATTGAGGTGGTTCTCGAAACCCAGCAACGGCGTATCGAATACGTCCGGGCAAACCAGATTGGCCACAATGCGGCGTTTCTCCTCCTTGGATGAGAAACGCCGCACCACGGTATAGAAACCATTGGGGTAAAGCCCTTTTTCGGTTTCAGGGCAACGTATCAAGGCATTGGGTTTTTTCATTCCCGGTTTTGGCCACACCATGACCTGCCCGGAAAAATGAGCCGGATAAAGCAAGGGAACGGAGTCCTCCTCCGGCATGTCACGCAGGTAAGCTTTCACTCGAAAATCGACCACCGGCCCGGTTGAAACCTCAATTCCGATTTCGGCAAGCGAACAATTGAACCCGGAAGACAATCCAGCTGCGCCGCGCTCGGGCGAGGCAGGGACGTGAATGAAGCGCTCCGTGTCGCCGGGCAGCACTATCTGGTCGAAGGGGTAAACATGGGTAGCAAGATCGGCAAAACTGTCGTCAGTCGAAGTGGACACCTTCACCTCACCCTGTTGGCCCCCACGCTCAAGCCGGATGATGATGTTTTCCTGCAAGACCTCGTCGTCCTTGAACGCCTTGTCTCGCGAGGCGAATAGGTGCACTTGCCGGATCGCCGTGCGAGCAAGCAGGTATTCGCGAAAAGGCCGGTAATATGGCCCGTTGCAAAAACTGCGTGGGATGATGGCGACAACTTGCCCGCCTGGCGCCATCAGCGCCACAGCCAAGGCAACAAAAGCCGAATAGAGATTGACGGTTTCAATGCCAACTTGCCGTAATAGCTGGCGATGGCGTGAGCTACTGCTAATTTTCTTGTATGGCGGGTTAAGAATGGCATGAGTTAAAAGAGACTCGCCGCCAAACTGAATCCTATTTACGGCATCCTCGATAAAATCATCCACCTCGATCCGGGCATTGAAGTTGAGCCGAGAACCGTAGCTCGACAGCGTACTGGATAATAAATCATGCAGTTTGCTGTCAATCTCATACAGACTTGCATCAACGCGCCGGAAACCGAAGCCTCCGCCTGCCCAACGATCCAGAAACGCCCCGGTCAAAGAGCCAACTCCAGCCCCCGCATCAAGCAGGAAAGCATGATCCACCGAACTGGATGCAAACATGGATGCCATGAAACGCGCAACAGGTGCCGGCGTCAGAAACTGGCCAAATTCGGACTTGTGTTTTCTGCTGGCCTGCTTTCCGGCTTCCCGACGCGCATTATCGACATGCTCTAGCAATGGGAACATCTCACCTCTCTATAAGCCCAATATCGTTAGTGCTTTCCCTGTGGAGTATAACGCCCCTCATTGAAATATCACGCGCCCCACAAAATCTGCACCGCCCAGGCCGCATAGGCCAGCAGGGCGAGGATTACCGACACGTGCAGGGCAAGGCGCAGCACGGTGGGATGGACATAGTCCATGAAAATGTCGCGCATCCCCACCCAGGCATGGAGCAACACGCTGAACAGGAACAGCATGCTGGCAAGGCGCACCGGCAGGCTGTGGAACAGGCCATGCCAGGAAGCGAAGGAGAGCGGCTGGGTGAGAAAGAAGCCGATCAGGAACAGGCTGTAGAACGCCATCACCACGGCGGTGATCCGCTGGGTCAGCCAGTCCTTGAGGCCGTAATGGGCGCCGCTGACGATGCGCTTTACCATAGCCAGGCTCCGGCCAATATTGTTGCGCCCATGCTGACGGCAAGTACCAGCTTGGAACTGAAGCGCGCCTGCGGCAGGTCCACACCGATATCGAAATCCAGGGCCAGGTAGCGCAGACCCATGCAGAAATGGTGCAGGTAGGCCCAGATCACGCCGATCACGAACAGCTTCACCAGCGTCAGATCTAGCCATGCCCGCACCTCGGCATAGCCCTGTTCAGACGCCAGGCTCAATTGCAGCACGTAAAGCAGTAGCGGCAGCAGCAGGAACAGCAGCGCGCCGCTCATGCGGTGCATGATCGACACGATTCCCGGCAGCGGCAGCCTGATCTTGAACAGATTCAGATAAACCGGCCGGGAGCGGGGCATGCGCTACTCCCCTGCCATGGCTGCAGCCGCCACGGCGGGCGGGATGCGTTCGATCAGGCGCGGGTCGAAGGGCTTCGGAATAATGTAATCCTTGCCGAAGGACATGGCCGTGGCGTTGTAGGCTGTCAGCACTTCCTCCGGCACCGGCTCTTTCGCCAGTTCCGCCAGCGCCTTCACGGCGGCGATCATCATCGCCTGGGTGATCTTCCTGGCGCGGGCATCCAGAGCGCCGCGGAAGATATAGGGGAAGCCCAGCACGTTGTTGACCTGGTTGGGAAAATCCGAACGCCCGGTGGCCATGATCAGGTCGTCGCGCGCCGCGTGGGCGTCTTTCGGCAGGATCTCCGGGTCGGGGTTGGCCATGGCGAACACGATGGGCCTGGCAGCCATGCTTTTCACCATCGCCTGGGTCACCAGGTTGGGCCCGGACACGCCGATGAACACGTCGGCGCCCTGCATCGCGTCTTCCAGGGTGCGCAGCGGGGTTTCCTTGGCGAATTCCTGCTTGTACGCGTTGAGATCACTGCGCCCGTTGTGGATCACGCCCTTGGAGTCCACCAGGGTCATGTTTTCCTTGTTCGCGCCCATGGCGATCAGGAGTTTCATGCCCGCCAGTCCGGCAGCACCGGCGCCCAGGCATACCAGCTTGGCATCGGCCAACTGCTTGCCCTGCAATTCCAGCGCATTGAGCAGCCCGGCGCAGATGATGATGGCGGTGCCGTGCTGGTCGTCGTGGAACACAGGGATATCCAGGCGCTCCTTGAGGATGCGCTCGATTTCGAAGCACTGGGGTGCAGCGATGTCTTCGAGGTTGATGCCGCCGAAGGTCGGGGCGATATTCACCACCGTCTCGATGAAGGATTCCATGGTGGGGGCGTTGACCTCGATGTCGAACACGTCCACGTTGGCGAAGCGCTTGAACAGCACCGCCTTGCCTTCCATCACCGGCTTGGAAGCCAGCGGCCCGAGGTTGCCGAGGCCGAGAATCGCCGTTCCATCGGTGATCACCGCCACCAGGTTGCCCTTGTTGGTGTAACGGTAGGCGTTCTCTGCATCCTTGTGGATTTCGCGCACCGGCTCGGCCACACCCGGCGTATAGGCCAGCGACAGTTCCGCCGCCGTGCCGCAGGGCTTGGACGACTCCACCGAGAGTTTTCCCGGCTTGGGAAATTCGTGATAATCCAGTGCGCGTTGTTTCAAATTATCCATGCTGACCTCAGTTCAATTCGTCGAAATAATAGTAGTTTTCGGTGTTGATGTAGCTCTTGCGCCATTCGACCGGCTGCAAGTTATAGCTGAATGCAACACGTTCGATGCACAGCAGTGGCGACCCGATCGCCACATTCAGCAGCGGGGCGCTGATTTCATCCGCCAGCGCCGCACAGATGCGCTCCTGCGCAGAAACGATGCGGATGGCGTAACGGGTCTCGTAGAGCGAATAGAGCGTTCCTTTGTGGGCATTGACGTGATCCTCGATCATCGCACTCGAAATACCTTTGAGGAGTGCGACAGGCAGGCGGATATCGTCGTAGACCACAGGTTTGCCGGAAAACTCCAGCACCCGGCGCAGTATCACCACGCCGCTGCCGGGACGGACACTCAACCGCTTTGCCAACGGGGCATCCGCCTTGCCACGCCCGAACCCGATAAACCGGCTGTGCGGATATTCGCGCTCGCCTTCCAGCGGAAACAGATGAAGAAAGCGGTAAGCTGTGCCGTCATCGGCATGGGTCGCCACGAAAGTGCCCTTGCCCTGGCGCCGCACCAGGTAATTCTCCTTCACCAGCTCGTCGATCGCCTTGCGCACCGTGCCCTGGCTGACCTGGTAGCGCCGCGCCAATTCCATTTCGCTCGGGATCGCCTCGCCGGGCGGCCATTCCCCTTCCGCCAGGCCGCGCGTGATCAGGCGCTTGATCTGCTCGTACAGCGGGAGAAAATTCGCGGAGGCTGGGTCTTTCTTCATAGACCCCGATTTATATCAGAAAGGTCGGCAGCAGTCCACATGTCTTATATAAGACATGTGGCCGCAAGGGGCATGGCAAATTGCCACCCAGATTCATGAAACGAGTGAAATGTGAAACCGCTTGGGCTACGCCCTTGCTGTGAAGCGTGAAATGTAAAACCTCTACACTTCGGCACGCTTCGTGCACCGCTGAACCTGCTGTTACATTTCACACATCACAAACAAAGCGTAGCGAGTGAATTCACTCTTCTCAAAACTGTTTCGCGTTAAAAGAATCGCCTCAAATGGCCTGGGCTAGCCCGTGTTGCGCATCCCGCCCGCAATGGCATTGATCGAGCGCAGCAACGGGTTGGTCCACTGCTCGCGCAACTCCTGCGGCAGCGACTCGTCACGGGTTCGCTTCAGCAACATGACCTGGATGTGGTTGAGCGGGTCGAGGTAAGGACTGCGGCGCGCCAGGGACAAAGCCAGGGTGGGGTTCTCCTCGATCAGTATCTTGGCGTCGGCGATGTTCAATACCTGGGTGACGGTGCGATAGTATTCTTCGCGGATGGTCTGGTAGATGGCGAACGCCTCATCCTTGCGCTCGGCCAGTTCGGCATAACGCGCGGCAATGTTCATGTCCGCCTTGAACAGGGCCATCTGCGTGTTGCTGAGCAGGGCACGGAAGAACGGCCATTTCTGGTACATATGCTGCAATTTGGCGAGCCGCTCGGGGTCGTTGCCGCGCCAGTTTTCCAGCGCTGTGCCGATGCCGAACCAGGCCGGCATGGTGTGGCGCGACTGGCCCCAGCCGAACACCCAGGCAATCGCACGCACCGAGCCCTTGGAGCGGTCGCCTTTCTTGCGATGGGAAGGCCGCGAACCGATGTTCATCAGCCCTATCTCCGTGAGTGGCGTGGCTTCGTAGAAATAATCGATGAAACCGGGTGTGTTGTCGGTCAGGCCGCGGAAAGCGGCTTCGCCGTCTTCAGCCAGTTTGTCCATGATGCCGAGGAAGTCGCGGCGCTCCTCGACCGGCTCTCGCACCAGGCTGGTGCTGGCCTTGAGCAGGCCGGTCATGCCCATGGACAGCTCATAGGAAGCCGTTTCGGTATTGCTGTATTTGAACGACAACACCTCGCCCTGTTCGGTCAGCTTGATCTGGCCGCGCACCGTGCCTTCCGGCTGGGACAGGATGGCCTCATGGGTCGGGCCGCCGCCGCGGCCGACCGTCCCGCCACGTCCGTGGAACAGGCGGCATTCGATGCCGCGCGACTGGGTCAGCTTGGTGATCCTCGTCTGCGCATCGTACAGGGACCATACCGAGGCCAGGATGCCGCCGTCCTTGGCCGAGTCGGAATACCCCAGCATGACTTCCTGCAGGTTGCCGGAACACCTGACCAGTTCTGCATACACCGGGTTGTCGAGCAGGGTGGTCATGACCGGCTCGATATGCTCCAGATCGGCAATGGTTTCGAACAGCGGCGAAATGCTGACATTGCAGAACCACTCCTTGCCATCGCGACCGGCCAGGCCGGCCAGGCTGGCAAGGAACATGACTTCCATGACATGGCTGGCGGCATGGGTCATCGAGATCACATAGGCACCGAATGCCCTGGGGCTGATTTCATGCCGCATGCGGGCCATCACTTCAAGCACCTCGAAGGTCTGGCGGGTAGCCTCGCTGAGCTTGCTTTTGTCGATCTTCAATTCCTGGGCACGCGAGATGGCGCCGCCCAGGGCTTCAAGACGCCCGGCTTCGCTCAATGCGTTGTATTCCGGCATGCCAGGCAACTGCGCGAACAGCTCGGCAACCGCTTCGCTGTGGCGCGTGGATTCCTGGCGAATATCGAGATGCACCAGATAAAAACCGAATGTCTCCGCCTGCCGGATCAGGTCCTGCAACTCGCCGTGGGCCGTATTGCTGTCGCCATGGCTGATCAGGGAATCACGGATCAGGTAGAGGTCGGTCAGGAACTCCTGTTCCGATTGGTAAGCGTCAGCAAAGGGAGTGCCCGCTCTTCCTTCCAGTTCGGCATCAAGCATGCTCAGGCCATGGCGCAGCCGATGCCGCATCACGTACAGCTTGCGGCGGTAGGGCTCCTGCCCGAAACGCTGCGGAAAATCGCCGAATACCGCGGGGAAGCGCTGTTCGTCCTGCAACAGGCTCTCGTTCATGGATTCGCTGATGGTGCACAGGCGTTTCGAGTGGGTCAGGACATGGCTGAGAGCGCTGACTTCATTCAGGTAATGGCGCAGAATCTCACGCTTGTGCAAGCGCAAGGCGAGCACGGTCGTGTCGGGCGTAACGAAGGGATTCCCGTCGCGGTCGCCGCCGATCCAGGAACCGAAGCGCAGAATATTCGGTATCCGGATCTGCTCGCCTTCGGCCAGTTCCGGCCCATACACACGCTCTATGGCCTTTTCCAGATAGCGGTAGGTTTCGGGCACGGCCTTGAACAGGCTTTCACGGAAATAAAACAGTCCGTTCTTGATTTCGTCACGAACCTGGGGCTTGTTGGTACGCACCTCATCGGTTTTCCACAGAGTCTGAATCTGCTGCTCCAGCTGGCGGGTCAATTCCCTGAGCTGCCCCTTGCCTGCGCGAGGATCATCCAGTTGCTCGCCGGTCAGGAAAATTCGGCGCAGATGCTCCATGATGGTACGGCGCTTGGATTCTGTCGGATGCGCGGTGAGCACCGGGATATAGGCCGCCTTGTCGAGCAGGACCTGCAATTGCGCGGCAGTAATGCCCTGCGCATGGAATTCGCGCAGAGTGGCGTCGAACGAGCCCGTCCACAGCGCCCCCCCGCCTCGCACCTGGGCGCGGCGAATCTGGTGCTGGTAAGACTCCTCGGCCAGATTGACCAGACTGAAGTAAGTACTGAAAGCGCGCACCACGTGCGTCAGCGTTTCCGGGTCCAAAGCGCTAACGAGTTTCTCCAGTTGCAGACGAAGGCGCGGATCGCCCGTCTTGCGCAGACGGATATAACCCTTGCGCAGCGCTTCCACCGCAGCCAGCACGTGTCCGTCTTCCTGGGTTTTCAATACATTGCCGAGCAAATTACCGAAAAGCTTTACTCGAGCGCGCAACTGTCTATCTGTGGGTAATTTTGTCACTTTTATCACTTATTCCGTACCGCAAAAGCGGCAAAATGGGCGGAAAATGGCGAAATACAACGTTTAAAACGTTATCCGTAAAAAAGGACATTGTATCGCCACAAGACATCAGGGCAAGCATTTTACAGCACTATGCCTCATGATTGGCGATGCAGGGTTTCGCGTCTTGCGCGAACGCTTGCGCCCGAAAATGGCCAAAGTGTTATACGCTTTGACGATGTTGCGGTCCTGAACCGCTCAACAGAAAAAGATTAAAGCCTGATGGAAATCACGCCTCTGAAACCCTGGCACCATCTTCCGGCAGCAGAAGTCGCGGCTTTGCTGGAAAGCGACCCCGAGCGCGGCCTTGAACAGGAAGAAGTAGAGCGACGCCAGGAACGTTTTGGCCTTAACCAGCTGACCCCGAAAAAGGGGCGCGGGCCGCTGCTGCGCCTGTTGCTGCAATTTCATCAGCCGCTGATCTATCTTCTGCTGGTATCGTCGGCCATCACTGCGGCGCTACGGGAATGGGTCGATGCGAGCGTGATTCTGGGCGTGGTGCTGGTCAACGCCGGCATCGGCTTCATCCAGGAAAGCAAGGCCGAGAGTGCCATCGCCGCACTGGCGAAAATCGTGGCCACGCACGCGCGCGTGTTGCGCGGCGGCAAAAAAATCAGCATGGCTTCAGAGCAACTGGTGCCGGGCGACGTGGTGCTGCTGGCCGAAGGGGACAAAATCCCCGCCGACTTGCGCCTCCTGCACTGCCGTGAACTGCGCGTCAACGAATCCTCCCTCACCGGCGAATCGCTTCCGGTCACCAAGCACGCCACGCCATTGGCACAGGATACGCTCCTCGCCGACCGCGCCAACATGGCCTACGCCGGCTCTCTCGTCACCAGCGGCCACGCGCTGGGCATGGTGGTGGCGACCAGCGATGCCACCGAAACCGGGCGCATTTCACGCCTGATGGAGGAAGCCGACGTTTTCTCCACCCCGCTCACGCGCAAGATCGAATGGTTCAGCAAAATCCTCCTCTACACCATCCTGGCGCTGGCGGCCTTCACCTTCGTGATCGGGCTGGCGCGCGGCGAAAGCGCGTTCGACATGTTCATGGCGGCGGTCGCCCTGTCGGTTGGCGCAATTCCCGAGGGCCTGCCCGCGGCAGTGACCATCACGCTGGCCATCGGCGTATCGCGCATGGCCAGGCGCCGCGCCATCATCCGCAAGCTCCCGGCGGTGGAAACACTGGGCAGCACCACCGTCATCTGTTCCGACAAGACCGGCACCCTGACCCAGAACCAGATGATGGTGCAGCATATTTTTGCCGGCAACCAGGCATTTACCGCCGGAGGCGTGGGCTATGCGCCGCACGGCGAGATCACGCCGGCCCCCAGCCCGGCCGCGCTGGAGTGTCTCCTGGCCGGACTGCTGTGCAACGAAGCCAGCCTGGAACACAAGGGCGGCGTATGGCATGTCAGCGGCGATCCGACCGAGGGCGCGCTGATCGTGTCTGCCATGAAAGCCGGGTTGGAGCCCGAAAGCGGCCATGCCGCTCACCCCCGCCTCGACACCGTCCCCTTCGAATCGCGCCACCAGTACATGGCCACCCTGCACGCTGATTGCATTTATCTCAAGGGCGCGGTCGAAAAAGTACTGGAGCGCTGCACCGCCATGCTCGGGCCCGATGGCAGTGCCATGCCGCTGGATCATGATGGGATCACGCTGGCGTCCACCCTCATGGCGGAGCAAGGGTTACGGATACTGGCCCTGGCCAGCAAGCCTCCCGCCCGCGGACAGAGCGAGCTGAACCACGGCGATCTTGCGGCAGACATGCTTTTCCTCGGCCTGCAAGGCATGATGGACCTGCCGCGCCCGGAGGCGATCCGCGCGGTCAAGGCGTGCCACCGTGCCGGGATCGCGGTCAAAATGATTACCGGCGACCACGCCGTCACCGCCACCGCCATTGCCCGCCAGATCGGGCTGTTCCGCGACAACCAGGACAGCATTCTGACCGGGCGCGAACTGGCTCTGCTGGACGATGCCGCCCTGGAACAGGCGGTGCGCCACACGCACGTTTTCGCCCGCGTCGAGCCGGAGCAGAAACTGCGCCTGGTCAGGGCATTGCAGGCCAATGGCGAGATCGTCGCCATGACCGGCGACGGCGTCAACGACGCGCCCGCCCTGAAGCAGGCGGATATCGGCGTGGCCATGGGCATCACCGGTACCGAAGTCGCCAGGGAAGCCGCCGCCATGGTGCTCACCGACGACAATTTCGCCTCCATCGAGGCCGCTGTGGAGGAAGGGCGCGGCGTCTTCGACAACCTCACCAAGTTCATCGTATGGACCCTGCCCACCAATTTTGGCGAGGGCCTGGTGATCACTGCCGCCATCATTGGCGGCGTGGCCCTGCCCATCCTGCCGGTGCAGATCCTGTGGATCAACATGACCACCGCCGTGCTGCTCGGCCTGATGCTGTCCTTTGAGCCGATCGAGAAAGGCATCATGCACCGCGCGCCGCGCACCCCCACGACCCCCCTGCTCACCCCGGTCCTGATGGGACGCATCGCCATTGTCAGCACCCTGCTGCTGGCAGGCGCCTTCGGGCTGTTCATGTGGGAGCTCGAACACGGGGCCTCGATTGAATATGCACGCACCGTCGCGGCCAATGTCTTCGTCTGCGGCGAACTGTTTTACCTTTTCAACTGCCGCTCCATGAGCGAATCCATGTTCAAGCTCGGGGTGTTCTCGAATCGCTGGCTGGTGGGCGGCGTTGCCCTGATGGCGGCCATGCAACTGCTTTTCACCTACCTGCCGGCAATGAACGAATGGTTTCGCACCGCGCCGATCGATATCTGGTCGTGGGGCCGCATTCTTGGCATGAGCGTAATTATTTATACCATCATCGGCACCGAAAAGTGGCTGCGCAGGACTAGATAAACCGCCTCTCACCCGCGCATCATAAGGAAACACGGAGAAAATTAATCAACGGATATGGCAGTCCGTGGTATAAAACCGTAAATCAATTTTTTCCGCATAATATGGCCGACAGCCAGCCTCTATTCATCGACATTTCCCAGTTGCGCATCGGGATGCACATCCACCTCGACCTGGGGTGGATGGACCACCCCTTTCCCATGAACAGCTTCACACTCCGCTCCCAAGAGCAGATCGATATTGTGCGTTCCCTGGGGCTGGAACGGGTTCGCTTTTCCCCTGACAAGAGCGACCCGGAGGTATTGCTACAGCACATTGCGGAAATCACAGCCAAACAACAGCCTGAGCAATCTGAAGTTGAAGTGGATTCGCCGGAAATAGTCGCCAGACGTCTGCGCCGCGACCTCCTTTTGAGCCAGCGGGCCAGCCTGCAAGTCTGCGAACGCCAGTTCGCCGACGCCAGCCGAAGCTACAGGCAAGCCCTCGAAACAGTGCATTCCCAACCCAGCGTGTCGCGTGAACAGTCGGAGAACCTGATCAGGGGTTTTCTGGCCGAAATCATGGGCGAACATGAAGCCTGCATCCGCCTCCTGTCCGAAAACGCCGGGGAAAAAACCTCGCTGCACTCGATCAACGTGACTGTCATTTCCCTCCTGCTCGGCAAAGCCAGCGGCCTTATCGGACAGGATTTGCTGGACGTGGGCATGGGCGCGCTGCTGCACGACCTGGGAAAAATCGAGTTGCCCAACCGCCTGCGCTGGAGCGATGAGCAATTCACCGCCTCGGAACGTTCAATCTACCAGGAGCACGTCGCCCATGGCGTCGAGTTGGGACAGAAAATGGGCCTTTCCAAAGGCGCCTTGCTGGTAATCGGGCAACACCACGAACTCGCAGATGGCAAGGGTTACCCACAGCGCATCACTGAAGAGCGCATGTCGCTGCCAAGCCGCATCGTCGCCCTCGTCAATCTCTATGACAATCTTTGCAATCCAGGCAACCCGGGGCTGGCGATCACCCCCCATGAAGCCCTGGCTCAAATTTTTGCGCAGCGGAAATCCCAGTTCCATGCTGCCACCTTGTCGCAGTTCGTGCACATGATGGGTGTTTATCCGCCGGGGTCGGTGGTGCAACTCTCCGATGAGCGCTTTGCCCTGGTGGTTTCCGTCAATTCCTGCCGCCCCCTTAGGCCGCGCATCGTCATTCATGACACGCAAATCCCCAGGGACGAGGCCCTGGTCATCGACCTGGAAGACGAGCCCGATATCGGCATACGGCGCAGCCTGAAGCCCCTGCAATTGCCAAAAAATGCTTTTGATTATCTTTCTCCCCGCAAGCGCATGTGCTATTTCTTCGAACGGGCGCGTGAAGCCCCCTCACCCGGAGAAAGCCCATGAACGCCCCCAACTGGCACCCCCTCATCGAGGGCATGCTTGAAGCGGTGTGGCTGGTGGACCCGATCGAGCTGCGTATCGTGGCCGTGAACCGCGCTGCTGAAACCCTGCTCGGCGCAGAGCCAGGCGCATTCGTCGGCCAGCCGGTGATCGATCTGTCCGCCACTCCGGAAGACATGTTCTTCTGGGAAGACGTGGCGGCCGGTCTCTCCGACCAGATTTTTTCCGAGACCCTGCTGCGCCGCCGGGATGGCACGACAGTTCAGGTGGAACGGCGCGTTTCCCTCATCAAGGTCAGCCAGGGCGCCTCGGTCTATGTCGTGGCGGCGCGCGACCAGAGCGCGCAGCGGCAGGTGGAGAATGAGCTGGAAAAACTCATTGCCGAGCTCCGGGCCACACTCGAATCCACCGCGGACGGGATTCTGGTATCCGACCTGGAAGGGGGCATCCGCGGCTATAACCATCGCTTTGCCGAAATGTGGAATTTGCCGCATGAATTGCTGACCCAGCGCAACGATGCCGGTATCTATGCCTGGATGTACCAGTGCGTGCTGGACACCGAGCACTATACCGATCGTCTCGGCGCCATCTCACGCTCCCCGCTGCTGGAAGCAACCGACGTGCTGGTACTGCGCACAGGGCATGTGCTGGAACGCGTCACCCTGCCGCAATACGCGCGCGGCAGGCCGATCGGCCGGGTGTTTTCCTACCGCGACATTACCCAACGGCTGGCCGATGAAGCACGTCTGCAACTCGCTTCGAAAGTTTTCGAATCCAGTCTGGATGCCATTTTTGTGACTGACGCCGCACACCGGATCATCGCCGTCAACCCCAGTTGCGAAAAGCTTACCGGCTACACCCAGGCAGAATTGCTTGAACAGCCTTCACGCGCATTTTTTTCCGACCTCAGCGAAGCGGCCTTCATCGAACAATTCATGGAACAGCTCGTGCGCGAGGGCCTGTGGGAGGGCGAAGTATGGAACCGGCGCAAAAACGGCAAACCCTATCTGTGCCTGGCCTCGATGGTGCGCGTCCTGGACGAGGAAGGCGCACCCGTTCATTACATCGGCTTTTTCAAGGACTTGAGCGAAACCCATGCGGCCCGGAAGCGCATCGAGGAACTGGCCTACAACGACGCGCTGACCGGCCTGCCCAACCGGCTGCTGCTGGCCGAGCGCATCGAGCATGCACTCAGTCTTGCCGATCGCAACGGCGGTTCCTGCGCGGTTTTATTCCTCGATCTTGATCATTTCAAGCATATCAACGACTCCCTCGGCCACCTGTTCGGCGACCGGGTACTGATCGAAGTGGCAGAGCGCCTCAAGGACTGCCTGCGCCATATCGATACCGCAGCGCGCCTGGGCGGCGACGAATTTGTCCTGCTGCTCAACCAGGTGGATGCGCGCGGCACCGAAATCACCGCACAGCGCATTCTCGACACCTTGTCCCGGCCCTTCACCCTGGATGACATCACTTTCACCGTGACCTGCAGCATCGGCATCGCGCTTTACCCGGGCGACGGCGTCACCATGGACGACCTGATCAAGAATGCCGACAGCGCCATGTATCACGTCAAGGAGCGTGGACGAGCGGATTTCCGCTTCTACCAGCGGCAAATGAATATCGGCCTGCTGTCGCGCATGAAACTTGACCATGCCATGCGCCTGGCGCTCGAGAACAACGATTTCCGCCTGCATTACCAGCCCCAGGTGGATCTCGCGAGCGGCAACATCTTCGGCGCTGAAGCCCTGATCCGCTGGCATGACAAGGAGTTGGGCGACATCCCCCCCGCAAGTTTCATTCCGGTGGCCGAGCAAACCGGGGTCATCGTGGCCATAGGCAATTGGGTCCTCACCGAAGCCGTCCGGCAGTGCGCCGCATGGCAGGCTCAAGGCCGGACCCTGACCATGGCGGTAAATGTGTCCGCCCTGCAGTTTCAGCAAGTCAACTTCGTCGAGGGCGTGGCCGAAGTTTTACGCACTTTTTCCCTGCCTCCCGCCATGCTTGAGCTGGAATTGACCGAATCCATCCTGCTGCGCGATATCGATGAAGCGCTGGCGCGTCTCGACGCCCTGGCCGCAATGGGCGTACGACTGTCGATCGACGACTTTGGCACGGGTTATTCCAGCCTCAGCTACCTGAAACGCTTCCCGATCCACAAGCTGAAAATCGACCGCTCTTTCATTTCCGAATTGCCGGATCATGACAGCGACACCGCGATTGTGAAAGCCATCATCAACATGGCCCAAGCCCTCAAGTTGCGCGTCATTGCCGAGGGGGTTGAGACCGAAACCCAGCGCCATTTTCTGGCAAGCTCGGGATGCGACGAATTCCAGGGATTTCTGTGCAACCCGGCCCTGTCGAACGAAGAATTTGAACAATTCATGGAAACAGCCGAGAAACAGCCGCAGACCAAACTGTTTTAGGCTGTGCATGCTTAAACACCTGCCGTTAATGCAGCACATTTGTGCTCCAAAAAAAACACACCCTCCCTGCTTCCTTTTCTAATATCCTAGCCATTGTTCACAGCCCTTAGAAATAACAACCAGAGGCCGGAGCATTCACGATTGAGGATGGGGGAACCACATGATATTAATGAAAAAAACCAAAATCCGCACCAAGCTCTATCTGCTTGTTGCATTCACCTGCCTGATATTGGCGGGTGTCGGCAGCGGCGAGTTATTGGCGCTTTATCACTCCAAGAACGCCCTGCAAACCGTCTACGAAGATCACTTGCTGGCAATCAACCAGCTCAACGAGATACGCAACCAGCAAATGCAGATCCGCATGGAGCTGATCAGCGCCCGTCTGGAAAGTGACGCGTTCGAGGTAATGGCTCATACCGACAAGGTCACCAGCCACATTTTCAAAACCGACAACCTGATCAAGGACTATACCGACAAGCAAATGCAGGCCGATGAGAAAAACCTTTACGACGGATTTATTGCGGCCCGCATGAATTTCGGCAAGAACGGGGTGTTGCCGATGGTGGACATCCTCCAGGCCCAACGCCACGAGGAAGCCGACAGGCTGCGACAGGAGGTGCTGATCCCTGCCTATGCCAAGGCATCGGAAGCAATCGATATCCTGATCGAATTCCAGGTGACCCAGGCCAGGGAAACTTACGATCGCGTCAGCCGCCTGTCAAAAACCGTGCTGATCTCCACGATTGCCGCCATTGCCGCTGGGGTGCTGCTGATCGGCATGTTTGGCGTCTTCATCGCACGCTCTATCGGCAGAAACGTCAGTCAACTGCAACAAGCCACCAGCCGCCTGGCCGATGGGGAATTGGCGACGCGCGTGCAGCTTGCCAACGAAGATGAGTTGGGAGTCATCGCGCAGTCGTTCAACAAGATGGCAGAAGAATTGTCCGGCCTGATCAGCCAGACACGTCTATCCGCCGACCACGTCAACAAGGCATGCGTCGCAGTCACGGGAATGACCGATCAGGTGAGCGCCTCGTCCCAGACCCAGACGGACCAGGCAGCCATCGCGGCACAATCCATCAACCAGTTGAACGAGATCGTCAAGGATGTTGCTGCCAAGGCGGGGGAAGCCGTCGCGGCTGCCGTCGAGGCCAGCCAGGTTTCGAACGAGGGTCAGCGTATCGTCGGTGAATCCGTGACAGGAATTAACGCCGTGGCCAGAACGATCGTTGAATCAGCCAAAACCATTGAAGCATTGGGACAGCAGTCGGAGGAAATCGGCAAGATTCTAAAGGTGATTCGCGACATTGCCGAACAAACCAACCTTCTGGCGCTCAACGCCGCCATCGAGGCGGCGCGCGCCGGCGAGCAAGGCCGGGGGTTTGCAGTGGTGGCGGATGAAGTCAGAAAGCTGGCAGAACGAACCGCGTCGGCAACGACGGAAATCTCTTCCATTGTTACGGCCATCCAGAGCGGCACCCAACAGGCCGTAAGCGCGATGAAATCAGGTGAAAAACAAGTTGGGGAAAGCGTTTTGCTCGCTAACCAGTCGGGCGAATCCCTAGTTCACATCGACCGCAGCGTGAATGCTGTCCTGCTGATGATCCAGCAAATTGCACAAGCCATGGAAGCCGAAAAATCCACCAGCGAGGAGATTTCCCTGCGCATGGAAAATATCGCACAAACTGCCATGGACAATAATTCCACCATCGCGGAAGCGGCAGCGGAATTCCACCAGATGCAGAATCTGGCCGGGCAGCTACAGCAAACAGTGGGACGCTTTCACCTGGGCTAGGCACACAACGGGGCCAAGCCGCACGCATGGGCCACCCGTGCGGCTTGGCCCCCTGGCGAGCCCCGCTCCTTCAGCCAAAGAAGAAATAAGCCACACCCACCGCCGCGACGAATCCGCCCAGATCCGCCAGCAGCCCGCAACTCACCGCATGCCTCACGCGCTGAATGCCGACTGCGCCGAAGTACACCGCCAGCACATAGAAGGTGGTCTCGGTGCTGCCCTGGACAATCGAAGCCAGGCGCCCGGCGAAGGAATCGGCGCCATGGGTATGCATGGTTTCGATCATCATGGCGCGCGAGCCGCTGCCGGAGAGCGGTTTCATCATGGCCGTGGGCAGACCGTCAACGAAGCGGGTATCCCAGCCCAGTCCCTGCACCCCCCAGCGCACGCCTTCCATCAACGCCTCCAGCCCGCCGCTGGCGCGGAACACGCCGACCGCCACCAGCATCGCGACGAGATAGGGAATGATGCCGACAGCAATGTGGAAGCCCTCCTTTGCGCCTTCGATGAAGGCCTCGTAAGCATTCACTTTTTTCACCACGGCCCCGGCCAGGAAGGCGACCAGCAGGGAGAACAGCAGGAAGTTGCTGAGCAGGGCCGACTGCGCCTGCATCGTGGCGGCGTCAAGCTGCGCGAAATAGCCCACCAGCCCGGCGACGGCCGCCGTGATGACACCGAAATAGGCCAGCACCACGCGATTGAACAGATTGATTTTCTGGATCAGCGCGACCGAAACCAGCCCCACCAGGGTGGAGCAATACGTCGCCAGCAGGATGGGGATGAACACGTCTGTAGGGTCAGCCGCGCCAAGCTGGGCACGATAGGTGAAAATGGTCACCGGCAGCAGGGTGACGGAAGAGGCATTAAGCACCAGGAACAGGATCTGCGCATTGCTGGCGGTATCGGGTGTGGGATTGAGGGTCTGCAACTCGCGCATCGCCTTGAGGCCCATGGGTGTGGCCGCATTGTCCAGCCCCAGCATGTTGGCCGCCATGTTCATGGTGATGGAACCCAGCGCCGGGTGGTTGGGCGGCACGTCCGGCATGAGGCGGCGGAACAGCGGTGCCAGCAGGCGCGTCAGCCATTCCAGGAAACCGGCCTTCTCGCCGATTTTCATCACCCCCAGCCACAAGGTCATCACCCCGGTCAGCCCCAGCGCGATTTCGAAACCGGTTTTGGCGGAATCGAAAGTCGCTTTCATCATCAGCGGAAAGATATCTGCCTGGCCGAGCAGCAGCCATTTCCCCAGCCCGATGGCAAAGGCAAGCAGGAAAAAACCGATCCAGATGGCGTTCAGCATTTCTGTTCCAGTCTGCCCAGTTGCCGGTCATGCAGGCGCGCCAACAGCAGCTGCGAGGCGATTGCCCCGCACAGCGCCAGGAACATGTCCCACTGGGTATCCCACACATCGCCCTGGGTGGCGAGGAAGGCCACCGCCTCGTCGCCGGAAGCCAGCGCCACCCACCACTCGATGAACTCGTAGCTGGCGCTGATCGCCAAGCACACGCAAGTCGTCAGGAAAAACAGCCACTTGCCGGTTTGCAGCGGCGAGCGGCGCAGCAGGATTTCGCGCGCCACGATGGCGGGGATGAAGCCCTGCGCCACATGGCCGACTCGGTCGTAATGATTGCGCGCCAGTTCGAAGGTATCGCGCAGCCAGTTGAACAACGGCATCTCGGCGTAGGTGTAATGGCCGCCCACCATCAGGATCACGGCATGTAGCGCCAGCAGACTGTAAGCCAGCATAGTGAGCGGAAAATAACGAAAAGTCAGGATCAGCAGCGGCAAGCCGATCAGCACCGGCGCCACTTCGAGGAACCAGGTGAACAGGTCTTTCGGCTGCCAGCCGGACCAGGCCAGAACGGCCAGCACCAAAAGCAGCAAGGCGTAGCGGTAATGACGGGGAGTGGACGGTCCGGAAAACATGGCGGCATCTTGGCACGAATGCTCTGGCCGGACAATCCCGGCAGCCCGCGTAGGGCGCAATAACCAACGGGCATTGCGCCGAACGAAAAATCCCCCGATACTCGCTCCATGCCTGACTATCGACGCGCCTGGCACCCGGGCGGCACCTATTTTTTCACTGTAAATCTGCTGCAGCGGCAGGGAAACGACCTGTTGACCCAGCACATCGGTGCATTGCGCGATGTGGTACGCACCGTGCGGCAACGCCACCCATTCGCCATCCACGGCTGGGTCGTCCTGCCCGACCACCTGCATTGCGTCATCGAATTGCCGGTGGGCGACGCCGATTTTGCCACCCGCTGGCGCCTGATCAAAATGGGATTCTCCAAAGCATTGCCGC
>JAUSBJ010000046.1 GCA_030652035.1 Sulfurimicrobium sp.
GGCCGCCCAGGCGCTCGCTGAAAGTACCGTTTAGCGTGCAACACTACACTAGATCGGGATCACGGCTTCCGTCGTGCTTACATCGGCAGCCATGCGGGAATGAACCGTGCCAAGTAATGGATAATTAAAGGAGACGGAAATGAACAAAGCCACAGGCAACATCAAGCTGCGCATCGATGGCGCGCTCAAGGAGGAAGATACCTCCATCGCCGAATGGCCTGCCGAAGTCTACGAACTGGATGGTCTGTCGCGCGGCGAGGCGCAGCGCGTCTCGCTCGAGGCCCTCGAACCTGACGCGGTGCTTGAACTGGAATTGGCCAACGGCACACGCATCCTGGTTGCCGCCGAGGATGCCGAGCGCTACCTGGGCGCGGCGGCGCGCGGCGAAGGTGAGGCGGGGCAGATCGAGGTCGGCCAGCTCCTGCATCTCTCTGGAACGCGCCTGCCCACAGGCACCGCCCGCGACAGTCTGGGCGCCTGGATACTCAAGGGCCTGAAGGTCTACCGGCAAGGCCCTGCCGGCGTGACCGCGCTGATCGCGGCGGGCACCTTCCAGGATGCGCAACTGGACGACCATAACGGCCTGTACCGTTGCAGCACCGATGCTTTTGGGCTGAGCAAGGTGGACGCGCTGCCCAAGTCCGCCGAGCCGACCCTGATCTTCATCCACGGCACGGCCTCCTCGACGGAAGGCAGCTTCAAGGATCTATGGGCCAACGACACCTACCGCGAACAACTGGTCAAGACCTACGGCTCGCGCCTTTATGCCTTCGAGCACCGCAGCCTGACCGAAAGCCCTGTCGCCAATGCCCTGGATCTGGTCAAAACCCTGCCCAAGGGCGCGCGCCTGCATCTTGTCAGCCATTCGCGCGGGGGCATGGTGGGCGAGTTGCTGGCCCGCGCCAATCGCGTCGGCCTGGAGCCTTTTACCGATGCCGAGATCGAACGCTTTCTCGCCCATGCCGAACGCCTCGGGCGTGAGGGCTTCGAGGCCGATGCCAAGCGCCTGCGCGAACTCAACCGGGAACTCTGCAAGCGCGAAATCCAGGTCGAGCGCTTCGTGCGTGTTGCCTGTCCGGCACGCGGCACCACGCTGGCCTCGGGCAAGCTGGATCGCTGGGCCAGCGTCATGCTCAACCTGCTGGGCAAGGGCTTCGACGCGACCGGCAAGATCATTCCCGGCATGGTGCCGGTGGCCAAATCCTACAGCCTGCTGAAGCGTTTCCTGCTCGCGGTGGTCAAGCAGCACAGCGACGCGCGCATCCTCCCCGGCGTGGAAGCGATGATGCCCGACTCGCCGCTGGTGGGCTTGCTCAATACGCCGGACGTGAAGATCGAACATCCCCTGCACGTGCTGGCCGGCGACTTCCAGGGCGATGGCCTGTTGCCCTGGCTGGGCGATTGCCTGTCAGAGGTGTTCTACGGCAGCGAGACCGACCTGGTGGTGAACACGCCCTCCATGAGCGGCGGTGCAATGCGCGTGCAGGGCATCCGCCAGATGCCGGTGAGCGGCCCGGAGGTCACCCATTTCAGCTATTTCGAGCGCGACGAGAGCGCGAATGCGCTGCTGGGCGCGCTCAATGGCGACGACAGCCAGTTCCAGTTGCTCGAAGGCCCTTCCAGGGTCGAGATCAGCCGGGGCGGCAGGGAACCCAAGCGCAAGGACGACGCGCCCATTGTCTTCCTGTTGCCAGGCATCATGGGCAGCCATATCCAGCTTGGCAGGAACCGCATCTGGTTCGAGCCCTTCAGCATGTGGTCGGGCGAAATGGCCAGGCTGAAGGTGGATGCCCAGGGGGTGACGCCGGATGGCTGGATGGACCGCAACTACGAGATGCTGGCACGCCATCTGGCTGATAGCCATGAAGTGCGGCCATTCTCCTACGACTGGCGCCTGTCGGTCACCAAGGCGGCTGAGGATTTTGGCAAGCAACTCGACCAGGCCATGCTTGATGCCAGGGAGCGCGGCCAGCCGCTGCGCATCGTCGCCCACTCCATGGGCGGCCTGGTTGCACGGCTGGCGCTGAAAGGGCGCTGGGAGCAGTTCAAGGCCATCCCCGGCAGCCGTCTCTTGCAACTGGGCACGCCCAACCAGGGCTCGCATTCCATTGCCGCCGTGCTCATGGCGCGCGACGATTTTGTTCAGACCATCGAGCGCTGGTTCGACTGGATGCACGACATGCGCGAATTCCTCGAGATCGTCCGCGATTTTCCGGGCGTTCTGGAACTCCTGCCCTGGCCGGAGGATAACGGCCTGGCCAGCGATGGTGTCGACTACTTCGACGCCAATGTCTGGCAGGCCTGGTACGGCGAGGACCAGGATTCGAAGAAGGGCAAGTCCTGGATTCCGCCGCAAAAGGCGCCTCTGGAGAAGGCGCGCGCCGCCATTGCTACCCTGCGCACCGCCGAGCTTGACCCGGAATGCACGCTCTACGTCGCGGGCCGCTCCCCCACGCCCATCGCCGTGCGCCTCGTCGAAGGCCAGGTGGAGATCGGCTGGGTCGATGAAGGCGACGGCCGGGTGCCCTGGAAGACCGGCATCCCGCCCGGTGTGCCGGTGTGGTACACCGATTCTGTGCATGGCGATCTGGCCAACCATGAAAAGGCTTTCGAGGCCTACCGGGAGCTGATCGAGACCGGTGACACGCGCCAGCCTGCGCTGAGCCGTATTCCTGCCGGGGCACGCGGGGAGTCCGCGCCTGTTTTCCATCCTCGCAGCCTGGAAGGGAATGCCCTGTATCCCAGCCTCGACGAAGTCCTCGCCGCAGCCACCGGCGGCGCCCGGCCGGGACGGCGTGCCATGGCGAAAAAGGAGCCGCCCGCCATCATCGAGGTTATCCACGGCAGTCTGTCCAGCGCCGACTCGCCGATTCTCATCGGCGCATACGCCAACGACAGCCTGCGTGGCAGCGGCAAGTTCCTCGATGGCCATCTGGACGGTCAACTGGCGCGTACCTTCAAGCTGGGCCGCTATCCGGGTCAGGCGGATGACGCCATGGTGTTCCTCAACCCGATCCCGAATGGGAAGCCCGGCGGCGCCATCGTTGTCGGCCTGGGAGCGGTGGGCGAACTGATGCCCGGCAAGCTCACCCAGACGTTGACCAATGGCCTGCTGGAATACGCGCGCAGTTGCGAACAGTGCCCACGTGCCGATGCCGCCGGGTCCGACCGCCTGGCTGTCTCCGCGCTGCTGGTCGGCACCGGCTTTACCGGACTTGCCATCGAGGTCGGCGCGCGTTGTCTGCTCGACGCCCTGAGGCGCGCCAACGAGGCGCTGGGTAGTGCCGGGTCGAATTTCCGCATTGGCCGGCTGACCCTGTTTGAAGAGGCCGAGGACCGCGCCATCGCGACGGTGCAGGCCCTGCGCGACCTGGCCGGGGATGCGCTGTTCGCCGAAGCGGTGCGTTTCGATGGCCGCCTGCGACCCGGCGCCGGCGGCTATCGCGGGCGTTGCATCAGCAGCGGCGGTGAGCCGGGCGCGTATCGCGTGCACATCGTCAAAGGTGACAGCGGTGGCCTGCGTTTCACCGTCATCACTGACCGGGCACGCAACGAGGTTGCCGCCGAGGCAGACCAGCGCCAGGCGGTGGATGGCCTGATCGCCTCGATCACCCGCGCCACCCAGGATCAGCCCGGGTTGTCGCGCGCGGTGTTCGAACTGATGGTGCCGAACGGGATGAAAGAGGCCGTGGCTGAAGTGCGCAGCCTGATGATGACCGTCGATATGGAAGCCGCCGCCTATCCGTGGGAACTGATGCGCGACAGCGACCAGCCCGCCGAAAAACCCTTGGCCACACGCGTCGAGCTGGTGCGCCAGCTTGCCACGACCCATGGCCGGGGCAAGGTGCCGGTCGTGACCGAGAACCGTGTTTTCATCGTCGGCGACACTCAATCCGGCATGATCGAACTGCCGGGTGCACAAGCCGAGGCCAGATCCGTCGCCCGGGCCTTTTCGGGCCAGGGCCATGAGATCAGCGATCTCTACCGCGCCAATGCGCAGCAGGTGTTCGATGCGCTGTTCTATGGCCGCTACCGCTTCATGCACCTGGCCGGCCATGGTGTCGTCAAGGACAAGGAGACCGGCCTCACCGGCATGGTCCTCGGGCCGAAGACCTACCTGACAGCGGCGCAGGTCAACAAGCTCAGGCACGTGCCGGAATTCGTCTTCATCAACTGCTGCCACCTCGGCGCCATGAAAGAGGACGCCCAGCCGCGCTGGGGCGAGCTCGCCGCCAATCTGGCCACGCAATTCATCGAAATGGGCTGCAAAGCCGTCATTGCGGCTGGCTGGGCCGTGGACGACAGTGCCGCCAGTACCTTTGCGCAGGCCTTCTACACCGCCATGTTCGCCGGCAAGCGCTTTGGCCGGGCGGTGCTCATGGCACGCGCCGCCACCTACGAGCAACACCGCCTCAGCAACACCTGGGGCGCCTTCCAGGCCTACGGTGACGAACGTTATTGCTTCCCGGTCGAAGAGGAGAAGCAGGCAGGTTCCGGCGGGTACGTCCACGCCAGCGATCTCATCGCCGATCTCGATATTTTGCATGCCCGTCTCCAGGGCGCCAGCGATACCGAGAAAAAAGGCTATTACAGCAAACAGGTTCAGGGTATCGAACAAGCCGCGCGCGGCGCCGACTTCCAGAAAGCCTGCGTCCGGGAAAAACTCGCCAGCGCCTGGGCTGAACTCGGCGACAGCGACCGTGCCATTGGCCACTACCGCGCCGCGCTGGCCATGGAAGACGCCGGTTTCAGCCTGAAAGCCCTGGAGCAGCTTGCCAATCTGGAGGTCCGCCACGGCACCAGATTGCTCGCGGCCAAGGACGACAAGAAGCGTGAAGCCGGTGCCAACTACATGGATCAGGGCCTGAAACGGCTCAACTTGCTGGTTGAGATCGGGCCGACAGTGGAACGGCTATCGCTGCTCGGCTCATACTGGAAACGCTTCGCCCAGGCTCACCACGCGCGCGGCAACCGCAAGGATATCAAGCCTTGCCTGGCCGGGATGCGGGCAGCCTACTGGCGTGCCGCAGAGCATGCGCATCAACGCACCGGCGAATGGGATTACTACCCGCTGTTCAATGCCCTGGACGGAGATTTCCTGATCGCAGCCAGGGGTGAGCGTGCCGAGTTCGACGCACGGACGGGTCAACTTTCCAGCCTGCTGCAAGCCGGTGCCGCAAACGGCAGGCGGCGCTTCGCGGAGAACCGGGATTTCTTCCATGCCCTGGCCGAAGTCGAAGTGGCGAGGATCGATGCGCTCTGGGCCTGTTACGACGGCCGTTCCAGCGCCTGCATCACCCACCCGGACGTGTTGAACGGGCTGACCGCCCGCTACTGCGATGTTCTCAAGCGCCTGGGCAGCGCGCGCGAGCAGGATTCAGTTACCAATCAATTGACATTCCTGATCGACATGCTGCCTTCAGGCGACAAGCCCAACAAGATGAAGGAAGCATTGAAAACACTGATCAGAGGCGTGGCAGCTTGAAAGAGTCTTGGGGTGCCGTATTCAAGGAGAAACGGTAATGAGTCATTTGATGATTGCAGCCCGCCAGGGCGACAAGGTATGGGCCGAGCGCGTCGCAGCGCAGTTCCGGGCGGCGCTGGGCGACGAGAATGTCCGCATTGTTTCCGGTCCCGCTGATCGGCATGGGTGGTCCTTTGCTGATGCGCATGCGGCAGAGAGTGAGAAGGGCGCCTGCCGCGCGCTTCTTTTGGTGATGGGGTCCGGGTGGCATAGGTCGATGGCATTGCTCGATGATCCCGGCGACCCTCTGCGTGCGGTGATAGAGGAGGCTCTTGAGCGGCAGGCCATCGTGGTGCCTGTTCTGGTACAGGGCGTGCAACTCCCGTCATTGGCGCAGTTGCCCGAATCTATGCAGCCGCTGGCCCGGCTTTCCGCCGTCGAGCTTGCTGAGGCCGGCTGGCAAGAGATACTGGCCGATTTTGCAGAGCGCTTTGTCCCGCATGTCAGGGGGCAAGTACGCATGGCCATGGGCGGGCCGCCGGAAAAAATTGCGAAAATGAAGGGCCGTCCCGAGTCAGCGCCATCGGCGCCAGTAAAGTCCAAACTCGTTGTCCTGGGCGACGGCATGAAGGACGATTCCATTCTTCTTGGGGATAAGCTCGCCCGGATGAAATCAGGTACGCCGTCTGGAACCTTCGGGGGGATAAAGGCAAAGATGGGTGAGTTGACGGAGAAGATGCGCCATCACCAGGAAAAGCCGCAGTTCTCAACGAAGAGCGCAGAGCCAGGCCCATCGGGAAGCGAGCCCCCAGAAGAACCCGAGTCCGAACCCGTATGGCTGGGGGCCTCGGCACCGAAAGCGGTGAAGCCGGGCGACGAGTTCACGGCCCGCTTCGTGGCCTATGAGAAGCAGCTGGAGGAAGCGGTGCGCCAGTTGCTTAAGCAACTCTCGCCCAAGGTCGAGCCGGTTCTCGGCGTGCAGGAATGCCGCTGGAAGCACGGCACCCGCGTAACTGTAAAGCTTTCCGGGCGCGGCCTGACGATTGACCCGGTCGAACAGCCATTCGTCTGGAATGGCGGCCGCTCTCTGCTTGAATTCGATGTGGAAGTGCCGCGTGAGGCGCCCGAAGGTAAGGTGGTGCTCAAGTTCGACGTGTTCATTGAAGGGATCATGGTGTCCCGCTTGCGGCTTGATCTGGAAATCTCGCAGAATCCAGTGTCCGGAGAAAATGTGGCTGCAAATGTTGAACCGGCAAAGAGTGCATTCGTCTCCTACTCGTCCAGGGATCGCCTCCGGGTGCTGGACCGGGTGGCTTCCATCAAGATCAGCGCCGGGATCGACCCTTTTCTCGACTGCCTCGACCTCCATCCCGGCGAGGAATGGAAGCCCCGTCTCGACGATGAAATCAGGCGGCGCGATCTGTTTCTCGTCTTCTGGTCGAAGAATGCCAGCGAATCGAAATGGGTGGTGTGGGAACTGGATACGGCGCTCAAGGAAAAGGATGCACGCGCATTTCAGCTCCACCCGCTCGATCCCGACGTGAAGCCACCGGAGGGGCTGGAGGAACTGCACGTTGGGGACGTCATCATGTGGGTGCGCAAGGGCTATGAGGCCTCACTTGCAGGGCAGGGTTAAGGCAGCCAGGCTGGGCTGTATCTGGTTCAGGCTTGTATCTTGTCGGGAGAATGAAAAATGCAATTCGCGAGGAAAATGAAAATGGAGTCAGGTTTAAGGGCCATTGCAGGATGGCTGATCCCGGCATTTTTCACCCTGTTGACGGGGTGTGCGACCTTGCCCGATCTGACGCCATACCGCGATGCGACCATGCAACTGCGGTCTGCTGTTCTGGCCGGGGGCAGCGCGGTGCAGTCCGGGCTGGATGCTGCGGCCGGCAGCTACGAAGCCGGCGATCCCACCGCGCAGCGGATCGGGGAAAACGCGCAGAAATTCACCACGGATTGGAATGAGCGGATTGAGGCAGCCGATGCGCTGGTCGCGTATGCGGATGCGGTGGCCGACATCGCCCGCTCGGCAACGGAGGGTGCCGGGGCTGCGCGTGCCCTGGCCGATTCCCTGGGTAAACTGGCCACCGGCGTGGGTGTCGTTCTGCCGCCATCCGGCACGGTTGCCGCTGCGACCGATGCCGCCGCTTTTATCTATGGCCATATCGCCGCCGTACGCGCAGCCCAATCGCTCGACCAGGCGCTGCAATCCGCGCAACCTGCGGTGGACCGCGTGGCAATCCTGTTCGCGCAGGATTTGCGGGCATCGCAGGATCTATTGCGAGCAAGCCACAGGCTGCAACGCGATGCGCTGGTGCTGAAATACAACGAGGAAATGGGCTACCTCAAGGCCCTGACCAGTGAACGCAAGAAAATCTATGGCAAGGGCAGCTTGCGTCCGGAGGATGAGCAGCGCCTGAAGAAGCTCGGTGAATTGTACGAGGCGACGCTGTCGTGGCGCGAGCCGATGGAAAAAGACCTGGCCGGGATGGAAAGCACGCTCAAGGTTCGCATTGGATTGATCAAGGCGACCCAGACCGCCGTGGCTGAGTGGGCTGCCGCCCACCGCAACATCGCAGCGGCCGTGCGGGAGAAACGCAGCGTGAATGTAGAAGCCCTGGTCCAGACCACGCTGGAGGCGAGGGAACTTGTGAGGAGGCTTAGAACGCTATGAGCGAATGGGACAACATCGAAGGTTTGCAGCAATGGACCGACAAACTGGGCGAACTGCTGGATGCCGCAAAGGCGGCGGCACGCAGCCCCGATATCGAAGCGCGTTTGGTGGTCAGCGACCGGCTGGCGGCGTTCATCGTCAATTCGCGGCCCAACGATGCCGCCATCAAAGCCCTGGACGAGCTTGCAGCCAAAGCATCTCAGGATCTGATGCTGGGCACCATCGAGGAGCGGCTGAGGGAGATCGCCGGGCGCACCGCTGAATGGCATCAGCTTGCCAAGCAGTTCCGCGAACAGGCCGAGACGGCAGGCATGCGGGCAGCGGAGATACGCCTGGAAAAGACCCGCCGGGTTGCGCTATCCCTGACGGAAAGCGTGCACCTGTTGCAGGATCTGCGCAGCAGCCTCAGCGATACCGAAGACCCCGAGTTCGTCAGGAGTTTGGCCAGGGCCGTGGAAACGCTGCGGAAATTGCGCTCACAGATCGAGCGGGGCGGGAAAACGTAGCGCCATATGTCGCACATGGCAATCTCATCACAAGAGCTTCATAGGCAAAGAACGCATTGTTATTCGGACTCTGCATGGGATCATCAATACTCAGTACTGAGGTAGGCTGTAAAAAATGGAGTCCAACGTTCACTACCCCCGCCCCGACAGCGGACAAGCCGACGATCACCAGCAACCTCAGGCTGCCGGGGCAGTATTGGGATGAGGAGACGGGGCTGCACAGAATTACTTCAAGGATTATGATCCGGGGGTGGGGCGGTATATCCAGAGTGATCCGATTGGGCTTGAAGGGGGCGTAAATCGGTACGCCTATGTTGAAGGGAATCCCATTTGCAAGAAAGATCCGAAGGGATTAGGCAATGCAGGTTGTGATTTGCCTTTGGGTAAGTTCATTCAAAACCCCCGTGTTTTGGAGTGTTGTGTCATTCACGACAAGTGTTTTGATGACAACCAATGTACAGCATCTTCTTGGTTGGTCAGTAACAATTGCAACTCAAAGAAGTGTGATGAATGAAACAGGAACGTGCGTCAATGTTTCTACGACAGCTTTACTGGCCCGGCAACTGATGATCCTAATCAACCTAATTATTATTGTGCAAACCAGCATCGATACATAAACATCCCTGGGGACTATCCTTCACTCCCGGCTGCTCAAGGTGCTTGTGAGTCAGGTTAAATGAAAATTTTTGCGAGTAACTAAATAAATGGACCCATTAATGCTGGTCGCACTTATTGTTTCACTTTGTATTTTGGGCTTTGTGATTATCCGCGCTCTTACGCAACGTGGTCAGATGCGGTTGCCAGGTATTTTGTCTGCATTGGCGCTGGTAACAGTGTTTGCAAAAATAACGTGGGATATTCATCTAAACCCTTCATCTCATAATTTGCTTCCCTTCGAATTGATCATTTGGAGTTTAATTTGCTTAATAGGTTATGGGGTCGTTTTTGTCATTGTTGCAAAACAGAAGTGAAATCCCGGAAAACAGGGCAAGGAAAACAGAACAACTACGCGCGTAAGGCGCACCCGGCAGGGCGCCAATAAGCGAAACGCATTGCGCCGGATGTTCACTCTCACTCATCTTCAAAAAAAGCCACCCGCCTCCGGTTGCCCGGCTGCGAGTGGCTTTCTTTTAGCCGACCGTCCGGCTACTTCACTGCCTCGATAATCCCGATTTCTCTTTTAAGCAAATCATTGGCGAGCTGCGAAAGCGGCACCCCTTTTTTAGCCGCGATGGCGTTCAGATAATCCTGCACCTCTGCATCCAGATAAACCGGCAGATTGAGGCGTAAATTTGGGTGGTAAAATTTGCCGCGCGTTGCGCCGGTAAAGGCCACCTCGGCAGGCATATCGTCATCGTCATGCGTTGTAGTCGCGTTCATATTTTCACCTATCGAGGTTCGTTCTCGTAAAATTGCCGTTCACGCCCGGTTGCCGGACGTGCTGAAATCAAGCGGACATTGGCGCTGGCAGGGCCGGTAGCCTGGTAGGTATGCGCCACCAGCAGCAAAACCCCGTGGACATCATGGCCCAGCAACCACCACCGTTCCTCATCCTGGCTGTGCGCCTCATCAAAAACCGTCAGCGCCAGCGGATCAAGAAATACCGCCGCCGCCTGCTCGAACGTCACGCCATGCTTGTTTGCATTGGTTGCCGCCTTGACGGCATCCCACCGGAAATCGTAAACGATGTCAGCCACGTTAACGGGTTCTAGCGTTGAGCCTGAGCCAGCACAGTATCGAGCATTTGGCTGACAAAGCGTTGCTGTGTCTTGGGCAATTGGCTAACGGCCTCTATTTGCTGCTGGAGGCGGGAAGCGGGGCCTCGCTTGTGGGTGGTGCGGCTGGACTCCCCAAACAACGCTTCCAAAGGCACGACAAGTGTGCGCGCCACGATGGGCATGGCCGATACTGGAATGCGCCGCCGCCCCATCTCCTAAGCCTGAACAGTTTGTTGCGTCACGCCAAGCGCCTCGGCCAACTGTGCCTGGGTGATGCTGTGTGCTTTGCGCAGGGAACCAATGCGCTCACCCAACGCTACAAAAAAATCACGCTCTTCGGTGCTGATGGTCATGGCGACTGTTGAATGCTTGTGCAAGATAACAGCCATAAAGATAACCCCTGTTTTACGATACGCTGTTGAGTATGCTACGAAACGTAGTATACATGCGTCGAATTATTTTTATCAAAACCCCCTTGACAGGTTTTTGGCGAAAGGTTGATTTATGGCTCGCATCCCGGAAAGCGAAATCGAGCGGCTAAAGAGAGAGATATCGGTCGAGCGCCTAGTCGTATCCTCGGGCATCGAACTCAAGAAGTCCGGCAAAGACCTGCTCGGCCGCTGCCCGTTCCACGCCGACGACACCGCCAGCCTGGTGGTTGAGGTAGGCTGGAAGTAAAACCGGGACGTAAAACTAGGGATAGACCACGATTAATGACAAACAAAAGAAGAACAATAGTGGACGCGCCCCGATTAAAACGTAAAGCAGATCCCTACTGATAACTGACCGACCAACAAACAAAAAACAAGCATGCACAACACCACGACGCACAAAGCACCAAACACAAGGCGCGG
>JAUSBJ010000050.1 GCA_030652035.1 Sulfurimicrobium sp.
CGACAACGTCGGCGTGCTGCTGCGCGGCACCAAGCGTGAAGAAGTCGAGCGCGGCCAAGTGCTGGCCAAGCCGGGTTCCATCACCCCGCACACCCACTTCACCTCCGAAGTGTATGTGCTGAGCAAGGATGAAGGCGGTCGCCACACCCCGTTCTTCAATGGTTATCGTCCGCAGTTCTACTTCCGCACCACCGACGTCACCGGCTCGATCGAACTGCCGGCCGGCACGGAAATGGTGATGCCGGGCGACAACATCCAGATGGTGGTGAAGCTGATCGCCCCGATCGCCATGGAAGAAGGCCTGCGCTTCGCCATTCGCGAAGGCGGCCGTACCGTCGGCGCCGGTGTCGTCGCTAAAGTTATTGAGTAAGAAAACAGTTAGGAGCGAGGGGTAGGGTGCGGGGTGATGCCGCGTCTCGCTCCTCGCTTCTGACTTCTCGAGAAAAATAGGCCAGTAGCTCAATTGGCAGAGTATCGGTCTCCAAAACCGAGGGTTGGGGGTTCGAGGCCCTCCTGGCCTGCCATTCACAGCCGGCAATGCGGGTGTGGTAAACGTTCCGCTTTGCAGTGGCAAAAATAAATACACATGACGACAACAGATAAAATCAAGTTGGGTTTGGCATTTCTGCTGCTGATGGCAGGGGTGGCTGGTTTTTACTATTTGGGGAATCAGGCCACTGTAATCCGGGTACTTGCGGTTTTGGCGGGTGTTGCCGCTGCGGCGGGTGTTGCCTGGATGTCGCTACCAGGTAAGCAGTTCCTTGCTTTCGGCAAGGAGGCTGTGGTCGAGACGCGTAAAGTGGTTTGGCCGACCCGCAAGGAAACAATGCAGACCACGGGTGTGGTATTCCTGTTGGTGGTGGCAGTTGCCTTGTTTCTATGGGTAGTGGACGCGAGCCTGATGTGGTTGGTGAAGTTGCTGATGGGTCAGGGGGCTTAATGTCGAAACGCTGGTATGTGATACACGCCTACTCCGGTTTCGAGAAGAGTGTGCAACGCGCATTGCTGGAGCGCATCGAGCGCGCCGGAATGCAGGAAAAGTTTGGTGAAATTCTCGTTCCTTTGGAAGAGGTGGTCGAGATGAAGGGTGGGCAAAAGTCCATCAGCGAGCGTAAATTCTTCCCGGGCTATGTGCTGGCTCAAATGGAAATGACGGATGAGACTTGGCATTTGGTCAAAAGCACTCCCAAGGTGACCGGATTCGTGGGTGGAAGTGGCAACAAGCCAACCCCGATTACGGACAAAGAGGTTGATGCCATTCTGAGGCAGATTCAGGAAGGCGTAGAGAAGCCGAAGCCCAAGGTGCTATTTGAGGTGGGTGAGTCGGTTCGTGTGACAGAGGGACCGTTCAATGATTTCCACGGCAATGTGGAAGAAGTGAATTACGACAAAAACAAGCTGCGTGTATCGGTGTTGATTTTTGGCCGTTCCACGCCAGTCGAGCTTGATTTCGGGCAGGTCGAAAAAGCATAAGCAAGCAGCTCGGGGTGCGGGATTCCGGGTTGTTTTAAGGGTGTGCTTATTATTTAAGCATGCAAAATACGGGAAGGCTAACAGCTTCGGGTGTGTTTTTTGCGCATCGGAAATCCCCGGTTTCCAGTCTGTTGGCCGCTATACCCATTTTTAAGGAGTAGTTGAAGTGGCAAAGAAAATTATAGGCTACATCAAGCTGCAAGTGCCAGCTGGTAAAGCCAACCCAAGCCCCCCCATAGGCCCTGCTCTGGGTCAGCGCGGCTTGAATATCATGGAATTCTGCAAGGCATTTAACGCGGCAACACAAGGCGTTGAAGTTGGTCTGCCAATTCCTGTGGTGATTACCGCCTACGCGGACAAGAGCTTCACCTTCATCATGAAGACGCCGCCTGCAACCGTGCTGATCAAGAAAGCATCCGGTGTGCAAAAAGGCAGTCCGCGCCCCCATACCGACAAAGTTGGCAAGCTGACGCGTGCTCAGGCGGAAGAAATTGCAAAGACAAAAATGCCTGACCTGACTGCATCCGACATGGATGCTGCGGTTCGAACCATTGCTGGCAGTGCGCGCAGCATGGGTATTGAAGTTGAAGGGGTGGTGTGACATGGCAAAAATATCGAAAAGATTGAAAGCGATTAAAGCTACTGTAGATCGTACCAAACTCTATCCATTGGCCGATGCCCTGACTCTGGTTAAGAAGAACGCTACAGCTAAATTCGACGAGTCTGTGGATGTCGCCGTAAACCTGGGTATTGACGCACGTAAATCCGATCAGCTGGTACGTGGTTCGGTAGTGTTGCCGCGTGGGACAGGGAAAAGTGTTCGTGTTGCCGTGTTTGCGCAAGGCGAAAATGCCAAGGTGGCACTGGAAGCGGGTGCGGATATTGTAGGTTTTGAAGATCTTGCAGCGGATGTCAAGGCCGGCAAGATGGACTTTGACGTCGTGATCGCTACGCCGGATGCCATGCGTGTGGTTGGTGCGCTGGGCCAGATTCTCGGCCCGCGTGGCTTGATGCCGAACCCGAAGGTTGGCACGGTGACGCCTAATGTGGCTGAAGCAGTTAAAAACGCCAAGGCAGGCCAGGTTCAGTACCGTACCGATAAGGGCGGCATTGTGCAGTGCACGATCGGACGTGCTTCCTTTGGTGAGGATGCGCTCAAGGAAAACCTGCTGGCCCTGATTGATGCATTGAGCAAAGCTAAACCGGCGACTTCAAAGGGTGTTTACCTGAAGAGAGTAGCTGTCTCCAGCACGATGGGAGCGGGTGTTCGCGTGGATCAATCCACGCTGACAGCTTAAAAGATTTGGGGCGGCCGGCGCCTTTTGCCGGCTGCAGTCCAAGACCGTGGGGACCTTGAACTTGTGTTCAAGGTTTAATAGCCGGGCAGTATGCGGGCTCCCTACGCAGACGGTATACCCCCGAGATGGAATGCCAGGTAAAACTCTGAACGTAGAGCGGATCCCAAGGATGTTTTGCTGTAACAGGCATATAACACAGGAATTCTGATCAGGTAGCCGTAGGGTGGCATGTGCTTGTATGCATATGCTGTTTGTTGGCTTGATAAGAGGTAAGGCTCATGAGTCTCAATCTGGATGATAAAAAAGCCGTCGTAGCCGAAGTTGCGGAACTGATTGCCAAGGCTCAGACCGTAGTGCTGGCTGAGTACAATGGTATCAAGGTGGCCGATCTGACCGTACTGCGCAGCAAAGCCCGTGAAGCGGGTGTGTTTCTGCGCGTCGTAAAGAATACCCTTGTGCGTCGTGCTGTCGCTGATACTCAGTTCGCTCCTTTGGCTGAGCAGATGACAGGTCCGCTGATTTATTGCGTTTCTGAGGATCCTGTTTCTGCTGCAAAGGTGCTGAACGATTTTGCAAAGAGCAACGACAAGCTGGTTTTGAAGGCGGGTTCCTACGCAGGCAAGGTGTTGGACAAAGCAGGTGTGCAAGCACTGGCTTCCATTCCGGGCCGCGAAGAGTTGCTGTCGAGACTGCTGGGTATTATGCAGGCGCCTGTGTCCGGCTTTGCCGGTGCATTGGCTGCTCTGGCAAAACAGCGCGAAACCGCTTGATACGCGAAGCCGCATTATATATTTGTCTAAAGATTTGAATTAGGAGTATTGAAATGGCTGTTACTGCAGAAGACATTCTCGAAGCCGTAGGCGCGATGACTGTAATGGAACTGAATGACCTAGTTAAGGCTTTTGAAGTTAAATTTGGAGTTTCTGCCGCTTCCATGGCGGTTGCGGCACCGGGTGCTGGCGCTGCCGCTGCTGTTGAAGAGCAGACCGAATTCGACGTCATCCTGACCGGTGCCGGCGACAACAAGGTGAGCACCATCAAGGTAGTGCGCACCATCACCGGTCTGGGCTTGAAAGAAGCTAAAGACCTGGTCGATGGCGCTCCGAAGGCTGTGAAAGAAGGCGTGTCCAAGGCTGATGCTGATGCGATCGCCAAGCAGTTGATCGAAGCCGGCGCAACTTGCGAAGTCAAGTAATCGGTTGTTGAAGTACGGATTCAGGCTGGTGGGAAACCACCAGCCTTTTTCCGTTTATTTGTTCACCGCTATAGAAGCTAGAAGAAACGATGATGGTGATGCCTCGTTTCTTCTATCCTCTGCTGCTGCAAGTACTCCATGGAGATCTCAATGAGTTACTCATTTACCGAGAAAAAACGCATTCGCAAAAGCTTCGCCAAACGGGTGAGCGTGCAGGAAGTTCCCTTTCTGCTTGCAATGCAGATCGATTCTTATGCCGGATTCCTGCAGGCAGAAGTCCCTGCCGCTGAACGAAAGACCAATGGCCTGCAGGCGGCATTCGGCTCGGTTTTTCCGATTTCCAGCCACTCCGGCAATGCGCGTCTTGATTACGTCAGTTACATGCTTGGCGAACCGCCCTTTGATGTCAAGGAGTGTCAGCAGCGCGGCTTGACGTTTGCCGCTCCGCTGCGCGTCAAAGTTCGCATGACATTAATGGACAAAGAGGCTTCCAAACCCACAGTCAAGGAAGTGAAAGAGCAGGAAGTGTACATGGGCGAAATACCGCTCATGACCGACAACGGCTCATTTGTTATCAATGGTACAGAGCGTGTCATTGTTTCCCAGTTGCACCGTTCCCCTGGCGTGTTCTTTGAGCATGATCGTGGTAAGACACACTCTTCAGGAAAGCTGCTCTTTTCTGCTCGCGTTATTCCTTATCGCGGTTCATGGCTCGATTTCGAGTTCGATCCCAAGGATTATCTCTACTTCCGCGTTGACCGCCGCCGCAAGATGCCTGTGACGATTCTGCTCAAGGCCTTGGGTTATAACCCTGAACAGATCCTGAGCATGTTTTATGCTACCGACACATTCCTTCTGGGCAAGAAGGGCGTCCAGTTCGAACTGGTGCCTGAGCGCCTGCGCGGGGAAATGGCGCGCTTCGATATCGCTGGCAAGGACGGCACGGTCATTGTGCCCAAGGATAAGCGAATTACCGTCAAGCATATCCGTGAAATGGAGCAGGCCGGGATCAAGAAAGTAACCGTGCCTGAGGAGTTCATCCTTGGTCGCGTGCTGGTTGAGAACGTGGTCGACAAGGAAAGCGGCGAGATTGTTGCCCTGGCCAATGAAGAAATCACAGAAGATTTGCTTGTCAAGTTGGGCGCGGCTGGCATAGCAAAGATCAATACGATCTACACCAATGATCTGGATCAGGGCGCTTATATTTCCGCGACCCTGCGTACTGACGAAACCGCCGATCAACTCGCTGCCCGCGTTGCCATTTACCGCATGATGCGTCCCGGCGAGCCGCCTACCGAAGATGCCGTGCAGGCGTTGTTCGACGGCCTGTTCTTTAATGCAGACCGTTATGACCTATCCAGGGTGGGTCGCATGAAATTCAATCGCCGCGCCTATCCCGAGAAGCGTGTCGAGAAAAGTGCCGAATGGATCAATCGTTTTCTGGACCGGGTCGGTCCGGTCGGAGCCGAGGGCGCGAGTGTCCTTTCCAACGATGATATCCTTGCGACCATCATGATTTTGGTGGAGTTGCGCAATGGGCGTGGCGAAATCGACGATATCGATCACCTCGGCAATCGCCGTGTTCGCTCTGTCGGCGAACTGGTGGAAAATCAGTTCCGTGCAGGTCTTGTGCGCGTTGAACGTGCCGTGAAGGAACGCCTGTCCCAGGCGGAATCCGACAACCTCATGCCGCACGACCTGATCAATGCAAAGCCGGTTTCGGGCGCGATCAAGGAGTTCTTTGGCTCCAGTCAGTTGTCCCAGTTCATGGACCAGACTAATCCGCTGTCGGAAATCACCCACAAGCGCCGCGTATCAGCCTTGGGACCAGGCGGTCTGACTCGTGAACGTGCAGGCTTTGAGGTCCGTGACGTGCATCCGACTCATTATGGACGTGTGTGCCCGATTGAAACGCCGGAAGGCCCGAACATCGGCCTGATCAACTCGCTAGCCCTGTTTTCACGCACCAATGAGTATGGTTTTCTGGAAACGCCTTACCGCAAAGTAATTGACGGCAAAGTGACGGATCAGATCGATTATCTCTCTGCTATCGAAGAGAGCCAGTACGTGATTGCTCAGGCAAACGCGAGCCTTGACAAGAAGAGCAAGCTGATCGACGAGTTGGTGTCCTGCCGTCATCACAATGAATTTGCCATGTCCACTCCGGACAAGGTGCAGTACATGGACGTTGCGCCAGCTCAGATTGTTTCTGTCGCAGCGTCTCTAATCCCATTTCTGGAACACGATGACGCCAACCGCGCCCTGATGGGTTCGAACATGCAACGACAAGCAGTTCCCTGCTTGCGTGCCGAGAAACCTTTCGTGGGTACCGGCATTGAACGCACTGTGGCCGTTGATTCGGGTACAACCGTTCAGGCTCGCCGTGGCGGTGTCGTGGATTACATCGACGCAAGCCGTATTGTAGTGCGCGTGCATGACGCCGAGGCGGTTGCTGGCGAGGTGGGTGTGGATATCTACAACCTCACCAAATACACTCGTTCCAACCAGAACACCAATATCAACCAGCGTCCGCTGACCAAGGTGGGCGACATACTGCAACGTGGCGACGTCATTGCCGATGGCGCATCCACCGACATGGGCGAGTTGGCACTGGGACAAAATATGTTCGTGGCGTTCATGCCATGGAACGGCTACAACTTCGAGGATTCGATCCTGATTTCGGAACGCATGGTGGCCGAAGATCGCTACACATCGATTCATATCGAAGAATTGAGCGTGGTGGCTCGTGATACCAAACTTGGACCGGAAGAAATCACACGCGATATTTCCAACCTGTCCGAAGTGCAGCTTGGCCGTCTCGATGAGTCAGGCATTTGCTACATTGGTGCCGAAGTTGAAGCGGGCGATGTGCTGGTGGGTAAGGTGACACCAAAAGGCGAAACTCAACTTACACCGGAAGAGAAACTGTTGCGTGCCATTTTTGGCGAGAAAGCTTCCGATGTTAAAGACACTTCACTGCGCCTGCCTTCCGGAATGTCCGGCACGGTGATCGATGTGCAGGTGTTTACACGTGAGGGAATTGAGCGCGATAAACGTGCGCAGCAGATCATTGACGATGAACTGAAACGTTTCCGCAATGACCTGAACGATCAGATGCGCATTGTTGAAGAAGATGCCTTTGGCCGGATAGAACGCCTTCTGGTAGGAAAAACTGCCAATGGTGGCCCGGCCAGACTGGCCAAGGGCACTGCGGTCAGCAAGGAATATCTGGAGAAAGTTGAGCGACATAATTGGTTCGATATCCGTCTGTCCGATGAGGACGCGGCACGCCAACTCGAACAGCTCAAGGACAGTCTTGCGCAGAAGCGTGTCGAATTCGATGCCATGTTCGAGGAGAAGAAGAAAAAACTTACCAGCGGTGACGAACTCCCTCCCGGCGTGCAAAAGATGGTTAAGGTCTATGTTGCGGTCAAACGCCGTCTGCAGCCAGGTGACAAAATGGCCGGTCGTCACGGTAACAAGGGTGTGATTTCCAAGATTGTCCCGATAGAGGACATGCCTTTCATGGCAGATGGAACTCCGATGGATATCGTTCTCAATCCGCTGGGCGTACCGTCGCGTATGAACGTGGGACAGATTCTTGAAACCCACCTTGGCTGGGCGGCAAAAGGTCTTGGCAACCGGATCGGAGAGATGCTTGAGGCACATGCCAAAGTTCAGGATTTGCGGAAGTTCCTAGACAATATCTACAACAGCACTGGAAAGCAGGAAGATATTGCTTCCTTTACCGATACTGAAGTGCTTGAGTTGGCTAAAAATCTGAAATATGGCGTGCCTTTCGCGACCCCCGTATTCGACGGTGCCAGCGAGGAAGAAATCAAGGGCATGCTCGAACTGGCGGGTCTTCCGCGTAGTGGTCAGGTAACTTTGCATGATGGTCGTACTGGTGAAGCTTTTGAACGGCAGGTAACTGTTGGTTACATGCACGTGCTTAAACTGCACCACCTGGTGGATGATAAGATGCACGCCCGTTCCACCGGCCCATACAGTCTGGTTACCCAGCAGCCGTTGGGCGGTAAGGCTCAGTTTGGTGGCCAGCGCTTCGGCGAGATGGAAGTTTGGGCGCTGGAGGCCTATGGCGCTTCTTACGTGCTGCAGGAAATGCTTACCGTCAAGTCGGATGACGTCAGCGGCCGCACCAAGGTGTATGAAAATATCGTCAAGGGTGAGCACAAGATCGATGCCGGCATGCCGGAATCCTTCAATGTGCTGGTGAAGGAAATCCGCTCGCTCGGTATCGACATTGATCTTGAAAGATTTTAGTCAGCTGCCAGCAAACATTCGTCAGGACACAGCGGATGGCCGCCTGTCCTGGTGGGGTATTTGAAATAACGTTTGTATTTATAGATTTAAGCTGACAGCTGATCGCTGATAGCAGAAAGCCAAAACCGGAGGTTTTCATGAAAGCATTGCTCGATTTGTTCAAACAGGTCACTCAGGAAGAAGAGTTCGACGCCATCAAGATTGGCCTCGCCTCCCCCGAGAAGATCCGTTCTTGGTCCTACGGCGAAGTAAAGAAGCCTGAGACCATTAACTACCGTACCTTCAAGCCCGAGCGCGACGGTTTGTTCTGCGCCAAGATTTTTGGGCCGGTCAAGGATTACGAGTGCCTGTGTGGCAAGTACAAGCGCCTTAAGCATCGCGGTGTGATCTGCGAGAAATGCGGCGTTGAAGTGACACTTTCCAAGGTGCGTCGTGAGCGCATGGCGCATATCGAACTGGCCAGTCCAGTGGCACATATCTGGTTCCTGAAGTCGCTCCCTTCACGCCTTGGCATGGTGCTGGACATGGCTTTGCGTGACATCGAGCGTGTGCTTTACTTTGAAGCATACGTGGTGACCGATCCCGGCATGACGCCGCTAAACCGCTGCCAGTTACTGACCGAAGATGACTACCTCGCCAAGGTTGAAGAATACGGCGATGAGTTCTCCGCCAGCATGGGTGCTGAAGGGGTGCGTGCATTGCTGCGCGGCCTCGAGCTCAATGCCGAGGTCGAAAAGCTGCACAAAGAACTGGCCGCAACCGGTTCCGATACCAAGATCAAGAAAATCGCCAAGCGATTGAAAGTGCTGGAAGCATTCCAGAAATCCGGTATCAAGCCGGACTGGATGATTCTTGAAGTCCTGCCCGTCCTGCCGCCCGAATTGCGCCCGCTGGTGCCGTTGGATGGTGGCCGCTTCGCGACTTCCGACCTGAACGACCTGTACCGCCGCGTGATCAACCGGAATAACCGGCTGAAACGCCTGCTGGAACTGAAGGCGCCTGAAATCATCGTGCGCAACGAAAAACGTATGCTGCAGGAATCCGTGGATTCTCTGCTCGACAACGGTCGTCGTGGCAAGGCCATGACGGGTGCCAACAAGCGTCCACTGAAGTCGCTTGCCGACATGATCAAGGGCAAGGGCGGTCGGTTCCGTCAGAACCTGCTGGGCAAGCGTGTGGACTACTCTGGTCGTTCAGTAATCGTGGTGGGTCCGCAACTCAAGTTGCATCAGTGCGGGTTGCCAAAAAAGATGGCGCTGGAATTATTCAAACCATTCATTTTCCACAAGCTTGAAGTACTCGGTCTGGCAACGACCATCAAGGCTGCCAAGCGCATGGTGGAAGAGGAAGGCCCGGAAGTATGGGATATCCTTGAAGATGTGATTCGTGAACATCCGGTTATGCTTAACCGTGCTCCAACCTTGCACCGTCTGGGTATTCAGGCATTTGAGCCGGTGTTGATTGAAGGCAAGGCTATTCAGCTGCATCCGCTGGTGTGCGCGGCATTCAATGCCGACTTCGACGGCGACCAGATGGCCGTACACGTTCCACTGTCGCTGGAAGCACAGATGGAATGCCGCACCCTGATGCTGGCTTCGAACAACGTGCTGTCGCCCGCCAACGGCGAGCCCATCATTGTTCCATCCCAGGATATCGTGCTGGGTTTGTACTACATGACTCGCGAGCGCATCAATGCCAAGGGTGAGGGGATGATGTTCTCTGATGTGGTAGAGATTTCACGTGCCTACGAATCCCGCCAGGTCGATCTGCACGCCAAAATAACCGTGCGGCTAAAAGAGTTTACCCTCGAAGCCGACGGCGAGAAGAAAGAGAAAATTACACGTTACGAAACAACAGTCGGACGCGCCCTGCTAGCGGAATTATTGCCAGCCGGCCTCCCTTTCTCAGTGGTTAACAAGCCGCTGAAAAAGAAAGAAATTTCACGGCTGATCAACGCCAGCTTCCGTCGTTGCGGTCTGCGCGAGACGGTGATTCTGGCTGATAAGCTGATGTATACAGGTTTTACCTATGCGGCTCGCGCCGGTATTTCAATTTGCGTGGACGATATGCTGGTTCCGACGCAGAAACAGAATATTCTCACCGCCGCCGAAACGGAAGTAAAAGAAATCGAGATGCAGTACTCCTCCGGACTGGTAACCCAGGGTGAGCGGTATAACAAGGTCGTGGACATCTGGGGCCGTGCTGGTGACGTCGTCGCCAAGGCCATGATGGACCAGCTTGGTAGCGAAAAAGTGATTGATCGCGAAGGTAATGAAGTTAAGCAGGAGTCATTCAACTCCATCTACATGATGGCCGATTCCGGCGCGCGCGGTTCTGCTGCTCAGATTCGTCAATTGGCCGGCATGCGCGGTCTGATGGCCAAGCCAGATGGCTCGATCATTGAGACCCCGATTACAGCGAACTTCCGTGAAGGTTTGAACGTACTTCAGTACTTCATTTCTACCCACGGTGCACGTAAGGGTCTGGCTGACACTGCGCTCAAAACAGCAAACTCCGGTTACCTGACCCGCCGTCTGGTGGATGTGACTCAGGATCTGGTTGTGACCGAGCAGGATTGCGGCACCAGCAATGGCGTTGCGCTGAAGGCTCTGGTTGAGGGCGGAGAAGTGGTAGAAGCCCTGCGCGAACGGATACTTGGCCGCGCGATTGTAGCGGATGTAGTGCATCCTGAAACAGGTGAAACTGTGTATGAAACAGGCACACTGCTGGATGAAGATGCGGTTGAAGCCATCGAGGCGCTGGGTGTCGATGAAGTCAAGGTGCGAACTCCCCTCACATGCGAAACCCGCTACGGCCTGTGCGCCAAGTGCTATGGACGTGATCTCGGACGAGGCATGCTGGTTAATGTCGGCGAAGCTGTTGGTGTGATCGCGGCCCAGTCGATTGGTGAGCCGGGTACTCAGCTCACCATGCGCACCTTCCACATCGGTGGTGCTGCGTCGCGCGCCGCTGTCACCAGCCAGATTGAAATCAAATCCAACGGAACGCTACGCTTCACTTCAGGCATGCGCTATGTGACTAACGCCAAGAACGAACTGATCGTTATTTCCCGCAGCGGTGAAGTGATGATTCAGGACGACAACGGCCGCGAACGCGAGCGCCATAAGGTTCCCTACGGTTCTACCCTGCTGTCCATGGATGGCACGGTGGTCAAGGCCGGCCACGTACTGGCAACCTGGGACCCGCATACCCGTCCAATCATCACAGAGTACGCGGGTAAGGTGCGTTTCGAGAACGTTGAAGAAGGCGTCACGGTTGCCAAGCAGATTGACGAGGTTACCGGCCTCTCGACTCTGGTGGTGATCGACCCTAAGCGTCGTGGCACGAGCCAATCCAAAGGATTGCGCCCTCAGGTGAAATTGCTTGACGAGAAGGGCGAAGAAGTCAAGATTGCCGGCACGGATCTGCATGTCAACATCACATTCCACGTGGGTTCCATCATCACCGTGAAAAACGGTCAGGATGTGAATGTGGGTGAAGTGCTGGCACGTATTCCTCAGGAAACATCCAAGACGCGTGACATTACCGGTGGTTTGCCACGTGTGGCCGAGCTGTTTGAAGCGCGCTCACCCAAGGATGCAGGTCTGCTCGCGGAAGTCACTGGAACAATTTCCTTTGGTAAGGATACCAAGGGTAAGCAACGTTTAGTGATAACAGATTTGGACGGCGTGGCCAACGAATACCTGATCGCCAAAGACAAGCATGTCACTGCGCACGATGGTCAGGTGGTGAACAAAGGCGAGTCGATCGTTGACGGCCCTGCAGATCCGCACGACATTCTGCGTCTGCTGGGCGTAGAATCTCTGGCGCGCTACATTGCCGACGAAGTGCAGGACGTGTACCGGCTTCAGGGTGTGAAGATCAATGACAAGCATATCGAAGTGATCGTGCGTCAGATGCTGCGCCGCGTTACCATTTCCGATTCCGGTGATACCCGTTTCATACAGGGTGAACAGGTTGAGCGTGCGGAAGTGCTGGACGAAAATGAACGTATGGAAGCAGAGGGCAAGCAGCCAGCATCCTACACGTACATGCTGCTGGGTATCACCAAGGCATCGCTGTCTACCGATTCCTTTATTTCCGCAGCTTCTTTCCAGGAAACCACCCGTGTTCTTACCGAAGCGGCGATCATGGGCAAGAAAGACGAGTTGCGTGGCCTCAAGGAAAACGTCATCGTTGGGCGTCTCATCCCCGCAGGTACAGGCCTTGCGTACCACAACACACGTCGCAAGCAAAAGCTAGGATTGGATATGGGTGAGAATGTACTGGTCGATGAAACTCAAGTGGAAGCCCAGGATGATCAACAACCTGCTTGACAGCAGGGTATTAACTCAATAAAATCCTCAGTCTTTTTACATCCGGGTAATTTTCTCGGGCGCAGGATTGAATTCAGGGACGGCTCTGCCGTCCCGTCATTTTTATTTAGGAATTTAACGCATGCCAACCATCAACCAATTAGTGCGCAAGCCGCGCGCCCTGCAGAAAGAAAAAAGCAAGGTCCCCGCGTTGGAGAGCTGCCCGCAGCGTCGCGGTGTTTGCACTCGTGTTTACACCACCACGCCTAAGAAACCTAACTCCGCTCTGCGTAAGGTTGCCAAGGTGCGCCTGACGAATGGCTTTGAGGTCATCAGCTATATCGGCGGAGAAGGCCATAACCTGCAGGAGCACTCGGTTGTGCTGATTCGTGGTGGTCGTGTGAAGGACTTGCCTGGTGTGCGTTACCACACTGTGCGCGGTAGTCTGGATACGGCTGGCGTGAAAGATCGTAAACAAAGCCGTTCCAAGTACGGTGCCAAGCGTCCTAAAGCCGCTTAATTGATTGAGGTATAAATAATGCCAAGACGTAGAGAAGTCCCCAAGCGCGAAGTTCTTCCGGATCCAAAGTTCGGCAACCAGGAACTGGCCAAGTTTGTTAATGTGCTGATGATTCAGGGTAAGAAGGCCGTTGCTGAGCGCATCATTTACGGAGCTCTGGACCAGATCCAGAAGAAGAGCGGCAAGGACCCTATTGAGGTGTTCACGCAGGCGTTGACTAACGCCCGCCCGATGGTTGAAGTTAAAAGCCGTCGTGTTGGTGGTGCTAACTATCAGGTGCCGGTTGAAGTTCGCTCAGTGCGTCGTACCGCGCTGGCAATGCGCTGGTTGCGAGATGCTGCCCGTAAGCGTGGCGAGAAATCCATGGGCATCCGTCTTGCTGGTGAGTTGATGGATGCGGCAGAAAACCGTGGTTCCGCGATCAAGAAGCGCGAAGAAGTGCACCGTATGGCCGAAGCCAACAAGGCATTTGCCCATTTCCGTTTCTAATTCAGTCTCTAGATAATTAAGGTTGCATAGCTGTGGCACGTAAAACACCCATTGAACGTTACCGTAATATCGGCATTAGTGCTCATATTGACGCAGGCAAAACCACGACCACCGAGCGTATTTTGTTTTATACCGGTGTGTCTCACAAGATTGGTGAGGTGCATGACGGCGCTGCGACCATGGACTGGATGGAGCAAGAGCAGGAGCGTGGTATTACAATTACTTCTGCAGCTACCACCTGTTTCTGGAAGGGGATGGATAACAACTTCCCGGAGCACCATATTAATATTATTGACACTCCCGGGCACGTTGACTTCACGATCGAAGTGGAGCGTTCCATGCGTGTGCTGGATGGTGCGTGCATGGTTTATTGTGCGGTAGGTGGCGTTCAGCCGCAGTCTGAGACGGTTTGGCGTCAGGCAAACAAATATGGCGTACCGCGCCTTGCGTTTGTGAACAAGATGGACCGTTCCGGTGCCAACTTCTTCAAGGTATACGATCAGATGCGTGCTCGCCTCAAGGCGAACCCGGTTCCTCTGCAAGTGCCAATCGGTGCGGAAGATACTTTCGCCGGTGTGGTTGACCTGATCAAGATGAAGGCAATCTACTGGGATGATTCCACTCAGGGTATGAAGTTCGAAGAGCGCGAAATTCCCGCTGAATTGCTGGATACGTGCAAGGAGTGGCGCGAGAAGATGATCGAAAGCGCTGCCGAAGCATCTGAAGAGTTGATGAATAAATATCTTGAAGAAGGCGATCTTTCGGTTGCCGAGATCAAGAAAGGTTTGCGTCAGCGTACCATTGCCAGCGAAATCGTTCCGATGATGTGCGGTTCTGCTTTCAAAAACAAGGGCGTGCAGGCGATGCTGGATGCTGTTGTTGAGTTTATGCCGTCACCACTGGATGTTCCTCCGGTGCAGGGTATTCTGGAAGATGAGAGCGTGGGCGAGCGTAGGGCTGCCGACGATGAGGCGTTTTCGGGTCTCGCATTCAAGATCATGACTGATCCTTATGTTGGTCAACTGATTTTCTTCCGGGTTTATTCCGGTGTGGTGAACTCTGGCGATACCATCTATAACCCAGTTAAGGGCAAGAAAGAGCGTATCGGCCGAATTCTCCAGATGCACGCGAATCAGCGTGAAGAAATCAAGGAAGTTCGCGCGGGCGACATTGCCGCTGCCGTAGGCCTGAAAGAGGCTACTACCGGTGATACGCTGTGCGATCTGAACAAGGTCATTATCCTGGAGCGCATGGTATTCCCCGAGCCCGTGATTCACGTGGCGGTTGAGCCAAAAACCAAGGCTGACCAGGAAAAAATGGGCATTGCGCTGAATCGTTTGGCTCAGGAAGATCCTTCCTTCCGTGTGCGTACCGACGAAGAGACCAACCAGACAATTATTTCCGGCATGGGCGAATTGCACCTGGAAATTCTGGTTGACCGCATGAAGCGCGAGTTTGGCGTTGAAGCCAACGTGGGTGCGCCTCAGGTTGCATATCGCGAGGCGATTCGCAAGGCGGTCGAAGTTGAAGGTAAGTTTGTCAAGCAGTCCGGCGGGCGTGGTCAATATGGTCATGTATGGCTGAAAATGGAGCCTAACGAAGCCGGCAAAGGTTTTGAGTTTATCGATGCCATCAAGGGTGGGACTGTGCCGCGTGAATACATTCCTGCCGTTGAGAAGGGGTTGCGTGATACCCTGCCGAATGGTGTGTTGGCGGGCTTTCCTGTTGTTGATGTTAAAGTCACGCTTTTCGACGGTTCCTACCATGATGTGGACTCGAACGAAAATGCCTTCAAGATGGCAGCTTCGATGGGTTTCAAGGACGGTATGCGCAAGGCCAGTCCGGTCCTTCTCGAGCCTATGATGTCGGTTGAGGTTGAGACCCCGGAAGAAAAGATGGGTGACGTTATGGGTGATTTGTCCTCCCGTCGCGGCATGATACAGGGTATGGATGACATGGCCGGTGGAGGCAAGGCAATCAAGGCCGAAGTGCCGCTGTCCGAAATGTTCGGTTACTCGACCACGCTACGGTCGCTGACCCAGGGTCGTGCGACCTACACAATGGAATTCAAGCATTATGCCGAGGCGCCCAAAAATGTCGCCGAAGCTATAATGAACAAGAAATAACCGTAATTAAGATCGAGAGGAAACTGACATGGCAAAAGGCAAGTTTGAGCGTACCAAACCGCACGTAAACGTGGGTACGATTGGTCACGTGGATCATGGCAAGACGACTTTGACGGCGGCGATCACGACGATCCTGTCGAAGAAATTTGGCGGTGAAGCCAAAGGCTA
>JAUSBJ010000016.1 GCA_030652035.1 Sulfurimicrobium sp.
TGTGAGTTACAAGTTATGCTTGGCGGCCATAGCAAGTTGGAACCACCCCTTCCCATTCCGAACAGGACCGTGAAACGACTTAGCGCCGATGATAGTGTGCACTACGCATGTGAAAGTAGGTCACCGCCAAGCTCCTTATAAAGAACCCTCTGCTCTAATTTGGCAGAGGGTTTTTTTTTGAGTTGCCAGAAACTGTTGCTTTTTTGCTATAATACAAAAAAATAGAGATGGGCCGCAGGGGCCCTTTTTTTATTTGTGGTGAGATTATGGAATTATATTCATTGCTTGAATCCACTCTGAGTGGGCTGGGTTACGAGTTGGTTGATCTGGAAATCAGTAATCGTGGCAAATTACTGCGATTGTTTATTGATAAACCAGAAGGAATCAATATTGATGATTGCTCTTTGGTCAGTAATCATATTTCAAGGCTTTTAGCCGTTGAAATGGATTTCGATTATGACCGGCTAGAGGTTTCTTCTCCTGGTCTTGATCGACCCCTGAAGAAAATCAGTGATTTCATGCGGTTCAAGGATCAGGCCGCAGTGGTGAAGCTAAGAGTTCCATTGCAGGGTAGAAAAAAATTCGAAGGTGTTCTTCGGGGCGTCGAGGAAGGAAAGCTGTTGATCGAGATTGATGAGTCTATTGTGCGACTTGATCTTGATAATATAGATAAAGCTAGATTAGTGCCTATTTTTTAGTTTATTTAAAACATAACAAATTTTGATAGATCTGGCCGAATGATTAATCGGAGGTTGTATGAGTCGTGAAGTATTGTTGGTCGTTGATGCTTTGGCACGTGAGAAGAATGTTGATAAGGAAGTTGTCTTTGGAGCACTTGAGCTTGCTTTGGCTTCAGCCACAAAAAAACGTTTTCATGACGATGTCGATGTTCGCGTTTCTATTGACCGCGCTACGGGGGAGTATGAGACTTTTCGCCGTTGGGAGGTGACAGCTGACGAATCATTGGAGTTTCCAGAGCGCCAACTTTCAATGGAAAATGCGGTTAATCAGAAGGCGGATTCTCAACCAGGTGATTTTATTGAACAATCACTTGAACCTGTGGAGTTTGGACGGATAGGTGCCCAAGCTGCAAAACAAGTCATCTTACAAAAAATTCGTGAAGCTGAACGTGAGCAGATTCTAAATGATTTTCTCGCTCGTAAAGAACATCTTGTTACAGGTGTAATTAAACGAATGGAACGCGGTAGTGCAATTATTGAATCGGGGCGACTGGAAGCTTTGTTGCCCCGCGATCAAATGATTCCCAAAGAAAATCTCAGGGTCGGCGACAGGGTGCGTGCATATTTGCTGCGTATCGAACGCGGTGGACGTGGTCCACAGTTGATTCTTTCTCGTGTTGTGCCCGAATTTATCGTCAAGTTGTTTGAGCTGGAAGTTCCCGAAATAGAAGAGGGCTTGCTGGAGATTCGCGCTGCAGCTCGTGATCCTGGAATGCGCGCAAAAATTGCTGTTAAGTCCAATGATCAACGAATTGATCCTATAGGGACTTGTGTCGGCATGAGAGGCTCTCGTGTTCAGGGGGTTACTGGTGAGCTTGGCGGTGAACGAGTCGATATTATTCTGTGGTCGGCCGATCCGGCTCAATTTGTCATTGGCGCATTGGCACCAGCTGAAGTGAGCAGTATCGTAGTTGATGAAGATAAGCACAGCATGGATGTTGTAGTCGAGGAAGAGCAGTTAGCCATGGCGATTGGCCGTAGTGGGCAGAATGTACGTTTGGCCTCTGAGCTCACTGGTTGGAATCTGAACATAATGACTGTTGAAGAAGCTGAACAGAAAACTGAGCAGGAATATACCTCTATTCGTCAGATTTTTATGCAGAAACTGGATGTTGATGAGGAGGTTGCCGATATCCTGATTCAGGAAGGCTTCAGTTCCTTAGAAGAGGTCGCCTATGTCCCTCTGGCCGAAATGCTTGAAATTGAAGCCTTTGACGAGGGAACCGTGAATGAGCTTCGTAGCCGCGCCCGTAATGCGTTGCTGACTGAGGCAATTGTAAGCGAAGAAAAACTCGAAAATGCTGCAGAAAGCCTTCTGAAGATGGATGGCATGGATAATGAAACTGCGGGTTTGTTGGCGAGCAAGGGTGTCACCACTTTGGAAGATCTTGCTGATCTTGCTGTGGATGATCTGGTCGAAATGACCGGTATGGATGATGAACGAGCCAAGCAGTTGATCATGATCGCCCGTGCACCGTGGTTCGCTTAAAGTATAAGAACAGGAGGCCGGAAAATGGCACAAAATAATGTTACGCAATTTGCTACTGAATTGGGCTTGCCTGCGGCAACGCTGCTAGATCAATTGCGCTCGGCTGGCGTTAACAAAAATACAAGTGAAGATTTGTTGACCGAGCAGGATAAGTCTCAGTTGCTCGATTATTTGCGACGTTCCCATGGCGCGACTGATGCAAAGAGTAAGATTACTTTGACAAGGCGTGAAACAACGGAAATTAAAAAATCTGATAGCTCAGGCAAGGCTCGTACGATTCAGGTTGAGGTCAAGAAAAAGCGCGTTTTTGTGAAGCGTGATACGGTTGAAGACGCTGCCGCTGAAACTTTGGAGTCTCCTTCCGCTCATGAAAAGCAGAGTTTGCCACAGGTTCCGGCTGTTGAGGAGGTTCCGCCACTCCCTATCCCTGAGCCTATCCCTGAGCCTGTTTCGGCTGAAGAGCCTGAGACATTGGATGTTTTGGAGCCTGAAGTATTGCCAGTGCAGGAGGCTGCTCCGCAAAAACCGGAACCCACTTTAGAGACGGAGTTACCTCAGAATATTGAGGCGGTGCAACCGCGGACTATTCGTGCTCCTATTTTGGATGCTGCTCAAATTGCAAAGCGTGAAGAAGCCGCTCGTCGTCAGGCTGCATTGTTTGCACGTCAAAGCGCAGAATTACGTGAAAAGCAGGAACGCGAGCAAAAACGTTTTGCGGATGAGGCTGCCACGAAAGCTGCTGCTGAGGCAACTCTGGCCACGCAGACTGTTCTGAGTGAAGGCACTCTGCACAAGCCTGCCGTTACACCGGAAGAAAAAGCTGCCAAAGCAGAAAAAAAGGGCGCCAAGAAGCAGAAAGAAAGTACTTGGACTGATGATAAGAACAAGAAGCGTGGTCTCAGAGTGCGTGGTGACGTCGGCAGTCCTGGTAGCTGGCGTGGTGGTCGTAAGGATAAGGCTCACCGTCAACAGTCTGATGCACAGCATGCTTTTGAGATGCCAACCGAGCCAATCGTGCATGAAGTTCTGGTACCTGAAACTATCACTGTTGCAGCATTAGCTCAGAAAATGGCCGTCAAGGCCGCCGAAGTAATCAAAACCATGATGAAGATGGGCTTGATGGTAACCATTAACCAGGTCGTGGACCAAGAAACGGCGATGATTGTGGTCGAGGAAATGGGCCATGTTGCCAAGCCTGCAGCGCTTGATAATCCGGAAGCTTTCCTCGATGTGACGACTGAGCATCACGAAATAATCCTTGAACCTCGCGCTCCTGTCGTCACAGTGATGGGGCACGTGGATCACGGCAAAACTTCCCTGCTGGATTATATTCGTCGCTCCCGTGTCGCACATGGAGAAGCGGGTGGGATTACACAGCACATTGGCGCATATCATGTGGAAACGCCCAGTGGCATGGTGACCTTCCTTGATACCCCCGGTCACGAGGCATTTACCGCATTACGTGCGCGTGGAGCCAAGGCAACAGACGTGGTGATTCTGGTGGTTGCGGCGGATGATGGAGTGATGCCGCAGACGATAGAAGCAATACATCACGCTAAAGCGGCTGGTGTGCCTATTGTTGTGGCAGTGAATAAAATTGACAAACCCGAGGCCAATCCTGAAAGAATCAAGCAGGAGCTTAGTGCCCAGGGAGTGGTTCCTGAGGACTGGGGCGGTGACGCCATGTTCGTTGAAGTGTCGGCTAAAACCGGACAGGGTGTTGATTCCCTTCTTGAAGGTGTGGCGCTTCAGTCCGAAGTGCTGGAGCTAAAAGCATCCCGCACCTCGCCTGCAAAGGGTCTGGTTATTGATGCCCGTCTCGACAAGGGCCGTGGACCTGTAGCTACCGTTATCGTGCAAAGTGGAACACTTCGTCAGGGAGACATGCTGCTTGCCGGCGCTGTTTTTGGTCGTGTGCGTGCAATGCTGGATGAAAATGGAGTGCCAGTGAAGGAAGCTGGTCCATCTATTCCAGTAGAAATTCAAGGTTTGTCGGAAGTGCCAATGGCTGGTGAAGAAGTCATCGTTATAACTGATGAACGTAAGGCTCGTGAAATTGCGTTGTTCCGCCAAGGCAAATTCCGTGACGTAAAACTTGCCAAACAACAAGCCGCAAAACTTGAGAACATGTTCGACCAGATTGCTGAAGGCGAAGTCAAGACACTTCCCTTGATCATCAAGGCTGACGTTCAGGGTTCTTATGAAGCGCTGATTCATTCCTTGCAAAAGCTCTCTACTGCTGAGGTTAAAGTTAACGTCATTCATAGTGGCGTGGGCGCGATCACTGAATCGGATATCAATTTGGCAATCGCTTCCAAGGCCGTTGTGATTGGCTTCAATAGTCGAGCGGATGCTGTTGCGCGGAAACTAATTCAGTCTTCAGGTGTGGATGTGCACTACTACAACATCATTTATGAAGCTGTGGATGAGATCAAGGCCGCTTTATCCGGCATGCTTGCGCCAGAACGCAAAGAAAATGTAATTGGCCTGGTCGAAGTGCGTAACGTATTCCGTATCACCAAGATTGGCACGGTAGCGGGATGCTATGTTCTGGATGGGGTCGTTAAACGTGGTGCCTCGGTTCGTGTGTTGCGCGATAACGTAGTGGTGCATACTGGCGAGCTCGATTCCCTGAAACGTTTCAAGGATGACGTCAAGGAAGTCAAGTCTGGATATGAATGCGGATTGTCTTTGAAGAACTTCAACGATATTGAAGTTGGAGATCAGCTTGAAGCCTATGAGATGGTAGAAGTGGCGCGTACCCTTTGACCTTGATATGGGGAGCCAATACTTATGCCTAAAGACCATTCTCGTCCACGTCGTGTGGCAGAGCAGATTCAGCGCGAACTGGCTGAATTGATTCAGCTTGAAGTCAAGGATCCGCGTGTGGGTATGGTGACTCTAACCGATGTCGAGGTTACGCCCGATTATTCGCATGCAAAGGTCTACTTTACTCTACTGAATCAGGGGCATTCCCTGGATGAAACACTCGAGGGTTTGAATCGGGCGGCCGGTTATTTGCGTAGCCAGCTTGCTCATCGCATGCGGCTGCGAATAATGCCTCAATTGCATTTTGTTTTTGATAGTTCAGTTGAGCGCGGAGTTCAGTTGTCGAACCTGATTGAAGAAGCAGTGGCACTGGAGGGCGACAAGCCGTCGCAGGAAGGAAGCTAGTGCAGTTTAAGCGTATCAAGCGGGCAGTTAGTGGTGTGCTGCTGCTCGACAAGGCATATGGCATTAGCTCCAATGCCGCGTTACAGCAGGTCAAGAGGCTGTTTCAGGCAGAAAAAGCAGGACATACAGGCAGTCTTGATCCGATTGCAACTGGACTCTTGCCGGTCTGTTTTGGAGAGGCGACAAAATTTTCGCACTACCTTCTTGACGCTAGTAAAGGCTATCAGGCGCGATTCAAACTTGGTACCACCACGACAACAGGTGATATTGAAGGTGAAATCCTCACTCAGCTTCCGGTCACAGTATCCCTTGATGAAATACACCGGGTACTTAAGAAGTTTGTGGGCCCCATTCAGCAAATTCCTCCCATGTACTCTGCCTTGAAGCATCAGGGCAAGGCGCTTTACACTTATGCACGGGCGGGAGTTGATATCCATCGTAATCCGCGCGAGGTGACGATCTACGATTTGACACTGGATGTATTTTCAGGCGATGAGCTGAATGTTACGGTACATTGCAGTAAAGGAACATATATCCGTGTGCTGGGGGAAGATATAGGGGCGGCTCTCGGGTGTGGTGCCCATATGGTTGCACTACGGCGCATAGAAACCGGACGATTTCATCTTCGCAACGCTATAAACCTGTCACAACTGGAGGAGATGACACCAGAGCAGCGTGATGCGACGCTGCTTCCTGTTGATTGCTTACTCGCGAGTTTGCCAAAAGTGATACTGGATAGTGAGAGTGCTTTTTATCTTCAGCAGGGGCAGTCAGTAAGGCAGGCTGGACAGTCCGAAGCTGGGCCGGTTGGCTTGTATGGCCCCGGGGCTGTTTTTCTGGGTTTAGGTGAAATTACCGATCAAGGTAAAATTGCTCCAAAGCGACTGGTCCTTGCAGAAAAAACCTGAATACGTCAAATCCTTAGTTGTGAAGGTTTTTAACGAGGGGGTTTTCCCATAGGGCTTGACCACTTTGTGGCGTCTTGTCGCCTACCATGTCTTCATAAAGGTTGTTGAGGAACATGATTTCAGCCATGATTTCTCCTGTGAAACCTTGTCTGTCTCCTCGGTCGTCTATCAGCAAATGGCTCAAAAAGGCAGTTACACCTTCGTGCCCCCAAAGCATGGTTATTTTTTCCACAATACGTGGAAAACTCTTCTCAAGTTCAGATGCATATGCGGAATCGGCCATTGTTTTGTTTCCTTCTCGATATTGTGATTATTTAAGCACGTTTCCAACTTGAATGAAAAGGGTCGATGGGCGCTATTTCGTCTGGATGGGCGAGTCCCACGTGTTTTCGAAGAAATGCTCCCCTAGAAGGGTACGTTCGCGAGGCGCAAGTTCCAGTTCCTTGAGTTCATCGTTAAGAACGGTTTCTTCAGCTTGATATCCGACGGCGATCATGGCCATGCAGGTGAACTGGTCAGGAATATTGAATTCCATTCTGACTCTGTCGGCATCAAAGCCGCCCATCTGATGCGCCATCAGGCCAGATGAAACGGCCTGCAGACAAAAATTTTCGGCAGCGGCTCCGGAATCATACTGGCCCCATGCGTTTGGTTTGCCATTCTTGCGGAAAATGCTGTTCGCTGTCACCAACGCTAGCACAGGAGCATTCTTGACCCAGTTCTGGTTCCATTCCACCAGGCAGTCGAATGCTTTTTGCCAAGCGGCGGCATCACGATTACGGTTCCATACAATAAAGCGCCAAGGTTCGTCGCCAAAGCATGAAGGTGCCCAACGTGCGGCCTCCACCAGCGAGATGACCTGGTCGTGGCTGACGGCCTTTTCCTTGTCGAATGCACGGCAACTCCAGCGTTTGGTAATGATGTCATGGATTGGTGTGGCTGTTGTGGCTGGTTTGTTTTGCATGCTACTTCCTTATTCGTTCAATTATAGTTGAACATATTAGCCGATTTTAATGATCGCTCTCAATGTGCAAATTTTGTTCTTGAGGCTCATTTAGTGCAAAATTTACCAATCATGAGTAAATGTACCTCCGATTACCGTGGACGCTTTGCGCCATCGCCAACAGGGTCCTTACATTTTGGATCTTTAGTTGCAGCAGTTGGAAGCTATCTCGATGCCCGCACCTGTCAAGGGAAGTGGTTCGTTCGAATAGAAGATCTCGATCCGCCACGCGTGGTTGAAGGAGCTACTGATGAAATTCTGCGAACCCTGGAAGCCTTTGGCTTGTTCTGGGACGGTGATGTTGTGTATCAAAGCCATCGCGCCGAGGCATACCGAGCCGCTCTGGAAGCGTTGTCGCAGCAAGGTATTTTGTACCCTTGCAACTGTTCACGGCGTGAAATAGCGGACTCCTCGCTCGATACATCGTCTGGCCCGATCTACCCGGGCCACTGCCGAAGTGGGATGCGAGTGGGGAGGGCGATACATGCCTTGCGCCTGAGAACGGACAATATCCCTATCCATTTTTGTGACCGGTTATTGGGTGATTATGGTCAATGCCTGGAACTGGAGGTTGGAGATTTTGTATTGCGTCGTGTAGATGGATTAACTGCTTACCAGTTAGCGGTGGTGGTGGATGACGCAGAGCAAGGAATTACCCATATTGTTCGTGGCGCGGATATTCTTGATTCCACTCCGCGGCAAATATATTTGCAGCGTTTGCTCCATTATACAACGCCATCCTATCTTCATCTCCCGGTGGCCGTGAATGTGCAGGGGGAAAAGCTGAGCAAACAGACGCTGGCTCCGGCCCTGAATTCGCTGGATCCCCTGCCACAGTTAACCCGGGTTCTGGCATTTTTGGGCCAGGGTCCGCCACCAGAGTTGGCGGAATCTAGCCTGTCGGATTTCTGGTCGTGGGCAGTAGCGAATTGGTCGGTGCACAAGATTCCGCAGCTGCGGGTGCTACCGGCCAGCGATCAGTGATTAACGTGCAGGCTTTGCTGCAGTGCTGTCCTTGGACTTGGCTGTTGCGGATTTATCCGGGGCCGAGGCTTTTCCGCTTGGTGCAGACTTGGCTTCCGGTTTTTGTGGAGTTTTTCCCGACTGCGCAGCTTTGTTTGAGGTGCTTTGTTTTTCTGTCGCAGCTGATTTTGGCTGTACGCGCTTGGGTATTTTGTTGTCTGCTTTTGCCGGCTTGAACGCGCAGGCAAAATCGAAAATTCTTTCTTCCGTTGAGTCTGGAACGATGGCTGTGTTTTTTTCATTGTCCCCGTAGCGTACAGATTTACTTTCCTGGCCATCTGCGGTGTAATAAATTTTACGCAACAGCCTATGGGTGCGTTTGGTGCAGTTGATTTCAAATAGGGATTTGGATGAGGAATAAAAAAAATCGCCTGGCCTGGCCTGCTCGGGGAGCGAATAAGTGCTTTTTCCCCAGACGTTTAGTTTTTTTTCTTTCTTGCGGGTTTTGTCCTGGTTGTTGTCTTCATTTGCTTCAATTTGGGGTTCATCTGCTTCCAGCAGCAATTGAGGATTGCTTTGCAGTGTATGCCAGTTGCCTGCCACGGCGGATGAGGTTGTAAGCAGCAGGGCTGCAAGGAGGAGAAATGCTGATTTCATGTGGTTTCGCTTGCGCGCCAGAGCAAAATTCGGTGCTAATATACAAGACCCTATAGCTCACAGCAACCAAGTCGAAAGGCGTTCATGGTCAGATCTTCAGATGTTTCTGGCATGTACGGTGTGGCGGAGTCTGTCGAGGACTACCGCCATATGGTGCATGAGCTGAGAGCCCAGTTGGTGCAGCTTCAGGCGAGAAATGAAGAAGCAGAGAAGCAAATTGCAGAACTCGACAATACCATTGATCAACTCGTCGATATCGTTGTGCAGAGGGAAGCGGCCTGCCATGCGCTGAAAACTCTGGTCGAATCCATGGTCAGGGAGGTTGAAAGCTGCCCCAATCAGCAGCAACACGATTTCGCTGATCCCAATCTGAGATCAAGTATTTACCAGAGCCGCTACAGTGAGGAGGTGAAGCGGCTCAAGATTAAATACGGCAAGGATTGACGGCCCTCTAGTGGCCAGGCTGTTTGAGGAAAGTGACTACATTGGCGCCGGGTGGGTGTTTGGTGCCGCAGCTGGGACCTTCACCTTTGACCGCCATTTCAGCTTCGTGCAATTGATTGATGACTTCTACGTAGAACTTTTCCTTCACCATCATCAACGCAGTGCGACCGCCTTCGTTAGTCGCCAGTACGTCTGCTCCCGCCTTGAGCAGGACATCAACTACACCGGCTTCACCGCGACCAGCCGCCAGCATCAGGGGACGGGTGCCATAAACAATCTGGGCTTCGATGTCGGCACCCGCGTCTATCAGTGCCTGAGCCACATCCGGGAAGCCATGATCAACCTCATCGTTGAAACAGGATTTCATCAAGGCAGTCCAGCCCAGTTCGTCTTTCCCGTTAACGTCGGCACCCGCTTCAATCAGGGTCTTTACCAGGGCAAGGTTGCCGGCTGCAGCCGCCTGCATGAGCAGCGTTGCGCCTGCCTCGTCACGAGTTTCACAATCAACACCGCGGCTCAGCAGTATTTGTGTTTGATTTACGTCGCCAGCAGCAATGGCTTGCAGAATTTCATCAGACATTATTTCTCCACAGGGTTTCGTTTGGTTATTGTTATTAAATAATAGTTTATGAAAATAGTCAACTATTGAACCGGCCTGTTGTGATTAATTGCCTAACAGACGTCCAATGGTGCTTCCAACGCCTTGGGCGGCGCCACCGACGCCACTGGCGAGACCCTCGATGCTGATGCCAAGGCTCTCGGCAATGGCGGTGCCAGTGCGCTGGGTGAAGCTTTCGTTGAGAGAAAAATGAGGATCTTTTATATTCCCCTCGAGAGTGAACTGTACCGTGATTTTTCCCTTTTGGTTCTTGAGCGCGGCAACGATGGCCTGGCGCGGTACGCCCATGAAAGTGCTGAAAGGGCCGCCACTGGAAGCGAGTACGAGCTCGGAAAGGGTGATCGTGCCAGGTGCATGCAGGTGGTTATCTCGTATGGTGGATTTTAGTTCCAGGTCCAGCGAGCCTTTGTGCACACTGGTTTCCGAGGCTTTGACGAGATAGGGCTGGAATACGACCAGATCCACGTCTTTAAGGCGGGTGCTGATTTCCGAGTCCCTGTTGTCCAGCCTCATCCATCCATTCAGCGCAAGTTTGCCATCTGAGCGTTTGCCCTTGACTACGCTGTCCAGCTGGATTTTGGTCTTCTGATCAAGCGCGGGAAACTGGATGGCTTCGAGCCGTGCATGCAATTTCTCCAGACGAAGTTTGTGCGGTGTTTTGCGGATGGAAGCATCGAAGAACTCGATCTCGGATGAATTCAGTTCCACCAGGCCAATACTGAACGGCATGGCCGGAGCCTGTTTTTCAGCAGGTTGGGCAGATTTGTCGAGCAGGCTGGGCAGGAGCCGCACATTCCCCTCGCGTGAGCGAAGAATGGAGAGGTAGCCCCCCTCCACCGTAATATGCTGCAGTTTCACTTGTGCGGAGAGTAATCCGAGCAGATCGGGCTTGATGACGATTTTTTCAGCGCGCAGCGTGTCTTGCGACGGCCAGCCTTGAGGTGCGCGGATGCGAATATTGCGGATCTCGACGGCGGACCAGCCAAGAATGATTTCACCCACCTCGCTTTCCGGTCCCAGCGCTTGCGTCACTTTGACCTTGAGGGATTTTGCGGCGAAGTGCATCCCTAGCGTTCCCGCCAGCCCCAGCACAATGATCAGGGCTACAAATGCCCAGCTTATGCGTTTAATCAAGCTGGTTTGCATCACATTTCGCTCTAGCGGCTGATCGGCTTGTAGCGGATGCGCTTCGGCTTGGCGCCTTCCTCGCCCAAGCGTTTTCTCTTGTCGGCTTCATATTCCTGATAGTTGCCGTTGAAGAAGGTCCATTGCGAGTCGCCTTCCGCCGCCAGGATGTGGGTGGCGATGCGGTCGAGGAACCAGCGGTCGTGGGAGATCACCATCACGCAACCGGCGAATTCCAGCAGGGCGTCTTCCAGCGCGCGCAGGGTTTCCACGTCGAGGTCGTTGGAGGGTTCGTCGAGCAGCAGCACGTTGCCGCCCGCGATCAGGGTCTTGGCCAAGTGCAGGCGACCGCGTTCGCCGCCAGAGAGGTTGCCGACGATCTTGCCCTGGTCGCCGCCCTTGAAGTTGAAGCGTCCGATGTAGGCGCGGCTGGGGGTTTCGTACTTGCCCACGGTAAGGATCTCGGCGCCGCCGGAGATTTCTTCGAACACGGTTTTCTTGGCGTCGAGCGCATCGCGGCTCTGGTCCACGTAGGCCAGTTTTACCGTGGAGCCGATTTTCACCGCGCCGGAATCGGGCTGTTCCTTGCCGGTAATCATGCGGAACAGGGTGGACTTGCCGGCGCCGTTGGGGCCGATGATGCCGACGATGGCGCCGGGCGGGATCGAGAAGCTGAGATTGTCCATCAGCAGGCGGTCGCCGTAGGCCTTGGAAACGCCGTCGAACTCGATTACGTTGTCGCCCAGGCGGTCCGCCACGGGGATGAAGATTTCCTGGGTTTCGTTGCGCTTCTGGTATTCCTGCGAGTTGAGTTCATCGAAGCGGGCCAGGCGCGCCTTGGATTTGGCCTGGCGTGCCTTGGGGTTCTGCCGCACCCATTCCAGCTCCTGCTTCATGGCCTTCATGTGGGCGTCGATCTGCTTGTTTTCCTGCTCCAGGCGGGCTTCCTTCTGCTCCAGCCAGCTCGAATAATTGCCTTTCCACGGGATGCCGTGGCCACGATCCAGTTCCAGAATCCATTCGGCGGCATTGTCGAGGAAGTAGCGGTCGTGGGTCACCGCCACCACGGTGCCGGGGAAACGCAACAGGAACTGCTCCAGCCATTCCACCGATTCGGCGTCGAGGTGGTTGGTGGGTTCGTCCAGCAGCAGCATGTCGGGTTTGGAGAGCAGCAGCTTGCACAGCGCCACGCGCCGCTTCTCGCCCCCGGAGAGATGTTCGATGCCCGCATCCCAGGGCGGCAGGCGCAGGGCGTCGGCGGCGATTTCCATTTGCGTTTCGGTGTCGCTGCCGGAAGTGGCGAGGATCGCCTCATATTTCGCCTGCTCCTCGGCCAGCTTGTCGAAGTCGGCGTCCGGCTCGGCATAGGCAGCGTAAATTTCTTCAAGCTTCTGCCTGGCCTGCATCACCTCGCCCAGCCCCGCCTCGACTTCCTCGCGCACGGTCTTGGCCGGGTCGAGTTGCGGTTCCTGCGGCAGGTAGCCGATGGAGATGTTGGGCTGGTGCTGTACCTCGCCCTCGTATTCCTTGTCCGCCCCAGCCATGATGCGCAGCACGGTAGACTTGCCAGAGCCGTTGAGGCCGAGCAGGCCGATCTTGGCGCCGGGGAAGAAGCTGAGGGAAATATCCTTGATGATCTGCCGCTTGGGCGGGACAACCTTGCTCACGCGGAGCATCGACATTACGTATTGGGCCATGGTATGAATTCTGTCAGTTAAAGAAGGTGAAAATGGTGAATTTTATGCGGAAGGAAGCCGGTCGCCAATGGATGCGCCGGCATACCAGTCATTCAGGGCTGCGCTATTCAGAGGCGGTTGCATGATATCTACCTCTTCCAGGGGCTTATATGGGCCATGCTTGACCTCGAAAATAATTCCGCCTGTATCCAGTGACAGGACGGCATGCCACATACCGGCCGGGTTCTCGATCATTTGACAATCACTGCCCAGCTCTGCCCGGTCAATGACTGTGCCTGTCTTGTCGAAATAGAGGATAACAAAGCGGCCACGCAGGGAATGTAGCAGTTCCCATGTGTGCGGATGGCGGTGAGGCAGGACGCTGGTGTCCGGTTCCATGGCAATCGCCAGGCGCTGGGTCAGGTCGCTCAAGTTTTGATGCAGATTGTGGTTGGCGCGCTTTCGTGGCGAGTTCCTTGCTTGTCGGCTCAGTTCGTCCAGCATCGAATCAGTAAGTTGCTTCAAGTGCATGTTCCTAATAGTGCGGTGGTTTTTCGTTTGCAACGCTGTTTTCGGCCATGGCATCCGAGATGTCCCGAACGTGATTGACCAGCGACGAGCAGATCGCTTCCAGCCGGTCGATCTGCTTCTGTTGCTGATATATAACCTTGTTCAATTCCTGGACGGTGTCTTCCTGATAACAGATTTTGTTTTCGATCTCGATCAGGCGCTCTTCAATCATTGTCCTTGGCCTTTCCTGCTGCATTGGGGTCTTTCGGGTTGAAGCCTTCGTCGGCCATGTGCTGATAGAGTTTGAAACGCTGCTCGATCTCGGCCTGATAGGGGGCCATTATACCTTCGCCTTTGTCTTCCACCTGTTTCTGTAGGCCACGGAAGCGCGATTCGCTCTTGATCAGATCGAGGAAGGGGACGGACGGCTTGTTTGAATCCAGCACCAGGGGGTTTTTGCCCTCATCCTCGCGCCTTGGGTCGTAGCGGAACAGAGGCCAGTGGCCTGAGGCGACCGCCAATTCTTGCTGCTGGTGTTGCCGGCCCATATCGTAGCCGTGTTCGCCGCACGGACTGTAGGCGATGATGAGCGAGGGGCCGTCGAAGGATTCCGCTTCGAGGAAGGTTTTCAGGGTATGGGTATCCTTGGCGCCGTAGGCAACATGCGCGACATAGACATGGCCGTAGCTCATGGCGATCTGGGCAAGATCCTTCTTGCCTGTGGGCTTGCCGTCGGCGGCAAACTTGGCGGTGGCGCCGTGCGGGGTGGCCTTGCTGGCCTGGCCGCCGGTATTGGAATAGACCTCGGTATCGAGCACCAGGATATTGACGTTGCGGCCCGAGGCGAGCACATGATCGACGCCGCCAAAGCCGATGTCGTAGGCCCAGCCGTCGCCGCCGATGATCCACACGCTTTTCTTCACCAGGTTATCCGCCACGCTGGCGAGATTGCGTGCGTCAGCAGAATCTATGACCTTAAGCTTGGCCATGAGCTGGGCCACGTGTTCACGCTGTTGCTGGATACCGGCCTCGCTGGTTTGATCCGCGTCGAGAATGGCGCTGACGAGTTCCGCACCGATCTGGTCCTGCATCTTTTGCAGCAGTTCACGCGCATATTCGGCATGCTTGTCAATGCTGACGCGGAAGCCCAGTCCGAACTCGGCATTGTCTTCGAACAGCGAGTTGTTCCAGGCGGGGCCGCGCCCCTCGTGATTTTTACTGTAGGGCGTGGTCGGCAGGTTGCCGCCGTAAATGGAGGAACAGCCAGTGGCATTGGCAACCACCATGCGGTCGCCGAACAGCTGGGTGGCGAGGCGGATGTAGGGTGTTTCGCCGCAGCCGACGCAGGCGGTGGGGAACTCGAACAAAGGCTGCATCACCATGGCACCCTTGATGGTGGATGTGCGCAGCTTGGTGCGGTCGAATTCGGGCAGCTTGAGAAAGAAATCGAAGTTCTCCCTTTCTGGCACACGAAGCGGTGCCTGCGGGGACATTTCCAGTGCCTTGTGGCCATCAAGCTTGCTCACTGCTGGGCAGATATCCACGCACAGCCCGCAACCGGTGCAGTCTTCCGGTGCAACCTGATATGTGACATGCATGCCTTCCTCGAATTCCTTGCCCTTGATCTGGATGTGCTTGAAAGTGGGCGGCGCATCCTTGGCCAGTTCGGCGGGGAATACCTTTGATCGGATCGCGGTATGCGGGCAGACGAAGGGGCACTTGCCGCAGTAGATGCATAGTTCGGCATCCCAAACCGGAATTTCCAGCGCAAGGTTGCGCTTGTCATAGTGCGCGGTACCCGTCGGCCAGGTGCCGTCGGCGGGTAGCAGCGATACCGGGATGAGATCACCACGACCGACCATGATTTCTCCGCTGACGCGGCGCACGAATTCGGGAGCGTCTGCTGGAATGTGATCTTCCATTTCAAATCTGCTGCTGACTTCACCCGGAACCTTGACCTGATGCAGGTTGGCCACGGTTTCGTCAATGGCTTGCCAGTTGGCTTCGACAATCGCCTTGCCTTTCTTGCCATAGGTTTTTTCTGCAGCGATCTTGATTTTTTCGATCGCCACATCCTGCGGAAGCACGCCGGAAATGGCAAAGAAGCTTGCCTGCATGATGGTGTTGATGCGCGTACCCATACCAGTGGCACGGGCCACAGCGTAGGCATCGATGGTGTAGAAGTGCAATTTCTTGCCGATGATCTGTTGCTGCATCTTGCGCGGCAGGGTATCCCACACCTTGTCGGGTGCGATGGGCGAGTTGAGCAGGAAAACCGCCCCTTCAGCGGCGTTTTCCAGCATCTCTATACGTTCCAGAAACACCGGTTGGTGACAGGCGACGAAGTTTGCCTCATCCGTGCCGATCAGATAGCTGGAATGGATCGGTTTGGGTGAAAATCGCAGGTGCGAGGTGGTCATCGCGCCGGCCTTCTTGGAGTCATAGACGAAATAGCCCTGGCCGTAAAGTTCGGTTTCCTCGCCCATGATCTTGATCGTGTTCTTGTTGGCCGACACCGTGCCGTCGCTGCCCAAGCCGTAGAACATGCAGCGCATCACACCCTGACCCGCATCCACCCGATAGGCGGGATCCCAGGGCAGGCTGGTGTGGGTGATGTCATCGATGATGCCTACGGTAAAATGGTTCTTGGGTTTTTCTTTGTTCAGTTCATCGAAAATGCCCTTGATCATGCCTGGCGTGAATTCCTTGGAAGAGAGGCCGTAACGTCCGCCCACCACGCGGGGCAGGGTGGCAAAGTGGCCGTCGTCGTCGGCATGTTCCACCAGTGCGGTGACGACATCCTTGTAGAGCGGTTCGCCATCCGCGCCAGGCTCCTTGCAGCGGTCAAGCACGGCAATTTTCGTGACTGTCTGGGGCAGTACGTCGATCAGGCGTGATGGGTCCAGGGGACGATACAGGCGAATTTTGACCATGCCCACTTTCTCGTCGCGTTCATTGAGGTGATGAACCGTTTCTTCCACCGCCTCGGCACCAGAACCCATGATGATGATGACCCGTTCAGCATCCGGTGCGCCGACGTATTCGAATAGTTTGTACTGGCGACCGGTGAGCTGGGCAAATTTGTCCATCTCGTACTGCACGATGCCCGGCATGAGATCGTAGTAGGGATTGACCGTTTCGCGTGCCTGGAAGTACACGTCAGGGTTCTGCGAGGTGCCGCGCACCACCGGATGATCAGGCGAAAGCGCGCGGGCGCGGTGGGCCTGCACCAGTTCGTCGGATATCATCTCGCGCACGGTTTCGAGCGGCACCTGATCAATCTTTGCCACCTCGTGTGAGGTGCGGAAACCGTCGAAGAAATGCAGGATAGGTATGCGCGCTTCCAAAGTGGCGGCCTGCGCGATCAATGCCATATCCTGCGCTTCCTGCACTGAATTGGAACTCAGAAAGGCGAAGCCGGTAGCGCGCGTCGCCATCACGTCGCTGTGGTCGCCGAAAATGGACAGCCCCTGCGCCGCCAGCGAGCGTGCAGCGACGTGCATGACAAAGGGGGTCAATTCCCCGGCGATCTTGTACATATTAGGGATCATCAGCAGGAGACCCTGCGAGGCGGTGAAGGTGGTTGCCAGCGCCCCGGTTTGCAAGGCGCCATGGATTGTGCCTGCCGCGCCCGCTTCACTCTGTAGCTCGACTACCTCCGGCACAGTGCCCCACAGATTCTGCTGCCCCAGCGCACTCCATGCATCGGAATATTCGCCCATCGGCGAAGAGGGCGTAATCGGGTAAATGGCGATGACTTCGTTGGTGAGGTGTGCGATATAGGCGGCGGCTTCGTTGCCGTCAAGCGTGACCGTTGTGCCATGTGACATGATGATCCCCGAAACTGGTTTTGAAATGGTTCGAATTACATTAAACCTGTTGGCTTCGGATGGCAACGAGCGTTCGGGAGTATCGCGCGTCTGATTGACTATCATCAATGTCCTTAAAATGCTGAGGGCGCTATAAAAATCATATCGGATCAATATTGTGATGTTGGTCGCAAATATTCAGATCGTGATCTAAATTAAATCGCGCGGATTCATCACATTCTGTGAATTATAAAAACGCTTATAAAATTCACTATGCGGCCGGATGTTTCATCTATTTGAATACTTGTTATTAAGTCGCCATGAATGATAGTCTTCGGACATAAAAATTCATGGCGAGGATGTCTCGGATGGCGGTCAGGGTTTTTCTGTCACTTTTTACTGCGTTTGGCTTGACTGATGCAGGCGAGATATGAGCCAAGCCACGCGAATCTACTTCTATTCGGTTCTCATGGCGGTGTCCATCGTAATGGTGTTTTTTACCATACAGACTGTTTTTATCGAGAAGATATTTCATGCGCAAAAGGTAATCGTGCCCCTGTCCCTCGGCTGTGTTCTGGGGCTGTTGGTGGGCAGTGTGCAGGTGTTGAGGGCGAGATTGGCGGAGCGCAATCGCCTGTTTTCGGCACTGGCGGATTTTGCCCTTGAATTTACCTATTTCCGGAAAATCAGTGGCGAATATGAGTATGTTTCTCCAGCCTGCAAGCAATTGACCGGTTATGAGCAGGCAGTTTTCTATCAACAGCCCAATTTCATGAACCATCTGATTCACCCGCATGACATGAAGCTCTGGGGCGGGCACATTCATAACATCAATGGCGAAGGCATCCCGGAAACAATTGAGTTTCGTATCCTGACACGGGATGGACAGATACGCTGGATCCAGCATCTGTGCAGTACGGTGCAGGACGAGAAAGGCGTCACCATCGGGGTGCGCTCGACTAATGTAGATATCACCCAGCGCAAGACATACGAGCAGCAGATCGAATTCTCGGCCAAATATGATCATTTGACCGCATTGCCCAACCGGCGATGGTTGATGACCGCCCTGGATGAGCGAATTTTGAGGGCGGGTGAAGGCAACGAGAATTTTGCGGTGATGTTTCTTGATCTGGATCGCTTCAAATATATCAACGACACTTTTGGCCATGCTGTTGGGGATGTGTTGCTGCGTCAGATTGCGGAGCGGTTCAGGCGTCTTGATGAGGTGGACGAGTTGTTCGTTTCCCGTTTTGGCGGCGATGAATTTGTGATCGTTGAGTCTTTGCGCGAGGGTGCAGACCCGATTCACACCGCTTCTCGTTTTTTGTTACTTCTGGATCAGCCGTTTTCGGTTAATGACCATGATTTTTCCGTGACCGGGAGTGTCGGCATTGCAATTTTTCCACAAGATGGCGAAACACCGGAAGACCTGCTCAAGAACGCAGATGCGGCAATGTACAAGGCCAAGCGTGAAGGCAAAAACAACATCCAGCTTTACTCGGCAGATCTGGCGCAGGCCATGTCCGACTTTTATCATCTTGAACATCTCCTCAAGCTGGCGGTGGAGAAAGACGAATTTGTCCTGCACTATCAACCCCAGGTCGATCTGACAAGCGGCAGTGTGGTATGTGTTGAAGCCCTGCTGCGTTGGAATAGCCGGGAAAATGGCATGATTCCGCCTCTGCAGTTTATTCCGGTGGCCGAAGAAACCGGCCTGATTCGTGCCATTGGGGAACTGGTGTTTCGCAAGGCCTGTGCGCAGTGGCGAGTATGGTCTGATCAGGGTATCCGGCTGAAAATGGCGGTAAATGTCTCGCCGATCCAGTTCCGTGACGATAATTTCATCCGCCAACTGGAAAGGCTGCTGGAAGAAACGCACATGCCCCCTTCGGAACTGGAGATCGAGATCACCGAGGGTGTCCTGATGGGAGATATTGACAAGGTTCTGAATAAATTGAAGCGTTTGCGCGAGATGGGCGTTTCCATTGCAATTGATGATTTTGGTACCGGTTATTCATCCCTGGAGTATCTCAAGCAATTGCCGATCAGCAGCCTTAAAATCGATGCCTCCTTCGTGCGTGAAATCCAGTCCAGCCAACGCGATCTGGCCATCGTCATGACAATCGAAGCGCTGGGGCGGAATCTCCAGATGCTTACCGTGGCGGAGGGTATCGAGGAAGAAGCGCAGTACACTTTGCTAAAGGGCATCGGATGCGCGCTGGGTCAGGGGTATTTCATCTCCAGACCCCTGCCTGCTGAGGCGCTAACTTCTCTATTAAGAGATGGATTTTCACTAAAGGCCGTTGCATAACGCTTCTTTTTCGCCGACGGCGATTCATGACAACATGCCTTACAAGGCAGAGGAACCCGGCCCGGCTTGAATCCCGGCAGTCATCTGTTGGTAGTATAGTTGCACTATCCTTAATTGTTTGTGGGCAGGAGGGCATACATGGAGCCTTGCGAGTATCCCCATATCGAAGATCAGTTGGCGCCCATTGTGGGTCGCCATGGGGGGGGTGATGCCACGCATTTGCTGCAAATCCTGCGTGACGTGCAGGACCATTTCCACTTCATTCCGCCCGAGGCCATTGGTTGTCTTGCCAGCCATCTGAATCTGTCCCGCGCTCAAATTGAAGGCGTCGCCGGCTTTTATTCCTTTCTATCGCTTAGCCCTCAGGGCGAATATCGCGTCCTGTTCTCCGACAACATCACGGACAACATGCTCGGCAAACCGGAGTTGATGCAGTATTTCTGCAACAAGCTGTGGGTCGAGCCCGGCAAGGTTTCGGAAGACAATCTGGTGAGTGTGGACAGCACTTCCTGCACCGGTATGTGCGATCAGGGACCTGCAGCACTGGTGAATGGCTGGCCTTTGACCAACCTGGATCAGAATCGGCTTGATCTGATTTCCGAGTTGATCCGCATTAAGAAGCCGGTGGCCGAATGGCCGGAAATGCTGTTCGAAGTCAGGGACAATGTCCAGCGTCCCGGCATGCTGTTGGGCGAGGCCTTTGAGCATGGCGCAGGCATCCGCGCCATGCTGGCGCGCGGTGCCGAAGCGACCCTCAAGGAGGTGGATGTCGCCAACCTGCGCGGTCGGGGTGGGGCAGGTTTCAAGACTGCCTCGAAGTGGACGTTCTGCCACGCGGCCATCGCCGAGGAAGAAGGCAGCATGATCTGCGATGTGGGCGGGAATCCCGAGCGTTTCATTGTATGCAATGCCGACGAGGGCGAGCCGGGCACCTTCAAGGATCGCGTGTTGCTCAGCAGCTATGCCGATATGGTATTCGAGGGCATGACGGTGGGTGCGCGGGTGATTGGCGCGCGCAAGGGCTTTCTCTACCTGCGCGGCGAATACCGCTACCTGCTGAAACCGCTTGAAGCAGTGCTGTCGAGGCGCCGGGCCAATGGGCTGCTGGGTGAAAATATCCTCGGTGAGACGGGTTTTTCATTCGATATCGAAATCCATCTCGGCGCCGGGGCCTATATCTGCGGCGAGGAATCCGCCCTGATCGAATCGCTTGAGGGCAAGCGCGGTCGCCCACGTAACCGCCCACCGTTTCCGGTGACCAGAGGTTATCTGGGCCGGCCTACCGTGGTGGACAATGTGGAGACATTCGCCTGTGCCGCCCGCATCGCGGAAAAGGGCGGCGCCTGGTTTGCCGCCATGGGAACAGCACAATCAACCGGCACCAAGATACTCAGCATCTCCGGCGACTGTGCGCGGCCTGGTATTTACGAATACCCGTTCGGCGTGACGGTGGAGGAGATTTTGCGCGACTGTGGCGCCGAGGATGCGCACGCGGTCCAGGTGAGCGGGCCTTCCGGAACACTGGTTTCGTGGCAGGAATTCGGTCGTCGCATCGCTTTCGAGGATTTGCCCACGGCGGGGGCTTTCATGGTGTTTCACCGCCAGCGCGAAATGTTTGCCGCCGCGCACAATTTCACCCACTTTTTTGCCCACGAAAGCTGCGGCTTCTGCACGCCCTGCCGGGTGGGGACGCAACTTCAGAAGCGCATCATGGACAAGATTGCGAACGGGCACGGCACCCCGGCCGATCTCGAAGAATTGAAACATGTCGGCCATATCCTCGGCACGATGAGCCATTGCGGGCTGGGCCACACTGCGGCCAACCCGGTACTCGACACCCTGAAAAAATTCCCCGGCACCTTCGAGCGCAAGCTGAAGGCGCTGTCTTTCGAGCCGGCTTTCGATCTCGATGGAGCGCTGCAAACTGCACGCGACATTACCGGCCGGGATGACGACTGGGCACACCTGTCATGAGCAAAACCATTACCATCGACGGCACGAAAATCTCCTTTACAGAGGGGCAGACCATCATGGATGCCGCGTTGGCGGCGAAGGTCTATATTCCGCACCTGTGCCATAACCCGGAATTCAAGCCGCACGGCAGTTGCAAACTGTGTACAGTCAATGTCAATGGCCGCGCGGTTTCTGCCTGCACCATGCCCGCCAGCGATGGCATGGAGGTGGAGAACAAGACCGAGACGCTCGACAATGAGCGGCGCGCCATCGTGCAGATGCTGTTCGTCGAAGGCAATCACCTGTGCCCCACCTGCGAGAAAAGCGGCAACTGCCAGCTGCAGGCGGTTGCCTATTGCCTCGGCATGATGACGCCCCACTACAACCATTTCTACCCGCCGCGCGAGATCGATGCCTCGCATCCGGACGTGTTTCTTGACCGCAACCGTTGCATCCTGTGCGAGCTGTGCGTGCGTGCCAGCCGCGATGTGGACGGAAAAAACGTGTTCGGCCTTTCAGGGCGCGGCATCGGTTCACGGCTGGTGGTGAATTCCGCTAGCGGCCGCCTCGGTGACAGCACATTTGCTGTCACCGACAGGGCGGCGAAGGTGTGTCCGACCGGTGCCATCCTGATCAAGCGCCAGGGCTTCAGCGTTCCGATTGGCAGCCGGATTTACGATCACAAGCCCATCTGCCAGGTAGAGACTGAAGGAAAATCGGGAGGCGAGCATGAGTGAGGTGAAGAAAGTGCGCATTGCCACCTGTTCCCTGGCGGGCTGTTTTGGCTGCCACATGTCCTTGCTGGATATCGACGAGCGCCTGTTCGATCTGCTTGAAGTGGTGGAATTCAACCGCACGCCGCTGACAGATATCAAGCATTGCAGCCCATGCGACGTGGGCATCATCGAAGGCGGGGTCTGCAACGCGGAAAACGTGCATGTCCTGAAGGAATTCCGCAAGAACTGCAAGGTGCTGGTAGCGATGGGTGCATGCGCCATAACTGGCGGATTGCCGGCGATGCGCAACAATATCGACCTGTGGGACTGCTTTCAGGAAGTTTACCGGTACGAAGGCGGTCTCGAAGGCGGGCAGATTCCCAATGATCCGGAACTGCCACTGCCGTTCGACAAGGTGCATCCGATCTACGAAGTGGTGAAAGTGGATTATTTTCTGCCCGGCTGCCCCCCTTCCGGGGATGCGATCTGGAAATTCCTCACCGACCTGCTGGCGGGGCGGGAGCCGAAGCTGGATTATGAACAACTGCATTACGATTAGGCGCCATCATGACTTTTGAACTGGAAACCGCCGCCAATCCGGAAAACCTGAAACGTGTCGTGATCGAACCCGTGACGCGGGTCGAAGGGCACGGCAAGGTTACGTTGCTGCTGGATGAGGACAACCGCATTCATCAGGCGCGTTTCCATATTGTCGAATTCCGTGGTTTCGAGAAATTCATACAGGGGCGGCCCTACACCGAGGTGCCCGTGCTAGTGCAGCGCCTGTGCGGCATCTGCCCGGTGAGCCACCATCTTGCCGCATCCAAGGCGATGGACATGATCATCGGTGCCCAATTGACACCCAGCGCCGAGAAACTGCGTCGCCTGATGCATTTTGGCCAGGTTATGCAGTCCCATGCCCTGCATTTCTTTTATCTGGCCTCGCCCGACCTGCTGTTCGGTTTTGATTCCGAAATCGCCACGCGCAACATTGTCGGCGTGGCAGCGGCCTATCCCGAAATCGCCCGGCAGGGCGTTGCGTTGCGTAAATATGGACAGGAAGTGATTCGACTGACCGCCGGCAAGCGAATCCATGGCACCGGGGCCATTCCCGGTGGCGTGAACAAGAACCTCACGCTGGCGGAGCGCGATTTCTTGCTGAAAGATATAGAACAGATGATCGTCTGGAGCCAGGGCGCTGTCGACCTGATCAAGAAGATTTACTGCGAAAGGCCGGAATTCCACAACGGTTTCGGCTATTACCGCTCCAGTTTCATGAGCCTGGTGCGCCCGGACGGCGCGCTGGATCTCTATCACGGCGGCTTGCGCGCGCGGGATGAACATGATCAGGATATTTTCGATCATCTGGATTACGGCCATTACTGGGATTACGTTCACGAGGAAGTGAAGCCCTGGTCTTACATGAAATTTCCTTTCATCCGCTCGCGCGGCAGGGAGGAGGGCTGGTACCGGGTCGGCCCGCTGGCGCGGGTGAATAACTGCGACTTTATCCCCACGCCGCTGGCCGAAGTCGAGCGCAGGATTTTCAAGGCATTTGACGGCGGTAGCGCTACTCAGGCCACGCTTGCCTATCACTGGACGCGCATGATCGAGATGCTGCACTGCGCCGAGGGTATTCAGGATCTGCTGCACGACGACGACCTGCTTGGCGACGATCTGCTCAGCCAGGGCGAGCGCGCCTTGCGCGGGGTGGGTGTGATCGAGGCGCCGCGCGGCACGTTGATCCACCACTACCGCATCAACGAGGACGAGCAGATCGTGCGCGCCAACCTGATCGTCTCTACCACCCACAACAACCAGGCCATGAACGAGGCGGTGCGCCAGGTCGCCCTGCAGTACCTGGATGGCAAGGAACTGACTGAAGGCCTGCTCAATCATATCGAAGTCGCCATCCGCGCTTTTGATCCATGCCTTTCCTGTGCCACCCACGCAGTGGGGAAAATGCCGCTGGAAGTGGAACTGATCGATGCGGAAGGCAAAGAAATCGACCGCCTGGTACGAAACAGCTCAGGCGCCTGCGGCGTGTGATTGCACCGCTGCTGATCTTCGCCTACGGCAACCCGAGCCGGGGCGATGATGCGCTCGGGCCGATGCTGCTGGAGCGGCTGGAGACGCTCAATCTTCCCGAGGTCGAACTGCTCACCGATTTCCAGCTTCAGGTTGAGCATGCAATCGACCTGCAAGGGCGTGAACGCGTACTGTTCATCGATGCCAGTGTTTCCTGTCCGCCGCCATTTGTACTTTCCCGCCTGGCTGCGGCTAAAGACAGCAGCTTTTCGTCCCACGCCATGAGCCCTAGAGCGGTGCTGCAAGCCTATCATGAGCTTTACGGCGAAGCGCCGCGAGCCTGGCTGCTGGCCGTGCGCGGAGAAACGTTCGAACTGGGTGAACCCCTGAGCACGGCGGCAGCGGCGTATCTGGAGCAGGCTTTCGCGCTGTTGCAAAAACTCTGTGCCAGCCCTAGCCACGAGGCATGGGATCAATTTATCATGCCGCCAACACAAAATCCTTGAGGCAGTCATCATGAAAATCGGTACTCCGCTCAGCCCATCGGCCACTCGAGTCATGCTGCTCGGCAGCGGTGAACTGGGCAAGGAAGTGATCATCGCTCTGCAACGCCTGGGCGTCGAAGTTATCGCCGTGGATCGCTATCCCGATGCACCTGGTCATCAACTGGCCCATCGCGCCCATGTCATCAACATGGCAGACGGACCCGCCCTGCGAGCGCTGGTCGAGCAAGAGCGCCCCCATCTGGTCGTGCCCGAGATCGAGGCGATCGCTACCGACATGCTGGCAGAGATCGAGCGGGCCGGTATCGCCGAAGTCATTCCCACCGCCCGTGCGGCGCAACTCACCATGAACCGCGAGGGCATCCGGCGTCTGGCGGCGGAAGAGTTGGGGTTGCCAGTCTCCGGCTATGCTTTCGCGGATAGCCTGGATGAACTTTCGGCAGCCATTGATGGGGGTATCGGCTATCCCTGCATCGTCAAGCCGGTGATGTCTTCCTCAGGCAAGGGGCAGTCCACCCTGCATGGCCCGGAGGATGTGGAAAAAGCCTGGAACTATGCTTTGAGCGGCGGACGGGTGAATCGCGGACGGGTGATCGTGGAGGAGATGATTGCTTTCGAATTCGAAATCACCCTGTTGACCGTGCGCGCGCTGGGCGCCGACGGTTCGGTCGAAACCCATTTCTGCGACCCGATCGGCCATGTGCAGGTCAAGGGCGACTATGTGGAAAGCTGGCAGCCGCAAGCGATGAGCTCGGCGGCGTTAAAAAAATCGCAGGATATTGCCCGGGCGGTGACCGATAACCTGGGCGGGCGCGGTTTGTTCGGCGTGGAACTGTTCGTCAGGGGCGATCAGGTGTGGTTTTCGGAAGTCAGCCCGCGTCCGCACGACACCGGCATGGTCACGATGTGCAGTCAGCGCCTGTCCGAATTCGAACTCCATGCCCGTGCAATTCTCGGCCTGCCTGTGGATGTCGGCCTGCGGGAGGCAGGTGCATCGGCGGTGATTTACGGCGGCATGGAAGAGAAGGGCATCGCCTTTGAGGGACTGGAACAGGCGCTCGCCGTGCCAAGGAGCAATATCCGCCTGTTCGGCAAGCCGGAAAGTTTCGTACGCCGCCGCATGGGTGTGGCATTGGCAAATGGGGCTGAAGTGGATGAGGCGCGCAGCCGCGCCAAGCTGGCGGCCAGCCTGGTCAGGCCGGTGAAGGAGTAAAGAATGGAAACGCATTACCATCGTCTCGGCGGTGAAGACAGCATCCGTCGCCTGGTGGACCGCTTCTACGATCTGATGGACGAAGATCCAGACTACTACGGTATTCGCAAGATGCACGCCAAGGATCTCAGCGAGGCACGCAGCAAGCTGTTCATGTTTCTCTCCGGTTGGACCGGCGGGCCGCCGCTTTACATGGAGAAATTCGGCCATCCGCGCCTGCGCCAGCGCCACATGCCCTTCGCCATCGGCGAGAGCGAGCGAGACCAGTGGATGGCCTGCATGCAGCGCGCCATGGATGAGGTTGGGCTGGATGAGAAACTGTGCCAGGAACTCACGGCCGCTTTCTGGAAAACAGCCGATTTCATGCGCAATAAGCCAGATTGATAATGACAACTCTGTAATCTGACAGAGACATTCATCTTGCTATGATGCCTTAATTAAGAATTCTGTAATTTTGTAACGAGAGGAAAATCATGAAATTGTTAGCTGGTGTGACCGGGTTGGTCCTGCTTGCAGTGTTCGCATCTTCTGCCCAAGCGGGCAGCATAGACGGAAATGCGGTAATCGGTGGTGCCTTGGGTGGCGGTGCGGGTGCTGCGGTCGGTTCAGCTATTGGCGGGCGTGATGGTGCGATTATCGGAGGCGCAATTGGTGGCGCTGCCGGCACTGCGGCCATGGCTTCAGAGCGGAGAGAGCCACGTGTGCGGCAACGTGAGGTATATTACGATGATGGCCGGCATGACAACGGTCGTCACCGCGGGCAGTACAAGCAAAAAAACAAACACAGGCATGGAGACGACTAAACTTCAGCAGATTTAAAAAAGGCGCTTTGCAAAGCGCTTTTTTATTTTCATCTTGGCTTTTATCGTAGCCACCACTAAATAGTGGTGTGCCGGGAGAGCCTTTCGGGGATACGAGTTATTACACGTTGCTCCCGCCGATACGGCATCTGTGACGCAGATGCTTTGGCTGAATCCGGACGGCCTTTACCTGTGTCCATATTGCAGGCATAAAAAAGGCGCTTCATCAGAAGCGCCTTGGAAGGGTACGTTTACCGCGGATTAGCCGTGGCGGCGTCCGCTATGATGCGCAAAGCCGCCGCTGTTAGGGCGTTTTTCGCCGCTGCGGGCGAATCCGCCTTCACGCCGCGGCTGGCCGGAAGCGCTACGGTTGCCGCCCGGTTTGCCAGAGAACTTGCGATCCTGACCGGAGCGGGGCGCGCTTGGGCGTGGCACGCGCTTGGGCTCGAAGCCTGCGATGGTATGCGCGGCAATGGCCTGGCCTGTAAAACGCTCGATTCGCTGCAGAATCTGCATGTCCTTGTGGGATGCGAAGGAAACGGCGATGCCGGTAGCGCCTGCGCGCCCGGTACGGCCGATACGGTGGACGTAGTCTTCGGCAAATTTTGGCAGGTCGAAGTTGATCACATGGCTGATACCGGCCACGTCAATGCCGCGCGCTGCCACATCCGTGGCTACCAGGACGCGCAAGCCGCCGCGACGCAGTTTGGTCAGCGTGCGGTTACGTGCGCCCTGGTTCATGTCGCCGTGCAGGGCAGCGGCAGAGTGGCCCTGAGCGAACAGGTCTTCGGCCAGCATGTCGGCATCGCGCTTGGTAGCGGTGAAAACAATGGCCTGCGTCAAATCGATGTCGGTGAGCATGTGCTGCAGCAAGCGGCTCTTGTGTGCCATGTCGTCCACATAATGCAGGCGTTGCTCGATATTTTCGTGGCGGTCCTGCTGTGCGGCCACCTGGATGCGTTTCGGATCTTTCAGCAGGCGGGTGGCCAGCTTGCCGATGTTGCCGTCGAGCGTGGCGGAAAACAGCAGGGTCTGACGGCTGGCCGGCGTGGCGTTGGCAATTTTCTCTACATCTTCAATAAAGCCCATATCCAGCATGCGGTCGGCTTCGTCCAGAATCAGCATTTCCAGGCGGGAAAAATCGATGCGGCCGCGGTCGATGTGATCGATCAGGCGGCCAGGCGTGGCAACGAGAATGTCCACGTAGCCTGACAACAGTTTGTTTTGCAGCGGGTAGGGCATGCCGCCGAGAATGCTTACGGTGTTGAGACGCAGGTGCTTGCCATATTTGCGCGCGGCATCGTTGACCTGGGTTGCCAGTTCGCGGGTAGGTGTCAGGATCAGCACGCGTGGCCCTTTGCTTTTGACGGCGGAAGGGGTGGAAAGGCGGTGGATGGCCGGCAGCATGAAGGCGGCTGTTTTGCCTGTGCCGGTTTGCGCCGAGGCCATGATGTCGTGGCCGGCCAGAACTGCGGGAATGGCTTCAGCCTGAATCGGGGTCGGAACGGTGTAACCGCTGTCGGCGATTGCTTGGAGAATGGAGGGATGCAGCTTGAGGTTTTCAAAAGACACGGAATTTCCTTAATTTTAGATTCGCGCAGCAACACTTCCTCGCCTTTGCCTGGAAAGACAGGCCATAAGGTTCAGGGTGAAGACAAAACGCTATAAAAAAGGCGCACAGGCAGGGAACGGCTAGACTTGCCGGAAAATCCGGGGGAAACATCTGCATAACACCGCGCGGCGCAAAAACATCGTCGCTAACCGGGGTGAAATCACATTCTCAGAAGTATCTGAAAAATAGGGGGCCAGAGATCGATGAACTCAATGGACGGAATCTATCCGACCAAGCCGCCGCATTATACGGGTATTTTAGAAAATTACCAGATGGTTATGCTAAAATGCTCACCTTTTTACCGCACCGGAAATTTTTCATGTCACGCGCCCTTCGTAATATCGCCATTATCGCCCACGTTGACCACGGCAAAACCACGCTTGTTGACAAGCTTCTACAGCAGGCCGGCACGTTTGCCGCCCACCAACAGGTGGTTGAACGAGTAATGGACAGCAACGATCTGGAAAAAGAGCGTGGCATCACCATCCTCGCCAAGAACTGCGCCGTGAGCTGGCAGGACACGCACATCAACATCGTGGACACGCCCGGCCACGCCGACTTCGGCGGCGAGGTGGAGCGCGCCCTGTCCATGGTCGATGGCGTGATGCTGCTGATCGACGCGGTCGAAGGGCCCATGCCGCAGACCCGCTTCGTCACCAAGAAGGCGCTGGCGCTGGGCCTGAAGCCCATCGTCGTGGTCAACAAGGTGGACCGCCCCGGCTCGCGCCCGGACTATGTGATCAACGCGGCCTTCGATCTGTTCGACAAACTCGGCGCGACCGAAGAACAGCTTGATTTTCCGGTGGTCTATGCCTCCGGCCTGAACGGCTGGGCATCGCTCACCGAGGGTGCGCCCGGCGAGCAATGGGGCCAGGACCTGGCGCCGCTGTTTGACACCGTGCTCACGCATGTGCCGGCCAACCAGGGCGACCCGGCGGCGCCGCTGCAATTGCAGATCAGCTCGCTGGATTACTCCACCTATGTGGGCCGCATCGGCGTGGGGCGCATCACGCAGGGCACGATCAAGACCAACCAGGAAGTGCTGGTCATGGAAGGCCCGGACGGCAAGTCGAGCAAGGCCAAGGTCCAGCAGATCCTGAAGTTCGAAGGTCTGGAGCGGGTTGCCTACAACGAAGCGGGCCCCGGCGACATCGTGCTGATCAGCGGTATCGAGCAGGTCAACATCGGCGTGACGCTGACCGACGCGGCCAAGCCCTCGCCCCTGCCCATGCTCAAGATCGACGAGCCCACGCTGACCATGAACTTCTGCGTCAATAACTCGCCGCTGGCGGGGCGTGAAGGCAAGTTTGTGACCAGCCGCCAGTTGCGCGACCGCCTGGAGCGCGAACTGCAGGCCAATGTGGCGCTGCGGGTCAAGGACACCGACGAAGACGGCATCTACGAGGTCTCCGGCCGCGGCGAACTGCACCTGACCATTTTGCTGGAGAACATGCGGCGCGAGGGCTATGAGCTGGCCGTGTCCAAGCCCCGCGTGGTGTTCCGCGAGGTCAATGGCGAGCGCCACGAGCCCATCGAGATGCTGACCGTGGACATCGAGGAAGGCCATCAGGGCGGCGTCATGCAGGCACTGGGCGAGCGCCGCGGCGATCTGGTCAACATGGAGCCGGACGGCCGTGGCCGTGTGCGGCTCGAATACCGCATTCCGGCGCGCGGTCTGATCGGCTTCCAGAACGAATTCCTGAATCTGACCCGCGGCACCGGCCTGGCCAGCAACATCTTCGACGGCTACGAAGCCTATCGGGGCGAGATCGAAAGCCGCAAGAGCGGCGTGCTGATCAGCATGGACGATGGCGAGATCGTGACCTATGCGCTGGGCAAGCTCGACGACCGCGGCCGCATGTTCGTGAAGGCGGGCGACCCGGTCTACGAAGGCATGATCGTGGGTATCCACAGCCGCGACAACGACCTGGTCGTCAACGCCGTGCGCATGAAGCAGTTGACCAACTTCCGGGTCAGCGGCAAGGAAGACGCGATCAAGATCACGCCGCCCATCCAGCTGACGCTGGAGTACGCGGTCGAGTTCATCGAGGACGACGAACTGGTGGAAATCACGCCGAAGTCGATCCGCCTGCGCAAGCGCTTCCTGAAGGAGCACGAGCGCAAGCGCTCCTTGCGCGACTGAGTCCATGCGACTGCGGCTGACGCACGCGCAGGCGATCATGCTGATGGTCGCCGTCACCCTGATGTGGTCCATTGCCGGCGTGGTGGCGCGCCAGCTGGAGTTCGCGCGCAGCTTCGAGGTCACTTTCTGGCGCAGTTTTTTCACGCTGCTGTCCCTGCTGGTGATTCTTCCCCTGGTGCAAG
>JAUSBJ010000025.1 GCA_030652035.1 Sulfurimicrobium sp.
GTCGAGGATGCCACGGTTATCCGCGTCTGCTTCGCTAGGCTTATCCTGTCCAGTTTCTCGTGGAATCAGTGTCCACTTTGCCGTGGAATTCGTTTCCAGTTTGCAGTGGACTCGATGTCCACTTTGGGCTGGAAAATGCAGCTGGAACGGAAGATTGCTGAGCCATAGCTGAGCCATAGCCCGGGAAGGTTAACCTTCCCGTTAACCTTATAGATAATCTTTCGTGAGCTGATTTGGTATCGTCCGTATCGCCGGAACGGAAGGGAAGCTGAGCCCGGCCAGCCAGCCCGGCGATGGTTTGCTGGATTTTGGTTAAGCAAGCGCGATCCGGCCAGTACCCATTTTCTGCTGACCAGCGCCCGGATGGGCGCAACAGCCGTTCCGCGGAGCGGGGATTGCGCGTAGCGCAAGCCAGGGCTGTGCTGGCTCTGCTAGTCAACAAAGGGCGCGGGTTAAAGCGCGCAAGATTAACGCGATCCGCAGCGTCGCCCCTCACTTTGCATCAGGACGGGGCCGTTTTTATTTTATATCTGGAAATAGTATGGCGTGAATGTATTGCCTTCACGCGTGAGTAGCTGCATGAGTTTGGGATGGATGAACAGCTTTTCCCGGCCTATCTGGTTTTTCGTCAGGACGCCAATGCTGACCAGTTTTTTCAAATAACTGGATGCGGCTTGGCGTTTGGCTATTCCGGCTTCACTCAGGCTATTGATGCGGCAATAGGGCAATTCAAAAATCAGGTTAACCAGTTCATGGCTGTATATTTTTGGGGCATTAAGCCGCACATGCTCTCTCGTGTGGTCTGACAGTGCGCGAATTGCACCGATTTTAGCTGTCGTCCAGGCAGCGGTTTCCGCTACTCCCTTGAGAATGTATATAAGCCATTCTTCCCATGCCTGCTCCCTGGTGACCTTTAACAGCAAACGATAGTAGTCGGCCTTGTTGGCAATGATGTAACGGCTTAGATACAGGATAGGCAAGGTCAGCAAGTTTTCCTGAATCAGGAACAAACTGTTAACCACCCGCCCGGTTCGGCCATTGCCATCGGTAAAGGGATGGATTGCCTCGAATTGGTAATGCGCCACTGCCATGCGCACCAGCGGGTCCAGTTCGATCTGCTCATGTAAAAATTTCTCCCAATTGGCGAGAAGCCCCCTCAGCAGTGGTTCTCCAACCGGCGGTGTATAAATGACTTCGCCGGTCAGGTCATTCGTCAGCGTGGTGCCCGACACTTTCCGTACCGTCATTTCCACGCCTTTGATCTGGCTGCATACTGCTTCGGCTGTGGTGGTATTTAATGGCCAGTCACGCAGGGCAAGATGGCCTTTAAGCAGGGAATGGCTGTAGCGTAAAGCCTCTTTTGTGGCAGGGTCGGCGTGCTCTTCTCCATTCAGGTGCTGAAACAATTTATCGGTGGTCGTCACGATATTTTCAATTTCAGAACTGGCGCGGGCCTCCAGTAATGGCAGGGTGTTAATCAACATCCCTTGATTGGGGATAAGTTCAGCAGCCTGCTTAAGCTCTGCCAATGCAGCTCTTGCTGCAATACACTGCTTCAATACTGCCTTGGTCTCTAAATCAACTTTGGGTGGCAGCACAGGAATGCTGTTGTAGGGTTGGTCTGGCTTCCAGGCCTCATTAACCATGTTTATATTTTCCAGCTTTATCGACACATTCTCAGCTTATGTCGATATCGGCGACACGTCAACAAACCATGTCGATATTTTCCAGCTTTATCGACACGTTTATTGTTGATGTCGATATCGGCGACACGTTAATCAAACGTGTTCATATTCGTATAAATTATCGACACGTCACGCTACTTCCCAAGAAATCGTGACAACAGTCGATTGGATTCGGTTTTTTGGGTAAGGCGGCGTTCCAGCGAGTCAATCAGGGCATTTCGTTTCTCGATGATGTTGTCTTCCACCTGGAAAATCTTTTGGCGCTGGCAGTGATTGATGGCTTGGTAGGTATCTTGATGCCAAGCTATCTTGATATATAGGTAGATAGCTTGTTTTCTTCCTTTGTTTCTAGCTGGCTTGCAAGCTATATATCAATCAATTCCAGCCTGTTTTTACGTTATCCGTGCATTCGTTACGGAGATGGAAAACTTGCGACAAGTCCGCTATTAGCGTACCGTGAGCCGTAAAGCAAGATGGAAAACCTAACAGACAAACAGTTGGCGCTATTAGCCAAGGTGGCAAATGAGGAATTTGGCAATGGATGATTCGACATTTGAGGAGCTTCTGTCTGGTGTCCGTGAGGCAGGCATGATTATGCGCGGCGAGATGAAGCCGGCCCGAGTCACGGTAATCGCGGATCCGGAAGCTAAGGAAATTAGAGAGGCAACCAAGCTCACTCAAGGTGAGTTTGCCCGGCTGATTGGCGTCCCGGTTAAAACCCTTCAAAATTGGGAACAACACCGAACCAGGCCTACTGGACCCGCTCGTGCTTTGCTGCGCGCAGTCGCCAAGGATCCAGAAACCGCAATTCGTTTATTGGCTCCTGTTTAGGTGCAAAATCGGTGCACCACTCAGTTTCTCGAATGTTCTGTAAAGTGCGCTAAAATGCTGTTGTTAAAGTGCTTTATAGTTTTGCAGTGTTCGGTATAGTTCGCTTGAATTTCAATAACATACCGTTTTACTCGCGGACTCATAATCCTTTGGTCCACGGTTCAAGTCCGTGCGGGCCCACCATATAAACCAAAGACTTACAAGCTGCCGTCAGGCGGCTTTAGTCTTGCCGTGACAAAAACGTGACAACTCAATCACGTTACCGCCACGTCCATTCTCGATTCGAGAAGCCGCTAATGCCAGGTGCTCAGTAGAGTACTTGGCATAACGGTCAACCATCTGCCGCGATTTCCAACCACCCAAGTCTTTCAGCTCGTCGCAGGATGTTCCCGCCTGCCGATGCCAGGAAGCCCAGGTATGGCGCAGATCGTGGAAGCGTAAATCAGCCAACCCCGCCCGCTTTAACGCCTTGTGCCATCCGGTGTTGGTTAATTCCCAACGAATCGGTTTGCCACGAAACGTAAAACAATACTGCGGATGCTTGCCAATCTGTTCTTCCAGTACTGCAACAGCATCACTATTCAACGGGACACCTCGCGGCGTGCCATTATTGGTTTGATTAAGCCAGGCAGTGTGCCTTTCCAAATCAACCCGATTCCACTCCAGGCCGGAAATCTCACGGGCGCGACATCCTGTTGCCAGGGCATAACGCACCATTGCCGCCAAGTGAGGCGCACACGCTGCAAGCAGTTTGTCCGCATCTTGTCTCGACAGCCAGCGATCACGCTCGACTTCACCCGGTAACAAGCGAATCTTCGGAATGTGGTCGATCCACTGCCATTCATCCCGCGCCATGCGGAGAATCGCTCGCATCAAAGCCAAATGACGATTGACCGTGGCAATTGCCTTGCCTTGCGCCATTTCGCCCTGGACCACGGACCAAACCGTATCGCCGATGATCTCATCCAGCATCTTGTTGCCCAGGTAGGCATCCAAGCGCCGACAATTGCCTTGATACTGTTTGATGTCCCGAAGCGTTGCCTTTACCTGAAGAAATCGAACCACCGCTTCTTTCCAGGAGCGTTTGGGTTTCATTCCGAGATACGACACCATGTAGGCATCGTGAATCAGCTTGGCAAGGTACGCTTCAGCTTGTTCTCGGTTTTCAGTCCCAGCGCTCTGGCGTATTCGAGTTCCGTCCGGGAGGGTTGCTGCAATCCACCAGTACCTTGAATCCGGTCGCAAGTAGACTCCTGTTTCACGGGCCATAATTTCTCCTTTCCGGCCCGCCCTCGACGCTTATATTCTTCCAGCCAGTTATCCAAGTCAACTTTGTCATAGACGCAGCGCCGACCGAATTTGATGGCAGGGACGCCCAGCTCGGTCAGGAGCGTGACGCCAATGCCAAGATATTCGGCGGCTTGATCCTTGGTCAGGCAACGAACCGGAGGCAGCGGGAGGACGGGTTGATCTTCCATTTCACTCGCCGTCCGACAGCTTCCGGTATAAACGGGCATTGGCTTCCTGCTCGATGTTATCTTCCGGTTCTTCATCAGGGCTGAAAACAATGTTGTACTTTCTGGCGCGGATAGGATTTATAATTTGTCGTGATAAGCATCCGGAGCTTACAAAAGGACGTGAGTTGGAGGCGTTCAAAGAGTTCTATATGCAAAATAAAGTAATTATCAAAGTGACCGTTTCTATGCTCACATCAATTCTGTCAAAACTACGTAGTCCAGCAAAGGTTGAAGCTGGCGATTTCGCCTTCGATAAGCACCTCGATACCCATATTCGTCTTTATTCGACTGGGCAGACGGCAAAAAAACAACGAAACCAAGCTAAATAAAAAAGATGAAAACGTGACAAACTTGCCGAGTGTCAGCGGGTATTGGCGAGTGAGGGCGGGCAAATATCATTAAAAAACAATGAGTTATACAAACTCATAATCCTTTGGTCCACGGTTCAAGTCCGTGCGGGCCCACCATATAAACAAGGACTTGCGTGTATTTCGCAAGTCCTTTTTCTATTGTTTTTCTGAAAGGTTCAACGAAGGTTCAATAGGGGTTAAATAAGGCTAGCGAGGCCACCTCTGGATAAGCCTGAGTGGCTGAAACAAAAACGGGTGAAGGGGCGGAACGAAAGAGGTAAATACAGACGGTGAATTGTTAATCCTGTTTACAGAATATAATTTGTAAATGTAATATACAGATACAGGGCTGTTAATTCTATGTGCAGCTTGATGTTTGTATTGCGGCAGGACACATGAACGGAGGTAAAAGTGATTTATCCCATCAAAACCCTCAGCCAGCTCCCTCTGGTCCTCAAAGGTTTTCGCAAAGAAAATGGGCTGACTCAGGCTGCCATGGCTGAAAGGCTGGGAATCACTCAGCAAAGTTATGCACACTTTGAAGCCAATCCAGCGACGGCGACGCTTGAAAGGCTTTTTATGGTGCTACGCATGCTGGATGTTGAAATTTCGTTGAATCAAACCTCTCCCGTTATCAGTGAGAGTGCTACGCCTTCCGCCAAGGCCGCCAGTAAGCGCCCCGCTAAGTTAAAAACTATAGATCAGAAGCCCTCGGTTGTCGTCAAAGCGGCCCGTATTGTTGCTCCAACAAGAAAAAAAGAAAGTTGGTAACCATGGGGCGTCGCGCAAAGACACAAAGGCTGAACATCTGGATGAACGGCATCCCTGTTGGCTACTGGGAAACGACTCGGCAAGGCGACCGCCTTGGATACTTCGATGAATGGCTCACGGATGAACAGTCCCGTTCCTTGTCCTTATCGCTACCATTTGTGCCAGGCAATGCGCCTTACCAAGGGCAAATCGTTACGAACTATTTTGACAACCTTCTGCCCGACAGCGATGCCATTCGCCGCCGTCTGGCGCAACGTCACCAGGCAGGGGGCACGGATGCCTTTCATCTGCTGGCAAAACTGGGCCGAGACTGTGTTGGTGCAATACAACTCCTTCCTGAAGATGAAGCGCCGTCGGACGTCTTTGAAATCAACGGTGAGGAGTTAATCGCTGAAAGGATCGCTCATAGACTACGCAACACTACGTCGGCTCAAGCCTTGGGGCAGAACGATCACGACGAGGATCTGAGACTGTCCATCGCGGGGGCGCAGGAGAAAACCGCGCTATTGCGCCATGATGGCCGATGGTTTTTACCCCACGGCAGCACACCAACAACACACATCTTCAAACTGCCATTAGGCTTGGTCGGCCATATGCAAGCCGATATGCGTACCTCGGTGGAGAACGAATGGTTGTGCTCAAAAATCATGGAGGCTTACGAAATCTCCGTTGCGCGCAGCGAAATTGGGCATTTCGAAGACCAGAAAGCCCTCGTCGTTGAACGGTTCGACCGCACCCCATCCAGTGATGGAAGCTGGATCATCCGTCTGCCCCAGGAGGACATGTGTCAGGCTACGGGCATGTCGCCACTGCGTAAATATCAGTCAGACGGTGGCCCAGGCATTGCTCAAATCATGGAATTACTGCTCGGGTCGGATGCTGCTGAGCAGGATCGGAGAAACTTCTTCAAAACCCAGATCATTTTTTGGGTGTTGGCCGCCACCGATGGTCACGGGAAGAACTTCAGCATTGCCCATCTCCCTGGTGGCGGCTACCGCGCTACGCCGATCTATGACGTGCTTTCTGCTCATCCCTTCATTGGGACGGGGAAGAATCAAATTTCCCCGCATAAGGCCAAACTTGCCATGGCAGTGCGGGGAAGTGCCAATTACTACCTGATTGATAAAGTCCAGCGACGACACTGGATTGCTCAAGCGCAGCAAGTCGGGCTTGGTGCTGCTGCGGCAGAGGAATTGATTGAGGAGGCTATTGCAACGACGGAATCTGTGATTGGTGAAGTGGAAAAGTTGTTGCGGAATGACTTTCCCATGGATGTGGCAGAAGCCGTTTTCAGCGGGATGAGAAGACAGTCTGCCAAGTTGGCAACTCGGCGCTGAGCGATGCAAATTGGAGTCGGCTATTGTGCCAGGGTTCAAGGTTGCTCAGTTTCTACGGGGCCACGGTTCAAGTCCGTGCGGGGCCACTTGAAGATCAATATTTCATGTTGTATATACATGGGCAGTGAAAATGGTGATTGACTTCATTTCTGGCGCCACTAGACTGACGCAACAGATCGCTTTGGCAATGTTGCCGTGGCCATTTTTTGAATAATTATTTTGCGCATATTTCCGTTTATTGCTGTGTTTCTACTGTGCTCAGGCGTGATGATTCCTGGAGCGTATTCGGCTGTTCCCTCAGAACAGGTGTTGCGTGTTGGCGTGCTGTATTGGTCCATGAATATTCCGGGTCAGGTTGCCATGCGCAAGGGACTTGAGGAAGAAGCCCGCCACATTAACGATAAGGCGAAACGTCAAGGGCTGCCGTCGGTACAACTGATTCCCCAGGTCGCAGGCGACGGAGTTCCTGGCGTTGAGCGCCAGATAGCGCAGATGTTCGAGATGGTGAAGCAGAAGCCGGACATCATCATCGTGCAGCCCACCGATAACGCCGCGCTGGCTGCGCCTTTACGTGCAGCCAACCGGGCGGGCATTCCCGTGGTTGCCTATGATCAATATATCAGTGGCGGGGCGCTGGCCGCCTACATTACCTCGGATAATCATCAGGCCGGTTATCTGGGCGGCGAATATCTGGCTGCGCAGTTTCCGGACAAGCAGGCGATCAAGCTGATATTGCTTGAATATCCGCGGGTTTCATCGACGGTCGAACGGCTTAATGGTTTTCTTGACGCTCTGCGTGATCACGGCCAGGCCTATAAAATTCTAAAAGCTTACGAGGCAGTGGAGCCGGTGGGCGGTCAGCGCGCCGGGAGGCATATTCTGTTGGATTTCCCGGATAAGGGCAGTGTGGATGCGGTTTTCAGCGTCAATGATGGCGGGGGCCTCAGTGTGGTGGATGCATTGGCGAATGCGGGTCGCACGGAGATTATGGTGGCCACCATCGATGGCGATCCGAAATCCATAGAGAACATTCGCTCAGGTCGGCTCACCCGTATTGATGCCGCACAGTTTTGCGGTCCGCTGGGTGCGGAGGCGATCAGGGCTGCCTATGCAATCGCCACCGGGCAAGCAACACCTAGGCAAGCCTTGGTGCCAGTATTTCCCATCACGCTGGATACCTTGACGCGTTACCCCGGATGGGGCGGCCCGATTCCAGGGAAATTCACCAAGCCTTGGGTTGCCCGCAATCCTGTTTGGGAAGGAACTGTAAAGGCGGTTAAGTGAGACCTCTGTGCCGATGAGTTCCCCTCATGCGGATGGCGTCGTGGTCGAAGAACAGTCATTTGCAAATTTTGACCGCCGCATCGCCTTGTCTTTCGGCGCCCTGATTCTGGCATTGATGATTACGGTGCTGCTTGCTGGTGGGCTCTACTATCGCGGCATTGCGGAGCGCGAGCAGGCAAAATTATCTGCCTTGGTAACCCATATTCTGGCTAAGTCTGTGAGTCGAATCAGTTTTTCAGGCAAGTACCATGCCCGTTTGTTACTGGAAGAAATTGCCAGAGGCGAACCGGACATCCGCTATATCCTGGTGGCTGACAAGCAGGGTAATGTGCTGGCAAGCAGCGATCCTTCCCGCAATGATACCCGGCTTGACCAGGGCGCACTGGAAGCTGCCATGATTGTGCTATCGGGCGAGCCAAGGAAAATCAGGGGGCTTGCAATCCATGATGAGCCGATTCGCGAAATTACCGAGTCCTATCTTAGTGGTTTTGATAACGAGATTGCGGGTGTGATCCAGGTCGGTCTATCTGATCGCGCGCGCCTGGCGGCAATGCATCAAGGTTTGTTTTTTGTGGGAGTCCTGGTGCTGCTGCTGACGATCATCGGCATCGTCGTCACGCGTCGCATCAGCCAGCGTTTCGGTCGCCCTGTCATCCATCTCGCCAGTGATCTTTCGGCAACACTCCAGGCAATTCCTGATTTGATGTTTGAATTGAATCAAGAGGGGCGCTATCTCAAGGTCATGGCGGCGCGCGACATGCTTATGGCCATGCCCGGAGAGGCATTGCTGGGGCGGACTGTCGGGGATGTTTTGCCCGCACAGGCAGCGGAAACCGTGCTCATTGCACTTGCAACGGCAAATGAGAAGGGAAGTGCCTATGGCTGCGAGATCAGCCTGCCGTTGGCAGAGGGAATGCGCTGGTTCGAGCTGTCGGTGGCGAAGAAAGCTGTCCCTGCTGGCGAGATGCCGCGCTATATCGTGCTGTCCCGCGATATCACCGAGCGCAAGCGCGCAGTGGATGAAATTCACAGCCTCGCCTTTTACGACCCGCTTACCAGGCTGCCAAATCGACGCTTGTTGCATGACAGGCTGCAACAGTCACAGGCAGCCAGCATGCGCGGGGAGCATAACGGTGCGTTGATGTTTATCGATCTGGATCACTTCAAAACGCTCAACGATACCAAAGGACATGGTGTTGGCGACTTGCTGCTGCAGAAAGTTGCTCAACGCCTGCAGGATGGGGTACGCGATGGCGATACCGTGGCGCGGTTGGGTGGGGATGAATTCGTGGTGATACTCGAATCGTTGAGTTCTGACGCGGACGAGGCCGCCGCGCAGGCCGGGTTTGTGGCGGAGAAACTTCGTTCTGCCCTGGAGCAGCCATACCAGCTCAAAGAGCACGAATACCATTCCACTCCCAGCATCGGCGTCACTCTGTTCCAGGGACATGGGGAACGCGTCGAGGATTTGCTCAAACATGCCGATACCGCTCTATACCAGGCCAAGTCTGCCGGGCGTAACACCATTCGGTTTTTTGATCCGGACATGCAGGCTGTTCTGGAAGCGCGCACCGAGATGATCGGTAATTTGCGCCAGGCTTTAAAGCACCAGCAGTTGCGCCTCTTCTACCAAACCCAGGTGGACAGCGCGCAGCGGGTCATCGGTGCCGAGGCTTTGCTGCGTTGGGAAACGGCTGAGCACGGCCTGATTTCTCCCGCACAGTTCATCCCGCTGGCCGAAGAGACCGGCCTGATCGTGCCGATCGGCTTGTGGGTATTGAAAACGGCATGCGAGCAGATCCGGTTCTGGTCTGGCAATCCGGCTACCCGTGGTCTGCAGCTTGCCGTCAATGTCAGTGCGTGCCAGTTCCGCCAGGCGGATTTTGTCGAGCAGGTGCAGCAGGTGATTAATGCAGCTGGCATCGACCCAACGTGTTTGAAAATTGAGCTGACCGAGAGTCTGGTGCTCGATAATATGGGCGATAGCATCCCGAAAATGCAGGCACTCAAAGCCATAGGCATTGGATTGTCGATGGATGATTTCGGTACGGGTTATTCATCTCTTTCTTACCTCAAACAATTGCCCTTGGATCAGTTGAAAATTGATCAGTCATTCGTCCGCGATCTGGTTACCGATCCCAACGATGCTGCCATCGTGCAAGCAATCATTACCATGGGGCAAACGTTCGGATTGAATGTCATTGCCGAAGGGGTTGAAACCGAGGCGCAGCGCGATTTCCTCGCAATGCACGGCTGCCATGCCTTCCAGGGCTATCTGTTCAGCAAGCCGGTGCCGATTGAGCAGTTTGACGCATTTTCGAGGCAGGGCTGAGCGCTGTTTGACGATGTGGCAATAGCGGAGCGGCCAGGGGGGGGTTATTCGGCTGAATGCTTGGTTCGTGCCAGCATTTCCTGCGCTTCCTTTGCGCTGAGGTGTTTCCATGGCAGAGGAATCAGGCCGGGGACGCGCTTCATATATTGCCGGTATGCGTCCCCATGATAAATCAGCAGCTTTTTCTCTTCCAGCTTGGATCCAATCACGAAGTAGAGCGTGATCATCGTGCTTGAAAGCAGCATCGCCGCATTCATGTCGCGCGTCCAGACCAGGATCAAGCCAAAGAAATACCAGGGGTGGCGCACGAAACGGTGGAAGGGGGATAGGTGAAAATGCTCCTGATCTTCCACCTTTCTCGTGCGTTCACGCAACTGGCGCAGGCCAAGGAACTCCTGGATGTCGTAATATTTCAGTGAATGGATAAAAGCCAGGCAGGCCAGCAGCGAGAGACCATTTGCCAGCCATGCGCCGATACCCTGCCACTGCCATAGCACCGGGCCTGGGTGCTGGAACATGTGCCACAGAATCGGCAATAGCAGCAGTAAGGACAGGCTGTTGAACGCCAGCCGGTAAGCCGGCATCAGTGCAGGGCGAGCAAGGGCCGTGCGGTGCTTTATTCCGAGCGAAGCAAGTACGGAATGCAGTATAAAATAAGCCAGCCAGTAACACAGCAGCAGTGCCAGATCATGCCATGTGGAGTCAGTCATGCCTTTCTCCTTTGTGGAATCCAATTAATTCCAGCCTATCAGGGAACGATGCCGGCGCAATAAAAAAGGGGCCAGGATAATCCTGACCCCTTTTTTATTTGGTGGGCGATACTGGGTTCGAACCAGTGACCCCTGCCGTGTGAAGGCAGTGCTCTACCGCTGAGCTAACCGCCCAAAATGGACTTTGATCGGACCATTGAGGGCGCAAATTATGCCTTTTATCCGCGATAGCGTCAAATGCTTAAATGCCTGTTTTTGCGGTACCCCTGGCTTGCTTTGTTTGTTATTAGGCTAAGAGCTTGGGGACGTTCAGCGGTTCAGGCCGCTAAAGACGCCAAGGGCGGAAATGTTGTCCGGAATCCTTCCAGGGGGCTGGGGGTATGATACATAGTAAAATCCGACGCTACTGGTAATGGAGAGTTTGGATGGCTATTGATTTTCGCCGCTGGCTCGGGATGGGGGGCGTGCCGCCCCGCGATCATCCCGAAGCGTATGTATGGGAGCGGCGCTTGCACTGGGTCATGGTTGCGATTGCCTTGCTGGCGATCCCATCCTTTTATCTGGAAATCAAGCAAAATGACAACCCCTTAGCGGGTTTTGGGTTGGAACTGGATTTATTCATTTTTCTTGCCTTCAGCCTGGAAACCCTCTGGATGTCGCATGTCTGCCGCCACAAATGGCTCTATCTAAAGTACAACTGGCTGAATGTGGTGATTATTATAGGTTCGGGTCTGGGAATGGCGGGATTGCCCAGTGAATGGCTGCCCTTGGTGCGCCTGTTGCGAATTGCGTATGTCACGCTGGCTCTGGCACGCATGCTTACTTCCCTGCGCTTGCTACTGTCCGCCAAGGCTGTGCCTTATGCTTTTGTGCTGGGAATCGTCACGCTGCTTGCCTCGGGCGCTGGATTTTACTGGCTGGAGCCGACGATACACAGCTTTGGCGAAGGTTTGTGGCTGGCTTTTATTACTGGTGCGACGGTAGGTTATGGCGATTTTGTTCCGACCACTACGGCTGCGCGCGTTTTTGCCGTGATCATGGTGATTGTCGGTGTTGCTGTATTTTCTTTGGTCACCGCGAGCGTTTCGGCATTTTTTGTGGGTGAGGATGAAAAAAAGCTGCGCCGCGAAATGCATCACGATATTCAGGAGTTGCGCCGCGAGATTGCCGAGTTGCGATCAAAATTGCAGTCGGGCGAGGCGGTTCAGCCCGCCGCAAGAAAAGAACCGGACTAGCCGGACCGGATTGTCAACGCGGATTGGTTAAACCCTTGTCAGTCATGCTAAAATTTCCGCTTTTTCCAAGCCGAGTGAAAGACCACCATGTTCAGCGCAAAAAATACCATTGCCAGCTTCGATCCTGAATTGTGGCAGGCGATCGAGCAGGAGCGCCAGCGCCAGGAAGACCATATCGAACTGATCGCCTCCGAGAACTACACCAGCCCAGCCGTGATGGAGGCGCAGGGCTCGGTGCTGACCAACAAATACGCCGAAGGTTATCCCGGCAAGCGTTACTACGGCGGTTGCGAGTATGTGGACAAAGCCGAACAGTTGGCCATTGACCGCGTCAAGAAACTGTTCGGCGCAGAAGCCGCCAACGTGCAGCCCAATTCCGGTTCTCAGGCCAATCAGGCGGTATTCATGGCTTTCCTCAAGCCTGGCGATACCATCATGGGCATGAGTCTGGCAGAGGGTGGTCACCTTACACATGGCATGGCGCTCAATATGAGCGGCAAGTGGTTCAATGTTGTCGCCTACGGTCTCGATCAAAATGAAGCGATCGATTACGAGCGCATGGAAGCGCTGGCGCATGAGCACAAGCCGAAGCTGATTATTGCCGGCGCGTCGGCCTATGCGCTGAAGATAGATTTTGAGCGCTTTGCCAAGGTTGCCAAGGCCGTCGGCGCGATTTTCATGGTGGACATGGCGCACTATGCCGGGCTGATCGCCGCCGGCGTTTACCCCAACCCGGTGCCGCATGCCGATGTGGTTACCACCACCACCCACAAGACATTGCGTGGGCCAAGAGGCGGTGTCATCCTGATGAAGGCTGAGCACGAGAAGGCCATTAATTCCGCCATTTTTCCCGGATTGCAAGGCGGGCCGCTGATGCACGTCATCGCCGGCAAGGCAGTGGCTTTCAAGGAAGCTGCGGGCAAGGACTTCAAGCATTACCAGGAACAGGTGATCGCCAATGCGCTGGTGATGTGCAAGGTGCTCACCGAGCGTGGACTGCGCATCATTTCCGGCCGCACCGAGTCCCATGTATTCCTGGTCGACCTGCGCGCCATGAAGCTCACCGGCAAGGAAGCCGAAGCCGCGCTGGGCAAGGCGCATATCACGGTGAACAAGAACGCCATCCCCAACGATCCGGAAAAGCCCTTCGTCACCAGCGGCATCCGCATCGGCACCCCGGCGATGACCACGCGCGGCTTCAAGGAGTTCGAAGCCGAGCATTTGGCCAACCTGATCGCCGATGTGCTGGCGGCCCCCACCGATGAAACCGTGCTGTCGCGCGTGGCGAATGAAGCCAAGGCGATGTGCGCGAAGTTTCCGGTCTATGGGGCGTGAAATGTGAAGAGTGAAGGGTGAGGCGTGGTGGGATGCTACGCTTCACCCTTCACATTTCACCTTTCACATAAAAAATGAAATGTCCCTTCTGCGGCGAAGCCGATACCCAGGTCATTGATTCCCGCGTCAGCGAGGAAGGCGACAGCGTGCGCCGCCGCCGTCGCTGCCCGAGTTGCGAAAAACGTTTTACCACCTACGAAACGGCGGAGCTCAGGATGCCGTCGGTGGTGAAGCAAAATGGCAGCCGCGAGGAATTCAGCCGCGACAAGATCCGCACCAGTTTCATGCGCGCACTCAACAAGCGCCCGGTTTCCACCAGTCTGGTGGATGGCGCAATCCAGCATATCGAGCAGAAAATGCTGAGCCTGGGCGAGCGCGAAATCCCTTCGCTGAAAGTGGGGGAAATGGTGATGAACGAACTGCGCAAGCTGGACAAGGTGGCCTATATTCGCTTTGCCTCGGTGTATCGCAGTTTCGAGGACGTGGATGATTTCCGCGATGCGATCCAGGATCTGGACAAATAAGTTGACTTACTCGGCGGATGATCACGACTTCATGGCACAGGCCTTGCGCCTTGCCGAACGCGGCCTGTATACGGCCACGCCCAATCCCCGCGTCGGCTGCGTCATCGTGCGCGAGGGCCGGGTGGTCGGGGAGGGCTGGCACGAGCGAGCCGGCGAACCGCACGCCGAGATCCATGCCCTGCAGCAGGCTGGGGAACAGGCGCGGGGGGCGACGGTGTATGTGACGCTGGAGCCGTGCAGTCACCATGGTCGCACGCCGCCCTGTGCCGATGCCCTGGTCAAGGCGGGCGTGGCGCGCGTGGTGGTGGCCACGCAGGACCCTAATCCGCTGGTTTCGGGCGCGGGTCTGAAAATACTGGCAGATGCAGGTGTTCAGGTGGAATGCGGCCTGCTGGAGCAAGCGTCCAGCGATCTCAATGTTGGTTTCGTGTCGCGCATGCGGCGCGGACGGCCATGGCTGAGGCTGAAAGTCGCGGCCACGCTGGATGGCAAGACAGCGCTCGGCAACGGTGTCAGCCAGTGGATTACCGGCCCGGATGCGCGGCGCGATGCACATCGCTGGCGCGCCCGCTCCTGCGCCATGCTGACCGGCATCGGCACGGTGTTGCATGATGATCCGTCCTTCAATGTGCGCGACATCGAAACCACGCGTCAGCCGCTCAAGGTGGTGGTGGATGCCAATCTGAGCATGCCGCTGGATGCCAAAATGCTTTCCGGCGCGCCGCTGCTGGTTGCAACGGGTTGCAATGAAGAAGACCGCATCCAGACTTTGCGCGAGGCAGGCGCTGAAGTAGTGGTTCTGCCAGCGCTGCATGGGCAGATCGATCTGGCACGCCTGATGCAGGAACTCGGGCAGCGCGGCTGCAATGAAATTACGGTCGAGGCGGGCAAGGTGCTGAATGGCGCTCTGCTGCAGGCGGGCGTGGTGGACGAACTGGTGTTTTATCTCGCGCCCATGCTGTTCGGCGATAAGGCGCGCGGCATGTTCGGCTTGCCGGATATCGAAACAATGGAGCAGCGCCAGGAACTGGATATTCGCGACCTGCGCATGGTGGGGCAGGATATGCGCATCGTGGCGCGTTTAAAGGAAAAATCATAATGTTTACCGGCATCATCCAGGCGGTAGGAAAAATCACTGCCATCGAACCATTGCAGGAAGGCGTGCGTCTGAATATAGATGCAGGCGGACTGGATATGAGTGACGTGGCGCTGGGCGACAGTATTGCCGCCAACGGCGTGTGCCTGACCGTGGTAGAGAAGACCTCAGGCGGCTACAAGGTCGATGTTTCGCGCGAAACGCTGAATTGCACCGCAGGCCTGGGCGAGCCCGGCGAGGTCAATCTGGAAAAAGCGCTGCGCCTGGCCGACAGGCTGGGCGGACATCTGGTGAGCGGCCATGTGGATGGCGTGGGCGAAGTGGTCAAGTTCGAGCCGGTGGGCGAATCGCACGAGCTGGTGATTCGCGCACCGAAAGCATTGGCCCGCTATATTGCCCACAAGGGCTCGATTACAGTCAACGGGGTGAGCCTGACGGTCAACTGGGTGAAGGGCGAGGAGTTCAGCATCAACCTGATTCCCCACACCATTCAGGCCACCAATTTCAAACATCTGTGCGCCGGCAAAACTGTCAACCTGGAAGTTGACCTGGTGGCACGCTATCTGGAACGCATGCTGAGTTACGGCAAGGAATCTTAATGAGTACGAACATAAGCCCGATTCAAGACATTATCGCCGACTTCAAGGCCGGCAAAATGGTCGTCCTGGTGGACGAGGAGGACCGCGAGAACGAGGGTGACCTGGTGCTGGCTGCCGAGTTTGTCACCCCCGAGGCCATCAATTTCATGGCCCGCCATGGCCGCGGCCTGATCTGCCTGACCCTGACCGAGGCGCGCTGCCGCCAGCTTGATCTGCCGTTGATGGTTTCGAGCAACAAGGCGCCGCTGGGCACCAATTTCACCGTTTCGATCGAGGCCGCGGAAGGCGTGACCACAGGCATCTCCGCTGCGGATCGCGCCAAGACCGTACTGGCGGCGGTGAAAAAAGATGCCGGGCCGAACGACGTGGTCCAGCCCGGCCATATCTTTCCGCTCAAGGCGCAGAATGGTGGCGTGCTGGTGCGTGCCGGCCACACCGAAGCGGGTTGTGACCTGGCTGCGCTGGCGGGACTGGAGCCGGCCGCAGTGATCTGCGAAATCCTCAAGGAAGACGGCGAGATGGCGCGCTTGCCGGATCTGCTGGTATACGCCAAGGAGCATGGCCTCAAGATCGGCACCATCGCCGACCTGATCCACTACCGCAGCCAGACCGAAAGCCTGGTTGAGCGCGTGGCGGAAAAAGCGGTGCAGACCGTTTATGGCGAATTCCAGTTGATCACCTATCGCGACAAGACTGCCAACGAAGTGCATCTGGCGCTGGTGAAAGGCGAGATCAAGGCCGGAGAGGAAACCCTGGTGCGCGTGCATGAGCCGCTGTCGGTGATGGATTTTATCGACACCACCAGCTTCGAGCATTCCTTCAGCGTGCATCAGGCGATGCAGGCCGTGGCCGATGCCGGCAAGGGCGTGATCGTGCTGATGCGTCGTGGTGGCGAGTCTTCTGCCGACCTGCTGGCGCGAGTGCAGCGCAGCGAACCCAAAATCCCCGCCAAGGTGGACTTGCGCAACTACGGTATCGGCGCGCAGATTCTGCGCGACCTCAATGTCACTAAAATGCGTCTTCTCTCGCTGCCGCGCAAGATGCCGAGCATGACCGGATTCGATCTGGAAGTGACCGGCTATTACGAACAGAAATAGGAAATGAGATATGGGAACCCCCAATAAACTGCCCGAATGCCATCCCGACCTGAATGGCGCTGGCCTGAAAATCGGCATTGCCATGAGCCGCTTCAATATCGATGTATGCGAGGGGCTGCTGGGCGCCTGTGTGACCGAGCTGCTCAAGCTGGGTGTCGCCAAGGAAGATATTTTTCTGGCGAGCGTGCCCGGCGCGCTGGAGATTTCCCTGGTGCTGCAAAAGATGGCGAAAAGCGGAAAATTCGATGCGCTGGTCGCGCTGGGCGCGATCATCCGCGGCGAGACCTATCATTTCGAGCTGGTGGCCAACGAGTCCGGCAGCGGCGTGACCCGCGTCATGCTGGATAGCAGTATGCCGATTGCCAATGCTATTCTCACCGTGGAAGACGATGAGCAGGCCCTGGTCCGGATGTCCGAAAAAGGGGCCGATGCAGCTCGGGTGGTGGTTGAAATGGTTAATCTGCTGAAGAAAATCTAAATAGGCTTTAAATGAAAAAAAACCGCCGCAAAGCGCGCGAACTTGCTGTTCAGGGCCTTTACCAGCGCCAGCTTACTGGCGACCCGGTAGAGATTATCGAAGCGCAGTTGCGTGAGCACGAGGACTTTGAAAAAATCGATGGAGCGCATTTTTCCGCCATCCTGCATGGCGCAATCAATGAGGTGACCAATCTGGAAAGCAGGCTGCGACCCTGCCTTGATCGCCCTATTGAAGATTTGAGTCCGGTCGAGCGCGCTGTCCTGATGGTGGCGACCTATGAGTTTGCGCATCATGTTGAAATCCCCTACCGTGTGGTGATCAACGAAGCCATTGAGCTGGCCAAGTGTTTTGGCGGTTCGGATGGCTACAAGTACGTCAATGGCGTGCTCGACAAGCTGGCAGCCAGCGAGCGGGCTGTCGAGGTCGGTGCGTCAAAGGGGCGTTGACCTGGTCTTGCAGCCGGCATCTCGCCGGCACGCAAGAAAAACCATTCGAATGGCTTCGCATTCTTTACCGTTCATGGTTTCTTGAAGATCCAATCCGTGTTGGATAAGTAAGTCCTGATTACACGGTCGCCCTGCACTGGCTATAATCAGACTTATGGCGAAAAAACTCCGTTACGGCGATTACCTTGGTGCAGTGCGCCACCGCCAGCGCAAGCTCAGCTACAACGCAGTGGTTGCGCATACCCGGCTTTCTCCACGTAAAACCAAACTGCGGCCACTCGACCTGTATCGCCTGTTGGGGCCATATATCGGTGTGCGTTTTGCCGAACAGTTGATGGCGGTCGTGCCGTTGGCGTCGTTTCTGGTACTGTTCCAGTTTGGTGTGCTGAATTCCGAAGTGCATGGCTGGGAAAGCATTGCCCTGGGAATGATGGCGGTGATCTGCGGCTTGATGCTGTTCATGGAAGGGGTCAAGCGTGGACTCATGCCATTCAGCGAAAATATCGGCTATACCATGCCGGGCAAGTTTTCCACCCCGAGGGTCTTGGGTGTTGCTTTCGTGCTGGGTTTCATGGCAACCCTTGCCGAGCCGGCCATCGGCGCGCTCAAGGCGGCTGGCAGCCTGGTTAGCCGGGATGGCACGCCTTATCTGCATCTGCTGCTCAACGAGCGCTCGGACTTGCTGGTGCTGGCGGTTGGGTTCGGCGTCGGCTTGGCTGTTCTGGCCGGCATGCTGCGCTTTATTTATGGCTGGAGCCTGAAGTCGCTCATTATCTCCACCCTGGTGCCAGCGCTCAGCATGACCCTGTTTTTTTCCATGGATAGCCGGCTGGAGCCGATCATCGGGCTGGCATGGGACTGCGGCGCGATTACCACCGGGCCGGTGACCGTGCCGCTGGTGCTGGCGATCGGGATTGGCGTGTCCGCCGCGACCAGCGCAGAAGACAATCCGCTCTCCGGTTTTGGGATTGTCACTTTGGCGTCACTATTTCCGCCCATCGCAGTGATGTCGCTTGGCTTGGCTCTTTCGTTTGGGGATTTTCCGGTGCTGGAAACGGCTGCGAATATAGCAGCCGCACCAGCCTGGTATGAAAGCTCTCCCTTCGATGACATCATTGCCGCTTTGCGCGCCATTCTTCCGCTAACCCTGTTTCTCTGGCTGGTGCAGTACTGGTGGCTGAAGGAGCCGGTGAAAGAAGGGAAGGTTTTGGTGTATGGCATCACCCTTGCCGTGATGGGCATGATGCTTTTCAATGTCGGCCTGGATTACGGCCTGACGCCTTTGGGCTCGCAGGCGGGTGGGATGGTGCCGGCCGCCTTCGCACCGTATCCGGCCATTCAGGATTCGCCCTTGTACCCTTACTGGACAGGCATCGGCATTGCCCTGCTGTTTGCCCTGTTGCTCGGTTTTGGCGCCACGGTGGCCGAGCCTGCATTGAATGCCATGGGCGTCACGGTGCAGAACCTTACCGATGGCGCTTTTACCAAGAAACTTCTGATTCGTGCCGTGGCGGTGGGCGTGGGCCTGGGTGTGGCTCTGGGCGTGGCGAAGGTGATTTTCGCCATCCCGATTGTCCTGCTGCTCATCCCCGCTTATTTGCTGACCCTGGCCTTGACGGTGATTTCCAGCGAAGAATATGTCAATCTGGCCTGGGACAGCGCCGGGGTCACCACCGGGCCCGTGACCGTCCCCCTGGTTCTGGCATTGGGATTGGGGCTGGGCAAGGCGGTGGGTGCGCAGGACGGATTCGGTATTCTTGCGATGGCTTCGGTTGGGCCGATTCTGAGCGTACTTGTGACCGGACTATGGATCAGATGGCGGGTGAAGAGTAACCGTATGGCTATCGAAAGGATCAACCGCAGATGAATGAAGAAATCATTGTATTGACCGATGTCGTGCTGATTACCGTCATCGTCCAGCGTGGCGCGGCGGACACGGTGGTACGCGCAGCCCAGAAAGCGGGGGCGCAGGGAGCGACCATTTTTTATGCGCGCGGTACTGGGGTGCGCCAGCGACACCTTGGAATTTTGGGTGTCGCGGTCAATTCGGAAAAAGAGGTGGTGTATATCGTGGCATCCAGCGACCAGGCTGACCGGATTTTCGAGCAGGTGTTTGTTGCCGCCAAGCTCGATACTCCGGGTATGGGCATGATTTACATGACGCATCTGGAAAAAATGGCGACGCATGTTCCACATGACTTGATTACCCGGATTTCAGACCATGAGTGATACAGGCGCGCTACAGTCCTACAAGGTGATCACCTGTTTCCTGCCTGCGGGGAAGGGCAAGGAAGTGCTGGATGATCTGCGCAAGCAAAAAGGGGTGTACAGCGGCTTTGTGCATCATGCGCGTGGCGCAGGGGTCGATAGCAGTCGTGGCAACAATGCGCCGTTCTATGTGGAACGCGAGGTCATTACCGTGCTGGCGCCTGTGGCACAGGCGGATGAGGTGTTCGAGTTCCTTTACTTCAACGCCGGCCTGGACCAGCCCCATACCGGCATGATTCTGATGGAAAAAGCCATTCGCGGGATGACTTGCAACCTCACTTCGGAAATCGTGGACGAATCCTGAGTGAAGAACCCCCGTAACCGGGAGCTTGAACCTTATTTCTTGTCAGACATAGGGCAGGTCTTGACGCTTGGCAATATATCGGGTGTAGCGCCAATTCATCAGGGCCAACGTTTTTGCCCATTATTTTTCCTGGTTATATTCAGCAAAGTATTTCAGATTCCATTTGAGGCAACGCCCACTACAACAGAAATAAGGTGGCGAGGCCGAGGAAGATAAAGAATCCCCCACTGTCGGTTACGGCAGTAATCAGCACGCTCGATCCCACGGCGGGGTCACGTCCGAATTTGTGCATGACCAGGGGGATGAATACGCCCATGATCGCTGCCAGCAGCAGGTTGAGAATCATGGCGCCAGTCATGACCGCACCCAGAGCCGCATTGCGATACAGGGCGTAGGCCAGCAGGCCGAGGATGGAGCCCCAGATCAGGCCGTTGACCAGACTGACGCCAATCTCCTTGATAAACAGTTTGCGCATGCTGCTGGGGTGGATTTGCCCTAGCGCCAAGCCGCGCACGATCATGGTAATAGTCTGGTTGCCGGAGTTCCCGCCTATGCCTGCGACGATGGGCATCAGTGCAGCGAGAGCGACAATTTTCTCGATCGAGCCTTCGAACACGCCGATCACGCGCGAGGCGATAAAAGCGGTCACCAGATTGATCGCCAGCCAGGTCCAGCGATTTTGCATGGATTTCCATACCGAGGCGAACATGTCTTCCTCTTCGCGCAAACCGGCCATGGCAAGCACATCGCCCTCCGCCTCGTCGCGGATGAAGTCCATCACTTCGTCAACGGTCAAACGCCCCACCAGCTTGTTGTAGGAATTCACTACCGGCGCTGTCACCAGATCGTAGCGCTCGAAGGCGGATGCCGCATCGCTGGCCTTGTCGTTGCCGTTGAAAACCACCGGGTCGTCTGACATGACTGTCGCGACCAGCGCTTCAGGGTCGTGAAGCAAAAGGCGTTTCAGAGGCAGCACCCCGCGCAGCTTTTCCTTGTTGTCCACGACGAACAGTTTGTCGGTATGGCTGGGCAGTTCGCCAAGCTTGCGCAAATCTGCCAGCACCTGCTCCAGGCTGATGTCGTCGCGTATGGTGACCATGTCGAAATCCATTAGCGCGCCCACAGTGCCTTCGGAATAGGACAGAGCGGATTGAAGTTGAGCCTGTTCTTCCTTGTTCAGCGACTTGAACAGTTCTTCGATCACCTCTCGCGGCAGGTCGGCAGCCAGGTCGGCGATCTCGTCTGTGTCCAGTTGTTCCGCCGCCGCCCGCAGCTCGGCGGTGTCCATGGTGGCGATGAGCGATTCGCGTACCGCGTCCGACACTTCCAGCAGGATGTCGCCATCGCGATCCGCTCGCACGAGCTCCCAGACCACCAGTCGCTGATCGAGCGGCAGCGCTTCGAGAATGTAGGCGACGTCGGCAGGATGCAGAGCGTCCAGCGTGTTCTGCAATTCCGCCAGATTCTGCTTGTGCACCAGTTGCTGCACCAGATCGTGTCGCGGCATGTCCTGCTTGTTGACCAGCGACTCCACCAGCTCATGCTTGTGCAAAAGATCGACCACGCGCTTCAGGCTTTCCTGAACGCTTTCGTGCGGGGCGTTTTGGCTGCTATCTGGCATGGCGGATTTGGCTGTTATGGCAATGAAGCGGCTATTATAGTGGCGGCACTGGCTAAGGTTCTATCTATCTGCGCATATTCCGGGTGCCGAATATCGCCGTTCCTATCCTGACGATGGTGGCGCCTTCGGCAATCGCGGATTCAAGGTCATTCGACATGCCTATGGAGAGGGTGTCGAGCTTGAAGCCCTTGTGGTTCAGTCCGTCGAACAATTCGCGCACTTCCCGGAATTGCCGTCTCTGCAAAGCGGCATCATCTGTCGCCGCCGGAATGGCCATCAGTCCACGCAGCTGCAGGCGGGGCAAGGCGCGTACATGTGTTGCCAAGGCTTCAAGTTCGCGTGGAGAAATCCCGCCCTTGCTGGCTTCGCCGCTTACGTTGACTTCCAGGCATACCTGCAGGGGCGGCAGTGCCACGGGTCTGGCGGACGACAGGCGGTCGGCGATTTTCGCCCGGTCCACGCTGTGCACCCAGTTGAAATGCTCGGCGACCAGACGTGTCTTGTTGCTTTGCAAGGGCCCAATGAAATGCCATTCCAGCGGCAAATCGGCAAGTGTCGCGATTTTGTCCACTGCTTCCTGAACGTAACTCTCGCCAAATGCGGCTTGTCCCGCCTGAAATGCTTCCCGCACCGCTTCCGCGGAAAATGTTTTGCTGACCGCGAGCAGGCGGATGTCCTGGGGTTCTCTTCCCGCCTGCATGGCCGCATACGCGATGCGTTGTTTAACGGCTTGCAAGGCGCTTATGATTGTTGTCATAATGCCCTCATCAATCGGTCATGCGGTCGTGTGGCCGCACTTAGGGGATTATAAATGGAAATTTCGGATCTACTCGCCTTCTCGGTCAAGAACAAGGCCTCCGATCTTCACCTTTCCGCGGGTCTGCCACCGATGATCCGCGTCAACGGCGACGTTCGGCGCATCAACGTCGACTCGCTGGATCATAAGGGTGTGCATGGCATGGTGTATGACATCATGAACGATGGTCAGCGCAAGTTCTACGAGGAAAACCTCGAGGTCGATTTTTCCTTCGAAATTCCGGGCCTGGCACGTTTCCGCGTCAATGCATACAACCAGAACCGGGGCGCGGCGGCGGTGTTCCGTACCATTCCCTCCAAGGTGCTGACGCTCGAACAGCTCAATTGTCCGCCCATCTTCAAGGAAATCGCCGACCAGCCGCGCGGCATCGTGCTGGTGACCGGCCCGACCGGTTCCGGCAAATCCACCACCCTGGCGGCGATGATCAACCACATCAACGAAAACGAGTACGGCCATATCCTGACGGTGGAAGACCCGATCGAATTCGTGCATGAAAGCAAGCGATGCCTGATCAATCAACGCGAGGTCGGGCCGCATACCCTGTCTTTCGCCAATGCCTTGCGCTCGGCGTTGCGTGAAGACCCGGACATCGTTCTGGTGGGCGAGATGCGCGATCTGGAAACGATACGCCTGGCGCTGACCGCCGCAGAAACCGGCCATCTGGTGTTCGGCACCCTGCATACCAGTTCGGCGGCCAAGACCATCGACCGGATCATTGACGTGTTTCCGGCAGCGGAAAAGGAAATGGTGCGTTCCATGCTGTCCGAATCGCTACGCGCGGTCATCGCCCAGACCCTGCTGAAAACCAAGGATGGCAGCGGGCGGGTGGCAGCGCACGAAATCATGATTGGAACGCCGGCGATCCGGAACCTGATCCGTGAAAACAAGATCGCCCAGATGTATTCCGCTATCCAGACTGGACAGAACCTGGGCATGCAGACGCTCGACCAGTGCCTTACCGACCTGGTGCGGCGCAATGTCGTTGCGCAGAATGAAGCGCGCACCAAGGCGGCAAATAAAGAAAGTTTCGGCGGCTAAGCACAATCACACGAAGCGACTCCTCCCTTCCCTTCTCTCCGGATTGAGTGGTCTTTCCGCCAATCCCGGCGCGGATGCCATCTGCAATACGAGGGAAAAGGGCAAGGGGGAAAGCATCGCTAAAGAGGACAAATCATGGAACGCGAACAGGCACAGAAATTCATGCACGATTTGCTGCGGCTGATGCTCAGCAAGAAAGCATCCGACCTGTTTATCACCGCCGGCTTCCCGCCCGCCATCAAGGTGGATGGCAAGGTGACTCCGGTTTCCAACCAGACCCTGACGCCGGCGCATACGCAGGAACTGGCGATGGCGGTCATGAATAGCAAACAGGCCTCCGAATTCGAATCCACCAAGGAATGCAACTTCGCCATTAGCCCGCCGGATATCGGCCGTTTCCGGGTCAATGCGTTCGTGCAGCAGTCGCGCGTAGGCTTGGTGCTGCGCACCATCACCGCCAAGATCCCGAAATTCGAAGAACTCGGGTTGCCTGAAGTGCTCAAGGATGTTGCCATGACCAAGCGTGGTCTGGTGATTTTCGTCGGCGGCACGGGTTCCGGAAAATCCACTTCGCTGGCGGCGATGGTGGGCTACCGTAATGAAAACAGCTTCGGCCACATCATCACCATCGAAGACCCGGTGGAATACGTGCACGACCACAGGAACTGTATCGTGACCCAGCGCGAGGTCGGGGTGGACACGGACAACTGGTTTGCTGCGCTCAAGAATACCCTGCGCCAGGCGCCTGACGTGATCCTGATCGGCGAGATACGCGACCGCGAAACCATGGATTATGCGATTGCCTTCGCCGAGACCGGCCACTTGTGCCTCTCCACGCTGCACGCCAATAGCACCAATCAGGCGCTGGACCGGATTATCAACTTTTTCCCGGAAGAGCGCCGGGACCAGTTGCTGATGGATCTTTCCCTCAATCTCAAGGCTTTTGTTTCGCAGCGCCTGATTCCAATGAAGGAAGGCAAGGGCCGTGCCGCCGCAATCGAGATCATGCTCAATTCACCGCTGATCTCTGACCTGATTTTCAAAGGGGATGTGCACGAGATCAAGGAGATTATCTCCAAGTCGCGCGAGCTGGGCATGCAGACCTTCGACCAGTCGCTGTTTGATCTCTATGAAGCGGGTTACATCAGTTACGAGGACGCCTTGCGCAATGCCGATTCGGTCAATGACCTACGCCTCAGGATCAAGTTGCATGGACAGGAATCCAAGGACAGGGATTTGATGTCCGGTATCGACCATCTGGGCATCGTGTAAAGAAAGCAGCGGTTAGCTATCAGCGGTCAGCGACTGGTTTGGCTGATGGCTGAACGCTGATAGCTACCCAGGCTTCTCCCGCCGCATGCCGCCCGCGACCATCTTGTATTCAAACAAGCGGCATTCCAGCGGGCCGTTGAACAGCGGAATGCGCCTTGATGCTGAAAGCCGGATCAGCTTTGCCAGCCGGAAGTCGGCGGTGAAGAAATAGGCGCGCCAGCCGGTGAATTTCTGCTTCAAGGCGTGCCCCAGTTCCGGGTACATGGCCGCCAGTTCCTCCTGTTCACCGATTCTCACGCCGTAGGGCGGGTTGGTGACCAGTACGCCTTGCGGCTCAGGGGCGGGCGCTTCCAGCACGTTGCATTGCTTGAGCTGTACGGCTTCAAGCAGACCAGCGGTTTCAAGGTTTTCGCGCGCCACTTTCAAAACGTCACCGAATAAATCGCTGCCGTAAATGTGGCAGAACTGCACCGGCTTCTGCCGCGCCTTGGCCTGCCGGCACAGATTTTCCCAAGCCCGGGCGTCAAACTGGCGCAGTTTGGTAAAGGCGAATTCACGTCCGAGGCCAGGGGCGATATCGAGCGCCATTTGCGCGGCCTCCATGAGGAAAGTGCCGCTGCCGCACATCGGATCGAGCAAGACTTCGCCCGGCTTCCAGCCGGCCAGGTGCAAGATGCCTGCGGCCAGATTCTCGCGCAATGGCGCTTCCACGGACGATCGACGCAGGCCGCGTTTGAACAGCGCCGGACCGGAAGTGTCGAGGTAGAGCGCAAAGTTTTCTTCCTCGAGGAAGGCATGGATGCGCAGGTCCGGATCATGGGTGTCCACGCTTGGCCGTTCGCCGGTCTGGTCGCGGAACTTGTCGCAAACCGCATCCTTGATTTTGAGGGTGATGAAATCCAGGCTTTGCAAAGGGCAGCGTTTGGCGCTGACCTTGACCATGATGGTGCGCGAGTGGTCGAACCAGTCCTGCCAGGGCAGGGCATAAGCGGCCTTGTAAATATCTTCTTCGCGGCGGTAGCGTCCACTGCCCACGCGCCACAGGATGCGGCTGGCAATACGGCTTTCAAGATTGGCGCGGTAGCACAGTTCGAAGGGGCCGCTGAATCCGGCGCCGCCATCGGTCGCTTGCAGGCTTGATGCACCCAGGACTTCCAGCTCGGCGACAAGCGCGCTTTCCAGTCCGCGCGGGCAGGGGGCAAAAAAATGTTCAGACATGATGCGAAAATCTGGTGATGAGGGAAGCAGGAATATACACTATTCAGCTATCAGCTGGAGGCTGGCCGACTGCTGACTGCTGACTGCTGACTGCTGAAGGCTATATACCATGACCAACCTTGCCCAATTGCTTGCCCAGCATCTCGCGACGCCGGAGAAAATCCTCTATAGCCAGTTCGAGGATGGCGTTTGGCGCGATTACTCGGTGGCCGAGGTGGCCGGCCTGGCCGCGCGCTGGCAGCAGGCGCTGCGCCGCGAGGGGCTGCTGGCTGGCGACCGGGTGGCCTTGTGCCTGAAGAACGGGGTGAACTGGGTGACACTGGATCTGGCTGCCCTTGGGCTGGGACTGGTGGTGGTGCCGCTGTATCTGGAGGATAACGCGGAAAACATGGCCTGGTGTCTGCGCGATTCCGGGGCACGTCTGCTGGTGCTGGAGAATGCGCGCCAGTGCCTTGCGCTGCAGGCATGTGAAGCCGATCTGCCGCCGCTGGTCTGCGTGCAGGATGGGGCGGCTGGCGGCGTTGCGCTGGCAATCTGGCTGCCTCCTTCCGCTATGGCGGAATTCGAGATTCAATCCCTTGCGCCGGACGCGCTGGCCACCATTGTTTACACTTCCGGCACCACCGGTCGCCCCAAGGGGGTCATGCTCTCCCACGGCAATATCCTGGCCAATGTCTTGGCCTCAAGCGAAGTGGTGAACCTGCATGGCGAAGATAGCCTGCTTTCGCTGCTGCCCCTGTCGCATATGTTCGAACGAACCTGCGGCTATTATCTGCCGCTGGCTGCCGGCATCAAGGTGGCCTACGCCCGCGGCATCCAGCAGGTCGGCGAGGATCTTGCCCATCACCGGCCCACGGTGATGATTGCGGTGCCACGGGTATTCGAGCGCTTTCTTGCGCGGATGGAAAAAGTTCTGTCCGAATCGTTCATCAAATACGCCTTGTTCCGCCTGACGATTCACCTTGGATGGCGCCGTTTCCAGGGCCGGGCAAGCGCGCCGGAAAAATGGCTTTACGTCCTGTTGCAACGCATCGTGGCTGCGCCGATTCTTGCGCGTCTGGGAGGGCGTCTGGCCCTTGCAGTGGCGGGCGGGGCCAAGGTGGAGCTTCGCATCTCTCGCACTTTTATCGGTCTTGGGCTCAACCTGATTCAGGGGTACGGATTGACCGAGGCGGCGCCGGTGGTGGCGGCGAATCGGGCGTGGGACAATGATCCAGAGACCGTCGGCGCGCCGCTGGCGCAGGTCGAAACCCGTATCAACGCAGCGGGCGAACTGCTGGTGCGCGGCCCCTCGGTGATGCTGGGCTACTGGAACAACCCGGAGGCAAGCGCAAAAGTGCTGGATGCCGATGGCTGGCTCAATACCGGCGATCTGGCTGGGATGAAAAACGGCAAAATCATGATCGGGGGGCGCAGCAAGGATATTCTGGTGCTTTCCAATGGCGAGAAAGCTTCGCCCCAGGATGTGGAAATCGCCATCCTTGATGATCCATTGTTTGAGCAGGTCATGCTGGTCGGTGAGGGCAAGCCCTTTTTTTCTCTCTTGGCGGTTACTCAGGAACCGGATGAGAAAGCGCTTGTCCGCCGCGCCAATGCACAGTTGAAAGCTTTTCCCCGCTATGTGAGGATCCGCCGTGTAATCTCCATCAGCGAAGCGTGGACGGTCGAGAACGGGCTCCTCACGCCAACCCAGAAAGTCAAACGCAGGGCGGTGGAGGAACGCTATGCGCAGCGCATCAAGCAGCTTTATCTGCGCTGAATGCAGGGTATGATCTTCTTTATTGTTGACTCATCATAAGCCGACCCATGAATTCGCCACGTATCCTGATTGTTGAAGATGATCCCCTGATGGCCCAGGAGCTCCAGTTACGCCTGGAAATGCTGAATTATGGCGTGGCAGGGATCGTAGCCAGCGGGGAGGAAAGCCAGTTGCAGGTGGCTGTTCTCAAGCCGGACCTGATCCTCATGGATGTCGTGCTGTATGGCGCCATGGACGGCATCGAAGCGGCGCGCCAGATCCACCTCAAACACGATGTTCCAGTGGTGTTCCTGACGGCCTATTCGGATAAGGATTTGCTCAAACGAGCCAAGAGTATAGGGCCGCTGGCTTATCTGGTTAAGCCATTGAAGGAGAAGGAATTGCAGCTCACTATTGAGCTTGCCTTGTCGCAGCACCGAATGGAAACCCATTCACGCCAGGCCCGGATCGAACTGGAGCGTCGCGTGGCGGAACGCACCGCCGAATTGGAAATCGCCAATCAGCGCTTGCAGCAGGAAATGGCGCAACGAGAAGAAACGGCGAAGGCGTTGCTGGAAAGAGAAACGAGTTACCGTATCCTGTTCGAGGAAGCGCCTGTCGGAATCGTCACTGCCAATGCGGGGAAACGCTTTACCTCGGCGAACCCGGCTTTCTGCCGGATGCTGGGCTATACTGAGGACGAGTTGCTCGAGAAGACTTTTCTCGAGATCACTTGCCCGGATGACAGAAGCGAAAATGATCTTCTGACGGAGCAGGCGTTGCGCGGCGAAATCCACAGTTATCGCCTGAACAAGCGCTACGTGAAGAAAAATGGCGAAATCCTGTGGGTGACACTGAGCAGCAGCCTGATACGTGACAATGCGGGGCATTTCGTCGGTTTCCTGGCGGTGGTTGAGGATGTCACCGCCCTGAAACAGGCCGAAGCCCTGCGTCTGGAGCAGGAAGCAGCCCAGCGCCGCGCTCTGGTGCGCGAGGTGCATCACCGCATCAAGAATAATTTACAGGGCATGACGGGTCTGCTGCGCCAGCAGATGGAGTCGCATCCGGAGGTGCGCAGTATTCTGGAAGAGGTCATCAGCCAGGTTAATTCGATTACCCTGGTTTACGGCTTGCAGAGCAAAGGCGCGTCCCAGCAGTTGGTGCTGACCGAGGTGCTGGAGGCAATCGGGCGCGCTGCTGGCGAGATCGTGGGCGGCGGCAACGCGCCACAATTCGAGTTTCGTCTGGATGTGCCGCTCCTGGTGCGGGTTGACGAAGGCGTTCCGCTGGCGCTGGTGCTGAATGAACTGATCCTCAATGCGTTCAAGCACCGTAGTACTGATCCGACATGCCCGGTACGGATTGTCCTGTCGGGCGGAGTGGAGGGCGCAGTGGTTGAGATCTTCAATCCAGGCCTGCTGGGCAAGGATTTCAGATTCGATACCGGACACTGTCTGGGTACCGGACTGGATCTGGTCAAGGCGCTTTTGCCGGCTCGGGGTGCGCGACTGGAAATATTTGCTGAGAACGGACTTGTGCATGCCAGGCTGACGCTGAGTACCCCGGTGGTTTCGAGCCTGGATGGCGAGCGTAATGTCAATGCCTCTGGCAGTTCTTGATGGCAGGGGAAAGAGAGCACTGAAAAATGGAACCAATTTCCATCCTGGTCGTGGATGACGACCGCCTGATCCTGTTCACGCTTGCCAAAGGCCTGCGTGACGCGGGTTTTACCGTGATCGAGGCTGGCAGCGGCGAGCAGGCGCTCGAAATGTGCGCTGATTTTGTGCCGGATCTGGCCATTCTGGATATGCGCATGCCCGGCTTGTCAGGCCTGGATGTGGCGCGCTGGTTGAGGGAAAATAATGGTGCTCCATTTATTTTTCTTTCCGCCTACGACGATCATGAAACCGTGCAACAAGCAGTGGCAGCGGGCGCGCTGGGTTATCTGGTCAAACCGGTTGATGTGCCGCATGTTTTGCCCACACTGCACGCCGCGCTGGCTCGGGCACGGGAGTTGCACGCCATGAAGCAGAACGAGCTGCACCTTCAGCATGCGCTGAATAGCAGCCGCGATATCAGTGTCGCCATTGGCATGCTCATGGAGCGTTATGATTACGGTCAGCAGGAAGCCTTCGAAAAGCTCCGCCGCTCGGCGCGCGATCAGCGCCGCAAGGCCGGAGAAGTGGCCAGTGACATTATCAATGGCATGGAGTTCTTGTAACCGGTGTCATCCCGATGTGCCGGGTTGAACTCAACAACCTTTCGCGAGTTAAAACGGCTTCACGACGGCCAGGATCACCACCGCGCTCAGTATCAGTACCGGCAGTTCGTTGAACCAGCGGTAGAAGATATGGCTGCGGCGATTGCGCTGCCGGGCAAAATCCTCCACCAGTTTGCCGCAATAGAGATGGAAAATGATCAGAACGCCCACCAGCGCCAACTTGGCATGCAGCCAGCCGCCACTGAAACCGTAACCCAGCCAGAGCCAGGTGCCGAATGCCAACGCCAGAATGGCCAGAGGGGTCATGAAGCGGTATAGCTTGCGCTCCATCAGCGCCAGGCGTTCCGCTGTCGCAGCATCCACGTCCATGGCGTGATTCACAAAGAGCCTGGGCAGATAGAACAGCCCGGCAAACCAGGAAACAATAAAAATGATGTGGAAGGCTTTGATCCAGAGCATGGGGTCATGAGTTATGCATTAAGATGGTTATGGATTATACGCCCTGACGATTCCCGTAATGCAATCTGAGCATATTTGACCCAATATTATGAGTTTGAAAAACCTGAGTGCCTTTTTGAGGGCAAGAAAGTGGCGTCCTGATGTCTGGACGGTATTGCTGCTTTGCGCAATCGTGTATGTGTGGTTTCGTCCGCCTGCCTGGGTCAGCGACCTTAATCAATCCGCACCCGAACTTCAGGTGCAGTTGCTGGACGGACGCGAGGTGAGTCTGAGGCAGTTGCGCGGCAAGGTCGTGCTGGTGAATTTCTGGGCGACCTGGTGTCCTTATTGCCGCCATGAAATGCCGGCGATGGAAGAGTTCTACCAGGATTATCGTGCTCAGGGATTTGAAATTCTGGCCTTGAGCCAGGATGAGGATGCAACCACAGTCGTTGATTTCATGGCCAGGGAGAAGTACCGCTTTCCCGTGGCGATGGCGGATGCATCCAGTGCTGCGGCACTTGGCGGGGTGAGCCGTCTGCCGACATCCTTCGTGATCGACAAGCGGGGCGTGGTGCGCCACAAGGTCAGCGGCCAGGTCCACTATGCGCGGCTCAAGGGGTTGATTGAGCCCTTGCTGGCAGAATAGACGGCTAGAGTTCTAGGGCTTATTGCTCGAGCGCAGATTCTCCAGGCTTTTTTCCATTTCACGTTTGTAGAAAAGATAGTCCATCTCCGGGGGCGGGGCGCCGAGACGTACAATGACGCTGGTGACTTGGCCGCGCAGGTGGGCGGCATGGGTCATGACGTGGGTGAGCGCATCGCGGACCCAGATTTGCCGCGGCTGCCCCTGCGCATCGATATAGTCTACCGGTTCCTCGAAGAAGCTTTCAGGCTGGGATTCCAGCCAGCGCTGCGCTTCGCGGAATTCATGACGGAGGGCGTTCTTGAGTTCCTTCCAGTCGGCCACGTAGAGTTCTTCCCTGCCGGTGTCCTGGCTGTCGCCCTTGAGGCGGGTCATCCAGTTGCGTGTCGCCACCAGGATATGGTTCAGGGTCTTGTGGATATTTTCGAACATCATGCCCTGGTTGCCCTGGCGTGCTGCTTCGTCGAGTGCGTCCACGGCCGCGAACAAGGCGTCGTTGGCCCAGTGCTGATAATCGGCCTGGTAAACGAAATGTTTTTTCAGCGTGGTCATCATGAGGCATCTCCTAGCTGTTGTTCCAGTAGTGCGTGTAATGTGACGAAATCGAGCTCACCCAGGGTTTGCTGGAGGATATGCCCATCTTTCCCGATGATGAAGGTGGTCGGCGTCAGCTTGACCTGATTGAACGCTTGGGCGGCTTTGCCGTCCACATCCAGCGCCACGGTAAAAGGCAGGGCGCGCTGGCGGGTGTAATTGCGTACGTATTCAGGCGGGTCATAACTCATTGCCACCGCCACCACTTCCAGCCCGCGCTGATGATATTTGCGCCAGGTGTCTGCCAGATGAGGCATTTCCTTGACGCATCCGGGGCAACTGGTGGCCCAGAAATTGACCAGCACGACTTTACCACGCAGGCTCTCCAGAGGGATCTGCTTGCCATCCAGCGTGCTCAGCGTGATCTGTGGCGCTACCGGTTTTTGTGTCAGAGTGAGCGCTAACCACGCCACCAGCGCCAATATGCTGATGGCAATTAGAACATGCTTTTTGGCTTGCATCAATTTCCCCTGATCTTCTTATCCAGTTCGGCGAGCCGCTGCGGCGTGCCGACATCCACCCAGCAGCCATGATGGCGCATGCCACACACTGTGCCGCACTCCATGGCTTCACGCAATAGAGGCGCCAGCGGGGCTTTGGCTCCACGGAGGATGGCGTTGAAAAGCTGCGGACGGTAGAGGCCGATGCCGCTGAAAGTGAGCAGGGGCATGCCCTGCGCACGTATTTTTGACCCATCCAGAAAAAAATCACCTGTGGGGTGGTGGGGCGGATTTTCCACTAGCACCAGGCAGGCGACATGTTGGTCCAGTTGCGGCGCTTCCTTGCTCAGCAGGGTGTAGTCGAAATCGCAAAACACATCCCCGTTGACCACCACGAAGGGGTCGCCTCCAAGCAAGGGCAGTGCATTCGCGATTCCGCCTGCGGTTTCAAGCGCTTCGGCTTCGGGCGAATAGTGAATGCTTACCCCATAGCGGCTGCCATCTCCCAGGAAGGTTTCGATCTGCATGCCGAGATGAGCGTGATTAATGACCAGTTCGCGGATTCCGGCGCGGGCGAGATTTTCGATGTGCCAGACGATCAGCGGCTTTCCGCCGACTTCCAGCAGCGGCTTGGGCGTGATGTCAGTAAGCGGGCGCATGCGTTCGCCGCGGCCAGCGGCGAGGATCATGGCTTTCAAAAACTGTATCCTACCGCCGTCTGGCGGTTTTCCAGTTCATCCAGCAGGCGCAGTAGTGAGCCCAGGCCGCTGTAACGTTCGCATGCCTTGCGCAGGTAAGTCATGACCAGCGGCATATCCTTGAGGTAAGCGTCCTTGCCGTCGCGGTGGCAGAGCCGGGCAAAGATTCCCAGTACCTTGATGTGGCGCTGTACGCCCATCCATTCGAAATCGCGGTAGAAATCATGAAAATCCGTGTTCACCGGCAGGCCCGCTTTTCTGGCGCGTTCCCAGTAACGGATGCACCAGTCCAGCACGCGTTCTTCGTCCCAGCGAATGTAGGCGTCCTTGAACAGGGAGGCAAGATCGTAGGTGATGGGGCCGTACACTGCGTCCTGAAAGTCGAGGATGCCGGGGTTGGGGGCCGACAGCATCAGGTTGCGCGAGTGGTAATCGCGGTGGACGTAGACTCGGGTTTGCGCCAGGTTGTTGAGCACGATGAGAGAAAAAGTGCGTTCCAGAACATCGCGCTGTGAACTGCTCAGCTCGACCCGAGCATGCTTGCCGGCATACCACTCAGGGAATAGCTGCAATTCGCGCCGCAGCAGGGCGTCGTCATAGACAGGCAGCACATCCGGGCGGCTGGCGAGCTGGATTCTGATCAGGGTATCGATCGCATCCATGTACAGGCTATCAGCATTGCTGTCGTCGATTGCAGCCAGATAAGTGGTGTGCCCCAGATCGGAAAGCAGCAGAAAACCCTGTTGCAGGTTCTGGGCGATGATTTCAGGGACATGCACACCGGCTGCTGCGAAAATCTGTGCCACATGCAGGAACGGGCTGCAGTCTTCATGCTGGGGTGGAGCGTCCATCACGATATGGCTGGAGCCATTGGCCGTGACGCGGAAATAGCGGCGGAAACTGGCGTCTGCAGAGGCCGGTTCGATGCTCCAGCCGCCATCTGGAAATTGCTGTTGCAGCCAGTTCTGCATGAGCTCGGTGCGCGTCATTTGTTTGTCCGTCTGATTGCTTAATTCATGAAATTGTGCGATTTTAGCACCTCTTCGAAGCACACCAATAATAATGCGCGCGCGCCTCCCTATTACTGCCATTGTCCTGCTGACCGTGCCTGCTGCACTTCATGCCGAAGAAGGTGCGCTCGAATTACGTCAGCAAACCACGCTTATTTCAAGCTTTCCGGAAGATGAACAGACGCCGATCTTTCTAGATGCCGACCGCATGTCGGGTCATCAGGATGTAGAGATCGAAGCTGAGGGCGAGGTTGAGTTGCGCAAGCGGGGGCAGGTGGTGAATGCCGATCGCCTCATCTATCGTCAGGCGGGAGAAGAGGTCCATGCCTTGGGCAATGTGCGTATCGAGCAACAGAATTCCGTAGTCACAGGGCCGGAACTCAGAATGAAGCTGGATACGTATCAGGGTTACATGCGCCAGCCGGCATATCAAATGAAACAGCCCGATGCGCACGGGACGGCCGAGAACCTGGAGTTTGCCGGGGCAAACAAGTACAGCATGACGGATGGAACCTATACCACCTGCAGCGAGGGTAACGATGACTGGTTCCTGCGCAGCGGTTCAATGGAACTGGACCGTACCGTCCAGGTAGGAACGGCCCAACATGCCAGCGTGGTTTTCAAGGGCGTGCCTATCCTCTATGCGCCGTGGCTGCAATTCCCACTCAATAACCAGCGCAAATCAGGTTTCCTGCCGCCCACTTTTGGCAGTACCGGCAAAAGTGGCGCCATGCTCGCCCTCCCTTATTACTGGAATATCGCGCCCGAGCGGGATGCCACGCTCACGCCGCGGATACTGAGCAAGCGCGGACTTCAACTGAATGGCGAATACCGTTATCTGGATCAGTCATATACAGGTAAAACCAATATCGAATTTCTGCCCAATGACAGCCTGACCGGCACCAACCGCTACAATCTGTTGCTTAACCACAGGCAGGCACTGGGTTCGGGCTGGTCGGGTGGGCTGAATATGCAGAAAGTATCGGACGATAATTATTTCCGCGATCTCAATACCACGGTCGCCACGACGTCCCAGGTTCACCTGCCGCGCGAGGGTACGCTGGCTTACAATGGCTATGGCCTGAGCTTCCTGACTCGGGTGCAGAGCTTCCAGACCCTGCAGGACCCTCTGGCGCCCATCACGCCGCCATACAGCCGACGACCGCAGTTTCTGCTCAATGGCGTATGGCGAAATTTTCCCGCAGTGGATCTGGGCCTGACCAGCGAGTGGACCGATTTCCGTCACCCCACGCTGTTGAATGGCAAGCGCTTCTCCATCTATCCCAGCATCAGCTTGCCCTTGAATCAGAGCTTTGCCTTTGTGACGCCCAAGATCGGGATACACCATACCCGCTATGCGCTGTCGGAGAATAATCCGGGCGAGGTGCCGGACATGACCCGCACCCTGCCGATTTTCAGCCTCGATAGCGGCGTTTTCATGGAGCGCGAATGGCAGATGCGCGGCAAAGAATACCTACAAACGCTGGAGCCGCGGCTGTATTATCTTTACATTCCCTACCAGGACCAGAGCCGGCTACCCAATTTCGACTCGGCGCTGGCGGATTTCAGTTATGCGCAGATATTTTCTGAAAACCAGTTCGTCGGGAGCGACCGGGTCAACGATGCAAATCAGTTGACGGCCGCCCTGACTTCCCGCCTGCTTGATCCGGGCACTGGCCAGGAATGGCTGCGCGCAACCATCGGCCAGCGCTATTATTTCAAGGAGCAGCAGGTAGTGCTGCCGGGCGGGGTTGCCCGTAGCGACAAATCATCCGATATCCTGGCGGCATTCAGCGGCCGGGTCGCGCCAGCCTGGAACGTGGATGCCGGGGTGCAGTACAACACCAGCCGGCAGCAGTTCCAGAAGACTGGTGTTGGCGTGCGCTACCAGCCAGAAGTGGGAAAAGTGCTGAATATGGGCTATCGCTTTACCCGCGATGCGCTGAAACAGGTGGATATTTCTTCCCAATGGCCAATCACTGGCCGCTGGCAGGGGATGGGGCGCTTCAACTATTCTTTCCTTGATAACAGGCTTCTGGAGGGACTGGCCGGGCTTGAATATAATGGCGGTTGCTGGGCTGCGCGTATGGTGGTGCATCAGTTTGCCACCACGACTGCGGATACGAGCAGTTCGATTTTCTTCCAGCTCGAACTTTTCGGCATGGGCAGAATCGGATCCAATCCGCTGGATATTCTGAAACGGAACATTTCCGGGTTTTCTCCGACTCATCAACTCTCTTCACCGGCTACAACTTATGAACAGTATTAGAAAACAGCTGCTTTCAATCTATTTTGGCGTTTCCCTGTTGGGCGCCAGCACGCTGTCCCTGGCTGCCGAAACGGCGCCAGCCAGAGTGGCGACACTCGACCGCATCGTGGCAGTGGTGAACAGCGATGTCATCACCCAGCTTGAACTCGATGAGCGGCTGCGCATGGTGACCCAGCAGTTGCAGAAACAGGGTACTCCCCTGCCGCCGCGAGAAATACTGGAAAAACAATTGCTCGAGCGCGTCATCATGGACCGCGTGCAGTTGCAGTTCGCCCAGGAAACCGGGGTCAAGGTAGACGATGTGCAACTCGAAAGAACCCTGCAACGTATCGCTCAGGAGAACCAGTTGAGCCTGGAGCAATTCCGTGCCGCTCTGGAAAAGGACGGCATTGATTTCAAAAAATTTCGCGAGGATATTCGCAAGGAGGTCACCATGGCTCGCCTGCGCGAACGGGAAGTGGATAACCGCATTACCGTAAGTGATGGCGAAGTGGAGAATTACCTGAATTCACGCAGCGAGGCGCAGGGCGGCGGCAACGAATTCAATCTGGCTCATGTCCTGATCCGGGTGCCGGAACAGGCGAGTCCAGAGCAACTGCAGAAATACAAGGCAAAGGCGCTGCAGGCACAAGAAGAACTGCGCACAGGCAAGGATTTCCGGCAGGTTGCCGCCAGTTATTCCGATGCCGCCGATGCGCTTCAGGGGGGTGTCCTGGGATGGCGTCCGGCCGGCCAGTTGCCCACCCTGTTCGTGGAAGCGCTGGAGGCGATGAATACCGGCGAAGCCAGCCCGGTGCTGCGCAGCCCGAACGGTTTTCACATCCTCATACTGCTCGACAAGCGTGGCAAGGATGTCCCTTTCGTCGTGCGGCAAACTCGGGCTCGTCATATCCTGATCAAAGTCAATGAAATCATGTCCGAGCAGGACGCCAAAAACCGCGCCCTGCAAATCAAGGAGCGCCTGGATAACGGCGCTGATTTTGCCGAATTGGCGCGGCTTCATTCCGAAGACGGATCGGCGAGCCGCGGCGGTGAGCTGAACTGGCTCTCGCCGGGAGATACCGTGCCTGAATTCGAAAAGGCCATGGATGCGCTGAAACCGGGCGCTTTGTCCGAGCCGGTGCGCTCTCCTTTCGGCTGGCATCTGATTCAGGTGCAGGAACGCCGCGAGGAGGATGTGAGCAAGGAGCGCAAGCGCCTGCAGGCACGCCAGGAAATTCGTGCACGCAAAGCGGATGAAGCCTACCAGGAGTGGTTGCGACAGTTGCGCGACCGGGCATATGTCGAGTATCGGCTGGCAGAAAAATAATGGCGGGAATGAAGCGCGCTTACGGTATTGGCGATTTAAAGATCCTGTCCATTCTGCATGAGCGAATCGGATATTGGCCTTGAATCTGCCGATTATTGCACTGACTGCAGGTGAACCCGCCGGGATCGGCCCCGATCTGTGCGTGATGCTCGCCCAGCAGCCTGTTCAGTCACGGGTGATCGTGCTGGCGGATAAGGCCTTGCTGGCATCCCGCGCCAAGGCGCTCAAACTTCCGCTATCCATCATGGACTATGCCCCTCTCGCCGACCTGCCCGCCCCGCCTGGCGTGCTCGAGGTGATGGCTGTGCCACTGGCTGCGGCAGTTCAGCCTGGCAGGCTTGATACGGTGAATAGCGCCTATGTTCTGGAGACCTTGCGCTGTGCCGTGGATGGCTGTTTGAACGGTACATTTGATGCCATGGTGACCGCGCCGGTTCATAAGGGTGTGATCAACGATGCAGGTATCCCCTTTACTGGGCATACTGAGTTCCTGGCCGAAAAAACAGGCACGCGGCGGGTGGTGATGATGCTGGTGGGCGGTGGCATGCGTGTTGCCTTGGCGACGACGCATTTGCCGCTCAGGAATGTGGCCGACGCCATTTCGCGGGAAAGCCTCGCCGAGGTCATTCGCATCCTTCACCATGATCTTGTTTCGCGCTTCGGCATTGCTCGCCCGCGCATCCTGGTGGCGGGTCTTAATCCGCATGCCGGCGAGGGGGGGCATCTCGGGCGCGAGGAGATCGAAGTCATTTCTCCCGTGCTGGAAGCCTTGCGCGCGCAGGGTATGGATCTGCGCGGCCCGCTGCCAGCGGATACGCTGTTTACCCCCCGCATGCTGGCCGAATGCGACTGTGTGCTGGCGATGTATCATGACCAGGGCTTGCCTGTGCTCAAACATGCCAGTTTTGGTGGCGGGGTGAATGTCACGCTGGGCCTGCCCATCATCCGCACTTCGGTAGACCATGGCACAGCGCTGGACTTGGCGGGTAGCGGCAAATCCGATCCGGGCAGCCTGCTGGCGGCACTGCAACTCGCAGCCACGATGGTGAGACGATGAAGCATATTCCAAGAAAGCGCTTTGGCCAGAATTTTCTGATCGACCGTCAGGTCATTGCTGATATCGTGGCGGTGATTCGCCCCCAGCCGGATGATGTGATGGTGGAAATCGGCCCCGGACTGGGGGCGATTACCCAGCCTCTGCTCAAGACCCTGCACCATCTGCACGTAGTGGAAATCGACCGCGATATCGTGGTTCGGCTGCACCGGGAATATGCGCCTGAACGCGTAACCGTGCATGCATGCGATGCGCTCAAGTTCGACTTTGGCAGCCTGGGAGGTGGCTTGCGCGTAGTCGGCAACCTGCCTTACAACATCTCGACGCCGCTGCTGTTTCATCTGGCCAGCCAGATTTCCCTCATTCGCGACCTTCATTTCATGCTGCAGAAAGAGGTGGTGGAGCGCATGGTGGCGGAGCCTTCGACACCCGCTTATGGCAGGCTATCGGTGATGTTGCAGTATTATTTCGAGATGGAAAATCTGCTGCATGTGCCGCCACAGGCTTTTTCACCCGCACCCAAGGTGGACTCGGCGGTGGTGCGCATGATTCCCTGGCGTGAGAGACCATTCCCTGGCTGTGATGCAAATCTGCTGGGGAAGGTCGTTACCGCAGCCTTCTCGATGCGGCGCAAGACGCTGAAGAACACGCTGCATGCCTATCTGAAGCCAGCCGATTTCGAACGGCTTGGCATTGATCCGGGATTGCGGGCCGAGAATCTTGGCGTACAGGATTATGTGCGAATTGTGAATTATCTAGGCCCGATAGTATGAACAGTGGCCCTTTTGCACCGGATATGCCCGGTTCCGAGGGCTTGCCATATGAGGCTGGGCTGTACCAGCGTTATCTTGAAGCGCTTGGCCGTGTCACCAGCCTGCTCCTCGAAGACACGGGGGAAGACAGTTGGGGGGAGGTGCTGCAATTGTTGGCTGAGGCCTCTCGCGCCAAGCACTGCGCCCTGTACCTCAACCAGCAGAGTGCGGATGGTTGTCAGCAGGCAATGCTGCGCTCGTTCTGGCCTTCCCCCTCAGCCGATGCTGGCTTGCAGCGCTTGGACTATGACGAGTATGTCCTGCTAAACGATACGCTGCAGATCGGCATGGTGCTGACCAGAAACACGGTGGAATTGCCAACGCCTGAATTTAATCTTTTCAGAGGGCTGCATAGCGCCAGCGTGATGTGCATTCCTCTCCTGGTCGGTGGAGAGATGTCCGGTTTCCTCGGTTTCTTCAGCCAGCGAGAGAAGCACGACTGGCTGCCGATGGAGATCGATATCCTATGCGTTGCGGCTAATAATTTCTCTGCCATGCTGGCCCGGCAGCGCATGGAGCATAGCCTGCGAGCCAGTGAGTCGCGTTTACGGGTGCTGGTGGGGGCCACCGAGGATATCGTGATCGAGTTCGATGCTGGCGGCGAGATACATAATGTGTGGTCTGATCACGGTCTTCTGCCCTCTGCCACGGGCCCGGGAAAATTCCTCAGCTCGGCTCTGCCTGCCGACATGTCGCAGGCACTGATGAGAGCCGGTCCGCATGTGCTGGCCAGCGGTAAAAGCGCCGTGGTGGATTTTTCCCTGGAGGACGCTCTGGGGGATCAGTTTTTTACTGGGCGCTTGCAAACGGTACCCTCTGAAAGCGGCCAGGGCTTGCACCTGGTTGCGCTGATTCGAGACGTTACAGTTCAGATACAGGCCGAGGCTCGGCGTCAGACCATGCTGGATACGCTGGATCTGCTGGAAGAGGCGATTGTCGACATGACTCCGCAGGGCAAACTCGCCAATGTCAGTGCCGGCTGGGAGAAGCTGCGCGGCGGGGAGAAGCCGGAGTGTGCGCTGCACGAGCAGTCGCTGCTGCAATTTGTGCACCCCGAAGATCAGGGCGAAGTCGAGGCCATGCTCGGGAAGCTGGAGGCGGGGGCGAAAGAATCTGGAAACACTTTGCGTTTTCGTCTGCACAGAATGAACGGGGATTATCTATGGGTCGAGGCGCGCCTGCTCGCGCACCGCTTGCCTCAGGGACATGTGGCCTGCATACGCGGCATTCTGCGCGATGTCACTGCATCTTATCTTGAACAGAAGCGGATCACGCAGATGGCGCTGCATGATCCGTTGACAAATTTGCCGAATCGTCTGCTGTTGCATGATCATCTGCAGCAGGCCATTGTCCGGGCACAACGCAATGGCTCTAAAGTCGCACTGGGATTTATCGATCTCGACCATTTCAAGCAGATTAACGACAGCCTCGGGCATCAGGCCGGCGATATCGTATTGCAGACCTTGAGCCAGAGACTGCTCAGTGCCATGCGGGAAATGGATACGCTTTGCCGCTGGGGGGGCGACGAGTTTGTGGCTCTATTACCCGATTTCAACCAGGAATCGGATCTGCGCCACATTGCCGGACGGCTGATGGAAGCGGGTCGCCAGGCGATGAAAGTGGAGGGGCAGGAAGTGCTGCCAACGCTGAGTATCGGTTTCGCAGTTTATCCGGATGATGCCGGCAGCGCCGAGGCGCTCATGGCTGCGGCCGACAACACCATGTTTCACGCCAAACGCAATGGTCGCAACAGCGTCCGGTTTTACAGCGATGTATTGCCCTTAGCGCAACTTGAACTGCTTGATCACCTGATCTAGTTGCGCGGAGAGGTTGGCTAGCGCGCTCGTGGCTTGTTCACCGGCCATGGTATCCGCCGAGGCGTCATGCACCATCTGGCTGATCTCGTCGACATGGCCGCGTACTTCATACACCATCTGATTCTGCGATGCCGCGCCGGCGGCGATGCGCTCGATCATTTCAGATACCCGTTCCACAGAGAGGACGATTTCCTGCAGGGCACGGCCCGCTTCGGTGGCTTTTTCCACACCGCCGCGCACCTGTTCTGTACCGCTTTGCATGGTGGAAATGGCATTGCGGGTTTCCTGCTGCACGCTCTGGATCATGCTGCTGATTTCCTGAGTGGCCTGAGCGGTTTTCTCTGCGAGTTTGCGCACCTCATCGGCCACGACAGCGAAGCCGCGGCCCTGTTCTCCGGCGCGCGCCGCTTCGATGGCGGCATTCAGGGCGAGCAGGTTGGTCTGTTCCGCGATGCCATTGATTACCGCCACAATGGCGCCAATTTCATCCGACTTGCGGCCCAGGTTGTCCACGGCTGAAGAGCCGAGGGTGACCGACTCATTGATCTGGCGCATGCCCTGAATAGTATCCTGAACGATATTGCCGCCCGATTTCGCCAGATTGGAGGCATTGCGCGCCGCCTCGGAAACCAGGCTGGCGTTGCTGGAAATTTCCGCGACGGTTTCCGACAGGGTTTCAGTGCTGGAATTGATGCTGCCAACGGTCTGCTGCTGGGCATCAAAGCGCTTGCGTACCCCCGCCATGAGTCCCTGAATGGTGTTGGCGTCGCGATTGACGTGGCCGCTCATGCTTGCCACTTCACCAATCAGGCTGCGCAGATTCTCTGACATCTTGTTGAAACCATGGATGATTTCACCGATCATGTCATGGCTTTCCATGGCGCAGGTATGGCTGATGTCCTTGTTGCTGATGGCCGTGGCGACTTGCGAGATGCGCCGCAACTTGGACAGCAGCACCCAGTTCACCAGCCAGTAGTTGGCCAGCCCGACGATGGCCCCTGCCGCCAGCGCACTGATCACGAACCACACCAGCATGCCGGGTTTCCACTCCACGAAGAGATTGGCAAACACCGGGAACACCGCGCCCATCACCAGGCCGAGTGCCAGGAATGACAGCATCAGGTTACGCAGAACACTAGGCTTCATTTTGATTTCCCCATTAATTTTCTTCTTGTTTGTATTGTTTTTTTTGTATGAATTCGATCTTGTATCCATCCGGATCTTCGATAAAAGCAATAATGGTGGTGCCCGCATTCATGGGCCCTGCTTCGCGCACCACGCGTGCGCCGCGCTTGCGCGCTTCCTCGCAGGCCCGGGCAGCGTTCTCAACCTCAACTGCCAGATGGCCGAAGCCGTTACCTAGATCATAGGAAGAGACCCCCCAATTGTAGGTCAGTTCAATCACGCTATGGTCCGTTTCGTCGCCGTATCCTACGAAGGCCAGGGTGAATTTCCCCTCGGGATAGTCCTTGCGGCGCAATAGACGCATACCGAGTACTTCGGTATAGAAGGCGATGGCGCGGTCCAGGTCGCCGGTGCGGATCATGGTGTGTAGCAGGCGCATTGGATGGTCTCCTGCAAGAGATTGGAAAAAGCCGGGCCGGGTTGATTACAGGCTATGATATCGCGCCCGGTGCATGGAAAAAACCCTGTTGTTGGCAGGTGTAAAATCAGGCTTTGTGCAGCGGGTGCGTTAAACCTAGAAACCTTAGTTGAACACTTCAGCCTGTAGCGGGCTCACCCAATAGGTGAACAGATTGCGAATAAATGATTTTTTTTAATTTCACTGCATTAGGCGATTAGTCGAGCGGTCAACTAAGGTTTCCAAGTTAAAGATTGTCGCAGCAATTCAGAACTGGTGATAGCCTGCACCGTGTTTTTTCAGAAAAATCTTTTGCTCCCTGAAATCCGGGCAGGCCTGGGTGACGATCTGCCAGAATGCAGAGGAGTGGTTGAGTTCGATGAGATGAGCCAGTTCATGCACCACCACGTAATCGATTACCGCTGGGGGGGCTTTGATCAGGCGCCAGTTGAGGCGGATAGCGCCCGAACTGCTACAACTCCCCCAGCGGGTGCGGGCGCTGGTGAGGGAGAGGCGCGACACGCTTACATCCAGTTGCCGGGCGAGGAGTTGCACCCGATACTGGAAAAAGGCCAGCGCCTCGCTGCGATACCAGTGCATTACCCTGTTTTTGAGCGCGGCGCTATCGCCCGGATCGGCCAGTCCAACCCGTAGCAGGCTGTCGCAGCGTACCGCTTGGGTGCGCGGGCCACCTGTTTCAACCACCAGTTCAAGCGAGCGGCCGAGGAAGGGAATGAACTCGCCATGCTGCCAGCAAAAATCGGGTACGGCATGGGCACGCATATGCTCCAGCTTGTCTCTTACCCAATCGGATTTTTGATGTAGCACCGCTTCCCACTCGTGTTGCGGAAGGCGGGCAGGAACACTTACTGTCAGGCCAGTGGGGCCGACTTTCAGGCCGATGCTGCGCCGCCGAGGGCTGCGCAGCAGCAGGTAGGGGATTTCCTCGTTATTGAGCCGGATGCGGTGTGTGGCCAAGCGGCCCACCTTTATAGTCGCGAGCGATACGTTGCATCTCCTGTTCAATCCAGGCTTCTGCCTGGCTGTTCAATTCTCCGGCTTTCATCCCGCATGCCTGGATGGGCTTGCCTATGCTCAGCGTGATGGTGCCGGGATGCTTCAGGAAAGCATTTTTTCCCCAGAACTCCCCCGCGTTGTGCGCCACCGGCAGGACCGTTGCGCCGCTGTGGGTGGCGAGAAAGGCGCCGCCAATGTTGTACTTGCCCTTGACGCCCGGTTTGACCCGAGTGCCTTCAGGAAAAACCACCACCCAGAATCCAGTTGCCAGACGTGCCTTGCCCTGATCGGTGACCTGTCTGAGCGCTTCCTTCCCGGCGCTGCGGTCGATGGCGATCGGGCTGGTCATGGCCAGGCCCCAGCCAAAAAAAGGGATTCTGAGCAATTCCTTTTTCATGACCCATACCACCGGCGGGAAAATGCACTGGAACGCCATGGTCTCCCATGCGGACTGGTGTTTGGCAAGAATGACGCAGGGGTGATCAGGAATGTTTTCCGCACCAACGATGCGATAAGTCAGGCCGCAGGTGAGTTTCGCCCACCACAGCATGACGTGCGACCATTGGGCGATGATGCGCGACCGGGTAAGCGGGGGCAGGGGGTATGCCAGTATGGCGAGGATGGAGAAAACCGGGGTCGCAATGAGCAGCCCCAGCGCATAAAGAGATGAGCGCAGCCAGATCATCATGCGGTGGGTGTGATCAGGTACTGCGCTGCTTCCGCCAAATCATTGAACACCAGCGTGCCCTCGGGCAAATTCCCGGCGGCCAGGGTTTTCTCACCCTTGCCGGTGCGCACCAGGATGGGCTGTGCCCCCAGGGCGACCGCCGCCTGCAGGTCACGCAGCGAATCGCCGATGGCGGGGATACCGTCCAGTTCCATGTTGAAGCGCTTGCTGATTTCCTCGAACATGCCCGGTTTCGGCTTGCGGCAGTCACAACTGGAATCCGCCGCATGAGGGCAGAAAAATAGTGCGTCGATGCGTCCGCCCACCTGGGCCAGGGCCTTGTGCATCTTGTCGTGTATGGCGTTGAGCGTGGCCATGTCGAACAAACCGCGTCCGATGCCCGACTGGTTGGTGGCCAGCACCACGCGGTAGCCCGCCTGATTGAGGCGGGCAATGGCCTCCAGGCTGCCGGGAATGGGCTTCCATTCCTCCGGGCACTTGATGAACTGGTCGGAGTCGAAGTTGATTACGCCGTCACGGTCGAGAATGATGAGTTTCATGCGAACCCCTCCCGGCCTCCCCTTGTCAGGGGAGGAGTGTCATCGCTCATGATGGCGCCTCCCCCCTGATAAGGGGGGGTGGGGGGGTTAAGAGCGAATAACAGGGAAGCGTTCATCACAATGTATTCCTAACTGGCTAACTTCGAAATATCCGCCACCTGATTCATCAGGTCGCCCAGTGACTTGAGCAGGGCGAGGCGGTTGTTGCGTATCAGCGGTTCATCCGCCATCACCATCACGCTGTCGAAAAAGCTGTCCACCGCCTGGCGCGCACCTGCCAGTTGGGTCAGCGCGCCGGTGTAGTCCTCATTCTGGAGCAGGGCCGTGACCTGAGGCGCAAGCTGGTTGACCACTGCCAAGAGGTCGCGCTCGGCTGCCTCCTGCATCAGTGCCAAGTCGGCGCTGCCGCTGGGCGCGTCGGTCTTTTTCAGGATATTTTGAATGCGCTTGTTGGCGGAAGCCAGGGCGGCGGCTTCGGGCAATCTGCCGAATTCGCGAACGGCTTCGAGACGCGGGATGACCAGGTCGATGCGGGTCGGATTCTGGCTCACGACTGCCTCGATTTCGCCCGCTTCAAAATGTTTGTCGCGCAGGTAATTCTTCAAACGCTCGAGCATGAAGCCATGCACGTCCACCACCACGCTTTCCGCCACCACTTCGCCGGGGAATTGCGCTTTTGACAGTTGCAGCAGGGACACCAGATCCAGCGGCATCTGTTTTTCGATCAGGATGCGCAACACGCCCAGGGCGTGGCGGCGCAGGCCGAAGGGGTCCTTGTCCCCGGTCGGTACCAGGCCGATGCCATAGATGCCCACCAAAGTGTCGAGCTTGTCGGCCAGCGAGGTGGCCGCGCCGATATTGTCCACTGGCAGGGTGTCACCGGCAAAACGGGGATGGTAATGGGCCTCGATGGCGTGCGCCACCTCCGGCGCCTCGCCGTCATGCAGCGCATAGTACTGCCCCATGATGCCTTGCAGTTCAGGGAACTCGCCCACCATGTCGGTCAGCAGGTCCGCCTTTGCCAGCCAGGCGGCGCGTTCGGTTTTCTCAGCATCGCTGTTGAGGTGACGTGCGATTTCCCCCGCCAGCTTGCGTATGCGCTGGACGCGTTCGAGCTGGGTGCCGAGTTTGTTGTGGTAGACCACATTGCCCAGCTTCGCCACGCGAGAATCGAGGGTTTTCTTGCGATCCTGGTCGAAGAAAAACTTGGCATCCGCCAGGCGTGGACGCACCACCCGCTCGTTGCCTCCGATCACCGCGCTCGGGTCGTCGGGCGTGATGTTGGATACGATCAGGAACTGGTTGCTCAGTTTTCCGGTCAGGTCCAGCAAGGGAAAGTATTTCTGGTTCGCCTTCATGGTCAGGATCAGACATTCCTGCGGCACGCCGAGAAATTCCTGACCGAAGCAGCCGAGCAGCACGTTGGGGCGCTCCACCAAGGCGGTGACTTCGTCCAGCAGTGCATCATCCTCCACCGGTTTCGCGCCTCCGCCGATTTTCGCTGCCGCGTCATGAAGCTGGCGCTCGATCTCGGCGCGGCGTGCCGCGAAGCTGGCAATCACCGCCCCCTCGCTTTCCATCTGGGCTGCATAGCTGTCCGCATTCCTGAGGATTACCGGGCTGACCACGGCTTCGAAGCGGTGGCCTTGCGTTGCGCGGCCGGCGGTCAGGCCGAGCACGCTCACCGGGACCACCTCGGTACCGTGCAAGGCCACCAGACCATGCACCGGGCGCACGAAGTTGACTGTACTCCAGCCGGGGCGTTCACAATTTTCATGTAACTGGTAAGACATTACTTTGGGTATCGGCAGCTTGGGCAGCGCCTCGTCCAGCGCCTTTTGCAACCCTTCCGCCAGGGTCGCGCCCTTGGCCATGCTGTCGAAAAACAGTGCTTCGTTCTTGCCTTCGCCGGCACGCTTGAGGTTCGGAACAATAGACTCGTTCAGCCCCAGCGCGGCCAGCCGCTTCAGTAGCGCAGGCGTGGCCTGGCCCGTGGCATCCAGCCCCACGCTTACCGGCATCAGCTTGTGCGATACCGGCTTGTCCTCTGCCTGAACGGCAACGCCCGCAACATGTACCGCCAGACGGCGAGGCGAGGCGAAAGGCGTCGTGGCTGCATCGGCCAGGGCCAGACCCTGCGCCTTGAGGGAATCCGCAATGGCGGCGGAGAAAGCTTCACCCAGTTTTTTCAGCGCCTTGGGCGGCAGCTCTTCGACGAACAGTTCTACGAGCAAATTTTCCACTTTACACCTTCACGGTATTTTTCTTGTCCGGAACAGGAACGTTAATTGACATTTCCAACCCCGCTTTTTGAATCATCGATTTGCGTTCTGGATCCTTTATTTCATCAATCTCTTCATGACTCAATACGAGCGCCGCGATAGAAATATCCGCCATCGGGAACCCCAGCCTTGCGCGGCTATCCAGGTAGCTCTGGGCGACGCTCTTTGCCAGGTTGCGGATGCGGCCGATGTAGGCGGCGCGTTCGGTCACCGAGATGGCGCCGCGCGCATCCAGCAGGTTGAAGGTATGCCCGGTTTTCAGCACCTGTTCGTAGGCCGGCAGGGCCAACTGGTGTTCCATCAGGTGTTTGGCCTGTTTTTCGTAGGCATTGAAGGCGCTGAGCAGGAATTCCACGTCGCTGTGCTCGAAGTTGTAGGTGGACTGCTCCACCTCGTTCTGATGGTACACGTCACGGTAGGTCAGGCCCTTGGTCCAGGTCAGGTCGAATACGTTTTCGACACCCTGCAGGTACATCGCGAGCCGTTCCAGGCCATAGGTGATCTCGCCGGTGATCGGTTTGCAGTCGATGCCGCCGACCTGCTGGAAGTAGGTGAACTGGGTCACTTCCATGCCGTTCAGCCAGACTTCCCAGCCCAGCCCCCAGGCGCCCAGGGTGGGGTTTTCCCAGTCGTCCTCGACGAAGCGGATGTCGTTCTTCTTCAGGTCGAAACCGAGTGCTTCCAGTGAGCCAAGGTAAAGCTCGAGGATGTTTTCCGGTGCGGGTTTCAGCACGACCTGGAACTGGTAGTAGTGCTGCAGGCGGTTGGGGTTTTCGCCGTAGCGGCCGTCCTTGGGGCGGCGCGAGGGCTGGACGTAGGCGGCACGCCACGGTTCGGGGCCGATGGCGCGCAGGAAGGTGGCGGTATGGCTGGTGCCAGCACCCACTTCCATGTCGTAGGGCTGGAGCAGGGCGCAGCCCTGTTTGTCCCAGTATTCCTGCAGGGTCAGGATAATCTGTTGAAAACTCAGCATGAAAATTATTGGAATGGGGAAAAGCACTGATTTTACTGCATTTCCGGGAGGTCGGGAATGACTGGCAAGAATTGATTAGGCTAGTCCTTGTGAATCCAGGAACAGAAGTTTAAGCTTTGGGAGCGAAAAAACTTATTGTGGAAACAATTGCCTGTGTGCGCTTTGGCAGAGCTGCGCAGCGTATTGTTTACATCCTGCGTTCTATCCTGTGACCCAGGATGAACTGCTTTTTATGGGGCGGCTGAAACTTCCTCCTCATTTCATTTCCGTTTCACGCTCCCCGCTTCAAATGGCACTGTGGTTATTGCGCTGGTGTGGCCAACAGAGCGGCCACCCGTTCAGCGGCGATGTCGAAGTTCTCGATGGGAACAGGGCGGGAATAATGATATCCCTGCGCATAACGGCAATTCATTTCACGCAGGAGTTGGGCCTGGTGGGCAGCCTCGACTCCCTCCGCCACGACATCCAGGCCGAGACTTCTGCCCATGGCAACCACCGCTTCGACCAGCGTCCGCTCGCTACTATGGATCTGCATGTCCTGCACGAAGGACTTGTCCACTTTGAGCGTGTCGACGGGAAAACGCTTCAGGTAGGACAGGGAAGAGTAGCCCGTGCCAAAGTCGTCCAGGTAGACGCGGCAGCCGATTTCATGCACCGCTTTGAGCCAGCCGAGGGCTTTTTCGATGTCGCTGAGGAACACCCCTTCGGTAATCTCCAGCGCCAGTCGGACAGGAGAAACCCCGTACCGTTGAAGGGCCTCAGACAGCGCGGAGGGGGGCAGCCCATCCGGGATTTGCCGGACGGAGACATTGATGGACAGGTGGAGGTCGCGGTTGTCTTGTTCCCAGACTGCAAGTTGGGCGCAGGCTGCATCCAGTACCCACAAGCCAATGTCGTTGATGAGGCCGGTCTGTTCGGCGATGGGGATGAAGGCGTCGGGCGGGACCAGCCCGCGGATGGGGTGTTGCCAGCGAATCAGGGCTTCTGCCCCGGCGAGGCGGTTGTAGCTCAGGTCGACGATGGGTTGCAGGTAGAGCCGGAAATCCCCATTGCGGAGGGCCAGGCGGAGGTCGTTTTCGAGATGGCGGCGCTGCTCCGCCACCTCGGCCAGGTCGGGATCGAAAAAGACCGCTGTGTCGCCGCCGCTGGCCTTGGCGTTGTCGAGAGCCAGTTCGGCATGGCGCAGCAGGGTTGGAACATCAACTCCGTCGTGGGGGAAAATGGCAATGCTGATGCTGGCGTGCAGCCGGATGGGAGATCCGTCGATAAAATGGCTCTGGCGCAGCGCCTGCAGGATGCGGCTGGCGACCTTGTCGGCGTCCTCGCCCAGAGTGACGTTGTGCAGGATGATGCCGAAGGTGTCGGCGCTCAGACGGGCCACGGTATCGTTGTCCTTGACGCAGTTGGACAACCGGGTCGTGGTGACCTTGAGAACCTCGTCACCGGCGGGGCGTCCGAGGCCTTCATTGATACGCTTGAATTCATCCAGATCAACCAGCATCAGCGTGTAGCCACCGCTTTGGATAAGCGTGTATTCCTTCACCAGGCTGTGCAGTTTTGCCTCCAGGCCGTGGCGGTTGGCCAGGCCGGTGAGCGGGTCGGTGACGGCCAGCAGTTTGGCGGTGGCCTCGGCCTCCTTGAGTTCGGTGACGTCATGCACCACCCCCTGCAGCAGGTTGACGCCGATGGGGCTGAGGACGAGATTCAGCCAGCGGCGGGTGCCATCTTGCAGGTGCAGGGAGAGATCTTTGGTTTTTGGAATGTTGTCGCGAAGTACTTCCTGTATCAGTTCGGTGAGGCGCAACGCATTGTTCCAGGGCAACGCGCCAAGGTGTAGCGCGCCCTCAATAGCCTTGCTGCTGGGGACTTCCAGCAGGCGTTCGAAGGCCGGATTCCAGGAAGAGAGCCGGCCTTCGCTGTCGATAATGAAAATCCCGGATTCGGCATTCTCGAAAATGGCATGGTATTTCTTCTCATCCATTTCCCGTTGCAGGCTCAGCGCCCGTTCCTCTTCCAGCGACTCCATCAGGCGGCCGGCCAGCGCGTTGACATCATCCACGAGGCGTCCGATTTCCGTGTGAGCGTGTCCCTTGGGCGTTGACAGGCGCTCGCCGGCTTTTGCATCCATATGGTGCAGTCGATCGGACATGGCTTTGATGGGACGCAGAATGAGCAGCAAGGTGCCTGTCATCACAAGCACAAGCACGATGAATTGCCAACCCAGTTGCAGCGCAACAAAACGGATCTCATCCTGAATGCCCCGTTCGATAAGCTCAAGATGGGGCGCCAACTGAATGCTGCCGATTACCTGCTTGGTGTTGAAGGGAGAGTAGATGTCGCGCCGCAGGATGGAGGCAGGTTTGGTGATCGCTTCCGATGTTCCGGCACGTTGCCTGTGAGCCAGCCTTTGCTTGCCTGCGATGATGGTTACTTCCATGACTTCACTGTTGCTCAGGAGACCCTGAGCCACCTCGTCGGCCAGAGTCTGGTCCCCCACGAAACAGGCGACTTGCACCGTGCTTTCTACCGTGTCGAGGAGTTGATGCAGCCGTGTGGTTGCTGTTTCGTAAGCCCGTTTATGTGTGACTGCGGCGGTAATGCTCATGGTGAGCAGGCCTAGCAGGCTGGAAATGACGACAACCATGGCAATGGAACGAAACAGGAGATTGTGTTTCCAGAGCGCTCTCATGGCCATTTCCTCAGGGCGTGAATTCCATGACGATCTTGAGGCGTGCATCGACCTTGCTATGGTCTACGTAACCGATCGCCCCGCGGTTTCGAACAAGCCACTCCACTACCTCCATTTCACTTGTTGCCTGGCGCGGAGGGGAAGTCCTGCCCGAGAAGATCAGGCGTGCCCAATAGGCATTGATTTCCGCCAGATCTTTGTTGACCAGCTTTTGATAGAACTGAGCCTTTAGGGGATGGTCCGCCGGCTGGTCGATGGGCAGGGCCGCGAGGCCGGAGGGAAATTGACGGTAACGGCCCAGGAATATGTTGATCACCTCGTCACGGCTGAGACGCTCGATGCCGTTGCTGGCGTTGACCACCACTACCGGCTCAGCCACTGCATGAAAAGTGGCTAGCAAGGCCAGCAATGCCAGCAGGGCGGGGAGTTGACGGTGGATGATCATGTGTATGCCGCTAGAACACGAAATCCAGCGTCAGGCTGAAAACACGCATGTTGCCGTTCCAGGCGGCAGGCGTGTCGTCACCACGGAAGGGGAACAGGGAATTAGGCGTTCCGCGTATCCAGTCCACCTGTCCCTTCAGAGCCAAATTATGTTGCAGATCCCAGCGTCCGCCCAGAAACAGGGTGTGCTGGTCGCTGTGGGTCTGGGACATGAGGTTGCTCGTCAAAGAGGCCAGGAAGGCCGGAGGAGGCGAGGTCAGGAGCTTGGCTGATGATTTTACCCGGGAATAACCCAGGTAGGGCGTCACGTGGCCCAGGCGATAGCCTGCGATAGCATAGCCGGCTTTGCTGTTTTCATATTGGGTGCTTTCATGCCGGGTCTGGCTGAGCATCAATTGTAATTGGATCGGACCTTCGTCATAGAGCACGCCAAGGGAGTCGAAACGGCTCGATTTGCCTGCCACGGATAGTTCCGGGACAAAAGTCAGGAAATTTGCCGGCCCCCCCATGGATTCAACCAGGGCATTCATGGGTGTTTCGTTTTCGAAGTGAATCTGGGTGTGGCCAACACGAACCTGCCAGGGGCCATAGAGGTAGTCTACATGTCCGCCAACGATCAATGAGCCCGCAAGATCCCACGGCTGAGTCACGAACGGGGTCTTCTCTGGAGATGCGCCAGCGTAGAATTTGCCACGCAGCAGGCCGCCAGTCATGGGCGTGGTCGCGCTGATATCCAGACCATCAACATAGGAAAAGACCAGAGCGCCGTAATAATCCGGTGGTGGACGCACAGTGAGATTGGCATAGCCCACCAGGCGTGAATCGGACCGCATGTAGAATTCGGTTCCCAGGCGACCGGCGCGCAGGCTGAAATCCGGAGAGACATCATGGCGCAGGAACGCCCAGGTGACTTCGGGGGTGTAAGTGCCGTCATAGCGATAACGGCTGACCACCTGCATGACGCCCTCGGTTTGCTCGCTCAACTGGATGTTGGCCTGCAGTCCTAGGAGCGAGTCCAGCTTGCCCGACCAGTTCCGACTCAGGCCATCCGGAGAGGACAGATCACGTACAAACCGGACCGTATTGTTGTCGGAGCGGGCAACGCCCAAGGTGCCGAAGCCCTTCAGGGTAAGACTGGGCTTGCTGGTGGTATCAGCCTCTTCGCCTATACAAGGTAAGGCTGATGCCAAGGCCCAGAACAAGATTAAATTGAGACCATGTCTAAATTTCATCGTAATTACTCGCCAAGATTCAGGTCGGCGTCTTCCCCTGGGGAGTGACGTTGGTTGTTTGCTCAGTAAGGCCTGCTATGCTTGGCAGGGCGATGTGGGAATGGAGGCTTTATTTGTCTGCATCAAGGCGTATTGCGCACACTTTAAACGACAATCTATAAAGAGGTAAAGCAACGACTTATGCTAAGGACATTGTCAGATGATGTTTCAATTGCACCACAGTTTTTGCTGGAACGCAATCCAGGGGGCGGAGAACCCGCCCCCTGGATTTTTAGAACAGTGGACGCTTGATGGTGATGGCGCCACGCAATTGGCCCAGTGTGTAACCGGTAGCCTTGTCGTGTGGGTATTCGGCGGCCAGAGTGTCCTTGGCTGCCTGAACGCGGACCTCATCCGTGCCGTGGCACTTGAGGCAGGCGTCCTGAGTCGGGATCGCCTTCATGTAACGGAAATACTTGCCTTGGGGTTCCGATACGATTTCTGCAAAATCCATGTTGGCTGGATTTTCCTTCTCCAGGCGCAGGTCAAAATCGGCCAGCACTTTCTGTTCCCAGGCATCTGGCGTGCCGAGCAGCGGATTACGGACTTTCTGCGAAACGCGTCCGACCTGCCAGCCGTTCTTGCGCGACAGGTCGGAAGCAATGGCAGGGGCTACATTGCGGCATACCTTGATCGCTGATCCCGGGCCGTTGGCTTCCATTTCTTTTTTCAGTTCGCCGCCCAGTTGGGTAACAAACTCCTTTGCAACCTTGCGGGCCTCATCCTGATACTTGGCCATGTCGTCGGCCTGGGCAGGGACGGCGATGGAAGTGGAAAACGCAGCTGCAGCCAGATAACGCAGTTTCATATTGTCGCTCCTTCGGTTGGGTTGGGTACTTGAAACCAACTGTGATGATTGGTTTGGGTCAATCCGTGCAGATATGATCTTCAGATCCGTGGACATTGTATTTGTGTTTGGCCGGATGCGGAAGTCTTGGGCGTGTTAAGACGTCCAAGACCGGTCTGCTGCATTCGCTATGAGTGCGAGTTTGGCGGCACGACTTAATTTTTTGAGGGCTGTTTCGCGCCGCGAGGCGGAAGCGCGGTCAGTGTGGTGTTCGGAATATAGCAGCCGTACCGGCAAGCGGGAGCGGGTGTATTTCGAGCCTGTGCCAGCGTTATGTGCACTGAGACGTTTTTCCAGATCATTGGTGATGCCGGTGTAGAGCGTCCCGTCGGCACATTCCAGCAGATAGCATAACCAGCTCACGGCCGGAATCGCCAAGTCGCAATGAGCAGCAGGCACATCAGCAGCAGCGCGGGCAGGTTGCCGAAGCGGACGTAAGGGGTGCTGCCCTGGAAAGCCTGTGCCTTCCCCTCCAGAATCGTGGTGATAAAAGTGGGCGCTTGCTTCTCTATTTCACCTTTATGGTTGATGATGGCGGTAACGCCTGTGTTGGTGGCGCGGACCATGGTGCGCCCGCTTTCCAGGGCGCGCATCTGGGCAATTTGCAGATGTTGCCAAGGGCCAATGGAGTGGCCGAACCAGGCATCGTTGGTGAGGTTTGCCAGCATGGTCGCCTGTGGCAGCTGACGGATGATTTCTTCCCCGAAGACGTCCTCATAACAGATGTCCACTGCCAGTTTTATCCCGGCAACGGCCATAGGCTGCTGCACATCAGCACCGCGGGAAAAGTCGGACAGGGGGATGTGCAGAATATTCAACACCCAACTGAGCAGGGGTCGTAGCGGCAGGAACTCGCCAAACGGCACAAGATGCGATTTGCGGTAAGTTTGTGTCGGCGATGATCCCACGCTGAATGCACTATTAAAATACTCGCCTGGCGCACCCTCCTCGGGAACGCCGAAAACCAGGTCGCCACCACGCTGCCGCGCTACAGCCTCCAGTTGTTCGAGATAAAAAGGGGGGAGATCGGCGATGAACATGGGCAGGGCAGTTTCCGGCATGATGATAAGCCGGCCTTGGCTTGTGGCCATCAGTTCGGCATAGGTCTGCAAAGTAGCCCGGGCTTTTTCCGGGCGCCACTTCATGTCCTGTGCGATATTGCCCTGCAGCAGCGAAACGGTCACCGGTGTGCCGAGCGCTTCGACCCATTGCACTTGTTTCAGCGCCCACCCTGTGGACAGCAGTAGCGTGATCGCGATGGTGGTTCGGAGACGCTGCTTTCCTGTAAAAAGAAGTGTCAGCGCCGCTGCGCACAGCGCGACCGTGAGAGACACGCCATAGACCCCGAGTAGTGGGGCGAAACCAGCCAAGGGGCCTGAGGGCACTTGCGTATAACCCACTGCCAACCAGGGGAAACCAGTCAGTATCCAGCCTCGCAGCCATTCGCTCAGGGCCCACAAGGCGGGTATCAGCGCAATCAGACGCAGTGTGAGCGGCGTGTTTTTGCAACGCCCTTGCAGGCCGCCCACAAGTGCGGGCAAAAGGGCAAGAAATGCGCAGAAAAGTGTGGTGGCCGCAAGCGCCGCTGCCATCGGCATGCCGCCAAAATCGTGCATGCTGACATATACCCAGCTCACTCCGGTCCCGAAAAACCCAAGGCCGAAAGTGAATCCGTCGAGGGCGGCCCGCTTGGCGCTGGACGCCTTGATCCAGAGTTGGAATAGCCCGGCCAGGGCCAGAATGGTCAGTGGGAACCAGTAGAAAGGCGCGAAACCTAAAACCGCCATTACGCCAAGAGATGGGGCAATCAGAAGCTTGAGCAAACTTGATCCTTAAAAAACGAATTAACCCCAGGACACACGAGGCCAGGCTCAGGGATCTATCCGGAATTGGTCGGGATTTCCCCTCGTCCCCCGTGGTTAATCGCCTTTTTGAACTTAGTCCGGCAGCCGCCGCTCACTGGCAAAGAGCTGAGCTATCTGTTCGCGTTCGCGCACCAGGTGAACACGGGCGCCATCTGCCATGATTTCCGCAGCACGCGGACGGGTGTTGTAGTTTGAACTCATGCTCATGCCGTAGGCCCCGGCCGACATGATCGCCAGCAGGTCACCTTCATTCAGTGCGAGTTCGCGGTCATGGCCGAGGAAATCTCCGCTTTCGCATACCGGGCCGACTATTTCGTAGTTTTGGGTATCGCCTGTGGCCGAATTGACCGGCAGGATGGCATGGTAGGCATCATACAGGGCGGGGCGCGCGAGATCGTTCATGGCAGCATCGACGATGGCAAAATTCTTGGTTTCACCATGCTTCAGATATTCCACCCGCGTGAGCAGCAAGCCAGCATTGCCGACTAGGGCGCGGCCAGGCTCGATGATGATTTTTTGCCTGTGCTTGCCCAGCCGGGACAGAAGAGTTTTGGCATATTCCTCGGGCAGGGGTGGAGTCTCGTCAAGGTAGCGAATGCCTACTCCGCCGCCTAGGTCCAGGTGGTGCAGGGTGATGCCATCCTGCTGGAGACGCTCGACAAGATCCAGCACCTTGTCGAGCGCATCGGCGAAGGGCGTGACTTCGGTGATTTGCGAGCCGATATGGCAGTCGATGCCCTGGATGGATATGTGCGGCAGGGTGCTGGCCAAGCGATACAGACGCGGCGCATCCTGGTAGGCGACGCCGAACTTGTTGCCTTTGAGGCCGGTGGAAATGTAAGGGTGGGTTTTGGGGTCGACGTCGGGATTGACGCGCAGGCTGACCGGCGCGGTTTTAGCCATTTTACTGGCGACCTGATTGAGCCGCAGTAACTCGCTTTCCGACTCGACATTGAAGCACAGGATGCCAGCCTCGAGGGCCTGGCGCATTTCGCCGGCAGTCTTTCCTACGCCGGAAAACACCACTTTACTGGGGTCGCCGCCGGCAGCAAGTACCCGTTGCAATTCGCCGCCGGAAACGATATCAAACCCGGCCCCGAGGCGGGCAAACAGATTGAGAATGGCGAGGTTGGGATTGGCCTTGACGGCGTAGCACACCAGGTGTTCCCGTTCAGCAAGCGCGTCATCGAAAGCCTGATAGGCCAGGGTCAGCGCGGCGCGCGAATAGACATAACAGGGCGTGCCGAACTGGGCGGCAATGTGGCTTAGCGAAACAGCTTCGGCGTGCAGTTCGCCGTTCAGAATTGGAAAAGCGTTCACTTTGGATCCTGTTGCAGGGAGGAGGGGGGCGGCAGGTAGAGCGGGCCCTTGTGGCCGCAGCCTGCAAGCAGCAGGCCGCACAGAACTAGCATGAAAACGGGCCGCATAGTATCCTCCTGATGAAAAATTGCGCCAAAGGCGCGCTTCGGTTCCCCTCCGCCGCTCAAGAAAAAGGCAGGGTCAAGGGAAATTTAACCGCAAAATCTTAACACACGGGTTAGACATGACAGAAACCGAGTTTAGCCAACTGGTCGATGCGACCTTGGCGAAAATCGAGCAGGCCATCGAGGCCAGCGAGGCGGATATCGATTTTGAAATGACAGCCGGGATTCTCGAACTGGAGTTCGGGAACGGCAGCAAGATTATTATCAACCGCCAAAGTGCCACTCAGCAGCTGTGGGTGGCGGCAAAATCCGGCGGTTACCACTATCTTTGGCAAGACAATGCCTGGCGCAATACGCGCGATGGCAGCGAGCTTTTCGCTTCCCTCGGCCATTATGTAAGCGAGCAGGCGGGTGAAAAGGTGGAATTGGGGAGGTATACCTAAGATGTCCGCTCTTCGCAGCGCAAAAAATGCGCCGGTCGATTTCAAGGATAAGACCTTTCTGGTCATTGATGACATCATCGGCGTGCGCTCCTCGATGCGCATCACCATCACCACCTTTGGTGGCGTCAAAGTTGACATGGCGGCAAATGCTGCGGATGCGATCAACAAGATCGAGCATCGTAATTACGACATCATCCTCTGCGACTATTCCCTGGGCGATGCCAAGGATGGACAGCAGTTGCTTGAGGAGCTCAAGCGGCGGCGATTGATCCGGAACACCACAGTATTCATGATGGTAACCGCCGAGCGTGGCTACGAAAAAGTGGTCAGTGCAGTCGAACTGGCGCCGGACGATTATCTGATCAAACCTTTTAGCGGAGAGGTGCTGCGTAGCCGTCTTGAGCGCCTGACGCACAAAAAGAACTTTCTGGCGCCAATTTACGAGTTGATGGAACGCCAGGAAATGCGCAAGGCGGTGCAGATGTGTGATCAGCGCCTGCAGGCAGCGGGACCCTATTTGCTTGATGTGTTGCGCCTCAAGGGCGAGTTGTTGCTGCTGATTTCTGAGTTTCAGAGCGCGAGCCAGACTTATCAACACATTCTTGCCATGCGCGAAATTCCATGGGCCAGAATGGGTCTGGCCCAAGCACAGTATTATCTTGAGAACTACGCGGCAGCGGCAGACGGTTTCCAGCAGATCGTCGCCGAGCATCCCAATTACATGTCCGCCTATGACTGGCTGGCCAAGGCTTATACCGCCATCGGGGACGAAAGCTCGGCGCAGCGGGTTTTGATGGATGCCGTAGCCAAATCGCCACGCACCTTGCAGCGGCAGAAAGATCTGGGTGAAACCGCTTATCTCAACGAGGATCTGGATACTGCGCAGGGCGCATTCGAAGCCGTGCTGGAATTCGGCAAATTTTCTTCCTTTACCGAACCCGAGGATTTCGCCAACCTGAGCCGCATTTTTCTCGACAAGGGCGAGTACGATCAGGCGCTGAAGGTTATGGGTAATGCCCGCAAGACTTTTGATGATTCGCCGCAGGTCATGCTCCATTCTGCCGTATTGGGTAGCATGATATACAACAGGGCGGGCGACAAGGAGGCTGCAGACCGCGCATTCGCTGAGGCGCAGGCGCTATTCGATACGGCGGCAAAAAAGCCGGAGTCCCTTGCCCTGGACATGGTTCGCGCCTGTTTTCAGCTAGGCGATCAGGCTGCGGGTGAAAAGATTACGCAAGATCTGGTCAAGAACAATCATGACAATCCGGCCGTATTGAAGCGCGCAGAGCAGATGTTCCAGCGCATGGGCATGCATGACCATGGCAAGGATCTGATCAGCAATTCCTCGCGCGAAGTGATCGCGCTCAACAACCGTGCCGTGAAGCTGGCTCAGGCGGGTGATCTGAAAGGTTCTGTTGAGTTGTTGATGCAGGCGGCCGATCAGCTCAAGGCAAATAACGTGGTGGTGCTCAATGCCGCCCACGCGATCCTGACTTATCTTGGGCAAACCGGCTGGGACGAACAATTGGCGCACACCATCCGGGAATACCTGGACACGGTGAAACAGCGTGATCCCCAGCACAAAAAATATCTCACCCTGAATGCGATGTACAAAGATCTTGCGATCAAGTTCGGGGTCAATAAGTGACTCGTCCTGATGGGCAGGGCGAGCCATTGGGGATCCTCGATTTTGCTTCTTTATTCGCTTCCAATATCCATGAAATCAAGAATCAGCTGTTCCTGCTGCTGAGCGCTGTAGAGGAAGTCAGCCGGGAAACCTGGGTCAAGGAACACGCCTCGGCGCAGATGGCATTAAACCGGCTTGATCAGGGCGGCGCCCAGATCGCGCAGCAACTGGCGCATTTGCTGGGACTCTATCGCATCGCTCAGGGACATTACCAGTTCGATATCGCCTACCACGAGGCGGCTGAATTGATGCAGGATGTGGCGCTCGAAATCAGGCCTTTGCTGGGTGAGCAACGTGCAGCGGAATTGATCGTTGAAGGCGGTGAGGCGCTGTACGGGTTTTTTGACCGAGAAATCGTACGGGGCATCTTGCTTAATGCAGTCCACAACGCCTTGCGCTTCAGCGCAGGGAAAGTCCGAATCAGCGCGGCTAGGGATGATGGTTTTTTGTGTTTCCAGGTCGAAGATGATGGCCCCGGCTTCCCGCCCGAAATGTTGGCAGAAGGGGTTGCCCAGGCAAGGCTCGATCTGAGGAGAGGGGGGACGGGACTTGGGTTGTATTTTGCCGCCACTACCGCGGCACTACACCACAGTCAGGGAAAAAAAGGCTTCATTCGGCTGGCCAATAATGGTGCTTTCCTGAAAGGCGCGGTCTTTAAGCTGTGCCTGCCTTGATCAAGCGCACATCCTGTTTGCCGCTGGGCGGCATGGGAAGTGATAACGCAAGCGGATTGAGCAGCCCTGTATTATGTAGGGCGGTGAGAAAAACTTCTGAAACGGTTCTGCCAAATGGGGTGGGCGGATCATTTTGCGGTAGTCGCCATGCTTGAATTGCAGTTGTACATTGGCGATTGTCACGCTCAGACCTGAGATGCTCAAGCTTTCCTTTTTCCACTGAGGGGCAAAATCCTGTGCCTAAGCGCCAGGCAATAGAATTTTTATGCGCTCAGGGATTTTCTCGCTCTTTGTATGGCTTTCCTGACCTGCTCAGGTGCGGTCCCCCCTGTGTGATTGCGGCTATTGAGCGACCCTTCCAGCGTCAGAACGTCGAAGATGTCATTGGCGATCAGGGGCGAGAATTCGCATAACTGAGCCAGCGTGAGTTCGCTCAGGTCGCATTTTCGGCTTTCCGCGTAACGTACTGCACGGGCCACCGCTTCGTGTGCATCGCGGAAAGGCAGGCCTTTCTTGACCAGGTAGTCCGCCAGGTCGGTGGCTGTGGCATAACCCTGGAAAGCGGCTTGCCGCATCGCATCCTTGTTGACCGTGATGCCGCTAATCATTTCGGCATAGATGCGTAATGTGGCATTGAGGGTGTCTGCCGTATCGAACAAGGGTTCCTTATCTTCCTGGTTGTCTTTGTTGTAGGCCAGGGGCTGGGATTTCATCAGGGTCAGTAGTGCGACCAGATGGCCGTTGACTCGTCCGGTCTTGCCGCGCACCAGTTCCGGTACATCGGGATTCTTTTTTTGCGGCATGATGCTGGAGCCGGTGCAGAAGCGGTCGGCAATGTCGATGAAACCGAAGCAGGGACTCATCCACAGGATCAGTTCTTCCGACAGGCGTGAGAGATGAGTCATGATGAGTGCGGCACCAGCAGTGAATTCGATGGCGAAATCACGATCTGAAACTGCGTCCAGCGAGTTCTCGCATACGCCGTCGAAACCCAGTTCACGAGCTACCATTTCACGGTCGATCGGGTAGCTGGTGCCGGCCAGCGCGGCAGCTCCCAGCGGCAGGCGGTTGGCCCGTTTGCGGCAGTCGGACAGGCGTTCACTGTCGCGCTTGAGCATTTCGAAGTACGCCATGAGGTGGTGGCCAAACGAGATTGGCTGAGCGACCTGCAGATGTGTGAAACCGGGCATTACGGTGTCGCTGTGCTGCTCGGCAAGATCCAGCAGCGCGATTTGCAGATTCCTGATCAGGGCGGACAGCGCATCAATCTCACTACGCAGCCACAGGCGGATATCGGTTGCCACCTGATCGTTGCGCGAGCGGGCGGTATGCAGACGTTTGCCTGCATCGCCGACCAGTTCGGTAAGACGTTTTTCAATGTTAAGGTGCACGTCTTCCGCATCGATAGACCAGCCAAACTGGCCGGAGCGAATTTCTTCCTGAATCTGCTGCATCCCCTTGCGGATGGATGAAAGGTCGTCTATCTTCAGGATGCCGACGGCATGAAGCATATCGGCGTGGGCGAGTGAGCCCTGGATATCGAATTCAGCCAGGCGGCGGTCGAAATGAATGGAAGCGGTGTAGCGTTTGACCAGATCTGAAACAGGTTCGTTGAAACGGCCGGACCAGGCCTGAGCGGCAGACGGGCTTTTATCTTGCATCGTGTCGGGGTCTTATTCAGAATTAGGAACATGGCAAGTATAAATCAAAATCAGCGGCCCCCGGTGGCCCTGCCCAATTTTTGCAACTTGGGCGTAAGCCTGCGCATTTTGCTTGCTGTGAATGGAATGAGCCTGGTCTCGGCTGGCCTGAAATCTTCCAGCTGGGTGATATTGTGGCAGGAATTGATTGGGATTGCTGCGGTGGTGCAGCCGGTGTTGTTGTTAAGTCTGCTGCTGCTGTGCCTTGGGCAGAAATTTCTGGAGCGCATGCCTTATTCGGGTGGGATTGTGATAGTCGTGCTGCTGGAAGAGTTGCTGGCGACGCTGGCTTATTTTCTGGGAAGGGAGTTGCTGGCGACAGGGGGATATTTTCAGCTTTACCAATATTGGATATTCACTTTTTTGTTGACCGCCGCGCTGCTGGCTTATTTTAACTTACGCAGCCGTGCACTTTCGCCAGCGCTGGCCGAGGCCCGATTGCAGGCGTTGCAGGCGCGGATCCGGCCACATTTTTTGTTTAATAGCATCAACGCAGTGCTGAGCCTGATTCGAAGTAATCCGAAACGCGCGGAAAGCGCGCTGGAGGACATGGCCGATTTGTTCCGCGTGCTCATGGCGGACAATCTCAACCTTGTCAGCTTGGAACGGGAAGTGGCCTTGAGTCGTCAGTACCTCGGGCTGGAACAGCTGCGGCTGGGGGAGCGTTTGCAGGTGACGTGGCACATCGAAAAGATGCCGTCCGACGCACTCATCCCCCCCCTGGTTTTGCAGCCCCTGCTGGAAAATGCGGTATACCACGGTATCGAGCCATCAAGCATGCCGGGAGAGATATGCGTCAACATATACAGAAGCCGTAATCTGGTTCACTTGGTGTTGCGCAACCCCTATCGTAACGAAGGCAGCCACCATGGCGGCAACAAAATGGCGCTGGGAAACATCCGCGAACGCTTGGCCTTGCATTTTGATGCCGAGGCCAGCCTGACGACGCAAATCAGCGACAATGCATATCAGGTACACATCGTGATTCCCTATAAGCAATTATGAGGCAGTGAAAAGTGACTGATGCCATCAACGTATTGATCGTAGATGACGAGGCGCCAGCGCGTAATCGCCTGCGTGAAGTGCTCGCAGATTGCGCTGAAGCTTTGCCAGTGACTACGGCTGGCGAAGCGGCGTCAGGGCGGGAAGCGCTTGAATGGCTGGAGCACAATCGGGCTGACGTGGTTTTGCTGGATATACGCATGCCGGAAATGGATGGGATCGAGTTGGCGAGGCACATGCTGAAGCTAAAAAATCCGCCTGCTGTGATTTTTAGTACCGCATTTGATCAACACGCCATTGAGGCGTTCGAGGTAAATGCCATCGATTACCTGCTGAAGCCAGTAAGGCGCGACCGTCTGATAATCTCGTTGCGCAAAGCGCAGGCCTATTCGCAACTGCAATTGGGCGCCGTGTCGCGCCAATCGCGTGTCCATCTCAGTGTAAGTATTGGTGGAAAAGTGATGCTGGTGCCAGTGGCGGACATTGTGTATCTGAGGGCGGAACAGAAATATGTAACCATGAGAACACTGACGCATGAATATCTAACGGAAGAGTCTTTGACCAATCTTGAGCAGGAGTTTGGTGAGCGCTTCGTTCGCATACACCGCAATTGCATCGTGGCCAGGGACTTCATCGCAGGCTTTGAAAGGCAGCGCCACGCCAGCGAAGACGAGGCTGGAGGGGTGGCTTGGTCAGTCCTGCTGCGAGGCCTGGAGGAAAGGCTGCCGATCAGCCGCCGACACCGGCACGTAGTCAAGGAAGCGGCAGGCTAATGAGGATCCATAGTGTATGAAATGCGATTTATGTTGACATGCCCGATGAAAAAATAGAGAATAGCGCGCTTCGTTAACGGAGGGGTTCCCGAGCGGTCAAAGGGATCAGACTGTAAATCTGACGGCTCTGCCTTCGAAGGTTCGAATCCTTCCCCCTCCACCAGAATAAATAGGGTGCTGAAGCGGCTGTAATGGCTGTTTTTGGTCGATAAGTAAAGCTGCGGGTGTAGCTCAATGGTAGAGCAGAAGTTTTCCAAACTTACGACGAGGGTTCGATTCCCTTCACCCGCTCCAGGTTGCTGCCCATGTAGCTCAGTGGTAGAGCACTCCCTTGGTAAGGGAGAGGTCGACAGTCCGATTCTGTCCATGGGCACCATTTTAATTTCGCGCTAGAGAGGACGACTAGATCATGGCAAAAGGCAAGTTTGAGCGTACCAAACCGCACGTAAACGTGGGTACGATTGGTCACGTGGATCATGGCAAGACGACTTTGACGGCGGCGATCACGACGATCCTGTCGAAGAAATTTGGCGGTGAAGCCAAAGGCTA
>JAUSBJ010000026.1 GCA_030652035.1 Sulfurimicrobium sp.
GTCGAGGATGCCACGGTTATCCGCGTCTGCTTCGCTAGGCTTATCCTGTCCAGTTTCTCGTGGAATCAGTGTCCACTTTGCCGTGGAATTCGTTTCCAGTTTGCAGTGGACTCGATGTCCACTTTGGGCTGGAAAATGCACCCTGGGGCTTTTCAAGGCCGATTTGGGCGCATTCCAGCGCATCTATGCCTTCCTGTCGCAGATTTTCGACTATGGCAACACCGCGATTGAAAAACGCTACTGGTTCTTCAAGCGACTGCTGCCCTTGCTGGAATTCGGACGCGAGCGAGAGGAGATTGATTTATCCAAGGTGATGCTCACTCACCATCACCTGAAAAACCAGGGCAAGCGCACCTTGCCGCTAGGCGAGGATGGCGAATATCCCAAGCTTGACCCGCTGGGCGAGGCTGGCAGTGGTGCGGTGCAGGAAAAAGAAAAAGCCCTGCTCTACGAAATCATCGCCAGGGTGAACGACCTGTTCCAGGGGGAGCTGACGGACGATGACAAGCTGGTATATGTGAATAACGTGCTGAAGGGCAAACTGCTGGAATCCGAGATTCTGATGCAGCAGGCCACCAACAGCACCAGGCAGCAATTCGCCGATTCCCCCGACCTTGCCAAGGAAATCATGAACGCGGTCATGGACGCGCTGGCGGCGCACGGCACGATGAGCAGGCAGGCCCTGGATTCCGTGCGTGTGCGTGAAGGCCTGAAGGATGTGCTGCTTGGGCCGGCTCAGCTATACGAGGCATTGCGGGGGCGAAGGGAAGAGCGGCTGATGCCCTGACGCAGCATGCCGCTTGGTCAGCGGGCGGACAGATGCCCCCCGTCCTATTTGGTCAGCCGCTCCAGCGCCTCGCGGTATTTCTCGCCGGTTTTGGCGGCCACGTCGGCGGGCAGTGCCGGTGCAGGGGGTTTCTTGTTCCAGCCGACGGATTCGAGCCAGTCTCGGACATACTGCTTGTCGAAGCTGGGCGGATTGGAACCCGGCTGGTATTGATCCGCCGGCCAGAAGCGCGAGGAATCAGGGGTCAGGGCTTCGTCGATGATATAGAGCGTGCCTGCATCGTCCAGGCCGAATTCGAACTTGGTGTCGGCGATGATGATGCCCTTGGTGGCCGCGTATTCGGCGGCTTCACGGTACAGCGCGATGGCGGCTTGCTGCACTTTGGCCGCGAGCGCCGTGCCGAGCAGTTCCTCGGCACGGGCGAAGCTGATGTTTTCATCGTGCGCGCCGACCTCGGCCTTGGTGGAAGGGGTGAACAGCGGCTGTGGCAGCTTGTCCGCTTCGCGCAGCCCGGCAGGCAGGGGGATGCTGCATACGCTCTGGCTCTTCTGGTATTCCTTCCAGCCTGAGCCGACCAGGTAGCCGCGCACGATGGCTTCGATCGGCAGGGGCTTGAGTTTCTTGACGACCAGGGCTCGGCCTGCGACCTGGGCTTTTTCATTGTCTGCGACCACGGATTCGGGTGCAACGCCCGTGAGCTGGTTGGGGACGATGTGCTTGAGCTTCTCGAACCAGAAGTTGGAAACCGATGTAAGGACCTGTCCCTTGCCGGGTATGGGCGTGGGCAGCACGACGTCGAAGGCGGACAGCCGGTCTGTGGTGACAATCAGCAGCTTTTCGCTATCCACTTCGTAGATGTCGCGCACCTTGCCGCGGTTGAGCAGCTTGAGGCTTTTGATGTCGGTTTGGAACAGGGCTTCGGTCATGATGATTCCTCAAAATTCGTAGGCACGGATTTTACTCCGGATTGCTCTGGCCTGAAACGCAACTTGATGTTGCCGCTTATCTGCGCAGGTAGGCCTGCCGCATATCTTCAGGAAATCGTTCGATCGCATAGCGCAGCATGGTGCGCGGCATGGATCGGCCGTGCCGGTCCAGGAATGCTTCCAGCAGTGCCCGGTCGCGCTTGCCTACCTCCCTGAGCATCCAGCCGCTGGCCTTGTGCATCAAGTCTTCCTTGTCGTTCAGCAGAAGTTCGGCCAGTTGCAGGGTGTCGCCGAAATCGTTGTGGCGGATGAAGTGCAGGGTCGCCACCATGGCGATGCGCCGCTCCCACAGGGAAGCCGAGCGCGCCAACTGGTACAGCGGCGCGCGCGCCTGGTCGGCGAGGAAAGCGCCAACCACGTGGGGCGCGGAAATATCCACCAGATCCCAGTTGTTGATCCATGTGGAATGGGCAAGATAGGCTTGGAAGACGCCATGGCGTTCAGGGGCGGTGGCGGCAGAAAATAGGCGCATCAGCAAAAGCACCGCCAGCAGACGCTCTTCGTGAAATCGGGAGTGGAGCAGTTCGAGCGCTATATCAAGGTTAACAACAGGAAATTCTTTGGCGACGGCGCGGACCTTTGGCACCTTGATGCCGAGAAATTCATCTCCTTCGCCGTACTGGCCCGGCCCGGTCTTGAAGAAACCTTGAAGGATGCGGGCGGTTTCAGGACTGGCCAGGCTACGCAGGCGGGATTGGATTTCGGGCAGGGAGGTGGCGCGATTCATGCGAGAGCCGGACAGAATCCGTCACGCCACTGCAATCTTGAGAATCACCTTGCGTATCCCGTCGTTGCTGACCAGAGGCGCGTGCGCATCTTCCGGGAAAAAGATGCAGAAAGCGCCGGGTGGCGTGGCAATCCAGCTTGCCGGAGCATCGCGGAAAAACTGGATATCCTTCTCTGCATGGTAGTCGGCGATCGGCTCGCCGCAGTCGCACACCGGCTTCCATCCCATCTCGTCCGTGCCTTCGAGCACGAACTGGATGTCGATGTATTTGCGGTGGCGCTCCAGCTTTGCCTGGTCGCGGCTACGCCCGGCGACCGTCTCCACAATCGCGAAGAGGCGCTCCCCTTCGATGGGATAGCGCCCCGGCGCCAACGCTTTCAGGTCGGTGTTGCGCAGGAACTCGAAGGCGCGCGGGAACAGGGCGTGCAGGGTGGCGTAGCGGTCGGCGTTGGCTAGGTTGTCGAAAATCATTGCATTGCTTACTTGGTGAGTGCCATGAACAGTTCCGGCAAGCGTTCAGGGAGGCGTTGAATGTTGTCCACAACAGTATACTGTTTACCGAAGATATCGCTGACGTATTCGTCGGCCTTGGGGTCGAGGTTGATGCAGTAAGCGTAAATGCCCTTCTGATCCAGTTCCTTCACGGCTTGCCGGGCGTCTTCGATCAGCACGCGCTCGTCTTTGGTGTCCACGTCGGAGGGTTGCCCGTCGGTGAGGATCAGCATCAGTTTCTTGTCGGCCTTCTGGGATTCAAGGTAATGCGCGGCATGGCGCATGGCCGCACCCATGCGGGTGGAATAGGCCGCCTTCATGGCGGCCAGGCGCGCTTTCACCTCGTCGTTCCAGTGTTCGCTGTAGCCCTTGATGTGCATGTAGCGCACGTCGTGGCGGGTGTTGGAATGGAAGCCGCCGATGGCGAAGGGGTCGCCCAGTTTTTCCACCGCCCAGGCGAGCAGGGAGACCGCTTCCTGGGAAAGCTCGAGAATGGTCTGGTCGGCGCCCGCAACTTTTTCATTGAGCGACTCGGAAAGATCCAGCAGCAGCATCACGGCAATATCACGCCCGCTGGTCTTGTGGCTCATGTTGATGCGCGGGTCCGGGCTGGATCCGCTCTTGAAGTCGATCAGGGAGCGCAGGGCGATGTCCAGGTCCAGTTCGCTGCCTTCTTCCTGGTAGCGGATACGCACTTTTTCCTGCGGTTTGAGCAGGTCCAGCATGCGTTTCAGGCGCTTGGCCAGAGCGTCGTGTTTGGCCAACAGCTTGTCGATGTCGCTCGCATTGCCCTTGGGGTGCAAGGCTTCGTACACGCTCACCCAGTCCGGGCGGAAGGTCTGGCTGAGGTAGTCCCATTCCGGGTAGTGGCGCGGCGGCAGCCCGGTCGGCTCTTCTTCCCATTCGACCTTGCGGTGGTCGTCGAACATTTCCTCATCGTCGCTCTGTTCATGGAAGCGCCACATATGGCGGTTGTCGTCGCGATAGTCTATCTCGGTATCGTCGAAATGCACCCTGGCGAGCTGGTCGCTCTGGCGTCGCGTCCTGGCGACATAGCTGATGGCGAGGCCGGCGATGTCCTCGGTGCTGGATTCTCCCTTGGACATGATTTCATGGAAGCGGGCTACAAAATCCTTGAGATGGGCGTCCTGGTAGCCGTGCTCAGGGTCGAGCAGGGCGTACGACAGCATGGCGAGGCGAAAGCGCAGGCAGGAGGTGGTTTCCGGATCGCAGGCGCCTTCCACCGGCCTGGGGTGCAGCGCTATGAATAAACGGCGTAAGCCTGGATAGTGCTGAATGGCGAGGTGTTCGATACGGGCATCCTCGAAAAATTCAATCGCCATGCGCTGGAAGGGGCTGAAATTGTCGGCAAAAATCGGTGTGGTCCAGCGCTTGTGTCCCATGACATGGGCCAGCGTGGCGCGGTAGCGGTCAATTCCGGCGATCCCGTTGAAGTCGTCATACACATCCGGCAGGCGGATGCCCAGTTTGTCATAGTAGGGAACGGGTTTGCGCAGTTCGTCGAAGCCCAGCGAGTAAGGCACCAGGTAATCGTGGTGTTCCCATAGCCCGCGCAGATACATGTCCAGCTTGCGCTCGTTGTCCACCAGCAGGGTGCCGTGGCGCTCGCGCTGCATGACGGCCTTGCTGTCAGCGGATTGCAGGCTGAAGTAATCGATCTGGCGTTCAGGGTGGTCGCCGTAATTGCGGATGCCGTATTCCACCCAGTTTTTCAGTCCCTGCAGGGAAATCTGGCTGAGCAGGTAGGGCGTTTGGGCGTAGAAACCGGGCAAGCCGGGGCTGGCGAAGGTGGTGTGGATGCCGTGAATCGATCCGGTGGTGCGATTCATGAAATTCAGCGCCAGATCCATGTAGTCCTGCATCTGCTCCCTCGAAGGCAGGCGGCGGGCAATTGCCGCCATCGACTGAAGGAACGGGACAATGGCCTTGCCGTTGGGCGATTTGTACATCTTGCGGATGAATTCCATGACGAGCGGTAGTGCGGATTCGCCCAGTCGTTTGGCGGTTGAAGGCCATTCCTCGAGGAAAATCAGCGCCGGTTCGACGCCGCGTCCCATCCGGCATAGAAAACCGCCGGCCTCAAGATAGGCGTCCACGCCATCCTTCGACAAAATGGACAGCGCTTCCTCCATGCAGTCATCGAAAACATCGGCGACTTGCGGGAATCCGCAATTGAGCTGCTCGCGGTAGCCCTTCATCAGGGGGTGTTCGTACTTGGTTTTTACTTCAGCCATTTTCACCCTTGAAACATCCAGTAATAAGCGCGGGGAGAGCAAGGGAATCCGGCTTGCCTCTCCATTCGTTCAGCCCGTGATTAATTCGTTTCCTGTCTCAGGCAAAAGTCGCGTCAATCGCATGGTCCAGTGTATCGCGAATATCCGCATCGTCGGTGATCGGGCGCACCAGTGACATGCGGCAGGCGTCAACAGGGTCCACGCCGTCTTTGATCAGAGTGGCGGCGTAAACCAGCAGGCGGGTCGAGATGCCCTCGTCCAGGCCGTGGCCTTTAAGGTGGCGCGCCGTGGCGCCGATTTTAACCAGCTTAGCCACGGTTTCTTCGTCGAGACCGGTTTCCTTGGCCACGATGGCAGTTTCCAGCTTTGCATCCGGATAATCGAAATCAAATGCGGTGAAGCGCTGCTTGGTGGATTGCTTGAGATCCTTCATCAGGCTCTGGTAACCGGGATTGTAGGAGATGACCAGCTGGAAATCGGGGTGCGCCTCGAGCAACTCGCCTTTCTTGTCCAGCGGCAGGGTGCGCCGATGGTCGGTCAACGGGTGGATGACCACCGTGGTGTCCTGGCGCGCTTCGACGATTTCGTCCAGGTAGCAGATGGCGCCGATACGCGCCGCCGTGGTCAGCGGGCCATCCAGCCAGCGCGTGCCGTTGGCGTCGAGCAGATAACGGCCGACCAGGTCGGAGGCTGTCATGTCCTCGTTGCAGGCTACCGTAATCAGCGGTCTGTCCAGTTTCCAGGCCATGTATTCGACGAAACGAGACTTGCCGCAACCGGTTGGACCCTTGACCATCACGGGCAGGCGGGATCTATAGGCAGCTTCGTAGAGTTTGATCTCGTTGCTTTGGGGCTGGTAGAAAGGTTCCTTGTGAACCTTGTATTGTTCTTTGTCGGTCATTTTTCCTCCGTAATCCGTGGGTGAAAAGTGTGCATTCACCCGGAAAAAAACGCCCCCAGCAGGTGGGGGCGATTTTCACTTCATTACATTCAAACCGAGCTTACTTGTGCACGCCCAGCTTTTCACGCCAGCCTGGGAACAGCTTGTCTGCATCGCCTGGGAAGGATTCGAATGCGCGGGCAAATTCCTTGTGCTCTTTCGCGAATTCGATCGGGTCTGCGCCCGCTTTCCAGCACTCGTAGGACTGGCGCAGGGAGATCGCGCCGGCTGCCGGGCTGTCGATGTGGCCGTAAGAGCCGCCACCTGAGGTGTTGATCACGTTGCCATGGCCCAGATTCTCGAAGAAGCCTGGCAGGCGCAGCGCGTTCATGCCGCCGGAAATGATCGGGGTGGTGGGCTTCATGCCGTGCCATTCCTGATGGTAGTAAGGACCATCAGCAGAATCGCGCTCGATCATGTAGGCGATGTTGCGGTCATCCGCCGCGCCTTCCATCTTGCCGTAGCCCATGGTGCCGACGTGGATGCCGGAAGCGCCTTGCAGGCGGGACATTTTGGACAGCACAAAGGCGGTGTAGCCACGCAGTGCTGAAGGCGACGTTACCGCGCCGTGACCTGCACGGTGAT
>JAUSBJ010000027.1 GCA_030652035.1 Sulfurimicrobium sp.
GCGTTAATGTTGCAACAATGTTATAACAAAATAGTTGTTTGTGCAAGCTGCGTCACATCGACAAACTCGCGAGCACAAATGTCGCCTGCGTAGTTTTTACTGTAATAATCCAATTTTCCCCACTTGCCAAAATTGCCGCCATGTCCGAACCCCTCTATCTCGCCAAGTCCGAAGACGGTTACCCCGCCCTGCTGCCGCAAATGGCCAATCGCCATGGTCTGATCACCGGCGCCACCGGCACCGGCAAAACCGTCACCCTGCAGTCGATGGCCGAGCGCCTTTCCTACGCCGGCGTGCCGGTCTTCATGGCGGACGTAAAGGGCGACCTCTCGGGCGCCGGCGCGGCCGGTGTGGTCAGCCCCAAACTGCAAAAGCGCATTGACGAACTTGGCCTCGAAGGCTTCGTCCCCTACGCCAACCCGGTCGCCTTCTGGGACGTTTTCGGCCAGGGCGGCATTCCCGTCCGCGCCACAATCTCGGATATGGGGCCGCTGCTCCTCGCCCGTCTGCTCAACCTGAACGACACGCAGAGCGGCGTGCTGCAACTGGTCTTCAAGATCGCCGACGATCAGGGTTTGTTGCTGCTCGACCTCAAGGATCTGCGCGCCATGATCCAGCACGTCGGAGAGAACGCCAAAAGCTTCACCACCGAATATGGCAACGTGTCGACCGCCTCGATCGGCGCCATCCAGCGCGGCCTGCTGACCCTTGAAGAACAAGGCGGCGACCTCTTCTTCGGCGAGCCGATGCTCGATATTCACGACCTGATGCAGGTCGATGAAAACGGCCGCGGCGTCATCAACATCCTCGCCGCCGACAAGCTGATCCACGCCCCGGCGCTCTACTCCACCTTCCTGCTCTGGCTGCTCGCCGAACTCTTCGAGGAACTGCCCGAAGTCGGCGACCTCGAAAAGCCGAAGCTGGTGTTCTTCTTCGACGAAGCGCATCTGTTATTCACCGATGCACCGCAGGCGCTGACCGACAAGGTCGAACAAGTCGTCCGCCTGATCCGCTCGAAGGGCGTCGGCGTCTTCTTCGTCACGCAAAACCCATTGGATGTACCGGACAAAATCCTCGGCCAGCTCGGCAACCGCGTCCAGCACGCCCTGCGCGCCTTCACGCCGCGCGACCAGAAAGCGGTGCGCGCCGCGGCGGAAACCTTCCGCGCCAATCCCGGCCTGGATGTGGAAGCCGCCATCACCGAGCTAGGCGTGGGCGAAGCCCTGGTTTCCCTGCTCGACGAAAAGGGCCGCCCGCACCCGGTGGAACGCGCCCTGATCGTCCCGCCGCGCAGCCAGCTCGGGCCCATCACCCCAGAGCAACGCCAAGCCATCATCAAACAATCGGTGATCTATGGCCACTACGAAGCCGAAGTGGATCGCGAATCCGCCTATGAAAAACTTAAGGAACGGGCGGCACAAACCCCCGCCCCATCCAGCAAGGCTGAAGCCACAAAACCCGCCAGCGGCGGCTGGCTGGACAGCATTGGCGGCATGCTGGGTGGAGGAGGTGGTGGCAGCAACCGCCAGGGCGTCGCTGAAGCCGCCATCAAAAGTGCTGCCCGCGCCATCGGCTCGCAACTAGGTCGACAAATCGTCCGTGGCGTGCTGGGATCGATCCTGGGCGGGAAACGTTAGGGGTCTGGCTTCAAGTGCAGTAGAATCCACGCCCTTCGCAGCATAATTGATATTTAGCAACCAAATTGATTGAGAAATTATGAAGTTTATTGTGAGAACGTTTTTCAGAACCCTGCGCCTTGTGCTGACGCCGTTCATGCTGGCCGGAGAAAAGCTGAGCACCCCGCAGGGCATTGAGCGCCCTGCTGAGGCTCAGCAGCAGGTGGACCGGGAATGCCAGAATCTGGCGCTTTACCAGTTCAAAAGCTGCCCCTTCTGCATGAAAGTACGGAAGGAGATCAGCCGCCTTTCCCTGAACATCGAATTGCGTGACGCGCTGCATGACCCAGAGCACCGCGAAGCCCTGCTGCAAGGCGGCGGCAAGATCCAGACCCCGTGCCTGAAAATCACCGACGAGCAGGGCAATAGCCGCTGGATGTACGAATCCGGCGATATCATCCAGTATCTGCAACAGCGCTTTTCCTAGGGGTTTATTCCAGGCGCGCCATCTAGACATCCTGCTCGGTCGGGGCAGGCAGCGGTTACTTTAGGGATTTGGCCGTCCTGTCCCACTGGATAGAGTCGTGGGCGAGGTTCCACGACCAGAATACCTTGGTGACTTTTCCGCCAACCCTGTTTTTGCCGATAAAGCCGAGAATTCGGCTGTCCACGCCAAAGTTCCGGTTATCTCCCAGGGCGAAGTAATGATCCGCGGGAATCTGCCTGGGGCCGAATTTGGCCATTTCTTCGCCCATATTGATCGTGCTTACCTCGTTGCTGTAATAGGCATAAGGTTCCACCAGTTTCTCGCCATTCACGAATACATCCTTGCCGCGGATTTCAAGTGTGTCGCCCGGCCCCGCGATAATCCTGCTGATGACCTGCCCCTCCATGATATTTGTCAGCTGGGCGGTTGCCTTGGGTTTTTTCCCAAATTCAATCAGCGCAATGTCTCCCTTTTCTGGAAAGGCAAGCTTGTTGATGACTAAGATATCTTTTACCAGAATGGCTGGCTCCATGCTGTCGGAGGTGACATAAAATGCGCGGACTACATTTTTTCCGACGAAATAATCCATAAGAGGATTTGCCGTAACGAGCAAGAGCATGAAAATCCCCGCATAAGCCCAGGGTCTGTTGAACCAGGCCAAGCGGTAATCCAGCCGCTGTTCCTTGGCGCAACGAAAAGCATCCAGCGCAATCAGCAAGACGCCGGCAAACGGCACGCAGAGCAAGAGAATGCCGGCGAACCGGTTCTCCGTATACATGAATACGATTGCGGCCAGCCACGAGACGATGATGAGCGTGACGTAGAGCATGACGCCACGGGCCAGGTGGCCCGCATAAATCTGGCCCAATCCGGGGCAAATCGACATCAACACAGCAATTTGCGGCTCGCGCCGTTCAATTTGGGGAGTTTCGTTACCGCTACGCTTATTATTTTCCATCATGTTTTCCATCATGTTTTCCATCATAAATTGCGCTTGCTGAATTCCCCCTGCAGGGCTTAAGGATGCGCTAATTTATTCCCCAGCCCTGTCATTGCCAGCGTAGCAATGTAATCTCAATCCATTCAAATCGATTGATTACAGATTGCTTCGTCGCTTCTCTCCACGCATAGGATGCAACATGAACGTCAGTTCAATGTGGATCGGTACTCTGTGGAGCAATGGTTTTTAATCAGTATTTCCCAACATATCTCCCAGCCATTCCTTGCCAATCAGAAAATCGCTGTAAAGCCTGGCTTCTGCACTTCCCGCCTCGGGTTTCCAATCGTAGCGCCATTTCACTATCGGGGGCAAAGACATCAGGATGGATTCGGTGCGCCCTCCGGACTGGAGGCCAAACAGTGTGCCGCGGTCGAATACCAGGTTAAATTCGACATAGCGACCGCGCCGGTAGGCCTGAAAATCCCGCTCGCGCTCGCCATAGGGCAGGTCCTTGCGCCGTTCCAGGATGGGGATGTAGGCGGACAGGAAATGATCTCCCACGCTCTGCACCAGACCAAAGCTGGTGGCAAAATCCTGTTCATTGAGGTCATCGAAGAAAATACCGCCAATGCCGCGCGGTTCCTGGCGATGCTTGAGGTAAAAATAATCGTCGCACCATTTTTTGAAGCGCGGATAGTGAGCACTGCCGAAGGGCTGCAGGGCATCGAAACAGGTCTGGTGAAAATGCACGGCATCTTCGGCATAGCCATAATAAGGCGTGAGGTCCATGCCGCCGCCAAACCACCAAATGGGATCAGTGCCTTCCTTCTTGGCAACGAAACAGCGCACGTTCATGTGCACAGTGGGCGCATACGGATTGCGCGGATGGAACACCAGCGACACGCCCATGGCTTCGAAGCTGCGACCTGCCAGTTCGGGACGGTGGGCACTGGCGGAACGCGGCAAGTTGTGGCCGAAAACGTGGGAAAAATTGACCCCGCCACGCTCCAGAATACGTCCTTCCTCAAGCACGCAACTGGTGCCTCCGCCCCCTTCCGGGCGAATCCAGGAATCGCGATGGAATGTTTTCCCGTCTACCTGTTCCAGGCGTTCGACGATGCTGTTTTGCAGCTTGAGCAAATATTCCTTGACTTGCCGTGTGTCCAAAATCGCCTCTTATGTAGTTGTTGGCTCGGACCATTCATGGATGGACCAGCGCCGCGTGATCAAGCCGTTGCGGCCACGACCGCGCTGAACCAGCGCATTGCCGCCCGCGTGCAAGGCTTCGAACTGACCGGGCGCGAACAGCGGCTTGCCTTCACGGTAAGGCAGGGTGGAGAGTTCAATGATCCAGGGCTGGGTGCCGCCGTTGCGACGTCCAAAAGAAAATTCACAATCCAGAAACGGTACCATGTCATCGCGCTCCAGATCCTGCGCTTCGAACAAGTCTTCCAGCGATGCGGACTGGCGCGTGAATTCGGGTCGGTCGCGCACGAACAGAAAGTAGTCACCGACCACCAGCAGGTAGCCCTTGCGCGGCACGATTCGGCCATCTGCTTCGGCTTCCTCCAAGAGACGCAGGGTGATTACGCCGCCCTCAACGCCCGCGAGACGACACCATTTTTCCACCACCGAGCCGTGCATGTTTTCTTCCACCAGCAACTCGCCTTCGAAGCGCATGCGGTGGGTGTTGTCGCGCCCGCGCGTAGGTTGGTAGTCGACCTGGCGCCGCCTGTGCAGCAGTTCGCCGCCCGCCAGCGTCATGCCGGCGATGCCTTGCTGCTGCGCCAGCCAGAGCAGGTCATCGGAGCTGCATTCTGCCAGCGAGGTTTTACCGGAGAAATCCGGACGCCCTGCCGGAATACGCAGATCGGCTTGCAAGGCAGAAGTCTGGATCCAGTAGACCCGGGTTGTGGTATCCGCAGGCTTGCCTTTGGCTTCCATGGAAATGCGCTGCCAGACCCCCAGAAATCTTTCTGGGACGGGATCGATCAGCGTATCGCTCATGGCTTGAAGCCTTTGGCCTGAGCCGCAAAAAACCCGGCTGCGTCGCTCAGGGCTCGGTGTACCGCGCGATTGGCGGCCACCACGCCTCCATAGGGGTCATCGCTGGCGGCATTCTCGACGATGTCGAATTCACGCGTTGCAAGGATGCGCCGCCCTGCCACATCGATCAACTGTGCGCGCAGAGTAAATCGAACGCTGCTCGGCACAGAAGTAAAATCCTGTTGCAAGCGCACGATTTCGCTATCCAGCCGCAGTTGTGCCGTAATCCCTCCTGTAGCCAGCGATACCGCAGCAAACGCTCCACTTGTTTCAAACGCGCGCACCAGTAGCGGTGCGAGCATTTTCTCGGGCGTATCGACCCACTGATTGCGCGAGAAATATTCCAGTTCGTGGGCCTTTCTGACGTAAGCCATGCGCGAGCTCTCAAATCCCGGATGTGCCCGCGGGCGGGTGACGAGCAGCACGGATTCACCGCCCTGCGCCACCTGACTGCTTTGGAATTGCATCTGCAAGGCGTAAGTGCTGATCACATCATTTCTGACCGGCTGCAGCCCACTGCACCCAGCCAGGAAAATCAGGCCGAAAGCCAGATATCCAGCTTGCATCCATTTCATATCCATTACCCTCATTCTCCGGGTCCACGCTTATCCGGCTGTTTCCCTAGCAACAACATATTAGGGCTACGCTCAACTTCCTCGCTGACACGCTTGAGCGTTGTGCTCAGATCACGCATTTCAGCCACGGCCCGCTCCAGTTCCGGCACAATGCTATCCGTAACCTGAATCATGCCATTACTGACACCCTCAGCGGTTTTGTGCACCGCCATGCTCGCGCGGGAAGCATCTTTGGCCATCTTTTCCAGTGCTGCTACGCTTTTGCTCATACGGTCGATCAGTTGCGGCAACTCGGCGCTAACTTTGGCCGTGTTATCCATGGTACGCGCCGCCCCCTGTAAACTGGTGTCAATTGACTCCTTGCGCGCTGCCAACGTAGCCGTAAGTGTCGCCATATCGGCCATCATATTGCGGAAGGCGAGCCGATTGTCATCATCCAAAACTCCGCTGAGACGCACGGAAACCTGGTTAAGACTGGAGAGCAGATCCGTAATCGCCGTGTCCATCCGCATCAACAATGAGGGAGCGGTTTTAATGACGGGGTACTTCTCATCGGGCTTTGCTTTCAGATCTGGTGCCTCGCGCGTTCCACCGCTGAGTTCGACCTGTGCAATGCCTGTCAGCCCCTGTACCCGCAACACAGCAATGGTGTTTTCCTTGATGGGCGTATCATGCTCAATATCGAGTTCCAGACGTACGCGTTCGCCATGGTCGAGTGAGATGCGTTTGACACGCCCCACCTCGACTCCACGGTACTTGACCGGTGCATTAAGATTAAGACCGGCAACCGATTCTTTCATATACGCCAGGTAGGTATCGTAATTTTTACGGTATTGCGCTGCCCCACTCAGCCATAGAATCCCGGCCACCATGGCTATGAACAACAATATTACAAACAGCCCGACGATGGTGTAATTTACTTTTGTTTCCACGCTTGCTCCCATGCCGCCCGGCCTCGCGCTCCATGAAAATACTCACGAATAATGGGGTGCTCCGCCTGCGACAATTCTTCCATGGTTCCAATTCCCAGCACACGATTTTCGCCCAGTACGGCAACCCGGTCAGCCACCCGCCACAGCAGGTCCAAGTCGTGCGTCACCATCATGATGGTCAAGCCAAGAGATTCTTTCAAGTTCTTTACCAGTTCATCGAAACCGCTGGCGCTGAACGGGTCCAGGCCCGCCGTAGGTTCGTCGAGAAACACCAACTCTGGCTCCAGTGCCAGCGCCCTTGCAAGAGCGGCCCGCTTGCGCATACCGCCGGAAAGTTCATTCGGATACTTGGCACCAGCGCTGGCTGGAAGTCCGGTTAGCGCAATTTTCAGTGCAGCCAGTTCTTCGATCAGGCCGCTATCCAGTTTGGTATGCTCCCGCAAGGGCAGAGCAACATTTTCAAGCACAGTTAATGAACTGAACAGGGCGCCGCGCTCGAACATCACCCCCCAGCGGCGACGCAGGGGCAGCGCCGCCTCGTCATTCAGTTCAAGCACTTCCTGCCCGAACACCTTGATAGAGCCGGATAGCGGTCTTTGCAACAGGATGATTTCACGCAGGAGAGTGGATTTCCCGCAGCCACTTCCCCCAACCAGCGCAAATATCTCACCTTGCCGTACATCCAGGCTTACATTTTCATGTACGGACAATGACCCAAAACGCGTACAGATGCGATCGACTTCGACAATTAAAGCCTGCTCAGCCATCAGATATTCAGCCAACTAAAGATGACGGAAAACACGGCATCCATCACGATAACCAGAAAAATCGACTGAACCACACTTACAGTCGTTTGCCGGCCTACACTGTCAGCGCTACCGCTCACCTGAAACCCCTGGAAACAGCCTACGACGCCAACAATAACCGCGAAAACCAGTGCTTTTCCCAAACCCACAAGATAGGAAGAAAGCCGGACCGCGTCCTCCAGTCTATCCATGAAATCCGAGTAATTGATGCCAAGTTGGGTCTTGGCCATAACCATGCCCCCAAAGATACCCAGAATATCCGCATAAACTGTTAACAGGGGAACTGCAATTATCAGTGCCAGTATTTTCGGCAGCACCAGGAAATCCATAGGCGCAATACCGATGGTTCGCATGGCGTCAATTTCCTCAGTCACCTTCATGGTGCCAATCTGGGCGGTAAAAGCCGAACCGGAACGCCCGGCAACGATGATTGCCGTAAGCAAGGGGGACATCTCACGCAACATGGACAGTCCCACCAAGTCCGCCACAAAAATGCTTGCGCCATAACGTGCCAACTGCTCGGCGCCCTGATAGGAAACAACCACCCCCATCAGAAAAGAAAGCAATCCCACGATCGGAAGAGCCTCAAACCCGGCACTCTGAATATTGTGCAGCAGCGGTCGAATTCGTATGCGGGATGGCTGTTTAACGAGCCGCAATGCGGACAGGGCAGCTTCACCGACAAAGCTAAGCATCAAGACCACCTGATTCATATGCCCTACGAATCTTCGCCCCAGTCGCTCAAGCATTCCCCTCTGGACGCCCTGGATCACATCCACATCTGCTGAGCGGGCTGCAATCATGCCCAGCAAAGCTGTAAAAGCGGGTTGCAAGCCCTGGACAGTCAGACGGCAGGCGGCGCGCTCACCTTCTCGCTGAAGTCGATACAAGAGCCAAGCACCAGAGGTATCCATGGCTTCCAACTGCTTACAGTCAAGCAATATATCCCTGTCCGCTGGCCAGCGATGCGCTTTTAGTTGCTGTTGCAAGTGGTCGGCGAATTGCAATACCCAAGCGCCGCGGCAACGTATCACCCCATCCGCTTCAACTACTTCAATTTCACCCTGACTGGTTGCGTGTGTCATGATCCGATTTTGCTTAGGCGGAAGCAAAAGATCAAGGTTTACGCTTGATCACTGGCTGGAATTTCCGGGGGAAGCCATCCATCCAGTATTTTTTCTGCCCAGAATAGTCCAATCACCGTCTTAACATCTGTTATCCGTCCGGTTCGCACCCACTCAAGAGCCTCCTCCATGGGCAAGGTAAACACCTCAATAAACTCATCACCATCACGCTGATGTATACCTTCCGTCAGTTCCTGAGCGAGAAACAGACTCATTCTTTCATTCGAATATCCGATACAGGGGTGGATCGTGGCGACATATTTCCAGCTTGCCGCACTATACCCCGTCTCCTCCATCAGCTCGCGCTGACCGCAAACCAATGCGGATTCACACGCATCCAGCTTGCCAGCCGGAAGTTCATAGACATCGCGATGAAGCGGGTAGCGAAATTGTCGTTCCATGATCACGTGGCCATTTTCCAACAGTGGAATAATGACGACCGCCCCCGGGTGCAAGATGTATTCACGCCGACTCGTGTTTCCATTTGGCAATTGAACCTGATCTTCATTAACGTGCAGCAAATCACCCTGGTAAACCGTCTGACTGCTGAGTTGCTTTTCTGTCAGATCATTTTTAGCCATCACTTCTCCGTAAATTTTTTACGATACTGTTATGTCTTGTTGTATGGACTGTATACGGACTGCTGTTAGTCCCCGATTATTGCATCAGCTTTATGGACACGTGGATATGCATGATTTCCTGATTTGCACTGACAATTTTCCTGCCATATGCAAGGATTCCGACCTGATTTCAGCGTCGCGATGAATCGCGAAACCCTGAAGCCGTATTCCACGGTTTAGGATCTCTTGAAATGCTTTGCTCTACTGGAAAATCCACCATCCGGATACAGGCTTTCTTGGCGGTCTTATGCTGCTGGACGTGGCACGGCATTTCAATCCCAGAGGCCAAACGGAATTAAATCGCCTCTTAGAATCACAGAAGCACCAATTGTGACATCCTGGGAATAACAGTGAAGAGCAGGAGGAAACTCCACCGTTAAAATGTATTTGAACCGCCAATTCGCATGGAACTGTCAGCATGAGAGAATGAAAATGTAGAATCAAATTACCGCTTTCATTGGCCGGGCAAGGCAGATTCAACAGAGCGCGGCTGAGGTTCGCGCTTCAAAAAGACAATCCCGATATGGATTTAATTGAACGCCCTAAACTACCGCTTCCGCCACAGGTAGCGGTAGGTAAATCCGGGGAACGCAAATACGAGGAATAGGCAAGCCGTAATCGCGTAAAACTCCCAATTCTGTGAATGCCGGGACGTCAATTGGCGCTCCAGCAGCATTGCTACCCCGCCCACGATAAAATACAGTACAAGTAATTCAAGAAGTTGAAGTGCCAAATGTTTACCGTTTTTCAGCGGATATATCAGTAAAACCCGCTCTGAAAAAAAAGGCATGTTCGACGCTACCAGTGCAAGCAGCAGTATCGTCACACTAGAAATCACAACAAGGAACGTTGAATAGAATAGGCACACAACGCCATCAAAGGCTGGGGAAGAATGCCCAAAGCCAACACAGCCAGGCCATTGGTACTAATCAACATTGCCATGTCACCTTCTGGACGGATGGGGGTTTCATCTTGTGGAGCATCAAAATACATCAATTTGATAATCCGCAAGTAATAGAAAGCACCAATGACGGAGAACAGAACTGCGGACACAACAAGCCAAACAAAGCCCGCTTGCAAGGCGGCTTGCAGCACCGATAATTTCGCATAGAAGCCAACCGTTGGCGGTATGCCTGCCATCGAAAACATGAACAGCAACATCATGAAGGCGTACCAAGGGCTTCGTTGATTAAGGCCTTTGAAATCGTCAAGATTTTCAGCCTCGAAACCCTGGCGAGACATCAACATCACCATTCCAAAACCGCCTACGCTCATCAACACATACACGAGAACATAAAACATTGATGAGCTATAACCGTTTAATGTGCCAGATAGAAAACCAAGCAACAGGAAACCCATATGTGAAATTGTCGAGTAAGCCAACATGCGCTTGATGTTGGTCTGGGCAATCGCAGTAATATTACCGATGGCCATGGAGAGAAACGCCATGATGACCAGCATACCCTGCCAATCTTGAACCAATCCCTGCAGTCCTTCAACCAGGAGTCTTGCAACAAAGGCAAAAGCAGCGATCTTAGGAGCTGAACCAATAAATAAAGTCACAGCGGTCGGCGCGCCCTGATACACGTCGGGAATCCACATGTGGAATGGTACAACACCCAACTTGAATGCCAACCCCGCAACTACGAACACCAAACCGAATGTCAGCACTACGTGGTTGCCTGTTGTATTCTGGATAACCGTTGCTACCTGATTGATGTTCAGGCTGCCTGTAGCACCATACAGCATGGACATGCCATAGAGGAGCAAACCGGATGCCAGAGCACCAAGGACGAAATATTTCATGGCAGCTTCGGTCGCAAGTGCAGAATCACGCTGCAAGGCAACCATGGCATAGAGGCTGAGCGAAAGCAGCTCAAGACCCATGTAAAGCACGAGGAAATGATTGGCCGAAATCATGACCATCATTCCCAGCAGGGCGAAAAGCGCAAGCGCGAAAAACTCCCCGCGGAACATCCCGCGCAGGCTGATGTAGGTACGTGAATACACCAGCACAACGGAAACAGCAACATAACTCATGAGCTTCAGCACATCGCTCATGGCGTCATCCACGAACATGTTGCTGAAGGTATATTGAGGCACTGCGCTGTGTGTAGATACAGTAATCCACGCCGCCCCCAGCAGGGTGATCTGAGTCAGCGCATAAGTTACGAAACGGTTCTTAGCGGAAAGGAACAAGTCTACGATGAGAATCAACGAGACCATAACCAAGACAAATATTTCTGGTAACGCGAGGGTCAGGTTGGGCATGGGAAATGTCATGAAACGGCCTTTTACAGTTTACTTTGTGCCACATGGGCGAGCAGATTGTTGACCGAAGCGTGCATCACTTCAGTAAAGGGCAGGGGATAAAGTCCCATTCCGAGAACTGCCACAGCTAGCAAACCCAACACAAAAAACTCCCGCTTGCTAATATCTTCCAATTTTTCAACATGGGCGTTTGCCACTGCACCGAAAACAACGCGCTTATACATCCACAAGGTATAAGCAGCGCCAAAGATTAAGGTTGATGCAGCCAGGAATCCATACCAGAAATTGACTTTGACAGCCGCCATGATCACCATAAATTCACCTACAAAACCGCTTGTCCCAGGTAGTCCTGAGTTTGCCATGGCAAAGAGCATGAAGAAGGCTGCGAACATAGGCATCTTGTTTGCCACGCCGCCATAATCAGATATCTCACGTGAATGCATGCGGTCATACATGACGCCCACACACAAAAACATTGCACCCGAAATAAAGCCATGGGAGATCATCTGAACGAGTGCGCCTTCCATGCCCATGTTGTTGAAAAGAAAGAAGCCAAGTGTCACGAATCCCATGTGTGAAATGGACGAATAGGCAATCAACTTTTTCATATCACTTTGAGCAAGCGCTACCAAGCCAATATAGACGACCGCAATCAGGGATAACGCGATCATGATTCCAGACAGGGAGTGGCTCGCATCGGGAACAATGGGCAGAGAAAAACGAAGAAAGCCGTAGGCGCCAAGTTTCAACATGATTGCAGCAAGAATCACGGAACCACCTGTCGGCGCTTCAACGTGAGCATCTGGTAACCAAGTATGAACTGGCCACATTGGCACCTTGACCGCAAATGCAGTGAAGAAAGCAATAAAGATCATTATTTGGACGTTCAGAGCAAGCGGCAGCTTGTGGTAGTCGAGGATGCTGAAACTGCCACCAGACTTGTGATACAGGTAGATAAACGCAACCAGCATCAACAAGGAACCAAGTAAGGTATAGAGAAAAAACTTAACTGCCGCATAAACTCGATTTGGACCACCCCAAACACCGATGGCGATAAACATCGGGATTAGCATTGCTTCCCAGAAGACATAAAATAGAACGGCATCCAGCGCGGAAAACACCCCGTTCATCAAACCGGACATAATCAGAAAGGCAGCCATGTATTGCGCGACTTTCTTTTGAATCACATTCCACCCGGCGATCACCACAAGCAGTGTTGTAAAGGTGGTGAGCAAGATAAACAACATGGATATACCATCCACACCAAGATGGTAGTGAATATTAAAAGTCTCTATCCATGGTGCGAGTTCTACAAACTGCATATCACTGGTCAGACGATTAAACCCAGTGAAGAGCGGTATGCTAACCAAGAAATTTGCACTAGCACCAATTAAGGCGATTATGCGGGCAAATTGCGCATTACGATCACTGCCCGTCGCAAGTACCAACAGGCCTGCCACGATTGGCAACCAAATAACCCAACTTAATAATGTCGAACCTTCGCTCATAACTTCCCTAAATTACTCTGTCTCATTCCATATGTATTGAATATTTGCAAGAAGATCAGACTGCGCCGGCTCATACTGAACGAACAGTAAAGTAGGGACAGATAGCAAATAACCTCTGAAATATCTATGGATTCATCATCTAACGAACAGCGAAACCAACAAAAACACACCGATGATCATGGCAAAGGCGTAATGGTAAATGTACCCAGACTGAACATGCCTGATTAGTGAAGAGAACCAACCAACCAAGCGTGCAGTGCCATTCACGAACAAACCATCGATCAACCAAACATCGCCTACGCGCCAAAGAAACCTGGCAAGAAGTCGCGCTCCACCCGCAAAGAAAATATCGTTGAATGCGTCGAAACCATACTTCTTCTCAAGAATAGTTGAAATCAACGAGAATTTCGCCTTGATTATAGCCGGCAGTTCAGGACGCCGAATATACAAAAACCATGCGGTTCCTGCGCCACTGATCGCAAGCCAGAAGGGTAGTGTAGTCAGCGCATGCAACATCATCCCCCAAACACCGTGAAACTCCTGTGCCAAGTGATGCATTGCCGGATGGTTTTCTGCAATAAATATAGTGTCACCAAAGAAACCACCAAACAGCATCGGGCCGATAAACCATCCTGCAGAAATAGACGGAATTGCCAGCAAGAGTAAGGGCACAGTTACAACCCATGGTGATTCGTGGGGAACTGTAGAACCATGATGCCCGTGGTCATCATGATGATCGTGCCCGCCAGCAGGAGCATGGCGGAAACGTTCCTCGCCATGAAAAGTATAAAACACGAGCCGGAAAGAATAGAATCCACCGATGAAGACGCCAGCAAGAATTGCAAAGTATGCAAATCCAGCCCCAGGGATAGTTGAAAGACCGACAGCCTCGATTATTGAATCCTTGGAGAAGAATCCGGCGAAGGGAGGCAAACCCGCATTGGCAATAGCACCGATCAGAACAGTCAGATAAGTTATTGGCATGTACTTGCGCAGACCGCCCATGTAGCGCATATCTTGCTGGTGGTGCATGGCCATGATGACGGAACCGGCCCCAAGAAATAGCACTGCCTTAAAGAAGGCGTGAGTCATCAAGTGGAACATTGCCGCAGAATATGCCGACGCACCCAGAGCCACAGTCATGTAGCCAAGTTGAGACAAGGTTGAATAGGCAACCACGCGTTTGATGTCAGTCTGCACGATGGCAATCAGCGCCATAAACAACGCTGTAATCGAACCAATAATGATGACGAAAGACAATGCAGTTTCGCTCAGTTCAAATAGTGGAGACATGCGCGAAACCATGAAAATACCGGCAGTTACCATTGTGGCGGCGTGAATCAAAGCAGATATCGGTGTCGGACCTTCCATAGAATCCGGCAGCCATACGTGCAACGGAAACTGAGCAGATTTACCCATGGCCCCGATAAAAAGAAGGATACAAATGACCGTGAGCAGACTCCACGTTTGTCCGGGTAAAAGGCTGACGCTAAGGGAGGATATTTCAGGAGCCAGAGAAAATACCGCAGCATAATCCAGTGTGCCAAAGTACGCCAATACCATGCCAATACCAAGTATAAAGCCAAAGTCACCTACACGATTGACCAGGAAAGCTTTCAAATTGGCATAAATAGCCGTAGGTTTGTTATACCAGAATCCGATCAGAAGATATGACACCAAGCCGACCGCTTCCCAGCCAAAGAAAAGCTGCAGGAAGTTGTTGCTCATCACCAGCATTAGCATGGAGAAGGTGAACAGAGAGATATAGCTGAAGAAACGTTGATAACCCGGGTCTTCTGCCATATAACCGATGGTGTAGATGTGAACCATAAGTGAAACAAACGTCACCACCACCATCATCAAGGCTGACAATTTATCGATCAGGAAACCAACTTCAAAGCGGATTTCGCCTGAGGTCATCCATGTATAAACACTACCATTGAAAACGTGGCCAGCAGCCACATCCTGGAAAATCACAATAGAAGCGATGAATGAAGTGGCGACACCCGCAATTGTTACCCAGTGCGAAAGCACGCGGCCAATATACTTGCCGAACAAGCCGGCTATCACCGCCCCTACGAGTGGTGCGAGAGGAACGAGCAGATATAGTTTTTGCATTTCGGTCATGGTTCTTATCGGCTGTCAGATGTCTTGTGCAAGCACTGACGCTTATCCCTTCAAATGATCCAGATTTTGCACGTTTATGGTACGCAGATTGCGGAACAGCACCACCAGAATTGCCAGTCCTATGGCAGCTTCTGCTGCAGCTACGGTAAGAATGAAAAATACAAATACCTGACCAGCAGTATCATTGAGGTAATGAGAAAACGCGACAAAATTCATGTTGACCGCTAAAAGCATAAGTTCGATAGCCATTAGCAGAACAATCACATTTTTGCGGTTAAGGAATATCCCCAGCACACTGATGGCGAACAAAATGGCACCAAGTACCAAGTAGTGAGATAGGGTCAGCACGCGCGGCTCCTCAAGATTGTTTCTCCGTTTGTTCAACAGCCTCGTGCTTCTGCCTCAGCTTATTGTCAGCCGCAACAGGAATGATGCGCAGGCGATCATTTCGACGCACCGCAATTTGCTGTGCGGAATCCTGATATTTTGTATCCTTACGGCGACGTAACGTTAGCGCAATGGCAGCAACAATCGCCACCAGGAGAATCACAGACGCGATTTCAAAGGGATATACGTATTCCGTATATATCAAGCGGCCCAATTCTTTGATATTACTGTATTCGGGTCCATGAATAACGGGTGATACACCGCTTCCATTCGCCCAGAAATTCCGCCCGGCAACCACTACCGCCATTTCGGCTGCCATTAGAACGGCCACCAGCAGGGCGAAAGGCAGGTTATCCCAGAAACCCTCGCGCAAAGTATCGTAGTTAATGTCCAGCATCATCACTACGAACAGGAACAGCACCATCACTGCACCCACATACACCAGAACCAGAACTATGGCGAGAAACTCGGCCTGCAACATAATCCACAGCGCTGCGGCGGTAAAGAAAGCCAACACCAGAAATAGTGCAGAGTGAACCGGATTGCGCGCAGTCACAACACGTGCCGCAGCAAACAGCAGAATTGTGGCAAAAAAGTAGAAAATCAGCGTTTGCGCATTCATTAACTAAGTCCTGTCCAAAAACTAGCGGTATTTCGCATCTGCAGCCCTGTCCTTTGCGATTTGTTCTTCATGTTTATCACCTACCGCCAGCAGCATCTGTTTTGTGTAGTAAAGATCGCCACGTTTTTCACCGTGATAATCGAAAATCCTGGTCTCTACGATGGAATCAACTGGGCAAGATTCCTCACAAAACCCACAGAATATGCATTTGGTCAAATCAATGTCGTAACGCGTCGTACGTCGCGTACCGTCAGCACGTTCTTCCATATCTATCTGTATGGCCATGGCCGGACAAACAGCCTCACAAAGCTTGCATGCAATACACCGTTCCTCCCCGTTCGGATAACGGCGCAATGCATGAAGTCCGCGGAATCGTGGCGACATTGGTGTACGTTCTTCGGGATACTGCACAGTGATCTTGCGAGCAAACAAATAGCGCCCGGTCACTGCCATACCCTGAAGTAACTCAATCAGTAGCAGACTTTTGAAGAATGCATTTAGGCTTTTCATCATTTCGATTTAGTCTTGCTCTTCAGTGGAACAAATAACCCAGCGGGGTCTGCATCATGGCGCCTACAAACAGCAGCCACACTAGCGTCACTGGAATGAAAACCTTCCAACCCAGGCGCATGATCTGGTCGTAACGATAGCGGGGAAAAGTTGCCCGAAACCATAAAAACAGGAATAGCACGAAACAGATTTTCGCAATCAGCCAAAAGAATCCAGGAATCCACGTGAATGGGGCAACATCGAATGGTGGCAGCCACCCTCCCAGGAACATCAGCGCTGTTAGCGTGGCAACCAAAATCATGTTTGCGTATTCGGCGAGAAAGAATACAGCAAATGCCATTCCGGAATACTCAGCATGGAAACCGACAATCTCGGATTCACCTTCTGCAACGTCAAATGGTGCGCGGTTGATTTCCGCCACGGAGGAAATCAGGTAAACCAAAAACATCGGAAACAATGGCAGCCAATACCAGCTAAAAAAACTGGAACCCTTTTGAGCATTGACAATTTCGACTAAATTCAGACTTTGCGCGGCCATCAGCACACCTACCAGAGCAAAGCCCATTGCGATTTCATAAGATACGATTTGAGCTGCGGAACGCATGGCACCCAGAAACGGGTATTTAGAGTTAGAAGCCCAACCGGCGAGCACAATTCCATAAACGCCCATGGAAGTAATGGCCATAATGTAGAGCAAACTGGCGTCAATATTTGCCAAAACCAGTTCCGGCGAGAAAGGCACGACGGCCCAGGCCGCCAGTGCTGGCGCCATCGCCAAAACCGGACCGAGCAGGAACAGTTTTTTGTTGGCACCACTGGGAATGATGATTTCCTTCATCATCAGCTTCACGCCGTCTGCTATCGGTTGCAACAGTCCCAGCGGACCTACTCGATTAGGCCCAATGCGCACCTGCATGTAGCCGATCACTTTGCGTTCAGCATAAGTAACATAGGCCACAGCCAGCAGTAAGGGGCCAACAATGGCGATGATTTTCACCAGCGTCCAGACCACCGGCCATGCAGGGCCCAACAGGGATTGAAAGAATTCCATCAGATCAGGCCTTCTCTACCACAATTTCACCAAACATCGAACCGAGACCGGCAGTCAGGGGATGCGCAGCAGGAACCCGCGCACAGCCCGACGGCAGTTTGTCGTCACGTCTAACGCGCATCAGCGTGTGACCCTCGCCTTGGCGCACCACTGCCATTGCTCCATTTTCAAGCTGTAACTGCGCCAGCAACACACCATTCATTGTCACCTCCGGCGCTGCTCCATCCGCAGTACGCTGGAGCGAACCCGCTCGACGAACCAGAGCATCCGCCTGATAAATCGGCACATCTCCAATACGCTGCACGCCGTTACCTGCCGGAGTCAGTGTGATATTCCCCAACTCCTGCAATTGATTGTTGCATGCGGCTTGCAAGGATTCGCTACCTGAATCAAATAAGGCTGCACGAACGTCTTCTGAACTGTTGTAATCGAATCCATGCAGATTGAACATGTTGCCCAATACACGCAAAACTTTCCAGGCAGGACGGGACTCACTGAACGGCTTGACTACAGCATTAAAGCTTTGCGCGCGGCCTTCGGTATTAACGAAAGTCCCAGAAGTTTCGGCAAATGGTGCGATCGGCAACATCACATCAGCATAATTCATGGCCTGATGTCGATAAGCACTCATTGCCACCACCAATTCTGCATTTTCCACCGCTTTCGAAGCGAGTTGTGGATCATGGCAATCCAATTCAATCTCGGTATTCAACAGCAAATATGCCAGGCGTGGGCTACGCAGCATTTCCGATGCATTCATGCCGGATGTCGCTGGTTTACCCAAGGGACCAGAAAATGGCACCATACCAGCAATATGTGCGCCAACACTATTCGCAGCCTCACCCATTACACCCAGGGTAGCACCGGAAATCCGTGCAATCTCTTGTGCAAGCGCATGCACTTCACTATAACAAGGGTGATGCAGGGCAATATTACCTAGCAGCACTGACGTTTTGTTTCCAGATGCCAAGCTCGTAGCAATTGCATACGCAGATTCAGATGCAGTATGGTTAGCGACATTTACAGGCACCGTAGCCTGTTTGATATCAACAAGGGCTTTAAGTACTTGCGCCAGAGCATTTTGCATCTCGGCAGGAGACACGATAATTTTATTTGCCACGCGGCACAGAAGATCGTCATCTAGCGGATTCAGCAAATTCAGATCTGCTCCGGCCTTGACTGCTTGGCGCAGGCGGTGAGCAAGCAAAGGATGATCCTTGCGAAGATTACTGCCCACAACCAGTATGCAATCCAGTTCCTGCACTGCGGCGATGCTTTGACCCAACCATGGCGCCCCTCGAGTTGCACCATCAGCCGAGAAGTCGGATTGCCGAGTGCGGTGATCTACGTTACCGCTGCCCAAGCCGCGCACAAGCTTCTGCACCAGGTATAACTCTTCCAGAGTACTGTGCGGAGACGCCAGCGCGCCAATCTGATCTGCGCCATGATCGTCCCGAATACGCTTCAGGCCATTGGCCACATATTCAAGAGCAGTCTGCCAGTCACACTCCTGCCACTCGCCATGACGCTTGATCATAGGCTGAGTGAGACGTTGCTCAGAGTTCAGCGCTTCATAGGAATATCGGTCCTTATCGGACAGCCAGCACTCATTGATCGACTCGTTTTCACGCGGAACAACACGCATCACGCGATTGCTCTTTACGTGCACGGCAAGATTGGAACCTAGACTGTCATGAGGGCTAACCGAAGCACGGCGAGTTAATTCCCAAGCGCGTGCAGTGTAGCGGAAAGGTTTGCTAGTCAGCGCGCCCACCGGGCACAAATCAATCATGTTGCCGGACAATTCAGAATCGACGGTTCTTTCGACGAAAGGCATGATTTCGGAGTGTTCACCTCTGCCAGCCTGCCCCAGTTCCATGACACCCGAAATTTCCTGACCGAAACGTACACAACGTGTGCAATGAATGCACCGCGTCATATCTGTTGAAATCAGTGGGCCCAATTCCTTGTTGGCAACAACCCGTTTTTCTTCTTCATAGCGAGAAGCTACGCCACCAAAGCCAACTGCCAGATCTTGCAATTGACACTCGCCCCCCTGATCGCAGATCGGGCAGTCCAGTGGATGGTTAATCAACAAAAATTCCATCACACCTTTTTGTGCGCGTATTGCCGATTCAGAACGTGTCAACACTTTCATACCGTCAGTCACTGGCGTAGCGCATGCCGGTAGTGGCTTGGGCGCTTTTTCAACCTGTACCAGGCACATGCGGCAGTTAGCGGCAATGGACAGTTTTTTGTGATAGCAGAAGTGAGGAATATGTATTCCTGCCTGACGAGCTGCATCCATTACGGTGCTTCCGTCTTTTACTTCGATCTGCTTGCCGTCAATTTCGATGTGAGCCATGTTAGCGTTCAGTTTTCAACTTATTCAAACCATGCACTTCTTGTGCTCAATGTGATACTCAAATTCATTACGATAATGTTTGAGCATCCCCTGCACCGGCATCGCTGCTGCGTCACCCAATGCACAGATAGTACGACCCATGATATTGCTTGTAACTGAATCCAGAAGGGCCAAGTCTTCCGGCTTACCCTTGCCGTGTTCTATACGGTGCACAATTCGGTACAACCAACCCGTGCCTTCGCGACATGGCGTGCATTGACCACAGGATTCTTCAAAGTAGAAATAGGATAGGCGCTCCAGCGCCTTTACCATGCACACCGTCTCATCCATCACGATCACCGACCCGGCACCCAGCATGGAACCCGCTTTGGATAAGGAGTCATAGTCCATGGTGCAATCCATGATGATCTCCGCGGGCAACACCGGCACTGAAGACCCACCGGGTATCACTGCCTTGAGTTTGTGGCCGTTACGCACACCACCTGCCATTTCCAACAACTCCGAAAACGGAGTGCCCATGCCAATTTCAAAATTGCCCGGCTTGTTAACATGTCCTGAAACGGAAAATATCTTTGTTCCGCCGTTATTTGGCTTGCCCAACTCAAGAAATTTCTGCCCGCCGTTACGGATTATGTATGGAATGCTGGCGAATGTTTCAGTGTTGTTGATGGTTGTGGGCTTGCCATAAAGACCAAAACTTGCAGGAAATGGCGGCTTGAAGCGTGGCTGTCCTTTTCTACCTTCAATGGATTCAAGCAGCGCCGTTTCCTCGCCACAGATATAAGCTCCATAACCGTGGTGCGCATGCAAGTTAAAACTAAAGTCACTTCCAAACAGGTTGTCGCCCAGGAATCCTGCGACACGAGCTTCCTCAAGCGCCTCCTCGAAACGTTCGTAGGATTCCCAGATCTCACCGTGGATATAGTTGTAACCCACTTTAACACCCATTGTATAGGCGGCTATCGCCATCCCTTCAATGAGCTGGTGCGGATTGTATCGAATGATATCGCGATCCTTGAAGGTGCCTGGTTCGCCCTCATCAGTATTGCAAACGATGTACTTGTCACCCTGGAAGTGACGCGGCATAAAGCTCCACTTGAGACCCGTCGGAAAACCTGCGCCTCCTCGGCCACGCAAGGCGGAGATTTTGACCTGATTGATAATTTCCTCAGGTGACATCTTCTCCATCACCACTTTTTTGAGTGTTTCGTAGCCACCTGTACTGAGGTAGCTTGACAGCTTCCACGACTCAGGCTGGTGAATGGAGTGAAAGATGACTTCATTGGCCATTATTCGAGCTCCGCCAAAATCTGGTCTACTTTCTCAGGGGAAAGGGAACCACACATGCGCTTATTGTTGACAAGGAACAACGGACCCTCTCCACAAGCGCCCATACACTCGCCTTCTTTGAGGGTAAAGCGACCATCGCCCGTCGTCTCTCCAAAATCAATTCCCAGCTTCTTTTTCATATGCTCAGCAATTCCTTCTGCCCCCATCAGCGTGCAGGAAAGATTGGTGCAAACCGTGATCTTGTATTTCCCGACCGGATGCATCTCATACATGTTGTAAAAGCTAGCCACTTCATAAACAGCCACTGGCGCCATGCAGAGATAATTTGCAACAAAATCCATGAGTTCGGTCGATAACCAGCCCAATTCATCCTGGGCAATACGTAACGCAGCCATCACTGCTGAGCTCTTTCGATCAGCAGGATATTTGGCGATTTCGTGGTCAATTTTCGCTAGGGATTCTTGGCTTAACATTCTTTATGTTCTTTTAATGGAGAGGAGGAACGATTACAACAGGATTCAAAAACGCTGTTCCATATACTTCCATCCTGTCGACTCCGCATTCCTGTCTATCTTCGACTACCTGTCAATTTCACCGAACACGATATCCATCGTGCCCATCAGTGCCACAACGTCAGCAATCATGTGCCCACGCGCCATTTCGTCCATTGCCTGCATATGAGCAAAACCTGGTGCGCGAATCTTTAAACGGTACGGTTTATTGGCGCCATCGGAAACAAGATAAATTCCGAACTCGCCTTTAGGGTGCTCAATCGCGCAGTAGGCTTCTCCGGCGGGTACATGCATGCCCTCACTGAAGAGCTTGAAGTGATGAATCAACTCTTCCATGTTGGACTTCATGGATTCACGATTGGGAGGCGCAATCTTATGATTTTGCGTAATCACTGGCCCCGGGTTTTTACGCAGCCAGTCAACGCATTGAATCATAATGCGATTTGACTGGCGCATTTCTTCCATGCGGATAAGGTAACGGTCATAGCAATCCCCGTTCACGCCAACGGGTATATCGAAATCCAGCCTGTCATAAACTTCATATGGCTGCTGCTTTCGAATGTCCCACACCACGCCAGAACCACGCAGCATCGGGCCAGTTAGCCCCTTGGCCAGCGCTCGCTCAGGCGTTATCACTCCAATACCCACTGTACGCTGCTTCCATATACGATTGTCGGTCAGCAGAGTTTCGTATTCGTCAACATAAGTTGGGAAGCGCTGAGTAAAATCCTCGATAAAATCCAGCATTGAACCCTGGCGGTTTGAATTCATAAACTTGATGTCGCCAGCATTGTGTTTTGGCATTTTTGCCAAATCATACTGCGGCATGCTATCTGGCAGGTCGCGATATACGCCACCTGGCCGGTAATATGCAGCATGAAGCCGCGCACCAGAAACTGCTTCGTAGCAATCCATCAGATCCTCACGCTCGCGGAACGCGTAAAGAAACATGGTCATTGCGCCCACGTCCAGCGCATGCGCCCCTATCCACAGCAGATGATTGAGAATGCGGGTTATCTCATCGAACAGTACCCGGATGTACTGCGCCCGAATCGGCACTTCAATTTGCAGCAGTTTTTCGATCGCCATTACATAGGCGTGTTCGTTGCACATCATGGATACGTAATCGAGGCGATCCATATAAGGGACAGACTGAAGGAAAGTCTTGTGTTCGGCCAACTTTTCCGTGCCGCGATGGAGCAGTCCAATGTGCGGGTCGGCACGCATCACCACTTCGCCGTCAAGTTCCAGCACCATGCGCAGCACGCCATGTGCAGCTGGATGCTGCGGGCCAAAGTTAAGAGTGTAATTTCTGATTTCAGGCACTGTAACTATCCTCGCGCAGGGTACGCGGTACCAGCACCCGCTCTTCAACCGTCACTGGCTGATAGATAACTCGATGCTGATCTGGGTCATAACGCATTTCAACGTTACCGGAAAGTGGAAAATCTTTGCGGAAAGGGTGACCGATAAATCCGTAGTCGGTCAGAAGGCGTCGCAAGTCATCATGCCCTTTGAACACAATGCCGTACAAATCAAAACACTCCCGCTCATACCAGTTTGCGGCAGGCCAGATATCCACTATTGAATCTACCAGTGGAAAATCATCATCCGGAGCAAATACGCGCACGCGCACGCGCTGATTAAGGCCAACAGACAACAGATGATAAACCGCCGCAAAACGACGACCATCCCATTGACCTTGACCGTAATCACAGTAGTCCATACCACAGACATCAACTAATTGCTCAAAGCGCAAATCGGGGTGATCCCGTAAAATCAGCGCCACAGAAACCCAATCCGTGTCGCGAACCACCAGGGTCAACTCATCCAAACGCTCGGTAAGAGTGAACGCCTTGCCTGCAAGCGCGTTCTGTAGTGAATTGGCGAGACCGTGAAGAAAAGTGTTCATGAAAGTAGATTCTTATTTTTCTTTATCGTGCAATGGTATTGGTACGGCAAACCTTGCCTTGCAGCTGGATTAACCCATATAACAATGCTTCAGCAGTGGGCGGGCAACCAGGCACATATACATCGACGGGAACAATGCGATCACAGCCACGAACCACCGAGTACGAGTAATGGTAATAACCACCGCCATTGGCACAAGAACCCATCGACACCACCCAACGCGGCTCTGCCATTTGATCATACACCTTGCGCAATGCAGGCGCCATCTTGTTAGTCAACGTTCCAGCCACGATCATCACATCAGACTGACGTGGGCTAGGACGAAAAACTATACCAAAGCGATCAAGGTCATAACGCGAAGCACCTGCCTGCATCATCTCTACAGCGCAACAAGCCAATCCAAAAGTCATGGGCCACAAAGACCCTGTGCGCGTATAGTTGATGACCGTATCGAGGGTGGTAGTTACAAATCCCTTCTCAAAGACGCCTTCTATTCCCACTCGAGGGCCCCCTTCTTCCATTCATAGATGAAACCCACCACCAGGATGGCAAGAAAAATCACCATAGCCAGATAACCAAACAAACCTATTTCTTCGAGCACGACGGCCCAAGGGAAAAGAAAAGCGATTTCCAAGTCGAACAGAATAAACAGAATGGCTATCAGATAGTAACGCACGTCAAACTTCATACGTGCATCCTCGAAGGCTTCGAAGCCGCATTCATAGGGGGAGAGTTTTTCGCTATCAGGACGATGAGGCGCCAGAACAAAACCAGCAACCATCGGCCCCACGCCAACCAATAGACCTACTGCAACGAACATGAGGATTGGAAAATAGCCTTCCAACATTTTGCAGCTCCATGAATAGCGCAACGATTCAAGAGAGAGACCATGAGCGCAACCGACATCGCCGCGTCACACCCCAACAAGGCTCTTATTAATTCTACTTATTATATCGCAAAATCTATTGCGGTATAAAATAATTATATGGTGCCGATGAGCAGACTCGAACTGCTACGGCTTTCGCCACTACCCCCTCAAGATAGCGTGTCTACCAATTTCACCACATCGGCATTGCATTTTGATGAAGCCAAAAAAGGCCATCACTTCAAATTATCAGTTCGGAATATCCTTGGCCTTTGAAGCCGGACCAGCCGGGGCGACAGGTTGAGTCACTGGTAAGACGTGCTTCTGACTTTCCATCACGCCCATCGGCTTACCTTTGATTCCAGAGAAATAGGTCAGGGTCATGCTGGTCACAAAAAAAACGGTCGCCAGAACCGCAGTGGCGCGACTGAGGAAATTTGCAGACCCCGTCGAGCCAAACAAACTCCCCGACGCACCGCTGCCAAATGCAGCGCCCATATCAGCACCTTTACCATGCTGCATCAGTACCAAGCCAACCACACCCAGCGCAACCACCACATGAACAATCCAAACAACTGTTTCCATTTAAGCAAACCTTCTTTATTCCGAATTAACCCTGCTGGGCAGCACGGCAAATTGCTACAAATTCATCCGCGTTGAGAGCGGCACCGCCGATCAGACCACCATCGATATCGGGCATTGAGAACAATTGTGCAGCATTAGCAGCTTTTACGCTACCCCCATACTGAATTATCAACCCTGCAGCAACCTCGTCACTAGCTGCGGCCACTTTGCCCCGGATAAAAGCATGCACCGCTTGCGCCTGCTCAGGGGAAGCTGTTTTACCAGTTCCAATCGCCCAAACCGGCTCATACGCAACAATAGATTTTGCCAACCCGTCGACCCCGGCCACAGCCAGAACTGCGTCCAGCTGTCGTGCCACTACCTGCTCGGTAATATTGGCCTCTCGCTCGCTCAGGGTTTCCCCTACACACAAAATGGGCGTCAAACCTGCTTTCTGAGCAGCGACAAACTTGGCCGCCACAGCTTCATCATCCTCGCCATACAGCGCGCGACGTTCGGAATGCCCAACCAGAACGAACTTGCATCCAAAATCCAACAACATGGAGGCAGATACTTCGCCGGTAAAGGCCCCCTTTTCCTGCTGGCTCACATTCTGCGCGCCCCAGGAAATATTGCTGTTCTGCAGGGCCGATTGAGCCTGGAACAAATAAGGATAGGGAACACAAACCGCACAGGAAGCGCGGTTCAAATCAGCCAACTGTGGAATAAGAGCATCCAGCAGCGCTTTGTTCTCGCTCAAACTGCCATGCATCTTCCAATTACCTGCAACCAGCTTCTCGCGCATGCCTTGCCCCTTGTCCACTAAGTGCGCGCATGTTACCTTTTAAGGCCTATGCGGTCAAATTCTTGGGCGTGGGCCCAGGCAACCACGAGTTTAAATTCATGGATCAATACAGAGTTCAGTTCTGCATAGAACATTTATGCCAGAAGGGATGTACAGAGGTGCTAAATACCATTCATGCTCTCGAGCAGAATCAGACTGTAGATGAAACTGTTGACCTGAGTAGCGAAGAAGTCCAGGCCGTACTGTCTGAGTTAAAAAGCATTATGGATATTTACCGCGATTGATTCTTTGAAAACAGACTGTTATCTGCGTTTGCGACGTCCTTCGTAGGCCGCGATCTCCTTGATCACCTCCTGAAAAGGAACATTCTGCATGGTACTGAAACGTCTTTGAACCTTTCCGACCATGGCATGAATATTATCCACCTTGTTTGCCTCTTGGCAGAACAGCTTTAGAACCCCGAGCAGACCACCACACTGAACTTTGATTTCCTTTGCATGCGGCAAGGGCTCATCCGGATGGGGTTGCTTGAGAACGAACAAGGCATTCTGATGCAACAATCCGTGCAGAGTAAAACAATTCTCCCGCGCCAAAGGATTCTCGCAAGCAACAGCCTCGCGTTCCGCGATATTTAATTTTTGCGCATGGACACACTCGGCACATCGACTCAGGATTGCCTTCTCGAAGGGACACGAAAGCCTGACCTTATCGTCATAGGTGGCTTTATAAGCGTCTTCATTCAGCACAAGTCTAGTAATCCTCTCCAGTCATGGGCTGAGGCTCTCGCTCCTGATTCAACAAGTCCTCTGCCTGCAACTGATTCTCGCCAAACATAACCTTGATAGAAGTTTTAGCATCTGCAGCCAGCGCCTGACGCAGGCTCTTGGCATGGGCACTTGCCTCCTTGAATGCTTCAAACTGCCCGGCTGGCTCAAACTGCTTAAATGGAAAAGTAGTCACTTTATAAACAAAATAGGGCATGATTCCTCCAGAAATTTATCAAAACATGCTAAATATATCAGGGCAGACTTGAGCCAAATCAAGGCTAGCTGTTACAGATAAGCGAACAATTAGACACGGTCCAGTTCTTTGGGTAGAATTTTAAAAATGAAAATGTCTGAATATTCACGCGACAACATCGTTGACTTGCTGCGGCAACACTGTATCAACCCCACTCATCAGCGGATTGAGATTGCTCATGCGCTATTTTCGCATCATGGGCATTTATGTGCAGATCAAGTGATGGCCATCACCAACGCCAAACACAGTGAAACTTCCAAAGCTACGGTGTACAACACGCTCAACCTGTTTCTGGAAAAGAAAATGATCCGCGAAGTGATCGTTGATCCAAGCAAGGTTTTCTATGATCCAAACACCTACCCTCATCACCATTTTTACAACACTGCCACCGGTCAATTGACCGACATTGATGTCGAAGACATCGGCCTTACCGGCCTTCCTCAATTGCCGCCTGGACTGGTGACTGAGGGTGTGGACATCATTGTACGCGTCCGCCCCTGCGTATAGCCCGATTAGCCAGCTAGACTGCTCTTCCAGGAAGAGCACGTAAAAACTCCATACGCAAGTGCTCGCTCCCCCGGAAACAACCGGTAAATGCCTGTGTATAGACACGCTCATCGCCGCGCCGGTCCTCTCCCAGCAGTAAACATAGCTGCTCTGCCTCGATTACGCACGCCGCGCCTTTCGCGTGGCCGAAGCTCACCAAGGCCTCGGCGATATCACGCGTCATCCATTCCTGATATGTAAAACGATGTCCAATTGCATCTACCAGTCGAGCGATGCGGCCAAACCCATGCAAACGTCCACCTGGAACATAGGCTACATGCGCCACGCCACGAAAAGGCACCAGATGGTGTGGGCACACCCCATGCACGGCGATGCCGCGCACCACCACCATATCTTCACGCGCATCTTCGAAACCTTCACCCAACACCGTTGCAGGGTCGAGATCATAGCCTCCCAGCAGGCGCTTTTCCCATAACTCGCGCACACGCTTGGCCGTCTTTCCGGTATGTGCCGATTCCGGCGATACGCCACAAGCCTGCAGCAGATCGCTCACTGCCTTTTCGAATGCATCGCCATCGAATCTTCCTTCGCGGGGGATGCCTATGCCGCCTTGGAGAGGAAAGGAAAAACTATCGTGGTCGCAGCATTCAGACATGGATTGGCGCTCGTAAATTGAGTAATCAACTATTATCACGCACCCCAGCCGGATGTCAAAAGTGGTCGGTAATGAGCACCTCAGACAGAGGCAGTTGCCCACCGCGCGGCCATGCCTCCTTGACCCCCTTCCCAACTACCACGAACAGGGTCACAACGTGATCCTCAGGCAACTGGATGAGCTTTCCAACCGCATCAAAATCAAAGCCGTCCATGGGGCATGAATCATAGCCCATCTCCTTTGCAGCCAGCATCAAGTTCATAGCCGCAATCCCACATGAACGCATTGCCTCGTCGCGTTGCACCTGATCGCGCCCGTCATAATACTGCCCGATTGCTGGCACCATAAATTCCCGTACTGGTTCAGCGGCATTTATCCAATAGCGCTCCGGGTCTTTCTGCCAGGACTTTAGATCAGCCGTAAGTACAATCAGCAGCGAAGCATCGGTAACTTGAGCCTGATCCCATGCCGCAGCGCGAAGCTGTTTACGCAGTTCTGGATCCCGCACCACAACGAAACGCCAGTTCTGGATATTGAATGCAGTGGGTGAAAGAATCGCCAAAGACATCAGCCTTTCAATTTCGTCATCACTGATTCGGTGGCCCGGATCATAATTCTTGACTGAACGACGCAGTTCTATTGCTTTGGCAACTTCCATGACATCTCCTTGATTTTTAATAAATTACATAGGATTTATTACACAGCCGCCATCGAGCCGAGAAAGTCGGCTTAAATCATCAAACTCGATACGAAGCCATGCAACTGCAGCATGCACAAACCATAAGCTTCAGCCGACTGAAGATTCTTTGCAGTGCCCACACACCCCTCCCACGCTGACACCACAAATAATGCCGCGGCACCGCAATCGACATCGGAGCGAATCACTCGTTGCTCCTTGCCACGCAGCAGGGCCTGTTCCACGGCACCCTTCCAGTTGATCAGGATTGCATTGAGACAATCCTTGAACGCTTCATCCAGCGGGCTCATTTCCTGCATCAGGTTGTTAAGCGGGCAACCGAGGCAGATCGATTCCCTGTCCGTCTGAGCCCCGCTTATGGAAATAATCTCCAGCAAAGTCTCTACCGGGCGATCACTTTCACCTAGCGCCTTGAAAATCAAACCATCCAAATACCCATAAATAACCTCTTCGATCACCGCCAGCCCGAGCGCCTGCTTGGTGGGAAAATGATGATACAAGGCGCCCTTGGTAAAGCCGGTATCCGCGAGGATATTAGCAATACTAGCCGCCTGGAAACCTTGGCGGTGGATCTCACCAAAGGCGGCGCGCAACAGTTTGTCGCGTGTCAGATCGGGTTGTTTGGCATCCATGGCTACCATTACATACCGAACGGTATGGATGTGTCAAGCAAGAATACGAGAGGATTGCTGCAAATGTTTTCAGCCCTGCCAATTAGCAGTTCTGGAAATGCCACAAGAAAATCACCCAAAAGCCGCACAGGTACGGTTCATATTCATAGGTAACACATTAGTACTAATGTCACCAACGATTACAGAAAGAGTGCATGCACTCGGTCAATGCACTCATGGCGAGAGGCAAAAAACTAGCAGCAGCACCGCCCGATAGGGTGCATAAGGCGGCCACGCCATATGCCTCGACCCTTCATGTACACACCGGACATTAAGCCACGGATGGGCAGCAAAAAAATAGTACGCAGCTTCAAGCCAACTTCCACAAGGCAGTGAATTCTTCGCACCCATTCCGAATGCATATTCAGGCCTGACAGGCTTTATTTTTCACACACTCCCGTTGCTTGCCGTCTATTGACTGGACTCCATGTCAGAAAAATATTTTGTTTGCTTGCCGGAATGCAAAAAGGCGGGCAAACGAAATCCCGGTAGGAGTGCGCCCCATCGCGGATTATTGCGGCGCAGTCCTCCGTTCCTCGCATGCATGTTCTGCCTGCTCCGCCGGGTGCCGGAGAAAAATTTACTTTGCTATAGGGGAGTGTGTTTAGTGACGGCCAGATCATCTTACCAATGGGAGTCCGGTACGTGTGATGCCACGGGGGGAAAACCCACCGCATCGCGTACCGACCAGCAATTACTTGAAATTTTTGCGCAGGGAGGGACTGCCGCCATAGGCATCCTGATGAGCAGTTATCGCGGCTTTCTGCTGCACCAGTGCCGCCGCTATTCTGGTGGTAATGCCGATGACGCCAAGGATCTGTTCAGTTTGATATTGTTCAAGGTCTATACGGAGCACCCTGAACAACTCAGGAAAGTTCGCCACCTTGGCGCATGGCTAAGACGTGTGGCGCAGAATAAAAGCATCGACTTACAACGGGAGCGCATGGCAGAGGAGCGGCGCTGCCTTGGATTGATGCATCTGTATGAGTCGCTTGGTGAAATTCACCCTTCTCCCGAGGAGGCACTGCTCAGCCAGGAGTTGATCAAGCATATTCAGCACTCCTTTGATGCCTTGCCGTTGCGCTTGCAACTCGCCGCCCATATGCGCTTCGTTGACGACGATAGCTACGAAACGATTTCAAACCGGCTGGGAATATCCCAGGTTAATGCCCGCAAGCGGGTTCAGGAAGCCCGCAAGCGGATGACCGACGCCTTGCAACGCTACGTACGCGTGGATGGTGGAGAGCGGCATAAAGAGCGCATTCATGCGCAACTGGCAAGTGTGCTCTCCTTGCGGTCACAAGACACCCGTCACCGGCGAAAAAACCCTGGGCGAGGAAGGGTGGTTACGCATCGCCTGGACCATCGCCGGCGCCGAAGAAGCCTGCCTGGGTGCGCGTCTAATCATCGGCCCGGATGAAAAAGGGGCAATCGGCTCTCCCGTGCTCACACCCATGAACCCAGAATGGAGCAAGGTTTACCACCAGGACGAACGGCTGGCGGAACTGATCGTTGTTCTGAAAGTCGCCGATGACGGCACGGCAGGACTCGAGACCTCGCTTGTCCACGCCGACGCACCAGAGGAGCATGCCATACTGGCCAACTATCCTGCTCCGCCGATCCCGCCGACGCCGCATTCCGACCCAACCCCCGCCGACGTCGTGATTTATGCAAGCCCCAAGGAATTTGCCAGCTTTGCATACCCACGGGGGCTGCACCCACCCACGCTGGCACAATGGGCACGGCGATTTGCCGAAATCGACAACAACGGCGCGTTCCAGAGCGCGTTACGTGGCCTGTTCGAGCAGAAGGCATGGCCGGCTATGGAAGCCGAAAGCCAGGATTTTATTGCACCTGAATCGAAAAAATATCCAGGCCAATACGTTCGCCGCATTGCGGACTTGCCCGCTCCCATGGGGCGGCTTGAAAGGGCGCCGGTCAGCCTGTTTTTGGCATCGCGCCCAACCGACCTGGAGGAACTAAAGGCGAAGCTGGAACAACTGCTGAGCATGTCCGCTATTAATTTTCTCGCCCAGCCGGATTACGCATCCCAACTTGGGCGGCTTCAGGACAGCCTGATTGCGCAACTAATCCTGGCCGAAAACAATGGCCCACAGGAAAGCGCGCTGATCCAGGCGCTCATCGTATGTCACATTGCGGCGCTGGTCGCCCAGACACCCGAACTGCTGTCCACGCCCGAGGAAGTGCAGGAGTCCCTGGCGGCCAGCGCACTGCTGCCGGCGACGATCTTCCCGCTTGCGCCACCCAATAGCGCTCCGGAAGGGGCGAGCTATGCGCGTCCACTCGGTTTCGCCGACATCCAGATCATCAAACAGCACCTGCTGCGCTACCGGCTGGGGGAGATCGCCCACGTGGAGAATGTGATGCGCGGCGAAACCAAGGAGCGCAACGAACGCCATAGCCGCCGCATCGAAAGCCGTGAACGGGAAATCGTTCAGGAAACGGACTCCCAGGATCGCGAACAGGGCTACAAGGGACGCTCCCAGGCAAGCAGCGAAACCGTGGACACACCGCTCGACAGCCTAAAGCGAGAATTTGACAACCTCCAGGAGCAATACGCTTCCGACGGCCTGTCTGTGACGATGTCCGGCTCCTGGACGGACTCCCTCAGCGGACCGGCGCAACTCAGCGAAAGTGCATCTGACTATGCCCGCCGCCTGCTGGACCGGGCGGCGGCGCGGGTGGCCCGCCGCACCGAATCGGAGCGGCTGCGCCGCTCGGTGGAGGAATTCGTGGAGCAGAACCTACGCCGCTTCGACAACGCCACTGGAAACGGACATGTGGTCGGAGTTTACCGCTGGATAGACGAAATCCACGCTGCCAGTCTGGAAAATCGCGGCAGCCGTCTGGTGCTGGAGTTCGTAATTCCCTCCCCGTCCGCGGATTACGTGCGGCATAACAATCTGCTGCATGGCCTCAACCTTGACGCCCCAATTCCACCCTGGAAGGGCGGAGAAGGCATCGCTCCCATCCTGTCCGCAGCCGACATATCACGCTCCAACTATGCTGCCCTTGCCGCCCGCTACAACGCCACCGCAGTGGAAACGCCTCCGCCTGAAAGCCTGTTGGCGAGCGTATCGCTGCAAAGCGACCCGCCCCACCCCTTGGCTCGCCTCGACATTCCCGAAGGCTACCAGACAGTCTCAGGCAGCGTAGGATACTGCTGGAGCGGCACCGCCCCGCAGCCACTTGATGTGCTGGTGGGAAATGCCGTCTTGAAAATCGACCCCGTTCAGAGCCCCAGCCCTGGATCATTGCCCCTCAGCTTTCCCCAGCCCAACCAGGGCAGCGTGCCGGTATCGGTGCTGTCCACTGAAACTGGCTACGCGATCAACGTAACGCTGGTATGCGCCTGCCCCGACGACGGCGCGCTGTTCCAGCGCTGGCGAATGGCGACCTACCAGATCATCATGGCCGCCTACCAGGCACGCAAGGAAGAGTATCTGCTCGTCATGGAAAGGTTTAGTGCGGAATATGAACGGGAGGCAAGCGACAGTCGCAGGGAAACAGAGCGTACGGCACTGCGCCAGGCTGCCACCGAATGTCTGATCGCCCCCTTCCTTGCCTGGGACACCACGGCCCCGGCCTGGCACCAGGACACGGTGAACTTCAACCTCATCCCGTTTTTCCGCCGCGCCTTTGACTGGGGGGAAATGACTTACACCTTCCATGACAGCTTTTTTTCCGCCAGCGATACCAACCGTCCAGCATGGCTCACCATGGCCCAAGCACGCGAGCGGGGTCCAGGCTTCAGCGAATTTCTGGGAGCCGGGGCGGCGCGCCTGTTGGTGCCGGTGCAACCGGGCATGGTCCTCTCCCTGCTGTTCTACCTCGCCTCCCACGGCCGTTTCTGGTACGGCGCGGCAAGCCTCGCACCGGTGCACGAAACAAACTGGTTCCTCGCCAACGAGCTTAAATCCCTGCTTCACGAGCCGCTTTCCGGACATCCCGAAAAAAGCTGGGAAATGGAGGTGGCAACGTCCCTTCTCATGCTTCAGGAGGATGGCTGCCTGCCGGATTACCCTGGGAACGAACAAGGTAAGGAAGCATGACCTTCCGCCACGATTCCACCCCAGTTGGCACGGTCGCGCCCTACGCCGCGCCGGTCAACGACCTGCAAGGACAGTCCGGAAGCAGCTACCCCAACGCCGCTTCGCGTGCCTATGACCTGCGCCTGGAACGGCTCGGCTGGCTGGTGTGCGACGGGCGCGCCGTGGCTGTGGCCAAGTACCACGAATTGTTCCTGGCCATCGGTTACATCCACGGCCGCCAAGGCGCAGGTTTTTTCCTGCTGCCGGACTATCGCGGCCGGGTCATGCGCGGCGTCAACTATACTGCCATGGGTCCCGACCAGTTATTGCGCGACGCCCAGGCTGCCGAGCGCGCCCCATCCGGCAGCGGCGGATGGGGCGGTAACCAGGTAGGATCAGTGCAGGAAGACGCCCTCCAGGCCCACGAGCACCTGTACAAGATGGCCATCGCGGGCGGCACCGCAGCCGAGGGTGCCCCGGTATTCGGCAGTTACCAGACCCCAGATCCCCAGACCACCGGCCTGGTGGCCCCCACAGGCTATCAGCCCGCCATCACCGAACGTCAGGCGCCGGAAACGCGGGTCAAGAATGCCTACGTCAACTTCATCATCAAGTACACCCTGCGCACGCGGCACCTGGATTTTTTCTGCGCATGAGTTTTCACAACCATGCCTGGTGCCTCGTCTTAACAACATGAACAGGACGGCATGATCAGCGCCGACCAACTCAAATAATTAAGGAGAGGGCGATGGGCATCGAATATGAATTCGTCAATGTAGACACCAATCTCGCCACCCAGGTATTCGTTGCCAACAACCTGTGGCAAACCCCAGCACAGAGCTGCCACCCAGCGCCTGAGCCAGAATCGCAGTTTTTCTACACCCCGTGGCAGTTCCTCAACGCTTCCCAGGGCGCGCGGGAATATTTCGCCGGCGGGGAAAACCTCGCCATCGTGGCGCACACCGTGGGCATGGCTGACGGCTCCGCAACACCGCAACGCCGCAGTTTCAGGATGCCGGTCCAACCCGGCGGCCAGTACCTGGTGTTTCCCGAAAACGATGACTTGCGAGTGATCCGCATCGGCGCGCAGGAATCACAAACCATCACGGTGGAGTCTGCCCCTTCCGGCATCAACCCCTTCAGCCTCGCCATCGAATGGTATCAGGGAGAAAGCCGCATCGGCGTCATCGAACCGCTGCCACCCGGCGCCGCAGCCTTGTTCCAGGCCGGTGACCGGCTGCTGTTCCATGACACGGAAGCGGACAACCCGCGGCAGCGCTACACCCAGGCGGACCTGGCCGGCGCCACTGCCTACAAGGCGCCGGCCTATGCCAGGCAGGTCAAGGTCACATTCCAGAAACGCGGAGATGGCAAGGCCGGATACACCTTCTCTCCACCCTCCTCAGTTTCCTGATTTCGCGGCCCTGGGGCCAAGAATCGCCGCCAGCGGCATCACGGACTCGGCTTCCGGCGGCGCGTCACATGTAAAGAGTCCGAATACCGATACCCGAAAAGGAGCACCTCATGAGCACACGTTTCAATGTAGCGATGAATGTCGAGGATATGCAGGGAAAAACCGTACTGGTCTTCCTGAAACCACAAAACCCGCAACGCAACTACAAAATTCACGCCTGGCAGGTTCTCACCGGTTCCGCAGGCGCCACAGAATCCTTCGACTATGAGGCGATCATCTCCACTGACGTCACCAGCGAAGGCGAAAAGCCCGGCAACACCATCATCTCCGGCAGCCAGATCGTCGTGCCGGGACAACTGTTCACGGCCACCAGCCCCAGCGGCCTGTCGCCCAAGCTGCAACTGGCGCCCACCTCTCTGGCCCAGGCCAAGCTGACCCCCGAGCAGTGCGGCGTGATCAACCAGACCAACCCTTTCGTCCAGTTCGACAGCAACTGGTACGTCAACGGACGTCCGGTGGTGACCATGCCTTACGTGGACGCCAACATGACCGTGAGCTTCGAGTACGAGCCCAATTTCTACTTCATGGTCGCATCGCCGCCCATGGTGGGCCAGACCTACATCGTGCAGAACTTCTCGGACATGACCCAGTACGTGATGCCGATCACCGCCACCGAAGTGGACGTGAACCTGACCAAGGACAAGGGACTGTGGACCTTCAACTTCAACGCGCTCTAAGGCTCCATGCCTGAGCCGGCGCGGCACCGGGCAGCGGCCCCGGCGCCGCGCCGCTCGCGCCTTGCCTCCAAGCAAACTCAAACTCAAGACAGGCGGGAGTCAACAATGATCAAGTGCAACGTCATCGCGGACGTGGCGGACATGCGCGGCAAGTCGGTCCTCGTCTTCCTGCGCCCCATGCGCCCGGCGCGTAACGTCAAAGTCCACGCCTGGCAAGTGCTGGATCTATCGGCGGGTTCCACCGCATCGTTCGAATACGACCCGGTCATCTCGGCCAGCATCACCACCGCCTGCATCCCTGCAGGCTCCCTTACCCGTTCCGCAACAACCATCGTCCACCCCGGCGAACTATTCCAGGCGATCAGGCACAGCGGCCTGTCGCCGCACCTGCAAGAATGCTCCAGAGGCATGGCTGCGGCGCACCTGACGTCTTCCCAATCGGGCGTCTACAACCAGACCATCCCCCCCATCCCGATCAATTGCCGCTGGCTGGTAAGCGGCAGCCCGGTGGCGACCATGCCGGATGTGGATTGGGGCATGACTTGCTCCTTCGAATACGAACCGGCGCTGTATTTCATGATCACCTCCCCGCTCGTAAGCGGCGAAAACTTTACCGTCCAGGCCTTCACTGACACCACGTCTTACACCCCCTCCCCGGATATCTCGGCGCTCGACGTGCGCATCACCTGGGAGCGGAACCGCTGGCATTTCGAATTCCTCCCGAACTGGGGGGATAGCTGACCCGGATGCACGTAAAGGCCCCTCTCCCGCGCTGGACCAGAATTTCACATTCACTTCGCGCGATGCGTCTTTAGCATGACATCGCCATACGGCGATGCCATCAAACCGTAAGGAGACACTATGACCACACTCAGCCTCGCTGACATCCAAGCCGCCATTCAGGCGGCCTTCAATCATTGGCTTGACCAGGACACGAACTCGTTCTACATCGACCTGAGCAGCCACCACGTGCAAGTAACCGTCGTCGCCGGCGCGGCACGCTTCGACTGCGGAATCCCCGGTTACAACATGCGCAACGACGACATTGCCGCACTCGCCGCCTGGGTTCCGCTCAACACAAACACGGCGATTCCGAGGGCGCCCTGGCGGGATGCAAAATGGTCGGTCTGACCGGGCAGGTCAACGCCTACATGCTGGCCGCCAAGACCTTCAATTTTCATGTCAATCTCGTGGATGCGTGCTAGCAACCCGCCAATTGCGGAAGGCAACTCAAGCCGTCCGTATGTCAGTCCTGGACCTTTACAAATATTTCATTACGCATAAAGGAAATACCCATGAGCAGGCAACTTGCAGTCAATTTCATTAACAACAGCGGCCTTAAGGCCACGGTTTCCGTTGGATTCCTTCCAGGGCCGCCTGCGGCTGGGGAAGGCGCGCTTCCCTTCAGCATTAAAAACCTGAAGGATGGAAGCGAAATCGATGCTTTGGACAACAGTGGCGGGGCATATCCATGCAGCGGCCAATGGTACACGCTTGACGACCTATCGGCAGGCGTGGAAGTTTCTTCTTTCAGCGGGCGAATCTACGTTTGCTACGACACCCCATGGACGATCCAGCATCAAGCCTACGAGCCGGGGCAGGCGGTCACAGACCCGAATTTTTTCCTGCGTTACGACAAAATGGAGATGACCTTTACCGGCAGTCCATCCGACGTCGCCGATCTGACCAGTATTGATTACTGGAGCATCCCGATGACACTGACGACGTCTTATGCCGGCAAAGAAGTGCAAACAGTGCGGGGATTGTTTGAAAACGTAACGACCAAACAGTTATTTGATGCGTTGAACGCACTTACCACGCCACCCGTTTCCGGTGTGGCGGGCCCCGGTGGCACGGATGGCGTTCCGCTTCCAGCTCTTGTACCTGGACAGTTTGTGCAGTATCCCGGAGGGCCCGCGCCGGGTGCGGATTTTGCGCGCATTATCGGGCCTTCCTCATACCCGCCCTGCAATCCGCCGCCGGGAGGCATTCCTGTCATGCCTTACGATACCTTGCAGAGCTACCTCCAAAATCTGCTGACTTCGTTTGGGCCGGACACCGAGATTGGCGCAAATGTACCCACTCTCGGCAATGGCGTAATCGCGTCCATCGCCGGGAGTTTTGCAGGCGTAGGTCCGAATGCGCCTTTAAGCGGCCCTTTAAGCAGGCAAACATACGCCCTCACTGCCAGCATAGACGGCAAGCTTGACATTACTTTAACTGGAACGCTGAGCGGGGTGAGCGGAACCACCACCATGCTTTACAAGGCCGCTGACCTGATGAATCCATCGGGCATTTACGGGGGAAACACCCCCTATTACCTTAACGGGTCGGCCACGTATACATCCCCTGGGAACGACGTGTACGGCTGGGTTGGCGGCGATCTATTCTCGGGCTTGAATATCGGTGCCGTGGGCAGCATGACAACCGTCGGCAATGTGCCCGGGGTTAATCCACCCGCAATGATAGGTTCGCTAAAAAGCCAGTTATGGTTTGGCATCCCGCCCGGCTTTTTCTTTGCAGAGATGCAGACGAGCGGCAAATACTACAACCAATGGGCCGCAACCCTGGCCCCCCTGTCGCAAGCTTACAACTTCGCGTATTCAGACCGTTTTGCCCCCGTATTTGCAAACCTGAATCCTGCCACGGTTGATACGCTGCAAATCACCCTAGAACCTGGCGCTGTAGCAGCAGCAATGTAAAAACGCCCCGCCCCCGCCCCTGCGACACGTGTGCCGTGGGGGCGAACCCGGCATCAATGAACTATTCTGGACCTTGCGCAATGCGAGTCCGAACGATCCTGCACATGATGTTCCAGTGCTCAAGCAGGTATCGACATTACTCCTTCCCACACGATTAATTGAGCAGCATGGCGCTCACAGATACAGGCCTGATCGCTTCCGCTCAAGCTAGACACTTCCAATGAACTAAAACTCCGCTGCTTTCCGCTATGCGGGATCACTATCGTCTTGCCACGTGAAGTGAATGGGCATGTCCCCGATAGGTCTTTAACTCGAAGGCAGCCTGAAAACATCCTGCGCGATGGCGCTGACAGATCACTCGCTGACCGGGCATGCCCGAACCACATTCCCAAGAAGCTAGCCTTTCCCGGTTAAAACGGACAGGAACTGCCACGCCGCTTCAGCGCAAAAAAAACCCACCGCGCAAGCGATGGGTTTGATCAAACCAAAGTATATTCAGGGCAAATAGACGCCGCGCACCGGCTGCACGCCGATATCGCTATACAGGGCGATGAGACCACTCATGTAGGGCGTCTCGCCTGTCGGCACGGGGATAGGAGAGGCGGATGGCGGACTGACCACTTCGAAGGTTTTGGTGCCGCTGACGAGAACCGGCCAATAGGTTCCCGGCGGGTTCAGCGGGACCAGCTTGCCGCCCGACCGCTTCGCCGGCAGGGCCAGCGCGACGTAACGCGGGCGCAGGAAAAGTTGCCCGGCATCCTCGGGGTTGATGCCGGTGGCGCTCCAAAAGGCGGACAGGACCTGCGACACGGTGGCGCTGGGCTGGGCGCTACGCGGCTTAGCGACACTCCAGCCGTCATCCACCATGACCTGGAAGGGGTCGCGGGCCTGGTAGGACGGATAACGTGATACCCATTTTTGCTTTTTTATCGCCGTGAAGGCGGCGTCCAGCCCCTTGTCGTTGGCATCCACCAGCACCAGCACCTCCATTTTGATTGCCGCGCTGGCCTTGCTGTTGGCGTTGGCGACGGGAACGCCGGGCAGCGTGACCAGCCAGGCGTAATACACGGTTTTCGCGATGTTGCCGTAGGGAGTCAGGTCGGAGACCTGGACGAATTGCGGCTGCGTAGCGGGTTGAGCCGTGGCGGACACGCCCAGGTATTTGCTGGCCAGCTTGACCGCCTCAGTGGCGGGGAAGGTTGGCGGCACGAGGGTGGATTGCCAGCTCAACGGCCCGGCGGTGTTTTCCGCCGGTTCAGCCGCCAGCGTGGCAAGAGGATAGACGAGAAAAGCCATGAGCAGAATCAGCCAGAGCTTGCGGTAAATTTGCGGTTTCATGAATATTTCCTTTCCTAGAAGTTCGGCCATGCGGCACGAGCGCGGGTATGAATCGAATCTATCAGTCGTTGCGGCTATCCCAGGTTCGGAAGTTTCCGCTGGCTTCGTCGCCGTATTTCTCCACGTTGCCTTGCTGGGCGGTTGGCTGGGCTTGAGAACTCAAACCCGTAACGGCAAAATCGCCCCCGGCGCGGCGTGCCATGGATGAAGCAAAGTTGTTTTTGCTCTCAACCTTGCCCGGCGTGTGGTCACCCGGTGAGTCATGCATTTCCGCGCCGTAATAGACCTTGCGGAAGGCGATGCCTTCGAACTTCGACCACGCCTCCGTCTTGTACACGATATCGCCATGCTTCCATTCCACATTGGCGCCATTGCGGCTCGATTCATAGATTTCGGTCGCTCCTGGAGCGGCATCCCATCCCCTGTTGTAGTTGCCGTCCTTGTCGATATATTCCCAATAAATGCGTGGGCTTCCATTTTTCCAGACATCCCATCCACCCTGAATCCATTTCCAGCCGCCAACACCATTGTTATCGATGCCGCACCACGCCACGACTGATTCAGAATCCACCGTTGTCACCTGGTAGTCGATGGTCGAACGCACCCCGTCGAACCAAGGCTCCACGTCCAGGACATCGTTGTACCCCTCATACCCCCGCGCTGCAAACGCGCTTACCGGCAATGCCAGCAGTAACGCCCCCAACAACAGGGCTGAACCAATCTTTTTCCACATAAGCTTTCTCCTTATTGATGCATCGTTTGATAATCGTCCAACAGGTAAAGCATCCAACCGCCCATGCCACACAGGCGGCCACATCGTTGTCTAGAGCGATAGAACTTGTTCCACGACTTTCCGCGCCAGATGGATTGCACTGTCGTTCATGTCCCAACTACTTACCTCCTTGGCATCGCCTCCCAATCCGTGGCATTTGGGAAAAGTCGTATAGGTGTCGAGGCCCTGCCTGTAGATATAAGTTTCACCGTGCCCAAGCGCGCAATCTTTCATCAGCAGGAGCCTGAATTCGTCAATTTTCTCGTGTATGGTGTCCTGGGCAAAACATATGGAGGCATAAAGCGCTGTCGCATACTTGATGCTGGAGGGGTAATCGTCGCTACTGAGATTGAAACCATCGCCGCCGGTGTAAACGGGTCCATGGTTACAACGGATTGCAAGATCGTTTTTTTCAACAATCGGCCCCAGCCTGGCAAGCTCCTGGGTGGTAATGATTCGATCAGCCTCTTTTTGATCCAAATAGCTCATTTTTCAATCTCCCTTGTTTTGCTTGTATTTCGCATATGTTTATTGCCAACCGCATGAACAATCGTTCAATCCTGTAATCAGGCGAAAACCACCGCGTAGTGATCGGACAAACCCATGTCCTCGCGGTGGGCGACGGCGATACCGACGTGTTTTGTCTGCACGATGTAATCCAGTATGAGTAATTTGCTGCCCTGCTCAGGCACGCGGGGGTGGGTGTAATCAGGAGTGGAAATGCTTCCCAGACCGCATTCCCGGGTAGGCTGGGACAGCGCCTCGCCTTTCCATAAAATGTAGCCGGGCTGTTTGTTGTAATCTCCAAGCGCAATCCAAGGACCACAGCTCACGGTAGTCCAGATGTTGGCCAGCAGATCCTCCACGTCCCAGCCAAACGCCGCGCTCGCATGGATGGAAAAGAACCAGATGCCGCCGATTGATACCCCGATGGCAGGTCGTTTTTCCGCGAAGGTGGTAGCCGCATCCTCTGGCTCGGCTTCGCTCACCACGGCCAGGTTGACGCGGTTGGCGCCTGTATCCAGCTCGGCGTAGCTGACGTAGTAATCCCGCGAATTGAGCCCGGATTGATCCACCGCCGTCCACCTGTAAACCATTACCGGCCACCCGCCGGGTGCGAATTCACGCACCAGTGCCACTTTTCCAGGCAGCTTTTCAGGAACCACCCCACATTCCTGAACCGCAACGAGTCCAGGCCGCGTCAGTTTCGGCTGATGAATCAGCCAGTCAGCCAGCTTTTCCCATTTGGCACTGGGCTTGCCCATCGTCCCCGCACCCTGCATGTTCCATGTCATCAAGATCATCTAGCGCTCCTTCCGGCTGTTAATGGCGTCCATCTGGCAGATTTACTGCCGCGAACAAAGCTAAAGACGCGGCGGCGGGCCGGTTCGTGAAAACCCAATTCACGGAAATATCCCCTTCCATTCATCATATGCAGTGCTGCTGGGCTAAATTACGACTTCAAGACGTTTTCTCATTCACCCAACCAAGGAAAAAACCATGGACCAGATCATCACTCCCTCGAGGCACAACTCCATTTTCATCAACGCCCCCGAGCCGGATTTTCTTTCCCGGAGGGTGGATGGCTATTACCGGGAAAGAGTCCAGAACACCTGGGACGGTGGGCATATCATGCGCGGCAGGACTCCCGGGAAAGATGCCCTGCACCTGAGCAGCAACGACTATCTATCCCTCTCGCGGCACCCCGAAATTCTGCGCGCGGGAGCCGAATGCCTGCTGGAGGAAGGCAATGGACTTTTAATGTCGGGAATTTTCCTGCACGGAGATAATCCGCTCCTAGATCTGGAACGGAGAATGGCTCATTTCATGGAAGCGGAAGGAGGCATACTTTGCCAGTCCGGCTTCGCAGCCAACACCGGCCTGCTCCAGTCCATCGCCAGCGAAAACACCCCGGTCTATGTCGACATGATGGCGCACATGTCGCTGTGGGAAGGCATCCGCAGCGCCGGGGCCCGCGCCGTGGCATTTCACCACAACGACGTCGAGCACCTGGAACGCCAGGTGCTGAAACACGGACCCGGCGTGATCCTGGTGGATTCGGTGTACAGCACCAACGGCAGCGTCTGCCCGCTACGGGACGTGGTCGCGCTGGGCACGCGCCATGGCTGCGTATTGGTGGTGGATGAGTCCCACTCCCTCGGCACTCACGGGCTGCACGGAGAGGGCATGGTGGCGCACCTGGGCCTGACGGGCCAAGTGCATTTCCGCACCGCCAGCCTGGCCAAGGCCTTTGCCGGAAGGGCCGGCTTCATCGCCTGCTCGGCACGTTTCAGCGAATACATCAAATACGAGTCAAATCCCTCTATTTTCAGTTCCACGCTGTTGCCGCACGAAGTGGCCGTGCTCGGCACCACCCTCGATGTGATCCGGAGCGAGAGCTGGCGCCGGCGTAGGCTCTGCGCCAATGCGGAATACCTGCGACGGCGTCTCGACGCATTGGGCTACAACCTGAACGGCAGTCAAACCCAGATCATCGCGCTCGAATCGGGCAGTGAGCGCCAGACCATCGTGCTGCGCGACGCACTGGAAGCAAGGGGGATCTTCGGCTCAGTGTTTTGCGCACCCGCCACAGCAAAAAACCGCGCGCTGATCCGGCTCTCGGTCAACAGCGCGCTGACGGAGGCCGAGCTGGATCGCATTGCCGGTGCATGCCGAGATATCCGCGAGGAAGTGGACATGGCGAACTGGGCCTCGACCCGGCGCAAATCCGCCCGCGCCGCCGTCCCTCTCCATGGCGCCGCGGCGGCCTGATCCCGGTGAGGCCTGAACGTTCCTTGCCGGGGGCACACATTCGCTACACGAGGCTTGCAACTTCCTGACGGTCGTGCCAAGCCAGGAAAGCGTTGTAGGCGTGCACTGTGTCCAGTTGGAACCCGCCCGGCTTGGGCACCACGGCGTAGTAGTACCATTCCCGGCCCTTGAATTCGGTGGCGGGGTGAAGGCAGGCTTCCCAGTCGTGGCAATCCGGCCGGTAATCCCCCCTCGTGCGCCAGAAATAGGGTACCGCCTTATTGTTCCTCAAGGCGTCCAGCAGCGCCGGGGGGGCCGCCTGGTCATAGGCAACTTCGTAATGGCCGAGCATGTCCTCCTCGGTCTGGACGATGAGCAGGCTCGCCTCGCCGTCGGCGTCCAGCATCAGGATGCCCTCCGGAATCGCGCTGAGGTAGAATTCGACGATATTCAACCGCGTGCAAATCCGTCGGAATTCCTCGATGAACAGTGGGTCGCGCAGGAAGGCATGGGAGCCGAGGGCCAGGGCATCCATCACCGTGCGCCCCAGATTTTCGAAGTAGGCCAGTTGCAGGTCGACGATGGCCCGGTTGAGAATGGGGATCACGTCGGCATCCTGTTTCAGGATGAAACGGTCGATCAGGCCCTGATTGAAAGCGCCTACCGCCACTTTTTCGTCAGCCTTGCCGGTCAGCAGGATTTTCCGCAAGGCCGGATTCTTGAGATTGCGGCACAGTTCCAGGCCGTCGATTCCGGGCATGTCATAATCCACCACCACCACCGAAACCTGCTCGAAGCGGCGCTCGTTATGGACCTCGCGCGCGATATTTTCCAAATTGAGATCGATGACATGATGGGACAGGGGAAGCTCATCGCCATGGCGCGAGACGGAAAAAAAACGCTCCACCAGGGATGGCTGGCCGGTCGAGCCGTTCAGCGCCACCAGCGCGTCCACCGGCGAATCGTAAAGACGGAACGCAAGCCCGGCATCGAGCTGCAAGCCGAGATTGGCTAGGAAATCGCGGCTGTCGTCAACGAACACCACCGTGGTGGGATAATAAAACGGTGGAATTTCCTTATGCCGCATCAGGCGCTTGCCGCAGGAAATGTTAAAACGAACTCGCTGAATTCGCCCTCTATCGATTTGCATGTAATGCTCCCACCGAACGCCTCCATGACACTCCTGCAATACGCCAGCCCGATGCCTGCACCGGAGCCGTCGTCGTGGCCCCATGACCAGGAATAGAAACGGGTAAAGACATGGGGCAGCACCCGAGCCGGGATGCCCGGCCCAGTATCGCGAAAAACCAGGCGCCCGCCTTCCGGCAACGTCTCCAGCCGGATGGAAATCCGCCCCTTGCCCGCCTTGGCGACATGATAGACCGCATTCTTGAGCAGATTGAACAGCACATGCACCATCAGCAACTCGCTGCCGCGAAAATTGAAATCCTCGCCTTCTTCCCATGCCACCAGCCCGCGCTCGCGTTCCGAGGCGAAAGGATAGCGCCGTAGCGCGATGTCGACACAGGCCGCCATGGAGCAATCGGCAAAGGCCTCTTCCTTGAAGCCGAAAGGCTTGGTGTTCATCAGCAGCATGTCGATCGCGATATTGGAGTAATCCACTTCCGCCTCGAAGCGCTCCAGCACGCCGCGCATCGAATCCAGATGCGCCTCGCGCACCGCTTCCACCGGCAAGCCGGCCTCCCGCGCCATGCGGTAGGCTTGCAGCAAGGGCGGCAGGTGCTGCTTCAGCCCCGCCGCCCCTGCCTTGATGCTCAAGAGCGGCGTGCGCAGCTCGTGGGCCACGGTGCTGGCGGCGGCCATCATGGCCCGCAGCCGCTCCCGTTTCACTACCTCGGCGCTGTAATTTGCCACAGCGCCAATGGCGATGACAAACAAATAGACCGGCACGTGTTCCAGACTGACAACCCCAATATGGGGCGCCTCGGTGGTCAGGACATAGGCCAGCCAGGCAAATCCGGTTCCAAGCACGAACTGGATGAACAGGTTCAGCCAGTCCAGCAGCAGCACCATCATGAACGCGGCGGTCAAGGCGGACAGCAGCCACACGCTGTTGCCGTTGTTTTTCAGCAGCATGAAGGTAAAAAAGAACGGCAGCGCGAACAGGACCGCCATGTGCCAATATACCGGCAGGTACCGGCGCAGCCGCTCAGGCCAGTATTTCGCCAGCATCACCGGGAGGCACAGAAAGCTGCCGAACAGGCGCAATGGCAGGTTTTCATAGGGCTGGGGAAACAGGTAATGCCAAACCAGGTAATACAGGGGAAAGCCGGCTACCGCCACCAGCCCCAAAGGCAGAAATCTCGGCTCGAAATACTGGACGCCGCGCTCCATGTTGGCGTGAGCCCGTAGCGCGAGGTTTTTTATTCTCCCCATCCTTGCATCCTGCCCATGTTCATGTCGAAATAGCGTTCACGGAATTTAACTGCTGCAAATACCATATCTGTACATAGACGTATTTCGCGAAGAAATGTTACCCAAAACACGCAATAATCGGTCATGGCATCCTGAATTCAGAGAGTATCTCACTTCTGGCGTATCAACTTCACCTGCGGCCACCCGTTCCATACTCTACCCCCCTTCCGGCAAGAAGCCTTGCAACAATTCGTTCAAAAAGCGCCGCCCCAGTTCGGTCGGTGCGGCATGAGCCAGGCCCCGCTTTACCAGGCCACGTTTTTCGGCTTCATCCAGCGCCTTTAGAACCGCAGCAAGCGGCAGCCCGGTACGCTCTTCGAACAGCGCCAGTGGAAATCCCTCCGTCAGCCGCAGTGCGTTCATCATGAATTCGAATCCCAGGTCGTTTACCGCCACGCGGTGTTCTTCATGCACCGGCGCGCCCTTCAGTGCGTGCTCCAGGTAAGCCTTGGGCTGCTTGTAACGCATCTGGCGCAGCACGCCGTCGTGCAGCGTGAGCTTGCCGTGCGCGCCGGCGCCGATGCCAAGATAGTCGCCGAACAGCCAGTAGTTCAAGTTGTGCTTGCAGCGCCGGTTCTTTTGCGCAAAACCGGAAGTTTCATAATGCTCGTAGCCGGCATCGGCCAGTTCGGATTCCACCGCCTCCTGCATTTCCGCCGCCAGATCGTCGTCGGGCAATTCGGGCGGATCAAGAAAGAAGCGGGTATTGGGCTCGAGCGTGAGATGGTAGGCGGAAAGGTGCTGCGGCCCAAAGGCGATGGCGGTGCTCAGGTCGGCCAGCATTTCGTCCATGCCCTGCTCGGGCAAGGCGTACATGAGGTCGAGATTGATGTTGTCGAAATGGCGTTGCGCCAGGTCCACCGCGCGGCGCGCTTCAATGCCGTCGTGGATACGGCCGAGCAGTTGCAGATGTTTGGCGTTGAAGCTCTGGATGCCGAGCGAAAGGCGGTTCACCCCGGCGCTACGGAAATCGGCGAACTTCTGTGCTTCAGCGGTGCCCGGGTTGGCTTCCAGCGTGATTTCGGCGAGCGGCTCCAGGGGCAGCAGGGTGCGCACGGCAGTGAGGATCTCGTCCACGGCACGGGCGGAGAGCAGGCTGGGTGTGCCGCCGCCGAAGAACACCGACACCACTTTGCGCCCCCAAACCAGCGGCAGCGCGGTTTTCAGGTCTTTCACCAGGGCCGAGACATACTCCGCCTCCGGCACGCTACCGCGCGCTTCGTGGGAATTGAAATCGCAATAGGGGCACTTGCGCACGCACCACGGGATGTGGATGTACAGACTGAGGGGGGGCGGCGCGCTCATGACAAACTCGCCGGGTGATGCAAGTGGAAAGGTTTTCATCCGTGTTGCCGGTCCAGGGTACGAGCCAGGTCTTGCAAGCTTTGCGCCACTTCCATGCTGTAGGGCGCAGCTTTATCCAGTTGGCGCAGCCCTTCTGGCAGGCGAGCGAGTTCGGCGGCGGCCAGAGCGCGCGCCTCGGCCAGAGATGCGGCAGGGGTGAGGCGCTTGCCGCCGCGCATCACCGGTTTCAGCAGCGCTTCGCCCGGGTGTCTGTCCTGCTCTAGCGCCAGGATGTCACCCACCATACGGCCATCCGGCCCGTAACTACGGAATACCTGCTTGCGCCCCGGCCAGGTGGCCTTGCCCTCGGAGCGCTTGCGCCTGGGCCGCCCGGCGTATTCCTGCAATTTGTAGGCGCAATCGAGATAGGGCGCGTCGCTCGAGGTCAGCAGTCGCGTCCCCACGCCGAAGCCACTGATCGGTGACTGCTGTGCTGCGAGGCGTGCCAGTTCGAACTCGTCCAGGTTGCCGCTGGCAAAAATGCCGGTTTCGCGCAGCCCGCCCCGGTCGAGGATGGCGCGCACCTTGCGCGCGTGTTCGCCCAGGTCGCCGCTGTCGAGGCGCACCGCCTTGATGCGTATACCATCCTGTGCAAGTCTGAGCGCCAGCGCCACCACCTTGTGCGCGGCGGCCTCGGTGTCGTAGGTGTCAATCAAAAGTACCACGTTGCCGGGCTGGGCATGGGCAAAGTTCGCGAAGGCCTGCGCTTCGTCAGCGTGGGCCTGGACGAAAGAATGGGCCATGGTGCCGTAACTGGGGATGCCAAACTCGCGCTCGGCCAGGACGTTGGAGGAACCGCCGAAGCCGGCCAGGTAGCAGGCGCGCGCCGCCAAGAGTCCGGCCTCGGCGCCGTGGGCGCGGCGCAGGCCGAAATCCACCAGCAGTTTCCCCGGCGCAGCCAGCACCACGCGCGCGGCCTTGGAGGCGACCAGGGTCTGGAAATGCAGCAGGTTGATGAGGCGGGTTTCCACCAGCTGCGCCACGGGGATGGGCGCGACCACGCGCAGGATGGGCTCGTCGGTGAAAAACACCGTGCCTTCCGCCATGGCGTCCACGTCGCCGCTGAAGCGGAAATTCGCCACGTAGTCGAGCAGCTTTGGCGAAAAGCGCCCGGTCTGTTCCAGCCAGGCCACTTCCTCGGTGCTGAAGGCAACCGTTTCGAGGAATTGCAGCGCCTGCTCCAGACCCGCCGCGAGCAGGAAATTGCGTCCGGGCGGCAGTTTGCGCACGAAGAACTCGTACACTGCCACCTCCTCCATTCCCTGCTCCAGGTAGCCCTGCAGCATGGTGAACTGGTACAGGTCGGTCAATAAGGCGCTGTACCGGGGCAGCATCTCAGGCCAGCGCCGCGCTCGCGACGAAATGGGCGCCAAGGGATGCCATCTCTTCCATGGCGCGCGCACCGTCCGCGTCATTCACGGCGCGGATGGCGTCGCTCAGCACATACACCGCAATGCCCTGCTTCAGCGCATCGCGCACCGTGGCGAGGACGCAATAATCCGTTGCGAGGCCGCCGACGAACAGGCGCTTCACGCCATACATCATGAGCTGGAAGGTCAGATGGGTGCCTTCGAAACCGGAATAGGCATCCTTGCCCGAATCAGTGGCTTTGGAGACCACCATGACAAACGCCGCCAATCCGAGTCCGGGTGCAAACTCCGCGCCCGGCGTATCCTGCACGCAGTGGGGCGGCCACGGCCCGCCCTGGGCCTGGAATGAACAGTGGTCGGCCGGGTGCCAGTCGCGCGTGGCGTAAATGGGTTGCCCGTGCTGGTGAAAAATATTGATGCAGCGGGCCAGGGGGGCGACCACTTGGTCGCCTTGCGGCACGGCCAGGCCGCCGCCCGGAAGGAAATCGTTCTGTACATCGACGATGAGCAGCGCGTCGCCATCCTGGACGCCAATCTGTTCGCTCATAGGGATGCCCTTAATTTTTCCACCAGCACCGACAATGCCTTGCCGCGATGGCTGATGCGGTTCTTCACGTCCATGGGAATTTCGGCGCCGGTCTGGCCGAATTCAGGCAGCAGGAAATACGGGTCGTAGCCGAAGCCACCCTCGCCGCGCGGGGTGTCGATAATCTCGCCGTACATCGCGCCTTCGGCAATGATGGGCTGCGGGTCTTCCGGCCAGCGCACCAGTACCATCACGCAATAGTAGTGCGCCTTGCGGTTGGCGTGCCCCTGTAGCAGCTCGATCAGCTTCTCGTTGTTGCGCTGGTCCGACTTGGGCTCACCGGCAAAACGCGCGGAATACACGCCCGGCGCGCCGTTCAGCGCCTCCACGCAGATCCCGGAATCGTCCGCCAGGGCGGGCAGGCCGGAATGCGCCGAGGCATGGCGCGCCTTGGCAATGCAGTTCTCGATGAAGGTGCAGTACGGCTCCTCCGCCTCGGGAATGTTGAAGGCCGACTGCGGCAGTACCTCAAACTCCATGGGCGCGAGGATGGCCCCGATTTCGCGCAGCTTGCCGGCGTTGTTGGATGCGATGACGATTTTTTTCATAAAAAAGATCCTTGAACCACGGGGAACACGGGGGAAATTCTTTAGATCGTGACTGCCCCGTGCGCCCCGTGTTCCCCGTGGTTAATTTGTTTTTGTTTCTATAATCCCAGCGCCGCTTTCTGCTTCGCCACCAGTTGCCCGATGCCGCTTTGCGCCAGGTCGAGCAGCGCATCCATCTCGCCGCGGCTGAAGGGCGCGCCTTCCGCCGTGCCCTGCACTTCGACGAAGCCGCCGCTGCCGGTCATCACCACGTTCATGTCGGTATCGCAATCCGAATCCTCGGCATAGTCGAGGTCGAGCACCGGAACGCCCTGATACACGCCGACCGAAATCGCCGCCACGGAATCGGTCAGGGGCGAAGCCGCAAGCAGCTGTTTTTTCATCAGGAAGGTGATGGCGTCATGCAGCGCGACATAAGCGCCGGTGATGCTCGCGGTGCGTGTGCCGCCATCGGCCTGGATCACGTCGCAATCGACCTGGATGGTGCGTTCGCCCAGCGCTTTCAGGTCCACCACCGAACGCAGGGAACGCCCGATCAGGCGCTGGATTTCCTGCGTGCGTCCGGACTGTTTGCCGCGCGCAGCTTCGCGGTCCATGCGGCTGCCGGTGGAGCGCGGCAGCATGCCGTATTCCGCCGTCACCCAGCCCTGGCCCTTGCCGCGCAGGAAAGACGGCACTTTCTCATCGATGCTGGCGGTGCAGATAACCTTGGTGTCGCCGCACTCGATCAGCACCGATCCTTCGGCGTGCTTGGTGTAATTGCGGGTAATGCTAATGGCGCGCAACTGATCTGCGCTTCTTTGGCTGGGTCGCATGGGTTTTCCTGGTTTATCCTGAAAACGGCATTTCACCGCGAAGGACGCAAAGGGACGCAAGCTTAAGGCTTTTTCTTGAATACCTGCGCGTTACTTTGCGTCCTTTGCGGTTAAAAAATTGGTTTATTTTGAATATTTCTTGATGGCGGACTGAATTTCGGCGATCGCCTTTTCGATGTCGTCATCGCTCACGGGCGCTTCGCCAGCTGCCGGGCGGGGTGCGTGCAAGGCGTCGAGCTGGGTGGTAAAGCTGTCCAGCGGCATGGCTTCGGTGGAAATACCGCCAGTGCCCTTCGCGCTGCCTCCGGCTCCCCCCCAGCTCATGGCGATGGCGGATAGATTGTCGCCGTCCTGCCCGCCACGAAATTCGGCATGGTCCATCAGTTCCGGAATCGCCTGATCCAGCGGGTAAGTGTTGAGAATGGCGCCGATTTCGTTGACGCTGAGAGAACCCCACAGTCCGTCCGAGCACAACATCAAGATGTCGCCTGCTTCCACCGGCATGCGCCTGGAAAGCTCGACTTCGGGCGGCATCATGCCACCGAGGCAGTTGTAGATTTTGTTGCGATCAGGATGCGTGGTCATCTGGGCTTCAGAAATGAGCCCCTGCTCGAACAGCTGCTGCACCCGCGAATGATCCTGGGTGCGCGTCACCAGGCGCCCGTGACGGAAAAAATACAGGCGCGAATCGCCGACATGGGCCCAGTAAGCCATATCACGCTGGATCACCGTTGCCACGCAGGTCGTACGCGGGCTTTCCAGCAGTTCGTTATCGGCGGAATATTCGCTGATTGCCTCGTGCACGGCGTGCATCGCCTGGTCGAGGAAAAAAAGCGGATCCCTGAGGGTTGGATGAGCCTGTTTCTGGAACATTTCCGCCACCAGTTGCACCGTCATCTGCGCCGCGATCTCGCCATGGAAATGGCCGCCCATGCCGTCCGCCACTACCATCAGCAGGGATTCCTTGCTATAGGAATAGGCCACCCGGTCCTGATTGTATTTTCGTCCGCCTTGCCGGCTGGACTGGTAGATGGAGAATTTCATGGCAGGTTCAGAATAGATCCTTGTTCAGGGTGGCGCGGATGCTGCTGATCAGCGATTTCTTGGGTGGCAGTTTTTCTTCCGGCAAAACATCCTTGACCAGCTCGCGCTGCAGGGCAAACACGCTCTGCGGGCGCTTCATATAGTCCAGTGCCAGGCACTGATCGATCAATTGCAGCAATTGCTCCGAGTATTCCCCGGGCCACAGCTTGGTGGCGGAGGCCATCTTGTCGTCCTCCATGCGCGCATCGGCGGCCTGCGGCGCGAAGCCGGCCATGCAGGCGAATATGCTGGCACCGACACTGTAAATGTCCGACCACGGTCCCAGTCGTTCGCGATTCTTGTACTGTTCCGGTGCGGCGAAGCCCGGTGTATACATGGGTGAAAGCTTGTTTTTTTCACTCGAAAGCGTCTGCCGTGCGGCGCCAAAATCCAGCAGCACCGGCGAACCATCGAGGCGCAGGTAAATATTGGCGGGTTTGATATCGAGGTGCAGAATCTTGTGCGTATGCACCTCGCGCAGGCCATTGAGCATCTGCGCGAATACTCGGCGGATGAAGCCTTCCCGGATATGCCCCTTGTGCTGCTGGATGTGCTCCTGCAGGGTCCTTCCGCGCTCGTACTGCATCACCATGTACACGGTTTCGTTGGCACGGAAGAAGTTGGTCACGCGCACCACGTTGGGATGAGCAATCTTGGCCAGCGCGCGCCCTTCCTCGAAAAAGCACTTCATGCCGTAGCGGAAGGTGTTGAGGTTATCCACCGACGTGGCCTGCACGAGTTCGCCGCCATCGCGCAACGCCAGCCCGCTGGGCAGGTATTCCTTGATCGCCACCGGCGTGCCGGTTTCGTCATAGGCGAGGTAAACAATACTGAAACCGCCGCCCGATATCTGCTTGGCGATGCGGTAATTGAGTATTTGTGCGCCCTCGGGCAGGGCCTGATTGATTTGTTGAGAGCTCATTAAATTTACTATGCTAATCTTCGCGCTATTTTACAATTGTTTAACCATAGTAATGCATTTTTTGGAGCACCCATGATTTACAGCATGACCGGCTTCGCCGCAGTGAACCGCGAACTACCCCAGGGAGCGCTGCACCTGGAACTGCGCGCCGTCAACCACCGCTATCTTGAAATCGCCTTTCGCATGGATGAAGTGTTCCGCCCGGTGGAATCCAGCATGCGCGAAGCTATCGCCAAACAACTCAACCGAGGCAAGGTCGAGTGCCGCCTCAATTTTACGCCCAGCGCGGGCAGCCACAAACCGCTGGCAATCAACGAGATGCTGACGCAACAACTGGTCCAGCTCGGCCAGATCGTACTGGTGCTTTCACCATCAAGCGCGCCGCTCAGCGTAGCAGACATTCTGCGCTGGCCGGGAATCATGGAAGCTGAAGGTGTCCCCCAGGAAGCGCTGCAGGAAGCAGCTGTCGCGCTACTGCAGGAAGCCCTGGCGGATTTCACCGCCTGCCGCGGCCGTGAAGGAGAAAAACTCAAGGGCATGATCCTCGAACGCGCTACGCAAATGGAAGACCTGGTCGCGGAAGCCGCACCGCACCTGCCCCGCCTGCGCGCTGCTTATCAGGACAAACTGACAGCGCGTTTCCGGGAAGCCGCCGCCAGCCTGGATGAAGACCGCATCCGCCAGGAAGTGGCGCTGTTCGCCCAGAAGATCGATATAGACGAGGAAATCTCCCGTCTCCAGGCCCATTTGCAGGAAGTGAAGCGAGTATTGAATCAGGGCGGAGCGGCAGGAAAACGCCTCGACTTCATGATGCAGGAGCTTAACCGTGAGGCCAACACCCTTGGATCGAAATCCGTGTCCACTGAAACATCGCGCTTATCGATGGAATTGAAAGTATTGATCGAGCAGATGCGGGAGCAGATACAGAATATTGAATGATGTTTCGCCCAAGCGCGTAATTCCAAACTAAAGCCGCTAACCATGCGGCTTTCGTCTTTTCTGATGCGATTCCGCCCAAGGGCTGGCCGAGCGGACACCGGATCACCTGCCCTCCCCTTACCATTCACGCCGCCAGGCATGCCGTTCCAGTGTACAACCCAGCGCGGCACAGCGCCATTTCAAGCGGGACATAAGGGATTCCCCGATAGGAGGATGCTTTTTTACATGCGAGAATTCGCACAACTCCGACGAAACCTCCATGAAAACCAGCAAACTCCTAATTCTCGTCAGCATTACCGCCGGACTTGTGATTCTCACTCTGGCATTGCTCAATATCTGGAATGAGCGGGAGCACGCCCTCGATGAAGCCCGGCAACGCCTGAGCGACCTCAGCCTGATGCAGGCTGAGCAAATGGAGCAATCCCTGCAGGCTGCTGACCTGGTGCTTAACTACGTCGTGGAGGAACTCGGCCGCACCGGCGACTGGGAAAGCCAGTCCATCCATCTCCACCTGAAGAACTTCGACATCGCTCTGCCGCAAATCCGTGCTGTTGCCATCGTCGCTGCCGATGGCAACATTATCAACGACAGCGCCCTGTTTCCGGGCACGCCCATTTTCCTCGGCGACCGGGAGTATTTCGCCCATTTAAAAGCGCACCCTGATGACAAGGCGATGTATATCAGCGCCCCGCTCAAGAGCCGCCGCGACCATGAGTGGACGGTGGTGCTGGCGCGTGCCATCACCGGCAAGGATGGCGCATTCCAGGGCCTGGTGTTTGCGCGCATGCAGCCTAAATACTTCCAGGAAAACCTGCACAAAATCCTGCATCGCGAAGGCAGCGCTGTAAGCGTTATGCGCCGTGACGGCACCATGCTGTTCCGGCAACCCCATGATGAAAAAACCATGGGCAGAAGCTTTGCCAAACTCCCTCTGTTCAGCACTATTCTCCCCGCTTCCGATCACGGCAGTTTCGAGAAACTGGCAGAGGTTGACGGAAAACTGCGATTGTTCAGTTACAGCGCTTTAAGAAACTATCCGGTCGTCATCGTCGCGCATCAGGAAAAATCAGCCATCCTTGCCCCCTGGCGCAGCCACGCCACCGTTGGGGGCACCGTGGTTATCATCGTTCTGCTGGCCGGTTTTTTCCTGACGCGGCGACTTACCCTGTCCCTGATACAACGCGAACAGGACATCGCAGCGATACTGGCCAGTGAACAACAGTTGCGGTTCATGACGGAAAACATGCTGGACGTCATCTGGACGTGGGAATCAGGCAAGGGGCTTACCTTTGTCAGCCCCTCGGTCAAGCGCTTGCTGGGCCACACCTCCGATGAATTGCTGGGCAAGCAACTGGAAGGTTTGTGCGCACAAGGCACACTGGACAAGATCGCGGAAAAATCCGCCGAGGCACGCGCCATGGTTGAGGCGGGCGAACCGCCGCCGCTTTTTGACCTGACTTTCGAGAGCCAGATCCCGACCAAATCCAGTGCGCCGGTATGGGTGGAAAATCGGCTCAGGCTGTTTTTCAATACAGATGGCAGCCAGTCGCGCATCCAGGGATTATCGCGCGATATCACGGAACGCAAGCAGGCACAACAACAGCTCGAAAATCTGGCCAACTTCGATGCACTGACCGGCCTGCCCAACCGGGTATTGCTCGCCGACCGCATGCAACTGGAATTGTCGCGCGCCAGACGCCACGAGCACCTGCTTGCGGTGTGTTTCATTGATCTGGATAACTTCAAGCCCATCAACGATCAATACGGCCATGCAACCGGAGATATCCTCCTCATCCAGGTAGCATGTCGCCTCAAGCAGGCGATTCGAGAAGGAGACACGGTTGCGCGACTGGGCGGCGACGAATTCGTGATGCTGCTCACCGATCTCGGCCAGTCGGGTGAAGTCGAGCCCATGCTGCAACGCGTGCTCGATGATGTTGCCGCACCCTACGTCATCAACGGTATCGACATGCATATCTCGGCCAGCATCGGGGTCACCCTATACCCGACCGACGGCGACAACCCCGACATTCTGCTGCGTTATGCCGATCAGGCGATGTATCACGCGAAACAGGCCGGGCGCAACCGCTTTCACAGGTTCGACAAGCAACACGTCTCGTAGAAGCAAATGGGTTGCGGGGCGCTACTTGTTTTCCACCTCGCCCACCCTGCCCAGCACTCGGTCCAGCGCGCTGCCCGGCAGCAGGCGCTTGAGCATGGCAAACAGGTAGGCGGGAAAGGTCACCGGATAACGGATTCGCGGACGGCTGCTTTCCAGGATATGGATCACTTTCTCCAGCACCGCTTCCGGCTGCAGGGTGAAAGGCGCTACCGGGCCGGGTTTGGCCAGGCGGCTTTCCATGGCGCGGTAGGTATTGCGGAAAAAGCTGGCTTCCGCATCCACGTTGCGCCGGAACATTTCATGGGCGTTGGCGCGGAAACGGCTGGCGATTGGCCCGGGCTCGACCAGGGCAACATGAATCCCGCTGCCCCGCAACTCCAGGCGCAGGGTATCCGCAATACCTTCAAGAGCATACTTGGTTGCATTGTAAGCACCGCGAAACGGTAACGAGACATAGCCGAGCAGGGAACTGTTGATAATGATGCGGCCGCCCCCCTGGGCGCGCATCACCGGGATCAGCCGGTTGGTGAGATCAACCGTGCCGAACACGTTGGTTTCGAACTGCTCGCGCAACACCTCGCGCCGCAAATCCTCCACCGCGCCAGGCTGTCCGTAGCCGGCATTGTTGAACAGGGCGTAGAGCGTGCCTCCGGTGCGGCGCAAAACCTCGTCCACCGCGCACCGGATGGAAGCCGGATCGGCAACATCCAGTTGCAGGCTTTCCAGCCCCCTCTCCGCCAGCATCTCCACATCCGCCGTCTTGCGTGCCGTGGCGAACACCCGGTAACCGCGTTTCTGCAGGCCCTCCGCCACGCACAGCCCGATGCCACTGGAACAGCCGGTAATCAGAATGCTTTTCTTGTCCATCCCCAACCCTCGCAAAAATCAGCACTCTACTGTAGCGAAAAAGCACTGCAAGGTCGAATACACACCGCTCTCGTATGACATAATCCCGCCATGACCAAATCGCATGACGAACTGGAATTGGGTCAGTTCATCCCCTTCCACTACCACTACCACATGCTCAACGACAGTACCCGTGTCGCCGGCTTCAAGAGCGCAATCGAGCATGTGGTTCGCCCCGGCGCGCGGGTGCTGGAACTGGGAGGAGGCACAGGCATACTGTCCTTTTTCGCCGCCCGGCAGGGCGCGCGGGTATGGTGCGTGGAGCGCAACCCCCGGCTGGTGCACGAAGCAAGGAAAACGCTAGCGCGCAATCATTTCCCCGGCGAGGTGGAAGTCATCGAGGCCGATGCCTTCGACTATCTCCCGCCCGAACCGGTGGACGTGGTGATCTGCGAAATGATCCACGTCGCCATGTTGCGGGAAAAGCAGATCCAGGTCATCAGTTCATTCAAGCAACGCTATCTGGGAAAATTCGGCGGCCCGCTGCCGCTGTTCTTGCCCGAAGCCTTCATCCAGGCAGTTCAGCCAGTGCACCAGTCGTTCAATTTCGAGGGCTACTACGCCCCCGCGCCCATGTTTCAGGACCCCCTCGCAACCCAGAGCCGTACCTGGGAACTGGGCCAGCCGGTGGTTTACCAGAGCGCGAGCTACGCGGACGACTTGCCGGCGCACTGCGACTGGGAGGTGGAACTCGGCATGGCGCACGCGGGCACGCTCAATGCCCTGCGTTTCATCACCAAGAATATCCTGGCTATCCTGCCGCTACAGGGCAGCAGCATCGACTGGCACAGCCAGTATCTGGTGGTGCCGCTGGAACAATCGTTTCAGGTCGAGAACGGGCAAAATATACGCATCCGCTTCAACTGCGCGCCCGGCGACCCGCTGGACGCGCTCCAGCCGGAGGTTTTTAGCTGCCAGGCGCAATCTCCAGCACCGCCTTGCCGCTCATATGCCCGCCCTCAATCAGTCGGTGCGCTGCTTCCGCCTGATTCAGGGGCAACACCTGATTCACCCGGATATTAAGCTTGCCACCCTCAATCAGCCCGGATGCCGCTTCCAGCATCTTGCGCTGATTGACGCGGGCGCTGTGCATATCCAACTGCAGGGGTGTCAGCATCAGCTCGTAGTGAATGCTCTGGTTACGGCTCCGGGCGGTTTTCAGATCACCCGCTTCGCAGGCTGTCTGGAGCAGTGTGACCACTTTGCCGTAAACTTTCGCGGCGCCAAAGGAACGGCAAAAAGTCTCGCCGCCGACCGTATCGAACACCACGTCCACGCCTTGCCCGTCAGTCCAATCCAGGGCTGCCGTGACAAAATCTTCCGCCTTGTAATCAATGAGCCTGTCCGCCCCCAATGCTTTAGCGAAGGCCGCCTTGTCCGGACCGCTCACCGTGACCGCCACGCGCGCGCCGAGATGCTTGGCCAGTTGCACCGCCACATGCCCGACCCCGCCCGCTGCGGCATGGATCAGCACGCTTTCGCCGGCTTTCAGTTGCGCCCGGTCATGCAGGGATTCCCACGCCGTGATCCACACCAGAGGCAGTGCTGCTGCCGCATTCATGGAAAGCCGCTGAGGCTTGGCGGCAGCATAATCCTCGTGGATTACGGTGTATTCGGCGTAATTGCCCTGTTCTGTGCCGATGCCGCCATTGAAGAAAAATACCTCGTCGCCCGGCTGGAAGCGGGTGACCGAGGCCCCAACGCTTTCCACCACCCCGGCGCCGTCGCAGCCCAGGACGGCAGGCAGGACAGGCACGCCGCCCTTGCGCAGCTTGGTGTCCACCGGATTCACCCCGGCAGCGCAAAGTTTCACCCGGAGATGGGAAGGGCTGGGCAGTTCCGGTACTGGAATATCCGCCAGTTGCAACACTTCCGGCCCGCCTGCGGCGGTCATCAAAATCGCTCTCATTCCTTACCTTTCTTGTCCCATACATAACGGTTGAAGCGCTGCCAGCGGCTCTGCCCGTTCGCCAGCTTGCTCACGGATTTCTCGGCCTGCTGCCATTGCAGCGCCTTCTGCTGCTTCTTTTGCAGCAGTTCCAGCAACAGGTCGGCGGATTTTTTGTTCACGGCTTATGCAGGAATGGGATTTCACCGCAAAGTACGCAAAGGTTCGCTAAGGAAAGCAATGGGTTACGGGCAAATCGTTCAAGCCGCCCAAGCTTCTGACTTCCTTCGCGTTCCTTTGCGTCCATTGCGGTTTAACCGTCTCTTCCTGATTTATCAGAGTAGAAGCGCCTATGTTAAACTTGAAGCTTGTTTTTTTCGAGTCTGAATCATGTCCGGCAACACCCTCGGCAAACTCTTCTGCGTCACTTCCTTCGGTGAATCCCACGGCCCGGCCATCGGTTGCGTGGTGGATGGCTGCCCGCCGGGGCTGGCGCTCACGGCCGAAGACATCCAGATCGACCTGGACCGGCGCAAGCCGGGTACCTCGCGCCACGTCACCCAGCGGCGCGAATCGGATACCGTGGAAATCCTCTCCGGGGTGTTCGAGGGCAAAACCACCGGCACCCCGATCGCACTCCTGATCCGCAACGAGGACCAGCGCAGCAAGGATTACGGCAACATTGCCGAGACCTTCCGCCCAGGCCATGCCGACTACACCTACACACAGAAATACGGCTTCCGCGACTACCGTGGCGGCGGACGTTCCAGCGCACGGGAAACCGCGGTGCGCGTGGCGGCTGGCGCAGTGGCCAAGAAATGGCTGCTGGAACGGTACGGCGTTGTGATCCGGGGTTATATGTCGCAACTGGGCCCCATCGAAGTGCCGTTCAAGAACTGGGGGGACGTGAGCCAGAACCCCTTCTTCGTCGCGGACAGCAGCTATACGCAGCAGCTCGAGGACTACATGGATTCCCTGCGCAAATCGGGTGACTCCATCGGCGCAAAACTCACCGTGGTGGCCGAGAATGTCCCGGTGGGCTGGGGCGATCCGGTATATGACCGCCTCGATGCCGACATCGCCTACGCGCTGATGAGCATAAATGCAGCCAAAGGCGTGGAGATCGGCGCCGGTTTCGGCTGTGTGACGCAAAAAGGCTCTGAGCACGGCGACGAGCTGACTCCGCAAGGCTTCGCCAGCAACCACGCGGGCGGCATTCTGGGAGGCATTTCCAGCGGCCAGGACATCGTTGCCCATATTGCCATCAAGCCCACTTCCAGCATCCGCCTCCCACGCAACTCCATCAACCAGGCCGGCGAGCCCATCGTGGTGGAAACCCATGGCCGCCACGACCCCTGCGTCGGCATCCGCGCCACGCCCATCGCCGAGGCCATGCTGGCCATCGTACTGATGGATCATGCCCTGCGCCAGCGCGCGCAAAATGCGGACGTGGTGTGCGACACGCCGAAGATACCTGGCCATATTCTGAAATAATTTCTAAATACTTTAAGGAGATAGAAATGCTGGAAAGACATGAACTCGCCAAGGAATTTCCCGAATTCAAGGACAAAATTGACACGCTGAGAAACGGCAACAAGCATTTTTCCCAGATGTTCGAGGAATACCACCAGATCGACACCGAAATCCTGCATATCGAGCAGGCTGTCGAACCGGCTTCCGACGTACGCGCCGAAGAACTGAAGAAGCGGCGTCACGTGCTCAAGGACGCGCTCTACCAGATGCTGCAGCACTGATACGCTTAAGCTGACCCCCATCTCGCGCTGCCGCTCCGCCCTGCCACGGCAGCGCCTTTCCTGAAAATGCCCCACGCTCTCCCCTACTGGCGCCTGTCCGGTTTCTATTTCTTTTATTTCGCTTTCGTCGGCGCGATGTCGCCTTTCTGGGGCCTGTACCTGAAATCGCTCGATTTCACCGCCTTCCAGATCGGGATCCTGATGTCGCTGCTGCAGGTCATGCGTATTTTCGCGCCCAACATCTGGGGCTGGATGGCGGACCATACCGGCAAGCGGGTGGCAATCGTGCAAATCGCCGCGACGCTAAGCCTGGCAGCTTATGTCGGGGTATTTTTCGGCACCAGTTTCCTGTGGCTGTTTGTCGTGATGTCGCTGATGAGCTTTTTCTGGAGCGCCTCGCTGCCGCTGGTGGAAGCCACAACGCTCAGCCATCTGGGTGAGCGCACCGAAAAATACGGCCGCATCCGCCTGTGGGGCTCGGTCGGCTTCATTGTCGCCGTGGTGGGTCTGGGCTATGTGCTGGATTTCGTGCCGATCCGTTTTCTGCTGTGGGCGATTTTCGGCATGATGATCGGGCTGGCGCTGTTCGCGCGCTTCATTCCGGAGGCCCGATCCACCCCCCATCACACCGATGCCATGCCGGCCTGGCATGTCATCAAACAGCCCGTGGTGCTGGCCTTTTTTGCAGCCAGCTTTTTCAATGCTGCGGCCCATGGCCCCTACTACACTTTCTACTCCATCTACCTGGTGGACCACGGCTACTCCAAGAGCAGCGTGGGTTGGCTGTGGGCGCTGGGCGTCATCTGCGAGATCCTGATCTTCCTGTGGATGCCTCGCCTGATGCGCCGCTTCAGCCTGCGCCAGATTCTGCTCGCGAGCTTTGCGCTGGGCGTGCTGCGCTTTCTCGTCATCGGCTGGGGCATTGGCTGGTTCGGTCTGGTGCTTGCTGCCCAGTTGCTCCATGCAGCGACTTTCGGCTCATACCAGGCCGCGTCAATCGAGGTGATTCACCGGCTGTTCCGCGGCAGACACCAGGCCAAGGGACAAGCGCTTAACAACAGCTTGTCTTTCGGCGCGGGGGGAACGCTGGGCGGCCTGTATGCCGGTTATACCTGGGACATCCTGGGGCCGGAACTGACCTTCTCCATCGCTGCCGCATGTGCTGCCATCGCCTTTCTGCTGGTACTATGGACACTCAAGCCGGGCGCTATCGAACGAAGCCACTAAAACAGTTGTGAAATCGCTTATAATCTTCTCTTGTCATTACTTGCCCGGGATTTCCTTTGGCCAAGCGTAAAAACCAGTCCGCAGAAGTTCGCCGCCACGACATCATAGAAGCAGCGATGGAAATCATTCGCCACGAGGGCGTATCCAAGCTCACCACACGTTCGCTTGCTCACGCAGTCGGGATCGCCCAGCCGACGCTGTTTCTCCATTTCGGCAACAAGAGCCACGTGCTGGTGGCGCTGGTCGACGCCATTCAGGAACGCATGCAACAAGAGATGTCGGTTCTCGGCCTGGAACAGCTCACGCCTCTGGAAGGGCTGAAAACTGTCATCCGCTCGCACTTGAATTTCATTCAGGATCAACCTGGCATCCCGCGCCTGATGTTTGCTGAGGAACTACAGAGCGGAGATCCCATATTCCGCGAACGCATGGATCAACTTGTCATGTTTTTCGTTAAATTCATTGCCGACCTGATTGGCGCCGCACAAGATGCAGGCGAGATCCGCCCAGAGGTCATCCCGCAGCAGGCCGCCTGCCTGCTGATCGCCGCAATCCAGGGCCTGGCCTTGCGCTGGGTGCTCTCGGGCGGAGAGCGTTTTATCCTGTCAGACCAGGCAGATAGCATCACCACCACCGTGATCGAAGGCTGGACGCCCCGCGCCTGACCAACGGTCAGTGCATGCGCCCGTAACCCGCCACACCCATCAGCAAACGCACGCTACCGTAGCTGAGCCAGGACATCAGGCGCAGATATAGCGGCTGCCTTTTCCAGCTTTCATAAGTCACGACCCGTGAGCCTTCGTCCATCGCCCGCACCAGGCTGCCCTTCAACCGCACTGAAAAATCCGCGTCATTCACCACCACATTGGCCTCGCGCGAAAGCAGCAAACTGAACGGATCGATATTGGAAGAGCCCACTGTTGCCCATATCCCGTCCACCACGGCCACCTTGGCATGCAGAAAACTGCGGTGATATTCATAAATCTCGATGCCGGCATCCAGAAAAACCCCATACAGGGCGCGCGTGGCATAGTGCAGCAGCAGATACTCCACCCGGCCCTGCAACAGCAGAGTCACCTTCACGCCGCGCCTTGACGCGGAGATCAGTGCCTGGCGAAAACGGCGGCCGGGCAGGAAATAGGCATTGGCGACAATCACCTCGCCACGGGCCTGGTCGATGGCATCCAGATAAGCATCCTCGATATCGCGCCGGTGATTGATGTTGTCACGAAGCACCAAAGCCGCGCTCACGCCATCCGCGAACGGCAAGATCAGAGGGGCGCGTTGCTGGCGGCGGCGGCGCCGCTTCAACTGGGACCAGGCCACCAGCCCCCACAGTTTTCTTGCAGTGGCATGCACAGCTTGCACCAGTGGCCCCTCCAGCGACACGGCGTAGTCGTAGCGGGGCGGAGTCTGGTTCGGCGTGTCCATGTCGTCGATGATATTGATGCCGCCAACGAATGCGGTCCGGTTGTCCACCACGACAATCTTGCGATGCAGGCGGCGGTAACTGCTGCGCCGGAACTTGGCCAGCACGGGCCGGTAGATCAGCACCTGCACCCCGGCGGAACGCATATCGTCGATCCTCTCGCGCGGCAGATCTTTCGTGCCGTAGCCATCGAGCAGCAGGTGGGTGGTGACGCCCCGCCGCGCCGCCCGCTTCAGTGCCGCGGCGATCTGCTGCCCGGTGCGGTCGTCTTCGAAAATATAGGTTTCCAGATAGACTTCCCGCACTGCCCGGTCAATCGCCGCTTCCAGTGCGGGAAAATAGTCCGTGCCGTTTTCCAGCAGGGTAATGCGGTTGCCGTCAACGAACTGGATCATGCGAGGGAGACAGTGGCAGACAAGGGAGCATGGTCAGAAATTCGCGACCATGGACGGCCAAAATGCACCTGTGCTGTTTTGACTTTCAAGCCGCGCACGTAGATGCGGTCCAGGCGCAGAACCGGAACGGAGGCCGGATAGCTGCGCGCGGGCATGCCGTGCACCTGTTCGAAAGCCTCCTTCAGATGCATCTCTCGCATCATGAAACGGCACGCCTCGATGCGCCAGTCGTTGAAGTCCCCGGCGATGATGAGCGGCTCATGCGGCGGCACCAGGCGCTCGATATGATCGCGCAGCAAATGCAGCTGTTTCCTGCGCCAGCGTGCAAAGAGGCCGAGATGCACGCAAATGCAATGCAGCTTGTGCTCCCAGCCGGGAATCTGAACTTCACCATGCAGCAGCCCGCGCTGCTCGGAACGGTGGGCGGAAATATCGACATTCTCCCAGCGCACGATGGGGAAGCGGCTAAGCAGCGCATTGCCGTGATGCCCCTCGGGATAGACCGCATTCTTGCCGTAAGCAAAATCGTGCCAGATCGAATCGGCAAGAAATTCGTACTGCGATTCATCCGGCCAGTTTTCATGGCTCTCGGCGTGCAGGTGATGCTCACCCTGCACTTCCTGCAGGAACACCACATCGGGCTGCATGCTGCGCAAACGGTCACGCAGCTCGTGCAGCACCATGCGCTGGTTGAACTGGGAAAAGCCCTTGTGGATGTTATAGGTCGCGATGTGCAGAGAGTTGACATCGCTGCCTGGAGGGGCCTCTAGTAGGGCCATAATAAACTCGGTATCCGGCTTGATTATTCCTAATCTTAAACCAGATGGGTCAGGCTAATCTAATTTTCGCGACACCAGGGAGGTAAGGCTTTATAAATGCTGGCAACAGCCAGAATGAACATCCATACTTTCACCATTCCGCACTGTAATCCCACACCTCAAGCCACGCCTGTTCACAGAACAAGTTATGCGAAACCGCCCCCTTTGTTTGCAAGATTATCAGATCAAACCCAGGCTTTTTGCTTGCAACGCAGCCTCTGCACGAGAAGAGATGTTGAGCTTGCTGTAGATGTTCTTTACATGGTCACCTGCGGTGTGGCGCGATATTCCCATCACCGTGCCGATTTCGGCGATGCTGATGCCGCGCGCGAGTTGCACCAGCACCTCACGCTCGCGCGGGGTTAGCGCCGCGCCGCCAGCAACGCTCCCGACCGTGACATTTTCCTGCGCCATGCGGAAGTGCTCCAGCAGTCGGCGTGCGACTGATGGCGAAAGCGGCGGATGACCTTCGCTGATACCGTACAATTGTTTGACCAGTTGTTCAGGTGCCTGGTCCTTAAGCAGATAACCTTGTGCGCCCGCGCGCAAGGCAGGAAACAGATGATCGTCATCATCGAATATCGTCGCCACCACGATCACGCTAGCGGGGAAGCGCGTTGCCATCGCCTCGACCACCGTTGTGCCGTTGCCATCCGGCAAGGACAAATCAATGAGTGCCAAATCGAACTGGAACTGCTTGAGTATTTTAAGCGCACTGGCGATGTCCGCCACGCAATGTACGTTGATGCCGGGAAAGGCCGCCTGCGCAACCTCGCTCAGCATAATCTGCGACTCGGGCATGTCCTCTAAAACGAGAGCGAGTTTCATTTTATGCGGCATGCAATCGTTAATTGAACTTCGTTCGTACCGGCAACGATACTCAGGCTTCCGCCCAATTCTTCCAGCCGTCCGCGCAGGTTGCGCAATCCATAGCCGTCTTTCCAGGTACTTGGATCGGCAATGTCCCCATTATTGGAAACGCTCATTCGCAATTGACTTGCCTCTGAATCGGCCTCTATTTTGACGTGGCTTGGGGATGCATGTTTAAGCGCATTCGTGACTAGTTCGCGCATCACCGATTCCAGTGTGGCCTTGGTGCGCGGCGCAAGCTCCAGCTCCGGCAACTGTGCAGGTTGCTGCCAGTGCAACTGGCAGTTGGCCGCTTCGCAACGCCCCTCGGCCTCGGCGCGCCAATCAGCCAGCGCATCGAGCAGCGGAACGGGTTGCGCATCCAGTGCGGCGATGGCGGTACGCAAATCCTTCATCGCATCGCGCGCCACTTCAGCGTCGGGTGAGCCGCGCAAACGATGGATCAATTTCAACAGCCGCGCACCGATGTTGTCGTGCAAGTCGCGCCCGATGCGCAAGCGTTCTTGCATCACCCCTTGTTCGTAGCTGGAACGCCCGCTCATCACTTGATCCAGCAGATGAATCAAGGAGGCAGCAAACACCGCGTCGCGCGTGGAAAACAAGCGTGAACCGCGCCCTGCATATCTCATAGAATATGCGGGAAGCCTGCCGCAGCCAGGGATTTGCAGGCCCAGGCCTTCATCGCGCACCCCCCCACTTATCCCGAATGCTGCATCCTGCTTCATTTCCAGCGGGTCGAAGAGGCCTCGCAACAGTGTCTCCCAACGTGTCTGTTGTTCACTGGCCGAGGCAGTGAAAGCAATCGCAGAGAGTTCCGGCAGCAGGCTCTCGAAATTCAGCGCACGAGTGTTCACGATGCGTTGCCACAGCCATTGCCGGAATGGAAAATACAACCAGCCGCACACCAGCAGGCTGATACCGAGCGAGACCTCATGCGCCAACCCAGTGTAAATAAGTACGACATCCAGTGCGATCACCGCGCTTGCGCCACCCACCCACAAAAACACCCGATAAGCCCACTCTTCCATTTCGAACAAGCGGTAATGGCGTAAACCCAGAGCGATACCGACATACATGACAAGGAAGAAACCAAAGGCATACCCCTGTGAGAGCGCAGGGAAAAACCCCAGCATGGCGCTCCCATAAACACTGAATACAAACAGGCTGCACCCGACCACAATGGACAAAATAAACCACCGCAGAGCGGCCCTATCCAGGGGATGTCCACGAGTCTTGCGCCATTGCACGATGGCGAACATGACCGCCAGCAGCATTTCCAGCATCACCGGGAGACGCGAACCCAAATCCTGATCAGGCGCCCAGCGAAACACATCGGCTGCCAGCCATGCGCCAAATATCGCCGGCAGCCACAGCAAAGTTCGCGGACGCACAAGCATGCGCGGGTAGGTTAAAAATAATGCCACCAGCGCGCATCCGAACAGGAATGCGCCAGCATGGTTGAGTGAGGCCAGTACGCGGAAAACATCCCCTGATAGCGCAAGTTCACGGGTGCTGTAAATCGCGGCAGGCACAGTGAATACGGGAAACATCAACCCAGTGAGCGCAAACATGCGCGCACCCCAATCGTCCATGCGCAATAAATAAACCCAAGCGGCGATCAGCAGCCCCGAAAACCCGACGATCAGTTGAAACCAGAACACACCAGGCATGCTGGCAAGCGGACGATCCCTCGGCTTGATGAGCGTCTTGCTTTCAATGCCATTCTGGTCTGTCCAGATCAGCATTACTTGGGGCGAACGCAACACGGCATGCAACGCGCTTTGTTTGGAGAAAAAATCCGCCATCAGCGGATAAGTATCAAAAAAATCAGGCTCTTCGATCAAATCAGCGGGGAGTATCGCCAGAGACTCTCCCGTCGCTGAAACGAGACGTTGCACCAGCGCGCCCTCGGGAATCCGTGCCGCCAAATCCTCCGCCACCCGCACGACACGGACCTTGCTGCCATCCGCCTCCATCTGCACTCCCAGCCAGGGTTGCTGCAATGCAAACCAGGTTGCACAAACGCTCAATGCCAGACCGCCCAGCAGCAACAGGAACAATGCATAGGTCGGCCTTTTGAATAGCAAACGCATTTTGATCCTTCCACATAATTCAAGCCGGTAACTGTAGCAAAAGCCCAAACTAAAGACACCCCCGTGTTCTCGGGATGGACAAAGCTACCGTAGCCGTCAAAATAATGCTCACCGAATAGGGCGATTGTTCTTTAAATTTTTTCACCGCAATTTTTTGCGGTTCAATTCCACAGGGAGAACTCATCTTGCAACTCAAAAACACCTTGCGCAAAGCCACAATACTCGGCATTGGCCTGACCGTCGTTGCCACATTATCGCTGTCCGGTTGCGACGGGGGCGGGGGAGACAGCACCCCCGCAACCAGCGCCTTGAGTGGCACTGCGGCAATAGGTTCCCCAATTGTATCCGGCACAGTCAGCGTCATTTGTGTGGCAGGCAGCGCGATCGCGCCCACAACTACAAGCAGTACGGGCGCCTGGCAAATCACCCTAACCGGACAAACCCTTCCTTGTGCGGTGCAGTTAAGCGGTGGCACGATCAACAACGTACCCAACACCATGCTCTATCACTCCATTGCCACGTCCACTGGCACCGTAAACATCACTCCGCTTACCGACCTGATGGTAGCAAATCTTGCGGGCACGGCAACACCCGGCGCATGGTTTAGCGGATTGAATGCTGCCCCCTCAGCGCTTACCGCCATCACGCAGTCCAAAGTGGACGAAACGCTCACCAAACTGAGAATTGCCCTGAACGGCCTGCCGCTAAGCACTATCAACCCGATTAACACAACTTTCACACCCACCCCCGGCAATGTCAGTGATGATATCCTGGCGGCTCTGAATGCAGCCATGATCAGCACCGGCGTCACGCATGAAGCCCTGTTGAACAGCGCATCCATGCCCGCGTTTACCTCGCTTGTTACGGGCTTCGATGCTGCGTTGACATCCGCCTACACAAACACGGCGAGTGGTGGCTCTAGTGGTGGCTCTAGTGGTGGTTCTAGTGGTGGCTCTAGTGGTGGTTCTATTGGTGGCGAGACCGGCGGAACGGCATCATGTAATTCCACAACAGCTCCGGCCGGGATGAATTATTCTCAAACCGGAAATACCATCACTGTTACAACGACCGGCTGCATTTCTGTGCCGACTGCTGGCATGTGTAATCCATCTTCGCCACAAGAAACCGGGATTAATGTGCTGTCCACCAGTTCTTTGCTGTCGTTCCAGATGACCGGCATTTCATTCAATATTCCAGGTCTTCCTGACCCATTCACAACTGTCGGTTCTGCACTGGCCGCAAGCAAGCAATGTATTGCCAATGCTCCAGCGGAACTGAGGAACCTGAATATTAACTTCGATGTGTGCTACGACATGACTTCACAAATGGCATCATCGGTTGATGCGATGAGATCAACCGGGATGATAACCGTGACCAACCCAATCACAGGTAGAGCCAAAGGCTCAACCATGATGCAGACCGTCGCAGATTGCGTAACGAGCGGTGCCGACACGATTACAGATGCCTTTACCGGAAAAATATTCATCAAGCAGGCTAATGGCACATATAGCCAAATCAACTAAAGCTGTCCCTGGTTTAACAACAGGGTGGATGTAGGAAAATGACGCGCAATTCGGTTCGAATTGCGCGTTTTTCTTGTCTAAATACGACAAAAGGCAATTTTGGCGGCCATTGAGCCTGTGGGCGTATCCCAAATTCGTCATGCCTGAAACAACAGGAAACGAAGCCGGTCTATTTGTCCTAATCCGTATCCATCTTTCGCCACACCAGCGTGCGGTTGTTCGCTGGCATCGCGACGTCCTGCTGCAACACCAGTCCCTGCAGGCGCGCCAACGCATCCAGCGCCTCGAAATCGCGCACCCCGCTCACCGGATCGCGCCCCTTGAGCCAGGCATCGAAGCGGGCATTGCTTTCCGAGGTATAGTTTCCCCCATAGTTGAACGGGCCGTAGAGGCACAGCAGTCCGCCCGGCGCCAGCACGCGGCCAATGCCGGCAAACATGCGCTCCACCGCCGGCCACGACACGATATGCACGGTATTGGCGTTGAAGACGGCGTCGACCGTTGTCGCGATCGGCCACGCGTCCTCATGCAAATCAATTTCCAGCGGCGGCAGCACGTTGGGCAGCCGGGCCTCGTCCAGCCAGGCCTGGATGCCGGCATGGTTCCCGGGCAGCTCGCTGGTCTGCCAGGTCAGGTGCGGCAACTCGCTCCCGAAATACACCGCGTGCTGCCCGGTGCCGCTGGCGATTTCGAGCACCCGGCTGCGGTCGGCAAAGACCTCGCGCAGCACGGAAAGGATGGGATCGCGGTTCTGTTCGCAGGATTCGGCGTAGGGTTTCATGGCAGCAACTTGTCATTATCAACGGTTAAGTATTTTTCACCGCAAAGGGCGCGAAGGTTCGCAAGGTAACAAAATCCGTTTCGAGTTTAACGAACTAAACAAGCAAACCTTCTGTTTTCCTTGGCAATCCATTGCGCCCTTTGCGGTAACTGTTTTATTACAAATCAGCCGGCTCACGACGAGCAGCTCACCTCGATATGCTGCGCCCAATCCGGCGGCAGGGCGGCATAGCTTTCCATCTCCGGCTGCTCGTCGAAAGGGTGCTTGAGCAGTGCCAGCAGGCGATTGACCTCGGAGAAATCGCGTGTCTGCTCGGCCTTGCGGATGGCCACCTGAGCGAGATAATTGCGCAGGATGTATTTCGGGTTGGCCCTGTCCATGCGCCACTTGCGCTCGGCATCCACGCTCTGTTCCTTTTGCAGTCGGGCGTGGTAGGTTTCGGCCCAGGCATCGAACGCAGCGCGGTCGATGAACTGGTCGCGCAGTCTGGCATTATCCGCGCCCGGTGCGGAATTTAAATTCCCCAGGCTGCGGAAAAAATGCGTGTAATCGACCTGGTTGGCATGCATGATTTCCAGCAAACTGGCGATCATCGCTTCATCGCCCGGATCGGCGCTTGCCAGCCCGAGCTTGTCGCGCATCCGTTCCAGGTAATGCGCTGAAAAAATGGACTCATAACGCTCCAGCGCCGCATTGGCATCCCCCACCGAAATGATCGGCATCAGCGCCTGTGCCAGGCAGGCGAGATTCCACAGGCCGATGTGCGGCTGCTGGTCAAAGGCATAGCGCCCCTCATGGTCGGAGTGATTACACACATAGCCCGGATTGTAGCTGTCCATGAAGCCGAACGGGCCATAGTCGAAAGTCAGGCCGAGGATGGACATGTTGTCGGTATTCATCACCCCATGGGAAAAACCCACCGCCTGCCATTTGGCCATCAGCCTTGCGGTGCGCGCGACCACTTCGTTGAGGAAGCGCGGATACTTGTCCGGCGCATCGACCAGACGCGGGAAATGGCGGGCAATGACGTAATCGGCGAGTTGCGCGATGGATTCATGCTGGTTGCGGTAATAAAACACCTCGAACGAACCGAAGCGCACATGTGTAGGCGCCATGCGCGTCACCACGGCGGCGCTCTCGATGGATTCACGGTACACCTCCTGGTCGCTGCCGACAATGCACAGCGCGCGCGTGGTCGGGATACCCAGGCCATGCATGGCTTCCGAACAGAGATACTCGCGGATGCTGGAGCGCAGCACCGCGCGCCCGTCGCCGCTGCGCGAATAGGGCGTGGTTCCCGCGCCCTTGAGCTGGATCTCCCACCCCTCCCCGGCCCGGTTTTTTACCTCGCCCAGCAGGATGGCACGCCCGTCGCCCAGTTGCGGCACGAAGTGGCCGAACTGGTGGCCGGCGTAGAGCATGGCGAGTGGATCGCTGCCCGAAAGGAGCCGGTTGCCGGTGAAGTGCTCGGCAAAATCGGAATTCGCCGCCTCATTGTGATCAAGGTCGATCAGCCGCGCCGCATCGGCATTGAAGCTGACCAGATAAGGGTCGGGCAAGGGCGTCGGCTTGAGGCGACTGTGGAAAGTCTCCGGCAGGCGCGCAAAGCTGTTCTCGAAATTCAACTGGTCAATTTTTTTCATAAAAAATCTTTCTCAAAAGCGGATTAGCGCAGCGCTCATGGAGCGAAAGCAAAGGATTAAACGTCAACTTCAACCCCCCTCAGTCCCCCCTTATCAGGGGGGAAGGCAGGCTCCTCCCCTGATAAGGGGAGGTTGGGAGGGGTTATGCCTTTCTCCGTGGTTTCAAACCTGAGCTTCCTGAATTATACCCTAGTGATTTAGTATACTATGTCCACTTCGGCTAGAATCAAGTATCGCTATCTTTGGTTGAACAAAATTGCCGCAAACCTCCATCCTCCGCATCATTGAATCCATCGGCGAGATTCCCGCGCCGCAGTGGGACGCGCTGGCGGGCAGCAACCCCTTCCTCTCGCATGCCTTTCTCAGCGCCCTGCAGGAAAGCGGCTGCGCCACGCCCGAGACTGGCTGGCGCGCGCAGTTCCTGACGCTGTGGCAGGATGGCGCGCTGGTGGGCGCCATGCCGCTCTATCTGAAATCCCACTCCTGGGGCGAATTCGTGTTCGACTGGGCATGGGCCGAGGCCTACCAGCACCAGGGCCTGGACTACTACCCCAAGCTGCTGTGCGCCGTGCCGTTCACGCCGGTGACCGGCCTGCGTCTCCTGGCGCCTACGCCGGAACTGCGCGCGGCCCTGCTGCACGCCGCCCTGCGGCTGGCGCAGGAAATGGGCGTCTCCTCGCTGCACTGCCTGTTTCCGCCCGAGGCCGAGGCACAGGAAATGCAGCAGCAGGGCATGATGCTGCGCCGTGGCGTGCAGTTCCACTGGCGCAACCCGGGCTATGCTGATTTCGATGCCTACCTTGCCAGCATGAGCCACGACAAGCGCAAGCGCATCAAGCAGGAGCGGCGCAAGGTTAAAGAGGCGGGCATCACCTTCGAGCGCCTGACCGGCAATGCGATCAGCACTGCCCACTGGGAATTTTTCTATCGCTGCTACGTCAACACCCACCTGCAATACAACTCGCCGCAGGCGCTCAACCTGGATTTCTTCCGCCGCATCGGCGCAAGCATGGCGGACAACATCCTGCTGGTCCTCGCCCTGCGCGACGGACAGCCCATCGCCAGCGCGCTCAACTTCTACAACCATGAGGCGTTGTACGGACGTTCCTGGGGCGCGCTGGAATACCAGCCCGCGCTGCATTTCGAAGCCTGCTACTACCAGGCCATCGAATTCTGCATCGAACAAAACATTCCCCTCTTCGAGGGCGGCGCGCAGGGCGAGCACAAGCTCTCGCGCGGCTTCCTGCCCGAAACCACCTGGTCCGCGCACTGGCTGGCCCATCCGCGCTTTTCACAGGCCGTGGATGATTTCCTCAAGCGCGAGACGCGCGGCATGAGCTTTTACATGGACGAACTTAACGAGCGAAGTCCTTTCAAACAGGCTGGATAAATCAAGAAACAGCATTTCACCGCAAAGGGCGCAAAGGTTCGCTAAGGAAAACCCATAACAGCACATGCCAACAAAGCTTTTGAATTCCTTTGCGTTACTTCGCGTCCTTTGCGGTTAAGTTTTCCCAGCCCAATCAGGAGATGAACATGTCAGACAGCCACAACAAACCCGCTGCCGAGGAACTCAAACAACGCCTCAGCCCGGAGCAATACCACGTCACCCAGGAAAACGGCACCGAGATGGCGTTCCGCAACGCCTACTGGGACAACAAGAAGGAAGGCATCTACGTCGATATCGTCTCGGGCAAGCCGTTGTTCAGCTCGCGCGACAAGTTCGATTCCGGCACCGGCTGGCCGAGCTTCACCCGGGCGCTCGACCCGGCCAACGTGACCCTGCACCAGGATGGCTCGCACTTCATGGTGCGCACCGAAGTGCGCAGCACGCACAGCGACTCACACCTCGGCCACCTGTTCGACGACGGCCCCGCCCCGACCGGACAGCGCTACTGCATGAACTCTGCCTCGCTGCGATTCATCGCAAAAGAAGACCTGGAAAAGGAAGGTTATGGGGAATACCGGAAATTGTTCGAGCGCGGCTAGCTTGGGCTGAAAAATGAAGCCCAACCTACGTTTTAACCCAAGTCTAGACTCGGCATGCCCCGCTCCGTGTTGGACTGTTTGACAACACGCTATCCTGTTGTTATTGTCTCCAACATGAAAGCCCGAGAATTATTCAACCGCCGCGTCCCGGTCATGGAAGACGCGTTTGCGGAACTGGTGTTGTGGGATGTGCCGGAGCCGCTTTCCGGCAGCAAGAATCGCTATAAATACCGACTGGCTTTGGTGGTCGCGGGCGAATGTGTGCTGCGTTATGACAACGAAGCCGGCAAGGGTGACCATAAGCATGTGCGCGGCAAGGAAGTGAAATATCGCTTCATCTCCGCCGATCAACTGGTGGCGGATTTTTTCGAGGATATGAAGAGGTGGCGTAATGAAAACAGTAACGATTGATATCCGGCCATTGGCCAACACGCTGGGCGATTTCGCCGAGGCCTGGAAGGACGGCAAGGCCTCAGCGCCGCGCATCAGCTTTGAATCGCCCGAGCTGCTGTTCAAGGTATTGTCCGGCAAACGCTGGGAACTGCTGAACGCAATGACAGGCGCAGGCGCCATGTCCATCCGCGAGGCGGCGCGGCGTGTGGAGCGCGACGTCAAGGCCGTGCACGGCGACGTGACCGCTTTGCTTAATGCGGGGCTGCTGTCAAAAACGGACGATGGAATGATCGTCTTTCCGTTTGATGCCATCCATGTGGATTTCATACTCAAGGCGGCTTGAGGTTTGTGCTTCGATGGTGTGCGGCGCGCCTAGCCTAAGATAGTGTGATTTTGCAAGAACAGACTCCCGCTGGCGCGCGTGTTTTTTTGCCCCGGAAATCTTCTTGAGGAAATGTCGGAATGTTAGAACTTACTCTGCTCGCTCGGGCCCTGCTCGCGTTGACTTCCTGGTGTATATATGAGTAGCCCCCGACATCGGCTTGACATCTTGTTGAAGAAAGCGAAGCGCCTCCAGCAAATAGATGGAAGTGCTGCCAGAAACATCGTCGCTACTACTAGGGAACTGATTGAGGTAGACAAGGCCCAGAATAGATTTCCGGTTACGACGCTCTACAGCAACTGGTCGCTCCACAATCAGATCTCAGGCTCACTGACAGCACTTCGCTGCCTTGAGGGCATTACTACGAAGTTATTGGATATCCACAGTCAGGGTGGCAACGACGATGGATTTCTGCAGTTCCTCTCCGAACAGGTATTTCAGGTGGATACTCTACGGCGTGAGTTGATCGAGCTATCTCGGCAACATGATCTGTCGAATTACTTATTTGCCTCTGACCACAATTGGGCAGTTTTCATCGCCCTAGTGTTAGAGGGCCTAATCGGCAAGTTTCTTCAATACCCGACAGGTTCAGACCTCCCATCAGACCCATCTGACCCCGATTTACTGCGAAAGTCGAAGCGGCTCTACCAAGGCTTGTACGTTGTAACGAATGGGAAGCGTCGCCAAATATTTAAGGCGGCGTGGATTACCCTTGCCATCGATCCCTGGGATGATCGACCAGAACATGAACGGGTCGCTGTCTTTCATTGCAACATGCAGGCCTTCGAGGGTCCCACCTTCGTGATTAGGATCACAAACATTTCACCTTTGCCAGAAGCTGATGAGTATTTGCTCATCTCTTGAATAACACGCGGTTAAACGGGGACCGCCGCGGTTAAACGGGCGCGGTTAAACGGGGACAGACCACGTTTTATTTTTACTGATCTCTTCATGCACCCAGGAAAGATCAAGGTCTGCGCCGTTCGGCCAGGTGAGTACACCAAGTTCAACTTTGACCTGCTGAAACATTTGATGATCTTTAAGCTCTGCGTACATACCTGCATCAGCACTGTTCACTAGCGCCGACATGTCCACGATACCGTTTGTCCCGTCGTTGGAAATCCGTGGAAATCCGGGGTCAAGTCTTGACATGACGCCATCTCCTGTGGAAATCCGGGGTCAAGTCTTGACATGACGCCATCTCCTGGATCAATAGCGAATAATAGGGGACAGACCACGGTTTCATCCCTTGATTCGTGGCACTGAGCCACATGATTTTGTGCGCTTCGCGAATGTTTGATGCCGGGGCCGCCCGGCTGCGGGTCCATTTCTTTTGCTTGCCCAAAAGAAAATAGACGAAAGAAGAGGGCACGGTACGGTTCATACTCATAGGTAACACATTAGTACAAGGACATGGGTAACAGTGATTACCCTTTATAGGAACAGCCGAATGGAGGTTCCTATGCCTTGTGCATTTTCCAGCCCAAAGTGGACATCGAGTCCACTGCAAACTGGAAACGAATTCCACGGCAAAGTGGACACTGATTCCACGAGAAACTGGACAGGATAAGCCTAGCGAAGCAGACGCGGATAACCGTGGCATCCTCGAC
>JAUSBJ010000028.1 GCA_030652035.1 Sulfurimicrobium sp.
ATGATGGAAAACCACAGGGAGAAAACCCCAGTTTCCCAAAAAAAACATGTTCAAGTCGGTGACACCCCTAGACACATCGTTTCCTATTCTAGATCAAGTCGTTACATGGACGCCCAAGCGAAATTGCCGGACACTACTGACCAATAACAAAGAAAATCAAGGCATGCAGGGAGTGCATCAAGATACCGTTGTTGACCCGGACGGGGGTATAGACACGCAGGTCGCGCTGTGGCTGCTCGGTAGCCTGTGCAACCTGCATCGCATTCCCTTTGATGCGTCGCTCGTCGCTCAGGACTACCCGCCGCCGTATGACTTGAGTACCCTCATCGACGCCGCGCGCAGTTTGGGATTTCAGGCCGCGCTGAGCCGCACCGAGGGTCTTGAGTGGTCAGCGGCCCCGCTGCCCGCCATAGCCTTTCTCAATGCAGTGCCACTGCCTCCGGCGGCAAGCACCGGCGAAAAACCGGAAGTGAACGCGGTTGCGGCAGCCCTGCTGACACAACCCATATTTATCATCAAAGCGGACGCCGAACAACTCTTTTACTTTCGCCCCGGCCAGCAGACCCCGGAAACGCTCCCCGTTGCGGATACCAGCGCCCAACTTGCCTCACATATTCTCTTTGTGGCCCGTCCATCAAGCGCAGGCACGACTGCAGACGATCCGGACGCTGCCGCACAGAAGGAAGAATTCAGCTTCCGCTGGTTCATCCCCGAACTTTTCAAATACAAACGCCTCTGGCGCGATGTGCTGCTGGGCAGTCTCGCCATCCAGCTCGTCGGCCTGGCTACGCCGCTGTTCACCCAGGTCATTATCGACAAAGTGGTCGTGCACCAGACAAAAAGTACGCTATGGGTGCTCGGCATCGCGCTGATCATGTTCACGCTCTTCACCAGCGGCATGACCTGGCTGCGCCAATATCTGGTGCTGCACACTGGTAACCGCATCGATGCCGTCCTGGGCAGCCAGGTTTTTCGGCACCTGCTGCGCCTGCCGCTCCCGTACTTTGAACACCGCCCTACCGGCACGCTCATCGCCCGGCTGCACGGGGTCGAAACCATCCGCGAGTTCATCACTGGCACCGCTGTCACGCTGTGCCTTGATCTTCCCTTCCTGCTCATCTTCCTGGCAGTGATGTTTTCTTATAGCTGGCAGCTCTCGCTCATTGTCGTGGGCTTGCTGGGGCTTATCGCTGTGGTTTCATTTCTGGTTGCGCCCATCTTCCGTGACAAGCTCAACCAGCAGTTCCTGCACGGCGCACGGCAGCAGGCCTTCCTCACGGAGTACGTGGCGGGCATGAGCACCATCAAATCGCTGCAAATGGAAGCCGACGTCGACAAGAAATACAGCGACCTCTTCGCAAAATACCTCGCCGCCGGCTTTTCCACCAAGCAGGTGGGCAACACCTACAATGTCTTCGCCAACGGACTGGAACAGATGATGACGCTGGCCATACTGATCGTCGGCGCCCTGCTGGTCATGGGCGGCAGCCAGGGCGGCGAAACCTTCACCGTCGGCATGCTCGTCGCCTTCCAGATGTTCGCCAGCCGCATGAGCCAACCCCTCCTGCGTATCGTCGGGCTCTGGCAAGAGTTTCAACAGGCCAGCATCTCGGTGAAACGTCTGGGCGACATCCTGGATATTCCGCAGGAACCCCACACCCTGACCCCGGCCCGCGAAGGCAGCAGCCAAGGCCGCCTCGCCGTCCACAACATCGCCTTCCGCTACAGCGAACACCACCCCTGGCTGTATCAGGATCTGACGATTGCCTTCCCGACCGGCAAGCTCACCGTGCTCATGGGCCCCAGCGGTTGCGGCAAGAGCACGCTCGCCAAACTGCTGCTGGGTTTTTACCGCCCCAACGAAGGGCAGATTCAACTGGACGGCAAGGACATCCGCTATCTCGCCGCCAACGAACTGCGGCAGAACTTCGGCGTGGTGCCGCAGGAAACGGTGCTGTTTTCCGGCACGCTCTACGACAACCTCGTCATGGCCCACCCGCATGCCAGCTTCGAAGAAGTCATCCAGGCCTGCAAGGCGGCGGAGATTCACGAGGTGATCGAACATTTGCCCGAGGGTTACCAGACGGAAGTGGGCGAGCGCGGCACGGGGCTCTCGGGCGGTCAGCGCCAGCGCATCGCCATCGCCCGTGCCCTATTGAAGCGGCCGAAGATTCTGATTTTTGATGAGGCGGTATCGAACCTCGATCAACAAACCGCCGAGCATTTTGCCCAGACCATCAACCGGCTCAAGGGCAAGGTGACGATGATCTTCATCACCCACCAGGTGCCCAAGGGGCTGCAGGTGGATGAGGTGGTGAATATGGGGCCGCATGCGGCAAGCATGCATGTGGTGTCGGCGGCCTCATGACCTCAGCGAACAGAACGATTGCCGGATACGGCAGAACACGCATTTACGAATATCGAGATTGAACTACAGGAGCATTGCCATGGCTTTTAAGAATGAATACGTCCTGCCGCTGGAGCAGGAAACTTCGGAGTTTTTTGGAAGAGCACAGAAGGCTCTAAATGTAACGGTCGAAAGAAGAAGCAGTTGGACCGTTGACCGTGAGCGCGACATGGCGCTGGCTCGTAGCGGGGGGGGGCATAGCCTGGAGTCCGAAGGTGAGGACTACTGGAGTTTTCTTGATCGCAAGGGTAAGTATTCCTTCACCACCTGGCTCCTGTCGAAAACTGAAATCTCAAGGGAAGAGATTGCAATTACGCGTCAAATTGGCCTGGAAGCCAGCCCGCCGGACACCGAAACCATTGCCTGTATCAAGGAGGCGCTGCGTGAATACAAAGACTGGGGTATTTCATCGAATTACAAACGCGCCCAGTTAACGCTGCTTGACAGCAACGGCAAGGAGATTTGAGCATGCTGACCTTAGCCCAAGGTATTTCCAAGCTGGACGAATTTCTGGACTCTGGAAAAGTTACTACCAAGCAACTGATGGACCTGGCTTCGCAGGTGTCGCTCGATACTGCGCCTGACTTTACGCAGGGTTCCGTCACGCTGCTCTACAGCGGCAGCATCAATGGGGTGTCGAGCGATAAATACATCGAAATGATGATCGAGCAAGGCGCCGATATTCGCGTCATCGACAAGACCAATGTGGGTCAATTACTTGACAACCCGAAATTCAATCAAGCTTGGGAAATGGCAGGGGGAACCAAAGCCCAACTCATCCATGGCACCGACGGCCCCTGGGCCAAGGCCTCGGGTCGCTTCGTGGCCGACACCGTAGGTGAGGTGCGGTTGCTGGGATTCAGCCCAGATCCAGACTCGGTTTTTGTCAAGACAGAACTCAAGGCGATCTATTCAGGTAGCACGCGCATTACCAGCGTCGAAGGAGTGTCTGTTGCCGACCTGAAGAAAATGCGCTTCAACGATGCGCTCAAATCAGTGACGATGGCGTCAGCGGAACATGCTGGCTACAGCGGCTTCAAGATAGACAGTCAGACGCTTTATAACGCTGACGGAAGCGTTCAGCTTGACCGGCGAGGAAATATCAAAAAATCACTGACCTCGCTGGCAGCGGGTGAGTTTCTTGAACGCGATGTTTTGGATACCCCGGAGTACGTCAAAAACAATCCGCAGGCATTACAAAACATCAAAGATTTCATGAAGAGTGGCGTCACAGAAATGGAGGCCAGTGGGATCAAAACTGGCGCCCGTGGCGTGATGAAGCGATTGGGAACCATTGGTTCTGCACTGGTGCTTGGCATTGCCCTGAGCGAATCCGCCAACGCCGCCGAATCCGGCGACACCGAAAAAGCCCGCAAGATCATGGAAGGCTGGGCGATTGATTCTGCAGGTTCTGCCATTGGCAGCACTGTTGTTGCCATAGCCGCCGGGGCGGCTGCGGCGGCAGCAGGTGTCGTCAGCCTGCCAGTGCTTGCCGCCATCGGAATCGGAGCGGCCATCGTCGGCGGCATCTACGGCTCCAAGGCCGCCACCGATGCTTGGGCCGAGTACCGTGGCAGCGCTGACCAGAGCGAACTCAACCTCCTGGAAAAGCTCTCCGCCCAGTGGGCCCTGACCGACTACCACCTGGTGTTCGGCACAGCGCAAAGCGACACCCTCACCGGCTCGGCCAACAAGGACTACCTCTTTGGCGGCGGCGGGGATGACACGCTCGACGGCCTGGCCGGAGACGATGTGCTGCGCGGCGGCGCAGGAGACGACACCCTGAACGGCAGCGCGGGGGCGGATCAGCTCTTCGGCGGCGATGACGGCGACACCCTCGACGGTGGCGACGGCAGCGACAAGCTCCTGGGCGACGACGGCGATGACGTGCTGACCGGCGGCACGGGCAGTGACCAGCTGCAAGGCGGCGCGGGCGACGACACCTACCGCTTCTCGTCAGGCGACGGCGTCGATGTGATCCGCGACGAGGATGGGCAAGGCAGCATCAAGTTCGATGGCCAGGCGCTCAGCGGCGGCAAGAAACTCGCCGACGGCTACTGGATCTCGGACGACAAGCAGTTCACTTTTACGCAGGTGGAAAATAGCGACGGCGGCAACGACCTGGTCATTTCACGCCGTGGGCAGAATGACGGCATGCGCGTCCAGAACTGGCAGGCAGGCCAGCTCGGCATCACCCTGGACGACACGCCGGCGGACAAAGACCAGCCCGCCTTCCAGGTCACCGGCGACCAGAAGCCTGTTGCCGATGCCGAAGGCAACTACAGCTACGACAGCTACGACAACGTCGTGACCACGGGCGAAGCGCAGCCGGGGTTTGCGGATGTGATCTTCGGCTCGGACGACAACGACAAGCTCTCCGGCGGCGAGGGCAATGACGGCATCTCCGGCTATATGGGCGATGACGAGATCGACGGCGGCGCGGGCGACGACCTGCTCTCCGGCGGCGCGGGGCAGGACCACATTCTGGGGGGCGACGGCAACGACCACATCTTTGCTGGCGGCACGTACAACGGCACGCGCGTCAAAGACCCGAATGATGACCCCTATGTACCGCTGGCCAATGCCAAGATCGTCGGCGCGACCTGGGCGGTTTATCCCTCGGAGGTCGTGCTGGATGGCGAGCCCACCACCGTCGACACCATTCAATCGAACGGAGGCGACGACCCCTCGGACGAAGGGGACATCGTTGATGCTGGCGCAGGCGACGATTCTGTTGATGGCGGCTATGGCGACGACGTGATCGACGGCGGCGACGGTAAAGACAACTTGCGCGGCGGCGCCGGCAACGACGCCATCGAAGGCGGCGCCGGTGATGACTGGATTGGCGGCGACAACACGCGCTTTGGCATTCTGATCGGCAATGTCAGCGCGGAAGAGCACGGCAATGACGTGCTTTCCGGTGGCGGCGGCGCGGACACCCTGGTGGGGCAAGGTGGCAGCGACGAGCTTTATGGCGGCGCTGCCGATGACCTGCTGTGGGGCGACAACAGCGACCTGAAGGACACGCCCCCGGAATTTGCCGGCCAGGACTACCTCGACGGGGGGGTTGGCAATGACCAGTTGATCGGTGGCGCGAAAGAGGATGAGCTCTTTGGCGGCGCGGGCAACGACAAGATGTGGGGGGATGATGCCGCCAAGGATCTTCCGGGCGAACACCATGGGGATGACTATCTCGATGGCGAGGAAGGCGATGATGAGCTGCAGGGCGGTGGTGGCGCCGATGTCCTGTTTGGCGGCGATGGGGCCGACAAGCTGTTCGGCGATGAGCAAAGCGACAAGCTCGATGCGCGGTACCAGGGCGACGACTACATCGAGGGCGAAGCCGGTGACGATTATGCCGAAGGCGGCGGCGGCAACGACGAGATTTACGGTGGCGCGGACAACGACAACTTGTGGGGCGACACGCTGACTCGTTTTCTAAGCGCGGAAAGCCACGGCGACGACGTTCTGGACGGCGAAGCCGGCGATGACAACCTGGTTGGAAACGGCGGCAGTGATCATCTGAGCGGCGGCGAAGGCGGCGACCAGATATTCGGGGATAGCGCTACCGATGATGACGTTATCGACGGCGTCTATCAGGGGGACGATCTTCTGGATGGAGGGGATGGCGATGATTATCTGGAAGGCGGCGGCGGATCGGACATCCTGCTGGCCGGCGCCGGTAATGACCAACTGGTCGGTGACGGAAACTCCGCCCGCGTCCCGGGCGAGTTTTCCGGGGACGATGTGCTGCTTGCCGGCGAAGGCAACGATCTCGCCTGGGGTGGCGGCGGTAACGACCTGGTCGAAGGCGAGGCGGGTGACGACCAACTCCATGGCGATGCATCCACGGACGGGCTCGACGGCCAGTTCCATGGCGACGACGATATCTCGGGCGGGGAAGGAAACGACACGCTGATCGGCGGCGGCGGCTCGGATTATCTGGATGGAGGCACCGGTAACGACTACCTGCGGGGCGACGATGAGAGTCTTGACGCGGCCTATCACGGCGCTGACCTGCTGGACGGCGGGGATGGTGATGATGTATTGATCGGTGACGGCGGCAGTGATGAATTGTATGGCGGCGCGGGCAACGATGTTCTGCGCGGCGGCAACCCGGATGGTGGAGAAGACGGCGACGACATTCTGGACGGTGGCGAAGGCTCGAACGCCCTGGAGGGAGACGGCGGTAACGACCAGCTTTATGGCGGTAGTGATGCGGATGTGCTCTCCGGCGGGGATGGCGACGACTTGCTGGTGGGTGGCGGCGGGCGTGATCTGCTCAAGGGTGGCGCGGGTTCCGACACCTACGTCATCACCGGTGGCGATTCGCTGATTCAGGACAGCGATGGCGTCAACACGCTCCTCTGGCAAGACGGCATTGTGAACCATTCGTCGGCTACAGGGCGCAGCCTGCTGAATGTTAGCCTTGTGCAATTCGCTGCCGAGGGTTCCGCGGGTGGCGAGTCTTACGGGTTCCAGGGTTCTACCAATGAACTGGTTTCTGTGGAATCTGAGCCCATGAAGGGACAGTATGTTCTTATAAAATCTGCGGGCGCCTCGTCGGTGCTTATCCAAGGCGGGCTGGACGCCAATTTTGGCGAGATCATCGATGCCTCGGGCATACGCCTCTCTTGGGAGCAGTTACTGGCGCGGGCCATCGGTGGATATGCTTCGCCCTACAAAGCGACCGTCAACCACCGCTGGTATGGTACCGGCGGCGACGACGACTTGATCTCGGATGCCGACGGCTACAAGTTCGTCGGTGGTCAGGGCGATGACAGCATCACCGCGACCGGTAGCGGCAATACCTTCTTTTACTCGCCGGGCGATGGCACGGACACCATCACCATCGTTGATCCTGATGCCAGCAATGGCGGCAACACCTTGCGTTTTGGCCCCGGCGTCACGCCAGACGACATTAAACTCGGTTTAGGTTCCCTGCTGATTCGCGTGGGAGAAGATCCTGCGGATGCCATCCATATCGAAGATTTCAACCCCGACGATGTGTTGGCGCAACACCCCGTTGACCGGTTTGAATTTGCCGATGGCACGGTATTGACCTACGAGGAACTGCTTCAACGCGGCTTCGATCTCGAAGGGAGCGAAGCCGATGACGCCATTCGCGGCACCAATGTCGCCGACCGCCTGACGGGCTACGAAGGCGGCGATGCGCTGCAAGGCGGGGCTGGAGACGATAGCTATATCTATCGGCTTGGGGATGGAAACGATCAGGTGCTCGACACGGATACGACAACGGGCAACCTGGACTACTTGCGCCTGGGAGATGGCATCCTGAGCGATGAAGTCACGGTGACACGCAACTACCACGATGTCACCCTGACTTTCATCGACGGCGGCTCCATCACGCTGGCCGGCCAACTCGATGGCGAAGGGCGCGGGATCGAACGCGTGGAGTTCACTGACGGCACCACGTGGTTGCCGGATGAATTGGTGGCGCGCGCCGACTTTGTCGCCCCGGATCCGCAGTACATCGAAGGAACGGATGGCGATGACGTGCTCGTGGATCAGGACGGCGACGATCAGGTCGTCGCCCGCTTTGGCAATGACATTATCACCGCAGGCTATGGCGACGACAGCCTTTACGGGGCCTACTCCTACGACGCCTGGTGGTCGGGCGGTAATGCCGGGGGTGAAGGCTATGGGGGTGGCGAGGGTTACTACGGCGGCGGTGAGGGTGGGTATGGCGGCGGCGTTTTTGCCGACGACGACGAAATCCATGGCGGGGCCGGCAACGACTGGCTGGACGGGGGGTACCGTGCCGACCACGACACGCTCTACGGTGGCAGCGGCGATGACAGCTATGTGTTCCGCCGGGGTTCGGGCGACGATCTGGTGGCCGAATCCGACGACACCAACAATGCCGACCGCATTGTCATGGACGGACTGTATCGGGATGAAGTGACGTTTGCGCGGGTAGGCAATGATCTGCTGGTACAGATCGCCAACACGGACGATCGCCTGACCATTCGGGGCTTCTTCGCCGATGAAAGGGCGGCGGTCGAATTCTTCGACTTCAACGACGCGAACCTGACTGCGGAGGAATTGCGCGCCAGCCTGCTTCTCGGCACTGCCGGCGATGACAATATTCTCGGCTACGCGACGGACGATCTCTTGTCTGGCGGCGCCGGAAACGATCGCCTTGACGGTAGCGGCGGATCAGACAACTACACTTTTGCCTTGGGCGATGGCAGCGACATCATCGCCGATAGCGGCACTGACGGTGAAGACACCATCCGCTTCAGCGCTAATGTTCTGCCGGCCGACGTCGCGGTGACGCGCAGCGAATCCGATTTGCTGCTGGTCGTGCGCGGGACCGGGGAGCGCGTGATAATCGAGGGCTGGTTCGGCAACGCGGGACCGGCCATTGAATCTGTCGTCTTCGAAGACGGCACGGTTTGGTCGCCGGCGGAATTGACGGCATGGGCCTCTACGCCGGTGACGCCGAGCGCTGACGATGATTTCATCGTGGGCAGCGATGCCGGTGATGTGATCGACGCTTTGGCCGGCAATGATGAAATTCATGCCCTCGCCGGCGACGATCAGCTCACGGGCGGCACGGGCAACGACCGGCTTTCCGGCGGGTCGGGCAACGACACTTACATTTATCAGCAGGGCGATGGCAGCGATGTCATTGCCGGCGAAGGCCGCGACGGCACCGACATCCTGAGCTTGGGCGGCGGCATCGATCCGGACCAGGTGGTCGTCAAGCGCGACGCCGCGCATCTCTATTTGCAGTTGCCCGACGGGGAAACGATCACTATCGAGAACTGGTTTGGCGATGCGGCCAACCGACTGGCTACCGTGCAGTTCGCCGACGGCACGGCATGGAATACCGATGACCTCGAAGCCCTGGCGAACACGCCGACCGATGGCGACGATTTCATCGTGGGTGGGATGTCCGATGACTTCATCGATGGCCTGTCTGGCGATGACGCCATCCAGGGTCAGGAAGGTAATGACATCCTGGCGGGGGGTACGGGTTCGGACCGCCTCGATGGCGGCAGTGGCGATGATGTCTATGTATTCAATGCGGGCGATGGCTCGGACCGGATTGTGGACGCCGATGGTTATGACAGCATCCAATTTGGCGAAGGGATCACGCCGGAAGAAGTTCAGGTGTTCGCCGACCCGAACGGAGCCATCGTGCTGCAACGTTACGGCCCAGACGATCGGATATTAATTTCCGCTACGGTCACGAACCAATGGGGCGATATCAGCGTCAAGCCGGTCATCGAGAGTTTCGAATTTGCCGATGGGACAATCTGGACGGCGGACGATGTGGCCGCTTACGCCATGTCGGCGCCCACAACCGGCGGCGATTCGCTGCAAGGTTCGGATCGCCCCGAAATTATCGATGGTCTTGGCGGCAGCGACTACGTGGCCGGCGGCCTTGGAGACGACCGCTATGTGTTCAAGCCGGGCTATGGCCAACTGACCATCAATGACTCCGACGGCAACAGCGATGCTTTGATATTCGGCGACGGCATAGCGCCTGACGATCTGACCGTGCGTCGCGACTACGACAGCCTGATTCTCGAGGTAACCGGTACGGAAGACCGCGTACGGGTTGAATCCCAGTTCAGCAGCTGGAACACCGGCAATCGCATCGAACGTTTTGTTTTTGCGGATGGCACCGAATGGAATATCTCGGACGTCGAATTGCGCCTGGTGGTTCCCGAGGGCACGGCGAGTTACGACCATATCTACGGTTCGGGGCGAAACGACACTATCAATGGGCTTGCCGGCGACGACTGGCTGGATGGCGCGAGTGGTGACGACGTCCTGGACGGTGGCACCGGCGCCGATCAAATCGAGGGCGGGGATGGTGACGACACACTGATCAGCGGTGCGTCGACGGCCAGCGATCTGGAGCGGGAAGTCAATTACAGGTGGGGTTTCTGGTACAACAGTGCCCACGACCGGCTCGCGGGTGGCGCGGGTGACGACACCTACGTTATCAATGCGGACAGTGGCTATGACCAGATCACGGATGCCGAGGGCTCCAACCGCATCGTGTTGGGCCAGGGCCTGTCGGCGGAAAACGTCATTATCTCGACCGGTAGCGGTTGGGAGCACTCCGGGCAGACGCAAATCGATTTTGGCTCGGGCGCGGTGTTTGTCGACGCGGGCTCGCGCATCGATCGCATCGAGTCAGCCGACGGCGTGGTAATTACAGCCGACGATTTTGACAAATACCGCCTGGCCTCGATCTCAGGCACCACCAGCGCGGACGTGTTGACTGGCACCAAGGGGCCGGACGACATCTACGGCGGCGATGGCAACGACGTGATTCACGGCGGTGCCGGTCGCGATTCGCTGCGCGGGGGCACTGGCAATGACCGCCTGTTTGGCGACAGCGGAGATGACACCATCGAGGATGGTGAAGGCGAGAACTTCATTGATGGCGGCGCTGGCAATGACAACCTGAGCGGCAATGGCTATCTGTCAGGCGGTGCCGGCGATGACACCTTGAGCGGTTATGGAATTTTGGACGGTGGCGCCGGCAATGACCTCATCTATGCCAACAGTGGCGCGGTCGTTCTGTTTGGCGAAGGAAGCGGCAATGACGTAATCAAAAACGCTTCCTATGCCCAAGGCTTTGTCGTGCGCACTGATCTGCAGCCATCCGAAGTGGAAATCGTCGGCGGCAAGCTGGATGGACTGGAAGTGCCGCTGACCTTGCGTATTGTATCGACCGGCGAGAGCCTGGCAGGCATCAATGGCGCCGCAAGCGTTGTTTTTGCAGATGGCAGCGCATGGTCTGCAGCCGATATTGCGGCCCATACCCGGATGCCGGAACCCATCGACACCGTCGGCAATGACACATTGCTGGGCAGCTCGGGAGATGATGTGCTTGCTGCTGGCGAGGGCGATGACCGTCTTGCGGGTGGTGCTGGTGCGGACACGCTGGATGGCGTGAACGGGAATGACACCCTTTACGGCGGCGACGGTAACGATATTCTCCTTGGCGGCGATGGTAATGACCAACTGACCGGAGGCGCTGGCGACGACCAGCTTTTTGGCGGAGCGGGCATCGATACGCTGACCGGCGGGGGCGGCAATAATGTCCTCGATGGCGGCGCCGGCTCTGATTATTACTACGGAGGTGCCGGCATTGACACCATCCGCTTCGGCCGGGGATCGGGCTATGACACCTTCAGTGGCGGGCTGGAAGGCGCGCAGTCGCCATTGACCATTGTTGAAATGGGCGCGGATGTTCTGCCCGAGGATGTTTCGGTTGCACGTTTCGATAGTTCCGTGCGCTTCATGGTGAAGGACAGTGGGGACAGCCTGGTCATAAGTTATTGGTTGGGCCAGGCGCAACCGGCTTCCGCGCTGGAAGTCCGTTTCGCGGACGGGACCGTGTGGAATACCGATGCCGTGCTTGCCATGCTACCCGCAGGCCTGGGCGATTTCCGGGACAACACGCTGACCGGGGGCGACAACAACGAGACCATCGAGGGGTACGGCGGCAACGACAACATTTCCGGTGGCGCTGGCAACGATTATCTGTATGGCGCCTCGGGCGATGACCGCCTCTCTGGTGACGCAGGCAATGATCATCTGAGCGGCGGGGACGGGTTTGACATACTTCTCGGCGGGGACGGCAACGACACCCTGAATGGCGGTTCGGGGGCCGACCTGCTTGATGGCGGCGCGGGCAACGATGTCATCTATGCCGGCGATGGTAGTTACTACTCGGAAGCTTCGGCCGACACCATTGTGTTCGGCTTCGGCAGCGGCGAGGACACGCTGGCCAGCAGCGATAGCCGGGATGAGATCCAACTGGGCGATGGCGTGCGCATGCAGGATGTTGACATCAAGGTGTCCGGCAGTGAGCTACAGATCCGGTTGGCAGGGGGAAGCGACACGCTCCGGATTTCCGGATGGACGTATGCTTCGGACAGAGTCTCGACCTTGCGCTTTGCAGATGGTAGCGAACTCGATCTGCGGGCGTCACCCTCCGGCGTCGTGATTGGCACTGAGGCAACCGATTCCATCAACGCCGCCGAGGCTAGCCCTTTCGATGATGATCTTTACGGTCAGGGTGGAAACGACACCCTCTACGGAGGAGCGGGCAATGACGCTATCCATGGCGGCAGCGGCAATGACTTCATTGCGGGTGACGCTGGCCGCAATGTGCTCGAAGGGGGCGCTGGGGATGATACGTATTACCTGGCCAGCAATGAGGATACGCTGATTTTTGGCTTCAACTCCGGACAGGATTATTTCTACAGCAATTACGGCGGTATCCAGCCTCAGACCATTCGCTTTGAAAGCAACGTACAACTGAGTGATGTGTTGATCAAAGACGTCTGGTTCAACGAAAGCGGCGGCAGCCTCTCGATTGGTCTCAAGGGCACTACCGCTGGACTGAGCGGTTTCCAGATCAAGGTGGATCAGGACGGCAACCCAGTCATCTCCAGCCGCCTGGCCTTTGGCGACGGAACCGTCATCGAGGGCAAGGATGTGTTGCAAACCTTGTACCGTCCGGCAGCCACCGCAGGTAGCGACTATCTGGTGGACACGAGCGGCGATGATGTGATCGACGCCGGCGCCGGCAGCGATGTGGTGCTGGCCGGCACTGGTGACGACCAGGTGTTCGGCGGCGCCGGCAATGACACCCTGAGCGGCGGCAGCGGGCGCGATGTCCTGGATGGCGGGGCGGGCGCTGATCGGCTGCTGGGCGGCCGGGGCGATGATGTTCTCGCGGGCGGGGCCGGGGACGACACCCTGGTCGGCGGCGAGGGGCATGATATCTATCGTTTCGAAGCCGGCTTTGGTCGCGACACCATTCAGGTCCAGAGCAATCCGGAGTCGCTCGACGTCATCGAATTCGGCGAGGGAATACGGTCAGAAGATGTCGCCGTATCAACATTTGTCGAGTCATACACCTTGAAGCGCTATCTTGTGCTCGACGTGGCCGGTTCGAGCAGCCAGGTCCGGATCGAGAATGGGTGGTACACCGGGTCGGGCAGTAGCGGTGCCGCCCTGAATCTTGCCGAAATTCGGTTCGCGGATGGAACGACATGGCAATCGGCAGACATTGCGCCCCGCTTGTTGGTTGCAACGCCCGGGAATGACACCTTGCAAGGATCGACCGGGAACGACTACCTCGCAGCGCAAGAAGGCAACGACGTCATCTATGGCGCCGAAGGCGATGACGTCCTGCTCGGCGGCGCGGGCAATGATTTGATCGACGGCAGCGACGGAAAAGATCGACTGCAAGGCGGGGATGGCGACGATCAACTGACCGGCGGCGCAGGAAGCGACCTCCTGATGGGCGGCCGAGGCCAGGACATGCTGATCGGCGGCAATGGTAGCGATGTGTATCGATTCGACCGGGGCGATGGCCATGATGTCGTGGGTGACTTCGGCCTCGGGTCCAAAGATATCGATACGATTGAATTCGGCCCCGGCATCGCCTTGGCCGATATCACGCGCGAAGCCGTCGATGGCAGCCTCGTCTTGCATGTTGCCGGAGGGGATGACTCCATCACAATCACGGGCTTCGATCTTCCGTTGATGGCGATTGAGCGTATTCGTTTCCTTGACGGAACCATTATTGACCCCGTGACGTGGACAGAACGAAGCTATGATGTCGTTCTCAACGCTGGTGATGGCATGCATGAAGTGGCGGGGGATCGCCATTTAGGCAGCTTGGATGTTGGCCCAGGCATTGCTCCCGATACTGTCACGGTCAGCCGTGAGGGCACCGACCTGGTATTGCGCAGCGGCAGCGATGGGATACGTTTTACGGCCTGGTTCAATGACTCGGTGAGTCAGCCGGTATTGCAGGCACGTTTTGCCGATGGCACTGTCTGGAGCGCCGAGGACATCTCCCGTCAAGCATCCACTCTGATCGGAACGGATGGTGCAGACAGCCTGTTGGCTGACGGAGGTTTCCCGGCCAACATCTCCGGCGTGACGGGCGATGACACGTTGGTCGGCAGCCATGGCGACGACGTCCTGATGGGCGGCGACGGTAACGACGTGCTCATCGGCGGCATGGGCAAGGACCTTCTGGTGGGGGGGGACGGCGACGATCTGTACATCGTCGATGACCTGAGTGAAGTCGTCGAACTGGCTGGCGGTGGCAGTGACACGGTTCGCCTCACCACGACACAAGACATTGTCGTCTCCGGAGAAATCGAAAACTTCGAAGTACTCGGAACGGCACCAGTCAACCTGACAGGCGATGCGGCGGATAACCGTCTCGTGGGTAACAGCGCCATCAACCGGATCGAAGGCGGGGCTGGCAACGATGTCCTGGACGGCGGTGCCGGTGCGGATATTCTGATTGGTGGCAGTGGCGATGACCGCTATGTGGTGGACAATGCCGCCGATACGATTTCCGAAGTCGCTGGAGAAGGTAACGATACCGTTGCCACCTCGATCAGTTGGACCCTGAATGCTGGCAGCAGTATTGAAAATATTGAGCTGCTAGGCGAAGGCAACCTCAATGCAACCGGCGATGCGCTGGGCAACGTCCTGACCGGGAATGCTGGCCGGAACGTCATCCGGGGACTTGGCGGCAATGACATCCTGGACGGCGGCGGCAATGCCGATGTCCTCTATGGTGGCCAAGGCGACGACCGTTACCTGGTCGACGACTCGGGCGACCAGGTAATTGAACTGACCGGCGAAGGTTTCGACAGTGTCCTCGCCACCGCGAGTTTTGTGCTCCCGGATTTTGTCGAAGATGTCACTTTGGGCGGCATGGCGAATATCGACGCTACGGGAAACACGGCTGACAATCACATTAAAGGGAATGCTGGCAACAATGCGTTGTCTGGCGGCGCAGGAAACGACCTGCTGGATGGCGCGTCGGGCAATGACGTGCTTTTCGGCGGCGCTGGCAGCGACAGCTATGTTTTCGGACGCGGTTACGGCCAGGACATGATCGTCGAAAATGGTGCAGCTTCGGCAGGTGATCGCCTGCTGCTGGGCGAAGGCTTGGTGCCATCTGATCTTCTGTTGCGCCGCAACGGCGACGACCTGCTGGTTTCGGTACGAGACACATCTGACCGTTTGACTGTTCGTAACTACTGGCAAGCCGCAAGCACGGTTGAAAGTATTCAGTTTGTCGATGGAACGATTTGGGGGCAATCTCAAGTCGAAGCGGCGATCGCGGCGACCCTGATCAATACCGATCCGGCAGTAATGACTGCGGCAGCAGATCAGATTGCTGACGTCGGGCACAATTTTGAATTCAGCGTGGCGAGCGTGTTCGGCGATCAGGACGCCGGTGATGTGCTGATTCCCAAGGTGACCCTGGCCAACGGCGATCCGCTGCCGCGCTGGCTGAGCTTCGATGCGGCCACACGCACCTTCCATGGGACTCCAGGAGAAGGCGATGTTGGAACAGTCAGCATCGTCATGCAAGTGTCGGACAGTGCCAATCGGGTGGTTTCCGATCAGTTCGACCTTTCCATCCGGAACCCCAACGATACATCGCCGATCGTTTTCCAGCCACTGGCCGATCAGCTTGGCCGACAAGACCAGGCGTTGTCTTTCAGCTTGCCTGAGGATGCCTTCAAGGACTTCGACCTTGACGACCATCTTTCGTATTCAGCAACCCTTGCCGGTGGTCAGCCCCTTCCCAAGTGGCTGAGTTTTGATCCGGTACGGCAGTTGTTCTCTGGCACCCCCGGAAAGGATGATGTCGGAACGCTGGCCGTTTCGGTCACAGCGCACGATTCGCGAGGCCGGGCGGTTACTGACTCGTTCGATATCGTTGTCGATGATGTCAACGACCCACCCCGTGTTCAGCGGCTCATTGCTGACCAGGTGCTTTGGCAAGGGCAGTCCATTGATGTTGGATTGCCGGCTGATCTGTTTGTTGACCGGGAGGGCGATGCGGTAACCATCCAGGTCTCGCTGGCCAACGGGGAGCCTTTGCCTGCCTGGTTGACCTACGATCCTGGCGCATCCCGCATCATAGGGGCGGCCAACAGCGACAATGTCGGCATCACTACGCTGCGGATCACCGGAACCGACAGCCATGGGTTGGCAGCTTATGAAGATTTCGACGTCGTTGTGGGTGACGTCAACGATGCGCCGGTGCTGACCGCGCCGGTCGGCAACTGGTCTGCTCAGGAAGGTCAAGGAGCAGCCCTGAGATTGCCGAATGGCCTGTTTACTGATCCGGACCGAGGCGACACGCTGACCTATAGTCTCGAACTTTTGTCTTCCCCTTCACATGCGAAATCGAACTTCACGCTTGATTCCAATAACGGAACGATGACATTGCGCTCGACGACCCCGAGTAATGATTACGGTCCATTTGTCTACAGCAGTTTGGATTACTGGGATATTGGCACCTGGACATTCAAGCTGACCGCAGAAGACCGCTTGGGTTTGAAGACGAGCACAGAATTCACCGTCGATGTGCAATCCGCCGGAATCAACCATATTCCAGTCGTCGCAACGAATTCCAACCAGCCTTGGAATGTCTACGGCCAGAAATGGGATAAACAGCGCAATATTTGGCAGTGGAGTTCTGCCGAGCAAGATTTATTTGTTGTGACAATGGACGAGAGCATGCAGATCAAGGTGCCAAACTTTGTCGATGTGGATGGAGATCCACTGAGTATTTCCATTCTTCCAGTAGGATCGGCTACTGCGGATGGCTGGGTTTACAATCAGGCACAAGGTACTTTGCAATATCAAGGCGCTGCCCCGCTTCCGCGCGGCCAAGGCTTCGACATCATTGCCGATGACAGCCGCGGTGGCCGTTCGTTCACCAAGCTCAATGTCGTTGCCAACCGCAAACCAGTCATTGAGGATATCCCGGAAATCGTGGTGCGGGAGCATCAGGCCTTCTCGGTAGCGCTGCCGGAGTCAACATTCAAAGACCCCGATGGAGACATCGTTGATACGAATGGGAATCGCGTCTTGACCTACAACCCGTTGAGCAGGCAGTACGAAACTCTGGCTTATTACAGTGGTTCTTCCAAAACCATTTTTGGCCAGGCAGGCGATTTCGGGGTCGGCACGTATTACCTCACGTTGACTGCGAGGGACCCTTACTCGATAGGTGACCCGATAGAAGGCAACGAGCCGGATGGCAACGCGAAGGGGTGGGTTCCAAATCCTTCCAAGCAGGTCAAGATCACGGTTCTCAACGAATACGATGCGCCGCGCCTGGTGGCTCCGCTGTCTGACCTGACGGTGCAGGAAGACCAGTCGCTCTATCTCTATACCAGCAGTGCGTTCTACGAGGTGGATCAGGACCAGACCTTGCGCTACTCGGCAACGCTGAGTAACGGTGAGGCATTGCCTTCCTGGTTGAATTTCAATTCAGCGACCGGCGTGCTTTCTGGTGTTCCTCGTACCGATCAGGTCGGCAATTATTCGATCCGGGTCGCCGCAACCGACCTCGTCGGCACCAGCATTGCAGACGAGTTCGATCTTGCCGTGACACTAGCGCAGCGCAACCATGCGCCGCGCCTGGCGATCCCGGTCACAGACCAGATTTACCGGAGCGACCAATCCTTCTCCTTCCAGTTGCCGCGCAACACTTTCAGCGATATTGATGCAGGCGATAGCCTGCGTTACCGCGCGCTACAGGACAATGGCAGTCCGCTGCCGAGCTGGATCCAGTTCGACACAACGACGCTGGCCTTCTCGGGACATGTTCCCACCGGCCAACGGGCTCCGACCGAAATTCGCATCGTAGCGACCGACTCCAAGGGGGCAGAAGCCACCGATGTGTTCTCGATCGGCATCGACGAAAAAACTCTGCCGCCGGTGGTCTCCACGCCGGTAGCGGATCAGATGGCCATCGAGGATGCGCCGTTCAGCCTGGTGCTCCCAGCCGGCGAGTTTGCCGATCCGGAGTCCAGCGGCGGTCTGACACTCTCCGCAAGCTTGATGGACGGAAGCCCGCTGCCGGCCTGGTTGGCCTTTGACGCGGCAACGGCGACGTTCTCGGGAACGCCTGGCAATGGCGACGTGGGCAGCTTGCAAGTCCGTGTCATTGCGACGGAGCCTGACGGCGGAACCGTTTCGGATCTCTTCCAGTTGACCGTGCAGAACGTCAACGATGCGCCGATCTCCGCTGGAGAAAGCTACACGCTGGACGCGGGCACGACGCTCGATTTGGCTGCCACGACACTGCTTGCCAATGATCACGATATCGATCCGACCCACGATGTTCTGACGATCAGCGCGGTTGGCGACGCCGTCCATGGTTCGGTCGAATTGATGACGGACGGCCATGTGCGATTTACCGCCGAACAAGGCTATGCCGGATCGGCGGGATTCACGTATACGGTCAGCGATGGGCAAGGCGGCTTGACGAATGCCAGCGTCGAGATCGATGTGCGACAAGCCGCGAGTGCGCCGGTGGCGCTCGATGGCGAGGTCGTGATCGAAGAAGATGCTGCGCGCGTTCTCACCGTTTCAGACTTTGGCTTTACCGATACCGATGGACCGGATGACCTGCAATCGATCGTCATCGTTGCCGCGCCAATTACCGGCCGCCTGCTTCTGGATGGTGAAATCGTTGCCGATGGCACGTCGGTACTGCGCAGCCAACTGGATGCTGGCCTTCTGGTCTTTACGCCGGACCAGGATGGTAACGGTGCAGCCTACGCGAATATCGCCTTCCAAGTGGATAACGGTTTGGGTTCCGCAAACACGGCGCTTCTCAATCTCAATGTCACGCCGGTCAACGACGCACCCTTGGCCTTATCTGATGATGGCTCCATTGATGAAGATGCGGCGGCACCGTTATTGGGATCGATCCTAGCCAACGACCAGGATGTCGACGCGGGGACGAATCTCCAGGTTGTCGCACCGGGTACCTATGCTGGGCGCTTTGGGGACCTGTCTATCAACGCCGATGGCAGTTACAGCTACACGCTGGATAACCGTTTGGAAGCCGTTCAAGCCTTGGCCGACGGCGAATATCTGACCGACACCTTCACTTACGCGGTGACTGATGGCATCGCCGGTGATGGCGCCGAATTGACTGTCAAGATCATTGGGCAAAACGATCAGCCCGAGGTGGTGGCAGACAGCGGCACGATCATGGAAGATGATCAGACTGCATTGGAATTGAATCTGCTTGCCAACGACAGTGACATCGATCATGGAGCCCTCTTGCGAGTGACCGATCCCGGCACGCAGTACGGCGACTACGGCAGCTTGACGGTCACATCGGACGGCCAAGCCTCCTATCGTCTCAACAATGGCAGTTCCGCTGCGCAGGCGCTGGGGACTGGACAAACCATGGCCGAACTGTTCGTCGTGGCGGTGGGAGATGGTCAGGCCAGCGCAGCCAACGAGATTTCTATCCTGGTTCAGGGCGCAAACGATGCTCCCGAGACTGCCGACGATGTAGCCTCGGTCTCAGAGGATGCTGGCGGCACGGCGCAAGGTAATGTGCTTGCCAATGATCGCGACGTCGATCAGGGAACCACGCTGACGGTCGCCACCCCTGGCACGCAGATTGGTCTGTACGGGATGCTGACCCTGGAGGCTGACGGTTCGTACAGCTACGTTCTCGACAATGCGTTGCCGGCAGTCCAGCAACTCGGGGCGAACGAGACGGCCAGCGAAACCTTCTTCTACGAGGCAAGCGATGGGCTGGAGCGTACGACGGGCAAGCTACGCATCAACATTGCTGGCAGAAACGACACGCCGATTGCAACCGAAGACCATGCCGAGGTCGAAGAGGATGGCATGACGCCGGCAAGCGGGAATGTACTGGCGAATGATCAGGATGGCGACCGCAATGGCGCGCTACAGGTGGTTGATGCCGGCAGTCGGAGGGGTGTCTACGGCAATTTGGAGATCGGTGCAGATGGCTCCTATACCTACGTGCTCGATAACACGTTAGAAGCGGTTCAGTCGTTGGCTGCTGGCGAGGTCGTCTCCGAAACCTTCGCCTACACTATCACCGACGGCATCGAATCGAGCAGCGCCAACCTGATTGTCACCGTCAACGGTAGCAACGATGCGCCAGTCGCGATAACCGATATGGGAATGATCGACGAAGATGCTGCGACTTCCTTGCTTGGCAACGTACTGACCAACGACAGCGATGTCGACGCAGGCGATACTTTGATAGCGGCTGACGCCGGTCTACGCATCGGTCGCTACGGCACTCTAACGCTGAACGCCGACGGTAGCTTCGCCTATGCCGCCAATCACGATGCCACGCAATCCCTGGCTGCAGGGCAACAGGTGATCGAGCAATTCGACTATGCGCTGAGCGACCGGTCTGTTCAAACTCCAGGCAATATCGAAATAACTATTGTGGGTGAGAACGATGCTCCTGTTGCTGAAGCAGACAGCGCCTACGTCAACGCCGGCAACGCCAACCAGGCCACTGGCAACGTGCTAGTCAACGACAGCGATATCGATGCGGGCGATGTATTGTCCGTGCTGGATCATGGCACCCGCCAAGGCCAATATGGCACGCTGACGCTCAATGCGGATGGCAGCTATGCCTACACGCTGAATTCATTGGCGGTACAAAGCCTGGGCGTAAACCAGACGCTGAACGAGAGCTTTGACTATCTCGTCAGCGATGGTACTACGGATGCGGGCAGCACACTGACGGTTACCATTGCCGGCAGCAACGATGCTCCGGTGGTGACGGCGGATACTGCAAACTTGGCCGAAGACACGCTAACGCAAGCCAGCGGCAATGTGCTTGCCAACGATAGCGACCCCGACAATGGCACGGCCCTCGCGGTCGGCACGCCGGGCGACTACGTCGGCAACTATGGCATTCTCAATCTGGCCGCCGATGGAAGCTACAGCTACCAGCTCGATACCGCCAAAGCTCAGTCCTTGGCGCAAGGGCAATCGGTCGACGATGTCTTTGCCTACACGGCCACCGACGGTATTGCCAATGTGGGCAGTACGCTGACGCTGCACATTGCGGGTGGCAATGATGCCCCAGTGGTGACTGCCGATACCGGAACGATCAACGAAGATGCGGCAGCCCCACTGGCTGGCAATGTCTTGGCCAACGACAGCGATGTCGATGACGGTACGGTCTTGCAGGTGGGTGACTCCGGCAGCCGCACAGGCAGCTACGGCATGCTGAACCTGACCGCCAATGGCCAATACAGTTACGCGTTAACCAACGCCGACGCCGTACAATCGCTGGCTGCAGGTGAAGTGGTTCATGACGTGTTCAGCTACACCGCGACCGACGGCAGCGCCAACACAGGTTCTTCGCTCGACATCACCGTCGTCGGCCAGAACGATGCGCCCATCGTGGCTCGCCAGATCGGCGGACAATCGGCGCAGAGCGGTCAGGCATTCAGCTTCCAGTTCGCGACCGATACCTTCACCGATGTCGACCATGGCGATATCCTCGCGTACTCCGCCAAACTGTCCGATGGCGGCACGCTGCCCAACTGGCTCAGCTTCAACGCGGTGACGCGGACCTTCTCCGGCACGCCGACAGCGGGTAATGCGGGCAACCTCAGCATCAGCCTCACGGCCACCGACAGCGTTGGCGCGCAGGTCAGCCAGTCCTTTGCGGTGACAGTCAGCGGCACAACGACCAACCAAGCCCCGGTCACAGAGTTTGATGCCAACGCCGTCAGCGAAGACAACGTGCTGATCGTTTCGGGGAATGTTCTGGACAATGACGCCGATCCGGAAGGCAAGCCTCTCACCGTCGCCAATGCGGGATCTCTCAACGGCCAATGGGGACGCCTGTCGCTCGGCAGCGATGGCGGCTACCAGTACGCGCTCAACAACACTTCTTCGGCAGTGCAGTCGCTGGCGGCCGGTCAAACGGTTTATGAACACTTCGCCTATCAGGCAAGCGATGGAGTCAACAACACGGCAGGTGGTTTGACGATTGCGGTTACCGGAAAGAACGACGTGCCGCTGCTCAAGAAACCCTTGGCGGACAAGACCATCGCGCCGGACTACGACGTCAGTTGGAAGATCCCCTCGGGCTCCTTTGTCGATATCGACCAGGGCGATTCCTTGGCCTACTCCGCCCAGCTCGCCAACGGCAGTGCCTTGCCGAGCTGGCTGAAGTTCGACGCCGCCACCCAGACTTTCAGCGGTAAAGCGCCGAAGAACACGAAGGGTAGCCTCGATATCGTGGTGGCAGCGAGCGACGGTCATGGGGTGCAGTCGGTGGCATCCGACACTTTCCGCCTCACCTTCGACAAGAACGGTTTGAAAGGCAACGAGGGCGTCGGCAACGGCGAAGATCCACCGCCACCGGGACACGACTGCGACCAGAACGATGGTTCCGGATCATCGCCCGGCCATCCGGGCTCTCAAGGCGGTCATCACGATAACGATGACGATAACGATAACGATAACGATAACGATGACCGTGGCTTCGCTTATCTGGACCTCAGCAAGGTCGATGGGTGTGGCCGCGAGAAGGATCAGGGGCAGCACGATGCGCAGCGTTCATACGAAAGCAAGGATTTCTACAAACGCTGGGCGGATATGGACCACGCCCTGGGGCAATTGCTGGTTGATGACAAGCGGGGAGATTGGTTAGATCCCAAGCATGGTGTCGATCTCAATAGTCTCAAGGGGATCGGTCTGGCCGCTGGCAATGTCAAATTGGGTGCTGGTGGTTTCGACAACCTCTCTCTGATAGTCAGTGATGCCTCCCTGAAGAACTTCAAGGGGCTTCAGGAAGGGATGTGCAAACTGTAAGAGGATCGGGGAACAACCGGGGCATCGGCCGGTTCCCTCCATCAATGACTAAACGAAACGCCTTTATCGCATCAGATTTGCTTTTTAGCCATGTATCCGGGGTGGTCTGGCCGCCCGTGTCCAGTGCCCAACAAGCGGCGGTTTTGGCCTTACTCTTTCAGATGGAGAGTAGCCAGTGGCTCTCCAAGTTCGCATTGCGCAAACGGCAATCGATACAGTTGCGAGCACTCTTGGAACATGCGTGCTGCCACTGCAATTATTACCAAGAGCGGCTACCGGTGGGTGGAGCGAGGGTATGGGATTCGGTCCCGATACTAACGCGTCAGGACTTGCAAATCCACTTTGATGCCTTGTTGGCTGACTCGTTTCCGTCCGCCCATGGCAAAACGTTTGATATTACGACGGGAGGCTCTACCGGTGAACCGGTCACGGTTCGGCGCACTCAACTCACCCAGTTGTTCTGGAAGGCGGCGACGCTACGCGATCATCTTTGGCATCGACGGGATTTCTCAAAAACGATGGCCATTATCCGCCATTTTGACCGGCCCATGGATTTATCCCGGCCAGGGCGTTGGGGAAATGGTGTTTTTCGTAGCGGCCCAGCGTGGCATTTGCCCATATCGACCGATATAGACCGGCAGCTCCATTGGCTGCAATCGATCAACCCCGACATTCTGCTAACATACCCACCTAATCTGAGTGCGCTGATGGCACGGATGCTCCAAGAGAATGTTTCATTGTCTCGTCTGCGCGAGGTACGCACGATCAGCGGCACAGTGTCCGAAGATTTACGCCGCGAGTGCCAATCATTGCTGGGTGTACCGTTGGTTGATCTCTACAGTGCTCAGGAGGTTGGCATTATTGGGATTCAATGCCCAGAAAGCGGTTTGCTGCACTTGCAGTCGGAAAACCTTCTAGTGGAAGTTCTCAATGCGCAGGGCCAGTCTTGCCAGGATGGCGAGATAGGTCGGGTAGTGGTGACAGATCTGCACAATTTTTCCATGCCCTTGATCCGTTATGCCTTGCGTGATTGGGCAGAGCAGGGGCCGATATGTTCGTGCGGAAGGGGCTTGCCGACTTTACGCAGGGTCAAAGGTCGAAATCGGAATATGGCCTACAGCCCTGAAGGTAAACAATTTTGGCCGGTACTTGGCTTGGGCCGGTTTCGGCAGATCATTCCTAGTCTGCGGCAGTATCAATTGATACAAACAGAATTCGACGCGATGACGGTGAGGCTGGTAAGCCTGCTGCCACCCTCGGTAGATCAGTTGCAGTCGCTACATGCAACCTTGATCGAAGCGCTTGGTTATACATATCGACTTACGTGGCAGGTTCAACCAAACGAATTACCGGAGACAGCCAGTGGCAAATTCGAAGAATTTATTTCTCTGTTGCCCACTTCGGGTGAATTTTGATGAGGCATGATGAAAAATATTGATCTGATTACCCAGCGACTAGCAACTCATTTACCTCTTCCGGAAGCGGATCCACTGGACTTTTCTGCACCGCTGCTGCGCTTGCAGGATAAGCCACCCAACCCGCTCGGCCAGCGAATATTGTGGACCTTGCTCATCTTTCTGGCTGCACTTCTTTTATGGGCGATCTTTGGGCAGCTTGACATCGTTGCTGTCGCTGAGGGGAAGCTCATTCCGCAAAGTTATGTGAAGATTGTGCAGCCGGCCGAGGCTGGTATCGTGAAACAAATTCTTGTCAAGGAAGGCGAAAGTGTGCGAGCCGGCCAAGTGTTGATGCAGATGGATACGTTGATCACCGAAGCCGACACTAAGAGCCTGGAAGACGATGCCGCACGAAAACGTCTTTCCATCCACCGCATCGACGCCGAGTTGACCAACCAGCCTTTTAAGATTGAAGCCCGTGATCCGTCTGCCCTGGCTCACGAAATTGAAGCCCAATACCGAGCTAATCGTGCCTCCCTCGCGGCTGCACTGGCTGAAGAACGCGCCCGCCAGGCCAAGGCCCAGCAGGAATTGGCGGCTGCCACTCAAGTAAAACAAAAACTCGAAGCCACGGTCCCTCATTACCGGGAGCAAGACAAAGCCTTTGAGAAACTCGCCAAGGATGGTTTTGTTGGTAGCATCATGGCCAGCGATAAGAAACGCGAGCGCATCGAGAAGGATCAGGAACTGGAAACCCAGACTCACCTGATCGCCTCCGCCCAGGCCAGCATCTCCCAGTCTCAAAAACGTATGGCGCAGATCGAGGCTGATGCCCGGCAAAAACTTTATACAGAAAGGAACGATCTCACCGGCCAACTCGACAAGCTGACGCAGGAAGTGGCCAAACAAGCGCACCGGCAAGCCTTGATGGAACTGAAAGCCCCGCAGGATGGTACCATCAAGGACCTTGCGACCCACACGGCGGGCACGGTCGTGCAGCCGGGCACGGTAATGCTCACCTTGGTGCCGAAAGACGATACACTCAGGGCGGAAGTCTGGGTATTGAATGAAGACATCGGCTTTGTGCGACCAGGGCAGGAAGTGAAACTCAAGTTCGCCCCCTATCCCTTCCAGAAATACGGCATGGCCTATGGCAAGGTGGATACGGTCAGCGCCGACGCGGCCGACCAGAATACCCAGGGGAATAATACGGTGCCGACCACAGACAGCACCGGAAAACCGCAGCCCCTGCGTTACAAGGCGCTGATCAACCTGCAAGCGATGCACCTGACCGCAGTTGGCGAACGTTTCTCCTTGAGCGCCGGCATGCAGACCAACGCCGAGATCCTGCTGGGCACCCGCAGCGTGCTGGAGTATTTGCTGTCCCCCGTCCAGAAGGCATGGCACGAGGCCGGACGGGAGCGATGACCAAGCACAAGCAACTTACCGAGGCGCTGAAAAGCGCACTGCAAGGGTTAGACGAAGAAACGGTGCTGACGTATTTTCGTTTTACCATGTAGTTTGCCAAGCGCCACACCTCGGCTTACGAACTGGCCGGGCCGATCTATCTCGTGCTCGACAACAGCCTGATCCAGGCATTCAAGCATCGATCGACGAACGCCAAGCGGGCGCTGGATGCGCTGGCCTACGAAACGTTTTGTGGTTTCGTGCGTGTTAATCAGCGTGCAAGCGGGCGTCGAGGGTGGCGATCCGCAACGAGAGGAACGCATCAAGGATGTTAATCAGCGTGCAAAACTGACCAGGAATCCGGGGTAAACAGCGTCCAAATTTGACCACCCCGATTGTGCCATCATCCAGCCTTTTGTGCTGGAGCAACCTGGAGTGATCTGCATGGAAACCATCGGCAAGATACGCCGCCGTCACAAGGTCAAGGGCATTGTGCAGAAGGTGGGCTTTAACCCTGTCCGCCAGCCTCCTAGGGACGCGGTTTTCCCCGCCATTAAGGAAGGATGCGGGCTGTATTGGTGTTTCTCAGGCATGGGCGCTTGTCATTGCGGGATGTCTGCGTTAAGGTCCCCTTTGTTATTCTTTACGCTTAGATTCTAATGAACCGCTACCTAAAATACGGCCTCGCTGCAGTTGCCGGCGTGGCGCTTCTCTTCGTGCTGTTGCTGGTGACGGTCTCCCTGGTCATCAATCCCAACGATTACAAGCCGCAGATCATCCAGATGGTGAAGGACAAGAAGCAGCGCACGCTAACGCTGGCCGGCGATATCAAGCTGGCTTTCTTTCCCAGGCTGGGATTCGACCTGGGGCGCGCATCCGTCAGCGAGTTCCAGTCCGACAAGGAGTTTGCGGCCGTCGATAGCGCACGCCTGTACCTGTCCTGGTGGCCCTTGCTGAAGAAGGAACTGGTGGTGGACCAGGTGCGGGTGGAGGGGTTGCGCGCCAACCTGGTGCGTTTCAAGGATGGTACGACCAACTTCGACGATCTCTTGAAGAAGGATGAGGAGGACAAGCAACTCAAGTTCGACATCGACAGCGTAAAAATCGGCAAGAGCGCGCTGACCTTCAAGGATGAGATGGGCGGGCGGCAGTTCGCCTTGAGCCGGATCGAGCTTAGAACGGGCCGCCTGGCAAATGCCAGGCCGACCCAGGTGGAGCTGGGTTTCGGCTTGCAGGGGGATAAACCGGGCATCAAGGCGGACGTGAAGCTGGCGACGGAGCTGAGCTTCGATACTGACGCCAAGCGCTTCTCGCTGCGCGGCATGAATCTCGAAATATTGGGCGAGGCCGCTGGCCTGAGCGGCCTCGCAGCCGGGATCAAGGGCGACCTGGCGTTCGACCAGAATAGCGGAGCGCTGCTGGCCGAGAATCTGGCCGTGGCGGTGGCCGGGAAGAAAGGCGCGGACGATGTCGATGTCAGGCTGCTCGCGCCAAAGGTGCAGTGGACTGCGGACAAGCTGGCAACGGACAAGATCGACCTGGTGGCTACGGTCAAGCGGCCCAAGGGCGAGATGGGCCTGGTTGCCAACCTGCCCGCATTGGCAGGCGACGGCGAGTCGTTCAGGGCAGGTGTGCTGAACGTCGATTTGAGCCTCTCCCAGGCGGACGGCGAGTACAAGGGCAAGCTGTCCTCGCCGCTTAGCGGCGATCTCAAGAGCAAGCGTTTTGTCCTTTCAGACATCAAGGCCAATTTGGCTGCAAGCGATGGAAAGATGCCCAGGGGCGGAATGAAGCTGGAGATTGCCGGCTCCGCCGAGCTGGATGTCGAGCACCAGGATGTGGCGCTGAAGCTGGTCTCCCGGCTTGATGAGAGCACTATCAAGGCAAATCTGGGCGCGAGCCCGTTCGCGAACCCGCATTTGCGCATTGATGTGGACGTGGATCAGATTGACGTGGACCGCTACCTGCCTCCCAAGGCCAAGGAAGAAAATACGCCAGAGAAGCCGCTGGATTTCTCGGCGCTGAAGACGCTCAATGCGAGCGGCAGCGTGAAAATCGGCAGCCTCAAGCTGTATAACGTCAAGGCAAGCAATGTCCGGCTGGAATTCAGGGCGGGCGATGGCAGGCTGGAAGTGAGCCCGCTGGCCGCCAGTCTGTACCAGGGAGCAGCCAGCGGCAGCCTGTCGCTGAATGCGGCGGGACCCGCCGTGGCGGTGAGGCAGAATATAACCGGCGTCAGCATCGGCCCCTTGCTGAAAGACGCGCTCGACAAGGACGTGCTTGAGGGCCGGGGCAGCGTGAATATCGATGTTTCCGCTCAAGGCAATGCCGTGAGCGCCATGAAAAAATCACTGCAGGGCAAGGCAGCGCTGAATCTGCGCGACGGCGCGGTGAAGGGGATCAATATCGCCGCCACCTTGCGCGAAGCCAAATCCCGTCTGGGGGTGTTGAAGGGAGAGAGCGTCCAGGCGGCCAGCGCGAAGGAGCAAACCGACTTCACGGAACTGGCGGCCAGCTTCAATATTCAGCGCGGGGTGGCGCACAACGAGGATCTCGCGGCCAAGTCGCCGCTGCTGCGTCTGGCCGGCAATGGAGACATCGATATCGGCGCAGAGAGGCTGAATTACCTTGCCAAAGCCACGGTGGTGGGGACATTGAAAGGGCAGGGCGGGCGCGAGCTTGAGGCGCTCAAGGGAGTGACGGTGCCGGTGCGCATCAGCGGCCCGTTCGCCACGCCGAAATTCGCGCTGGATTTCAATGCGCTGGTCACTGAAAGCGTCAAGCAGGAAGTCAAGGGCCGCGCTCAGGAAGTGCTGAAAGAAGGGCTCAAGGGCTTGTTCCGCTAATGTCCGCATTCGCGCAGCAACTGATCTGCTGGCACAAGCAGCATGGCCGCCACGGCCTGCCCTGGCAGGGCAGCCGCGATCCCTATGCCGTGTGGCTGTCGGAGATCATGTTGCAGCAAACCCAGGTGTCCAGCGTCATTCCCTACTACCGGCGTTTCCTGGGAAGCTTTCCGGATATCGCCGCGCTTGCCGCCGCAGAGGGGGACGAGGTGCTGGCGCACTGGAGCGGCCTGGGCTACTACTCGCGGGCGCGCAACCTGCACCGGGCTGCGCAGATCATGGCGGAACAACATGCAGGCGAATTTCCACGCGAATTCGAGCACATACAGGCACTGCCGGGCATAGGCCGCTCAACCGCGGCGGCCATCAGCGCCTTTGCCTTCGGCGCGCGCCGGGCGATCCTCGACGGCAACGTGAAGCGGGTGCTGGCGCGTTATCTGGCGGTGGCGGGCTATCCGGGCGAAAAAAAAGTCGAGGATTTGCTTTGGCGCCACGCCGAAGCCCTGCTGCCCGAGAACGGAATCGAAATCTATACCCAGGCCTTGATGGATCTGGGCGCCACCCTCTGCAAGCGCGGAAAGCCGGAATGCGCAAGCTGCCCGGTCAGCGCGGATTGTATCGCCCGTCAGCAGGGCCGCCAGGGGGTATTTCCCCAGCCCCGGCCGCGCAAGTCGCTGCCCGAGAAGGCGACCACCATGCTGCTTTTCATGCGCCAGGGCGAGATTTTCCTGGAAAAGCGCCCCCCGGCCGGAATCTGGGGCGGCTTGTGGAGTTTCCCTGAAAGCGATGGAACCGAAGACGCGCAGCGGCAAGGAGAAATGCGCTTCGGCTTCGAGAGCGGCCCGCCCGAGCCCGCGCCCGTCATGCGGCACGTGTTCACCCATTTTCGCCTGCATATCCAGCCCCTGCTCATTAATGTCAGGCGCATCCGTCCCGGTGCGCGCCAGCAGGATGGGGTGTGGCTGACTGTCGATGATGCCATGGAAGTGGCTATTCCAACCCCGGTGCGCAAGCTGCTTGCAGGCTTGGGAAGGCCGGAGCGAAAGGGCCTTAGCTGATTCCAGATGCTGCCAGCAAGCCGCTGGACAGAAAACCGGCGGGTAATAGCAGGTGTATCTTTTTGGAGAACGGCCGGTTTTCAACCCATGTATAAAACAGCCCGCCTCCCAGGATGCTGATGCCGATGGCCAGCAGCATCCCTAATGCGTTGGCAACAGGCTGCTGCGGGAAGATGTGGAAGAAAGTGGCATTGACCAGCAGGAGCAGGGGGAAGTGGACCAGGAAGACGGAAAATGAAATGCGCCCAAGATAAGCCAGGGGACGGAAGGCGGCCCAGTTTCCCATAGTGCTGGATGGTTTTGACAGGGCCAGTGCCAGCATCAAAATGCCGGCGACAGCAATGCGTTCGCGGAATTCCACCAGCAGAGCCGCAATTGCCAGTGCGACCAGCAATCCCAGCCAGAGTTTGCTGTGGCGCCTATTGGAAGCCCAGTAGCCCAGCATCCCGAGGCCGTATGAGCCAAAAAAATAGACTGCGGACTGGTCCCAGGCGTGATTCCGGTTGAACACGAACAGAGAGGACAGCGTTAAGGCTGCAACCAGCAGCGGCGCCGTTGCCCTGATTTTTTCGGACGGAAAGCCGACCCGCCTGGGGAGCCAGAGCACGAGGGCGGTAAGGGCGAAGAGTTGGAAGTCGATTGCGATATACCAGACGCCCGCTGACAGGGCTTCCTGGTGCAGCAGGTCCTGCAGCAACAGGGCATGGGCAAGCAGTTGAGGAATGCTCGGCGCAGCCGGAATGGAATCGTGGTTCATCCACTCCCTTGCCAGTGCGGCACAGCCAATCGCAAGCATCAGAGCGACAAGATAAGGGACGGCCAGCCGCACATAGCGTTGCCCGATGATCGGCCAGGGGGAGGCGACAAGCGACTCCCCATGCGGGGCAAATTTACGGGCCGCCAGAAATCCGGCCATGACAAAAAAGGCTTGCACCGCCATCCGCCCGTACTGGTATAACCAGTCGATCAGGCCGGGAAAGAGCGGATATGCTACATCCGACATGGGGCCGTAGGCCGCGAGGTGATGCATTACAATCATCAGGCAGGCGATGGCTTTGAATGCGTCCAAAACAGGCATTCTAGAAACGTCAGGTCGCATGATCTTCACTGGAAAAAATTCGCTTGAAACCGGTTTCCACGCCCTATCCGGACCGCCAGAAGCGAAGCCGGGTGTCTGGCGATGCGTGGCGCGGATAGCCTCGGCACTCAACTATGCCGAATTAAGGGAGGCATGGATTCGTGCAAAGCGGGTGACTAAAAATATATACCGTGCAAGCCGTCCGGGTTGGGGGCGAGCCGGCAGCAAGAAGCAGCGGCAGCCCAGAACACACGCTTTCCGGGTTTGCACGGGCGCGCATTCTAGCGGGTATTGCAATATTATGAAACGCTAATTTAGCGTTGCTGGGGCGAGGAGGCCCGGGCAGGGGGACTTTTGGCCCTGTGCCCTTTGTGGTTCTGGGTTTAAATGTAGGATTTCATCGAACTGCGCTTGCCGGGCTTTTTCTTCTGGATGACCACGCCCTTGACCGCTTCCGGGCCGGAAATCTGTTCGGTGGGGTACAGATCGTTGAGCGCATTCAGATACCATTTGTCGTCGCGGATCAGCAATTGGCGGAAAGTGTATTCCTCGTTGTGGAAAGCGACCACGAAGGAGCCGTCCTTGGCCAGGCCTTCCGGCTCGACCACGATGATGTCGCCGTTCTCGAATTCGGGCAGCATGCTGTCGCCCAGCACCATCAGGGCATAGGGTTCGCCGCTGGAGCAGGCGTCGGTGGCTTCGTCTTCATGCGCGTCGTGAATGGGGATAATTTTCTTGGTCTGCATATTCTTGAAATCCTGAATCAATAGGGCCGATGCTACACTGTTGAACCCGGATTATCCATTGGGCGGCGCTTTGCACCTACGCGATTGCTGGCGGCCGGTTTGCGGCCATTTTTGCCGCTTGTTCGTTGTCCATGTTTGTTCCATGGACTTCACGCAAGCATCAAAAATGTCTCGCAACCCGCCTCGCCATCATCTCGCGTCCTCATGGATGATCCGGGTTAAAAACGCTTGTTGCAACGAAATGGTGATCACTCCAGTGTATTGCAAGTCTAGTCATGTTGATTGATACCCACTGCCACCTCGATGCCGCCGAGTTCGACCTGGACCGCGACCAGGTGGCGGCTGCCGCGCGCGCGGAAGGGGTCGAAATCCAGATCGTTCCGGCGGTGGAAAAGGGTAATTTCACGGCGGTGCTGGATTGCTGCAAGCGCTACCCCGGGTGCTTCCCGGCGCTGGGCATTCACCCCATGTATGTCGATCGTTCTCAGCCCGCAGATATTGACAGCTTGCGCGCCGCCGTGGCGCGCGAGAAGCCGGTGGCCATCGGTGAAATCGGACTGGATTTTTTTGTGCCCGATTACGACCCTGAATTGCAGGAATTCTATTTTTCCGAACAGCTGAAAATTGCCCGGGATGCGGGCTTGCCGGTCCTGCTGCATATCCGCCGCGCGCAGGACCCGATCCTCAAGCATCTGCGCCGCATCCGGGTATGCGGCGGTATCGCCCATGCCTTCAACGGCAGCCGCCAGCAGGCGGACGAATTCATCAAGCTGGGCTTCAAGCTGGGCTTCGGCGGCGCCATGACCTACCCGCGCGCCACCCGTCTGCGCGAACTGGCTGCCACCTTGCCGCTGGAAGCCATCGTGCTGGAAACCGATGCGCCGGACATGGCGCCGGCCTGGATTGGAAAGGGTCGCAATAGCCCCGAGTATCTGCCGCAAATCGCACAGGCTTTGGCCGAACTGCGCGGCATTACGCTCGATGAAGTGGCGCTGGCGACGAGCGCCAATGCGCGCGCCGTGGTGAAAGGGCTGCCATGAGCACGGTCAGGAATATGGCCCTGCTTTCGATTGCGGCGGCTATCGTGACGCTGGTAATGAAGTTCGGCGCTTTTTACCTCACCGGCTCGGTGAGCCTGTTTTCCGATGCGGTCGAGTCCCTGGTCAACCTGGCGGCGGGCCTGATGGCTTTCTGGATGCTGACCATTGCGGCGCGTCCGGCGGATGCCGGGCATGCCTATGGGCACGACAAGGCGGAGTATTTTTCCAGCGGCGTCGAGGGCGCGTTGATCCTGGTGGCAGCGATTTCGATTATTTATGCCGCTGTGGAGCGTTTTGTTCATCCCGCGCCTTTGTCTCATCTTGGCCCTGGTTTGCTGGTCTCCGGGCTGGCTGCACTGGTGAATCTGGCCGTGGCACGCATGCTGCTCAAAGTGGCGCGGGAAGAGGACAGCATTACCCTGGAGGCGGATGCCAGGCACCTGCTCACCGACGTCTGGACCTCCGTGGGCGTGCTGGGGGGGTTGGGTGTGGTGATGTTCGCGCCCCCTGCGTGGCAGGTGCTCGACCCGGCCATGGCGGTGGCGGTCGCACTCAATATCGTGCTGACCGGTGTGAACCTGCTGCGCCGTTCCCTGGATGGCTTGATGGATGCGGCCTTGCCGGAACAGGAAATTCGCTCCATCGAGGCTATAATCAACGCCGCGCTGCCAACCGGGGCCTCTTTCCATGACTTGCGCAGCCGCAAGGCGGGGCCGCGGCGCTTTGCCGAGTTTCATTTGCTGGTGCCGGGCGAGACCAGCGTCCGGGTGTCCCACGAACTATGCGACCGTATTGAAGATGCGATCGGGCGTGAGTTGGCGCAAATCTCGGTCATTATTCACGTTGAACCCACTGAAACCCATTCTGGAGAAAGTTCATGAACGGCTTGTTGCCCCAATTCGAGCGTACGCACATCCTGCTGGGTGATAGCGGCTTGGCCAAGCTTGCCCAGAAACATGTGTTTGTCGCCGGGCTGGGCGGCGTCGGCTCCTACTGCGCCGAGGCCCTGGCGCGTGGCGGTGTGGGGCGTTTGACGCTGCTCGACCATGATGTGGTGGCCGTAAGCAATATCAACCGTCAGCTTCAGGCGCTGCTCTCTACCGTTGGTCAACCCAAGGTCGAGTTGATGCGGGCGCGCATCATGGACATCAACCCTGATTGCCAGCTGGAGGTCATGCGCACTTTCCTGAACACTGAGAATGTCAATGAACTGGTGCCGGACTGCGATTATGTGGTGGACGCGATCGATTCCCTCGCCTGCAAGGTGGCGCTGGTGGGCGAGAGCGTGAAACGCGGCCTCAGGGTGGCCTCCAGCATGGGGGCGGGTAACCGGCTCGATCCAGGGAAGATCAAGCTTGCCGACATCAGCAAGACGGAAATGTGCCCACTGGCAAAGCAGATGCGCAAGCGCCTCAATCGTCACTATGACTTGCGCAAGGGCGTGTTGACCGTGTTCTCCGATGAACAGCCGCGCGCGCCGCTGCCGCCTCAGCCGGTGGACGGGCCAGGACGGGCGCGGGCGGTGAACGGCACCATCAGCTATATGCCTCCGCTTTACGGGCTGATGCTGGCAGGGGCCGTGATCAAGGCGTTGCTGGAATCATGAGCCTGGGGGTTACAGCTATCGTCTTGGCCGGAGGACGCGGCCAGCGCATGGGCGAGGCGGACAAGGGGCTGGTGCTGCTGCACGGCAAGCCGCTGGTGAGCTGGGTGCTGGAGCGCATCGCGCCGCAGGTGGACGAGGTATTGATCAGCGCCAATCGCAATCTGGAGCGCTACCGCGAGCTGGGGTATGCGGTTCTGCCGGATGAGATGCCTGATTTTCCGGGCCCGCTGGCTGGTCTGCACCGGGCGATGGCCGCGACAAGTCATCCTCTCTGGCTGAGCGTGCCCTGCGATACACCATTTCTTCCCGAGAATCTTGTGCCGCGCTTGTACGCCGACCTGCTGTCCGAAAAGGCCGAACTGGCGGTGGCAGCGGTCGAGGGGCAGTTGCAGCCGGCAATCTGCCTTGGCTACACGCACTTGCGTGCCGGTCTGGGTGAGTTTCTTGCGCGCGGCGGGCGCAGGGTGGGTGAATGGCAGTCCGGCCTGTCCCGCACGGTGGTGACGTTTGATTCGCCACAGTCGTTCCGGAATATCAACACTCAAGCAGATATTACTGAGGCTGAAAGTGCGCAATTCAATGGCAAATAACTAAAATTTACATAAAAGGATGGAACTGTCTGGTAGAAATTCGGTACAATCGCGGTTTTGAAAATTTTTAGATCTCGATGAACAGGGATGTGGATATGAGCAAGCAAGAAGTGGATCGCAGTAAACGGCGCTTTCTGATCGCCGCCACCACGGCAGTCGGTGGCGTCGCGGCAGTGGGCGCCGTAGTGCCTTTCGTCATGAGCATGCTGCCAAGCGAGCGCGCCAAGGCCGCCGGTGCTCCGGTGGAAGTCGATATCAGCAAGATCGAGCCGGGCATGATGCTGAACGTCGAGTGGCAGGGCAAGCCGGTGTGGGTGGTCAACCGCACCAAGGAAATGCTGGCTGCGCTCAGCAAGAACGACGCCAAGCTGGTTGACCCCAAGGCGGAAGCGCCGCAGCAGCCGGAATATTGCCAGAACGCCACGCGCTCCATCAAACCCGAGATTTTGGTGACGGTCGGAATATGTACCCATCTGGGATGTTCCCCCACCTACCGTCCGGAAATGGGTCCGGCTGACCTGGGTCCGGACTGGGCGGGCGGTTTCTTCTGTCCCTGCCACGGTTCTCGTTTCGACATGGCGGCACGCGTGTTCTCTGGAGCCCCTGCGCCAACCAACCTGGTGATTCCGAAGCACAAGTATCTGAGTGACAGCCGTCTTTTGATCGGCGACGACAGCAAGGGAGCCTAAATAAATGAACAGTCTGACTAAAGTGGTGGGCTGGATTGACGAGCGTTTCCCTCTGACGTCCAACTGGAAAGCGCACCTTTCCGAGTATTACGCGCCAAAAAACTTCAACTTCTGGTATTTCTTCGGCTCTCTGGCCATGCTGGTGCTGGTGCTGCAGATCGTGACCGGTATTTTTCTCACCATGCACTACAAGCCTGATGTCAACATGGCTTTTGCTTCGGTTGAATACATCATGCGCGACGTGTCGTGGGGCTGGCTGATCCGCTACATGCACTCGACAGGCGCTTCGGCATTCTTCGTCGTGGTGTATCTGCACATGATGCGCGGATTGATGTACGGCTCCTATCGCAAGCCGCGCGAACTGATCTGGATCTTCGGCATGCTGATTTACTTGGCATTGATGGCCGAAGCCTTCATGGGCTACCTCTTGCCATGGGGCCAGATGTCCTTCTGGGGTGCCCAGGTGATTATCAATCTGTTCACCGCAATTCCCGTGATTGGACCTGATCTTTCCGTGTGGATTCGTGGCGACTACGTGATTGGCGACGCCACCCTGAACCGCTTCTTTGCTTTCCATGTCATTGCCGTGCCGCTGGTGCTGGTGGGTCTGGTGGCAGCGCATATCATCGCGCTGCACGAAGTCGGCTCCAACAATCCGGATGGCATCGAGATCAAGAAGAACAAGGACCCGGTCACTCACATCCCGCTGGATGGCATTCCTTTCCACCCCTACTACTCGGTGAAGGATATCGTCGGCGTGGTGGTGTTCCTGATGGTGTTCACGGCAATCGTGTTCTTTGCGCCGGACATGGGCGGTTATTTCCTGGAATACAATAATTTTGTTCCTGCTGACCCGTTCAAGACCCCGGAGCATATCGCGCCGGTCTGGTACTTCACGCCTTTTTACGCCATCCTGCGCGCTGTGCCGCCGCTGTTCGGCTCCCAGTTTCCCGGTGTGGTTGCCATGGGCGTGGCGGTGATGATCCTGTTCTTCCTGCCATGGCTGGACAGGGGCAATGTCAAGTCCATCCGTTACCGTGGCGCGATTTACAAGGTCGCGCTGGCTCTGTTCGTTTTCAGTTTCATTGGCCTGGGCGTGCTCGGTGTGCTGCCGTCCACACCGCTCTACACCATCTTTTCCCAGATCCTGAGCGTGATCTACTTCGCGTTCTTCTTCCTGATGCCTTGGTATACCAAGATTGACAAGACCAAGCCTGTTCCTGAGCGGGTGACGGGTTAATGAGTACGCATAGAATGGGGTTCGTTAACATGAATACGATCAAGAAACTGCTGCTGCTGGTGCTGGCAGCACCCGCAGCAGCCATGGCAAGCAGCGCCGTCCATCTCGACAAGGCGCCATATGACCTGAACGACAAGGCTTCGCTGCAGCGCGGGGCGAAGACCTTCGTCAACTACTGCCTCAACTGCCATAGCGCCTCCTACATGCGCTACAACCGCTTGAAGGATATCGGCCTGACCGATGACCAGATCAAGGACAATCTGTTGTTTGCCGCCGATAAAGTGGGTCAGCCCATGGATGTGGCGATGAGCAAGAAGGACGCGAAAGAGTTCTTCGGCGCCACCCCGCCCGATCTGACCGTGATTGCCCGCTCACGCGGGGCGGACTGGCTCTATACGTATCTGCGCGGTTTCTACCGTGATGATACCCGCCCTACCGGCTGGAATAACTCGGTATTCGACAAGGTAGGCATGCCGCATGTGCTGTACGCCATGCAGGGTGAGCAGGTCATGCACGTGGAAAAACACGGTGAGCATGAAACCAAACATCTGGTAATGGCCAAGGCCGGCACCATGACCACGCCTGAATATGATGCATCCATGGCTGACCTGGTAAATTACCTGGTTTACATGGGCGAACCGGCACAGCAGACACGTATGCGTCTGGGGGTCATTGTTCTCCTGTTCCTCGGCGTGTTTTTCATCATCGCCTACTACCTGAAAAAGGAATTCTGGAAAGATATTCACTGATCCTTTCCAGAGCAGCAAAACATGTGCGCCGGTTCGCTTTAAAAGCGCGACCGGCGCCATGGCTTTTATGAGCCAAGAATCGTTTAACCTAAATCTCCAGAGGTAACATAAACCTATGATGACCCTCTACTCAGGAACCACCTGTCCCTTCAGCCAGCGCTGCCGCATCGTGCTGTTCGAGAAAGGCATGGATTTCCAAATTATTGATGTTGACCTGCAAAACATGCCAGAAGATCTGGCAGTCATGAACCCCTATAACCAGGTACCGGTTCTGGTTGAGCGCGACCTGATTTTGCACGAATCCAACATCATCAACGAATATATCGACGAACGCTTCCCGCACCCGCAGCTGATGCCGGCAGACCCGGTGATGCGTGCCCGTGCCCGTCTGTTCCTCTACCGCTTCGAGCAAGAGCTCTTTGCCCACCTCCCTGCCATCGTCAATGGCACAGCCAAGGTGGCTGAAAAGGCGCGCGCCACGATTCGCGACAACCTGACGCAGCTGGCACCGATCTTCGCCAAGCAGAAATACATGCTGGGTGAGGATTTCTCCATGCTCGACGTGGCAATTGCTCCATTGCTTTGGCGTCTTGAGTTCTTTGGCATCGAACTGCCCAAGCAGGCGGCGCCATTGCTGAAATATGCGGAGCGGATCTTCTCGCGTCCCGCCTACATTGAAGCGATGACCCCTTCTGAAAAGGCCATGCGGAAGTAAATCATGGCTGATGAGGGCATCTCCACCAAACCCTACCTGATCCGCGCCATCTACGAATGGTGCTCGGATAGCGGTTTTACGCCCTATCTGGCCGTTGCAGTCGATAAAAACTGCCGAGTCCCGATGGAGTTCGTCAAAGAGGGTGAAATCGTCCTGAATATCGGGGCGAGCGCCACGCCCAACCTCCTTATCGATAACCACTGGGTCGGATTTTCTGCACGTTTCGGGGGTGCTGCGCGCGAAATATCAGTGCCGGTAGAGGCCGTGATCGGCATTTATGCCAAGGAAAACGGACAGGGACTCTTTTTCGGCAAGGAAGAGGAGCCGAAAGTGGATGATCAAACGGATCAAGTCTCAAGCGAGACGGAGCCCGAACCCATTGATCCAGCCCCAAAACGTGGAAAACCATCGCTAAAGGTCGTTAAATAAGGCATAAGCATTACAAGGGAATTGCCCGAAAGGCCAAGCTCCCTTATAATCTCACGCCTCAGCGCCGGATTAGCTCAGTTGGCAGAGCAGCGCACTTGTAATGCGAAGGTCGTCAGTTCGATTCCGACATCCGGCACCAGAACAAAAAGGGGTTAGGCATTTGCTTAACCCCTTTTTCATTTGCCGCGTCATGTCGCTAATCATCACGGGCTCATATGAATCAACCAGCACTCTCCTCCTTCATCTGGTCGGTCGCCGACCTTCTGCGCGGCGACTACAAGCAATCCGATTATGGCAAGGTGATTCTGCCCTTCACCGTGCTGCGCCGCCTGGATTGCGTGCTGGAAGCCACCAAGCCCGCCGTGCTGGCCGAATTCGCCAAACAGCAAAAAGCCGGGCTGAATCCCGAGCTGTTCCTGCTGCGCGAGGCCGGGCAGGACTTCTACAACACCTCGCCGCTGGACATGAAGAAACTCATGGGCGACCAGGACCACATCGGCGAAAACCTCTATGCCTACATCCAGGCATTTTCGCCTGCGGTGCGGGATATTTTCGAGCGCTTCGATTTTTTCACCCAGATCGACCGCCTCGCCAAGGCGAAGCTGCTCTACCAGGTGACGGAAAAGTTTTCCAACATCGACCTGCACCCGGAAGCGGTCAGCAATTCGCAGATGGGCCTGGTGTTTGAAGAGCTGATCCGCAAGTTCGCCGAAATCTCCAACGAGACGGCCGGTGAACACTTCACCCCGCGCGAAGTCATCCGCCTCATGGTCAACCTCTTGTTCATCGAGGACGACGAGGTGCTGTCCAAGTCCGGCGTGGTGCGCACCATTTATGATCCGACAGCAGGCACGGGCGGCATGCTCTCTATCGCCGGGGAATACCTGGAAGAACATAACCCCGAGGCGCGGCTCAGCATGTTCGGGCAGGAGCTGAACGACGAATCCTACGCCATCTGCAAGGCCGACATGCTCATCAAGGGGCAGGATGTCGCCAACATTGTTGCAGGCAACACGCTCTCGGATGACGGCCACCCTGCCCGGAAATTCGACTACATGCTCTCCAATCCGCCGTTCGGCGTGGAATGGAAGAAGGTCGAGAAGGAAATCCGCAAGGAATACGAAGCCCAAGGCTACAACGGACGCTTCGGCCCCGGCCTGCCCCGCGTCTCGGATGGCTCGCTGCTGTTCCTGCTGCACCTCATCAGCAAGATGCGTCCAGCGGTCGATGGCGGCAGCCGCTTCGGCATCGTGCTCAACGGCTCGCCGCTGTTCACCGGCGGTGCAGGCTCGGGCGAATCCGAAATCCGCCGCTACGTGCTGGAGAACGACCTGGTGGAAGCCATCATCGGCCTGCCCACCGACATGTTCTACAACACAGGCATCAGCACCTATGTGTGGATACTCTCCAACCGCAAGCCGTCGCAGCGCAAGGGCTTGGTGCAACTCATCGACGCCAGCGGCTTGTGGCGGAAAATGCGCAAGAGCCTGGGCAGCAAGCGCAAGGAAATGAGCGATGAACAAATCGCCGAGGTGACCAGGCTGTTCGGCGGTTTCGTGGAGTCCGAACAGGACGGAAAACCCATCTCGCGCATCTTCAGGAACGAGGACTTCGGCTACCGCACCATCACCGTGGAACGGCCGTTGCGCGATGCGGCGGGCAAGATAGTGCTGGGTGAAAAAGGCAAGCAGAAGGGCAAGCCGCAGCCGGACAGCAGCCTGCGCGATACTGAAAATGTCCCGCTGGCGCAGGACGTGGAAAGCTACTTCAAGCGCGAAGTGCTGCCCCATGCGCCGGATGCGTGGATCGACCACGACAAAACCAAGGTCGGCTATGAAATCCCGTTCAACCGCCACTTCTACGTGTTCCAGCCGCCGCGCCCGCTGGCTGAGATTGATGCCGACTTGAGGCATTGCACCGACCGGATTCTGGCCATGATCGTGGGGCTGAGCGCATGAGCTTGCCGCGTTATCCGGAATACAAGGACAGCGGCGTGGTGTGGCTGGACGAAGTGCCGGGGCATTGGAGTGTTGCACCGTTAAAACGTAGTTTCAGAATCGTCGGCGGTTCAACACCAAAGTCAGAACAAGAGGCATATTGGGATGGTGAATTTGTTTGGGTCACACCTTCCGATTTGAGCAAGTTGTCATCTATTAGTATCAATGATTCACAACGGAAAATAACGGCAGAAGGTTTGGCTTCGTGTGGCACATCGCTTGTCCCATCTGGCAGCATCGTTCTTTCCACGAGAGCGCCTATCGGCTCATTGGCAATTGCTGAAACTGAGTTATGCACGAATCAAGGATGCAAATCTCTTGTGCCACTTGCAGATACTCAATCACGATTTTATGGATATTTGTTGAGCATCAGCACTGGCGAGTTAAACATTCGAGGTAAAGGCACAACCTTTCTGGAGTTGTCTGGCGATGAACTTGGAGCATTCAACGTAGGAGTTCCTCCGAGCGCTGAACAACAAACCATCGCCGCCTTCCTCGACCGCGAAACGGGCAAGATTGACGCCCTGGTTGCCGAGCAGCAGCGGCTGGTTGAACTGCTGGCGGAAAAACGCCAGGCGGTGATTTCGCATGCTGTCACCAAGGGGCTGAACCCCAACGCCCCGATGAAAAAATCCGGCATCGAGTGGCTGGGCGAGGTGCCGAAGCATTGGATAATTGCTCCACTGGGATACTTGGCAGCGACGATTCAAACAGGCCCGTTCGGTAGCCAGTTGCATTCAGCAGATTATGTTGAGGGAGAAACGCCTGTAATCAATCCATCCAACATTCAAGATGGCAAGCTGGTGGCAGATTGGTCATGCACGGTTACACAAGAAATTGTTGCTCGGCTTGCTCAGCACAAATTGAAGGTTGGCGACATCGTATTCGGCAGGCGCGGTGAAATGGGTCGTTGCGCTATGGTTACAGAAAATGAGATTGATTGGCTCTGTGGAACAGGTGGTTTGAATGTACGGCTTTCCAATCGGGCAATGCCAGAGTTTGTTTCAATATATCTGGGAACATCATATGTTCGAGAACTACTAAAGCTGGAGTCTGTTGGCTCCACGATGGACAACCTGAATACGCAAATACTGTCCCGTGTTTCAGTGCCTTTGCCTCCCCTCGACGAACAACAAGCCATCGTTACTTTCCTCGACAACGAAATCGCCAAATTCGACACCCTCACCACCGAAGCCAACCGCGCCATTTCCCTGCTGCAAGAACGCCGCAGCGCCCTGATTTCGGCAGCGGTGACAGGCAAGATTGATGTGCGGAATACGTAGGTCGGGATTTATCCCGACGGGGTATGTTCGAGACGGGCGGATGTCGGGCTGAAGCCCGACCTACGGCTAAGATTGCGGCCATTGCAGGGAAACTCTTTCTGCCTATAATGTACAAATTAGCTAGTTGAAGGAGAATTGCCATGAGAACTGTTTCGTCTGCTGAAGCCCAGAACCATTTTGGCGAGCTGCTGGATAACGCCCAGCGCGAGCCGATTTCGATCACCCGGCGCGGCCGCCCGGTGGCGTTCGTCGTTTCCAGCGAGGCTTACCGCGCCTTGTCGGGGGGCGTGGCGGAGAATACCGAAAAGATGGCGGCTTATCTCAAAGCCATCGAGTCTTTTCGTGGACAAGGCCAGGGCGGGGCGACGGAACGGCTGTTGGCTGACCGCAAGGCCGATGCAGCGCGGGAAGCATGAGCCTCTGGCTGCTCGACACGTCGGCACTGCTGGCATTACGCGATGACGAAGTAGGCGCCGAGCGTGTTGCGGCTCTGCTCAAGGGCGCGGCGCTGGGCGAGCAGCGGTGTTACGGCTGCTTCATGTCGCTGATGGAAGTCTATTACCGGGTCTGGAAAGACGAAGGTGCAGAACCCGGAAAGCTGGCTTACCAGAGCTGCCTGGCACTGCCGGTGGAATGGGTGCATGAATCCCCTGCTCTATTGGAACGTGCGGCAAGCATCAAGGCCACCCATCCGCTTTCGCTCGCCGATGCATGGATTGCGGCATCGGCGTTGGAACTGGGCGCGACACTGGTGCATAAAGACCCGGAGTTCGAGAATCTGCCCGATTTGATCGAAGAGCGCCTGCCTTATAAATGATGGAATCCTGAGGTGGTGTGCAGGTCGGGATTCATCCCGACATGTCAGGCTAAAGTCTGACCTGCATGGGGTGGCGATTTGTCGGGTTGAAACCCGACCTACAGGGGGAGCGACGATGGCTTATAACGATCTGCGCAAGGGGCGTGTTTCGCAGTCTGGTTTGGTGTACCACATCACGACAGTGACACGGAACCGGTCTCCTTATTTTGCATCGCTCGATTGTGGTCGCAAGCTTGTTCGGCAGCTCATGGCATTGCAGTCCGAAGGCAGAGCGGAGACGCTTTGCTATGTCGTGATGCCGGATCATTTACATTGGCTGATGGCGTTGCATGAGGGAAAGTTGGCCGAGGCAGTGCGGTTGTTGAAAGGTCGTTCAGCGCACGCCATTGGGCAAGCGATTTGGCAGGCAAATTATTACGACCATGCGGTGCGGCATGATGAGGATTTGCGGAAAATGGCGCGATATGTCGTTGCCAATCCGTTGCGAGCGAATTTGGTCAGGCGGATTGGCGATTATTCGTTATGGGATGCTGTGTGGTTGGATGATGCTTTGTCGGGATGAATCCCGACCTACGGCGCGATGGGGGAAATTGTAGATGAGCCTGCACAAGGAAATCAGCTTCGAGAACGAAATCTGCGACAGCCTTGCCGCAAACGGATGGCTCTATGCCGAAAACGACGACAGGCAGTATGACCGTACCCGCGCCCTGTTCCCTGCGGATGTGCTTGCCTGGGTGCAGGAAACCCAGCCCAAGGCGTGGGAGGCGTTGAGCAAGAATCACGGCGCAAGCGCGGAAACCATCCTGCTGGACCGGCTGCGCAAGTCGCAGGACGACCGTGGCACGCTGGACGTGTTGCGTCATGGCGTGGAACTGCTGGGGCTGCGTCAGCCACTATCCCTGTGCCAGTTCAAACCGGCGCTGGCGATGAACGCCGAAACCGTTGCCAGGTATCAGAAGAACCGTTTGCGCGTGGTGCGCCAGGTGCGCTACTCGTTGCATAACGAGAACGCCATCGACCTGGTGCTGTTCCTCAACGGCCTCGCTGTGGCGACGGTGGAGCTTAAAACCGACTTCACCCAATCGGTCGAGGACGCGGTTGACCAGTACCGCTTCGACCGCAACCCGAAACCCAAGGGCCAAGGCTCGCCGGAACCCCTGCTGTCTTTCCCCAATGGTGCGCTGGTGCATTTTGCCGTGAGCAACATGGAAGTGCGCATGACCACCCGATTGGAGGGCGCGCACACGACCTTCCTGCCCTTCAACCGCGGCGACAACGGTGCGGCAGGGAATCCGCCCAACGAACAAGGGCATCGTACCGCCTACCTGTGGGAAACCGTGTGGGCGCGGGATAGCTGGCTGGAGATTCTCGGGCGCTATCTGGTCACCAAGCGCGACAGCAAGAAGCAGATTCAGAAAATCATTTTTCCGCGCTTTCACCAGCTCGACGCGACACGCAAGCTGCTGAATGCTGTGCTGGCCGAGCACTCGCAAGGCGTACGCCGTGGTTGTAAAGGCGCTGAAGCGCCAACAACCACGCAGGGCGCAGGTGGAAAATATCTTATTCAGCATTCGGCAGGCTCGGGCAAGACCAACTCGATTGCCTGGTCGGCTCACTTCCTCGCTGACCTGCACGATGCCGAACACCACAAGCTGTTTGACTCGGTGCTGGTGGTGTCGGATCGGAACGTGCTGGACGCGCAGTTGCAGGAAGCGATATTCGACTTCGAGCGCACTTCGGGCGTGGTGGCGACGATTACCGGCGAGGGCGCCAGCAAGAGCGCGGAACTGGCTCAGGCGCTCTCCGGTGGCAAGAAGATTGTGGTGTGCACCATCCAGACTTTCCCCTTCGCCCTGAAAGCGGTGCAGGACCTTGCAGCTGCACAGGGCAAGCGCTTCGCGGTGATTGCCGACGAGGCGCATTCCTCGCAGACCGGCGAGACTGCCGCCAAGCTCAAGCAGGTATTGAGCGCAGAGGAGTTGCAGGAACTGAATGACGGCGGCGAGGTGTCCACCGAAGACATCCTGGCCGCGCAAATGGCGGCACGTTCCGCCGAGAGCGGCATTACCTATGTCGCCTTCACCGCCACGCCCAAGGCCAAGACGCTGGAACTGTTTGGCCGCCGCCCGAATCAAGATGTAGGTCGGGATTCATCCCGACAGGAAGTCGGGTTGAAACCCGACCTACCCGAACCGTTCCACGTTTATTCGATGCGTCAGGCCATCGAGGAAGGCTTCATTCTCGATGTGTTGCAGAACTACACGCCCTACAAGACCGCCTTCAAGCTGGCGCATGACGGCAAGGAAATGGACGACGCCGAGGTAGAGCGCAGCGCGGCGCTCAAGGGCATCATGCGCTGGGTCAAGCTGCACCCCTACAACATCAGCCAGAAGGTGCAGGTGGTGGTGGAACACTTCCGCGACACGATTTCGCCGCTGCTGAACGGTCGCGCCAAGGCGATGGTGGTGGTAAGCAGCCGTCTGGAGGCGGTGCGCTGGAAGCTGGCGATGGAAAAATACATCCAGTCGCAAGGCTACAAGATTGGCGCGCTGGTGGCGTTCTCCGGCGAGTTGAACGACAAGGAATCAGGGCCGGATGGGTTCAGCGAAACCAGCCGGGCGATGAACCCGAATCTCAAGGGCCGCGACATGCGCGAAGCCTTTGCGAGCGACGAATATCAGATCCTGCTGGTGGCCAATAAATTCCAGACCGGCTTCGACCAGCCCCTGCTGTGCGGCATGTATGTGGACAAGCGGCTGGCGGGCATCCAGGCGGTGCAAACCCTGTCGCGTCTGAATCGTGCCTACCCCGGCAAGGATGCGACCTACGTGGTGGACTTCGTGAATGAAGCCGAGGAAGTATTGGCGGCATTCAAGACCTATTACGATACGGCAACGCTATCGGACGTCACCGACCCGCATCTGGTGTACGACCTGCGCAGCAAGCTGGATGCAGCAGGCTTTTACGATGATTTCGAGGTGGATCGCGTGGTCAACGTCGAGCTGAACCCGCATGCAAAACAAAGCGAGCTGGCTGCGGCGCTGGAGCCGGTGGCATCGCGCATCCTGCAGCGCTATAAGGCCGCACAGGCGCAGTTGATTGCAGCCAGGGGGCGCATCGATGCCAAGGCGGCGGAAGAGGCAAACAACGAGCTGAACGCCCTGGTGCGTATTCCACGCAAAGTGGACAAGCATTCCACGGGAAACTGGACGCACGATCCACGGCAAAGTGGACGGGGCCGGAGCGAAGCGACGCGGTTTTTTAGCTTTTTACTCTGAACCCTCTGGGTTCGTCAATTTTGC
>JAUSBJ010000024.1 GCA_030652035.1 Sulfurimicrobium sp.
TACGAGGAGCGCTACCGCGAACGGGTTCTGCGGCAACTGGCCCAGCGTGCCGAAAAGATGGGCATGAAACTCGTCGCCAGTGAAAACCCCGCTTAAATACGTCATGGAAAATCAGTTACTTGGGTGGTGTTTCTTGAGAGCAGTTCAGGCGATGCCTGGGTTACCCTCCACACCCACCAGCTTGGGCATGTTGAGCTTGCGCGGCGTCACCACTTTCTTGTCGCGCAGCCATTGCGAGACCACTTCCCAGATCGGCTCGCCGGTCACGCCCTCGCCCACGGGTGCCCAGCCGGCCACCTTGTAAGTCTTGTTGGGGCTCACGGGCTTGCCCTTGAGGGTCATGTTGCTGATGCGCTTGCCGATCTTCTGGCGCGGGTCGCAGGTGTACTGGATACCGCCCACGCGCACCATGTCGCCGCCCTGCTGGTAGTAGGGGTCGTCATTGAACAGGTTGTCGCACACGTCTTCCATGATGGTCTTGATGGTTTCGCCGGTCATTTCGGTCAGGGTCGTGGCCGGGTAGGTGATGGCGGTCTGGTCCATCAGGCGTTCCATGGTGATGGCTTCGCCCGGCAGCAGCGTGGTGCCCCAACGGAACCCGGGCGAGAAGGCCGCATCGGCGCCCTTCACATCCATCAGCGCATCCAGGATCAATTGATCGAAAGTGCCGTTGAAATTGCCGCGGCGGTAGAGCAGGTCTTCGGTGACGGCCAGTTTCTCGTTCAGCTTGGCCTCGTAAGGCGCGCGGTGCTTGCTGATCAGCGCCGTCATGGCCGGATCGGCTTCGAGCAGGTTGGAAAAAACCGGCAGCAGCTTGTAGCGGAAATCCGCAATCTTGCCGTTCTTCACGTCGAAATCCAGCACGCCCAGGAATTTGCCGTTGGAGCCGGCGTTGGTAACCAGGGTCTGGCCCTTGGCATTCTTGACGATTGAGGGCGCGGGAATGCCATCGTGGGTATGGCCGCCCATGATGGCATCGATGCCGGTCACTCGGCTGGCCATTTTCAGGTCCACATCCATGCCGTTGTGGGACAGCACCACCACCACCTGGGCGCCCTTGGCGCGCACTTCGTCCACGACCTTCTGCATGTTCTCGTCCTGGATGCCGAAGCTCCAGTCCGGCACCATCCAGCGCGGGTTGGCGATAGGCGTATAGGGGAAGGACTGTCCGATGATGGCCACCGGTACACCGTTCATTTCTTTCATGGTGTAGGGCTGGAAGACCTGGTCGCCAAAATCGGTGGTCTTGATGTTCTGCGCCACGAAATCGATTTTGCCTTTGAAATCGTTGTCCACGATCTGCTTCACCCGCTCGGCGCCGAGGGTAAATTCCCAGTGCCCGGTCATGACGTCCACGCCGAGCAGCTTGCAGGCATCGACCATGTCCTGGCCGTTGCTCCACAGCGAAGTGGCAGAACCCTGCCAGGTATCGCCGCCATCCAGCAGCAGCGCGCCGGGACGGGATGCGCGCATTTTTTGCACCAGCGTGGAGAGGTGCGCGAAGCCGCCCACCTTGCCGTAGGTTTTCGCGGCAGCGGAGAAGTCGAGGTAAGTGAAAGCATGCGCCTCGGAGGTGCCGGGGCGGATGCCGAATTGCTTGAGCAGCTTTTCGCCCACCAGATGCGGTGCCTTGCCATAATTTCCACCCAGGCCAATGTTGACGTTCGGCTCGCGGAAATAAATCGGCATCAGCTGCGCATGAGAATCGGTGATGTGCAGGAAGCTGACATTGCCAAATTTTGGCACATCATAAAACTGTCCACCTTGTGCCGAGGCCAGTGCGGACTGACTGTTAAGTGCAAAACCAGTGGCGCTCGCCGCAGCCAGCAGCTGCAAAAATTCACGGCGGTTCATGGACATATGATGCTCCTATGTTTCTGTTTATATTGCATATATTTATATATGCCCGAGAATAGCGGGCGGAAAAAAGCCGCAGCGCGGATGCACTGCGGCTAACTCAATACTACTTGCGGAATACGGAAGCCTTGAGGGGCAAACCATTGTCCTTGTAGGACATGAAATATTCCAGGTTATTGTACTCTTCGCTGCCCTGCTCGAACGGCACCGCGCGCACCTGGCTGTTGCAACCCTTGTAGCGTGCTTGCAGCGTCGTCAGGCGCTCGCCGGCACGGAATACCGGCCAGTGTGTCGCTTGGCCCAGCGCGGGCGACAACACTTCGGCACGAATACGGTTACCCGCGTTGTCCATATGGCAGGTAGCACAGGAGAAATTCAACTGGCCGCGGCGCTGGTAGTAGAAAGTTTTCCCCGCCTCATAGGCCGCCAACGCTCCGGGGCCTTCGACCTTGACGTTCATTTTCATGCCATCGGACAAGGTACGCGCATAGGCTGTCAGAATGCCCATGGTATTCACATCGCTAAACTTGAACTCGGGCTCACCGTTGGCCTTGAGGCACTGATTGATGTCCGCCTCGAAGGTTACGACCTTGTTCAGGGACACATCAAAACGGGGGTAGTTTCCGGCCACGTTCTTGCCGCCATTGGGGAAACAACTGGCAAAGGTTTTGCCATTCTTGAATGGCTTCTCCCACATTTCCTTGCCGGCCTCTACCACGCCTTCAAATGGCGGAAACTCCATGATACTTTCGTATTGTGACTTGCTGTCGTCATCCAGAGCCAGCGCACCATAGACGAAATCCTCAAATTTTATCGTAGGCAGCTTGCTCTTGAAATAGGCAATTGTCTGCTTGCGATCGTCTTCGGGTCCGGCCTGTGCCGCCACGCTTACCAACAGGCCTGCACTCAGCAAGGCCACTGCGATTTTTTTCATACCACTCCTCCGTCTCCGTCGTATGGGACGGGCCGGGAACCCCCGGCCCTCGGCTTGTATTTAGCTGATCGCCGCTTCGTCAGTACGCTTGTCGCCCATATTGTCCACCCAGTTAATCACCACTTTGTCTCCGGCCTTGGCGCCCTTGACCTTGAAGCCGAGAAATGGGTTCTTTGCAATCGCGTAGCCCCACTGCGCATCGAGTACCACCTTGCCGCCCACAGTGACGTTTACAGATTGAATGTGGTGTGCCGGGATCAGCTGGCCAGTCTTCGCATCCTTGCGCAAGCCGGTTTCCATGATGTGATTCATCAGCACTTTGATGTCTGCGGTATCGCCCTGCATCTGGGCACGGATTTTCATCGGTTCAGCCATTTTCGTATCCTTTAAATTTTAGTGACTCTTTATTCAACTCGCGGTATCGGTTTCACGCGTGACCAGCCAGGCTTTATGCCGGCGAAAAATCACGAAAACCGCAGGCTCAAATTAGCCGCCGCAACCACCGATCGTGACTTTCACTTCCTTGGCCGTCATGTAAGTCTTGCCGCCCGCCTTCACCACCACGGTGACATTGGAGGTCTTGGCCATCTTGATGCGGGTGGAAACAAAACCTTCTGCGCCGTTGGAGAAAGTGAAATCAGCGATCATCGGATTGACGTTCTGATCCACAAAAATCGCGATGTCGGTGGTGCCGGCAATCTTGCTGGTCACTTCCACTGGCACCACAGCGCCGTTCTCTGCAATCTCCGGCGCCTTGATCAGGATGTCCGCGCTCTTGGCGGCAGCGGCGGCACCGATACCCTTCATGGCATCGGCAAGGTTCTTGGCTTCAAAAGCGCCCTTGTTCCACTCGGCAGCCAGCACCTGGCCTGGCTTGAGCAGGCCGGCGGCAATCGCCACTGCGACCGTGCCCGCGGCACCGGTGCTTTTCAGAAAAGTTCTACGCAACTGATTCATGTTTGGAGCTCCTTGGCTTGGGTATTAAAGGGTGTAAATAAAGTCCACGACCTGGTCAATCTCTTCTTCGGTCAGGATCTCGTGCTTGCCAATGGGCGGCATCGAGGTTTTTGGATTCGCCACCGTGGCGTCCCACACCTGAGCGCGCAGCTTGGCGCGATCCGGGAAACGCAGCTTCATGGCGATCAGGGGCGGCGCGATCGATCCGGCCATTTCGCCCTTGGTGCCAGGCATGGCATGACAGGCGAGGCAGTTGCCTTTCTTGTTGCTAAAGGCGATTTCCTGACCCGGCATTTCTTTTTTAGCTTCAGCTTTTTCTTCGGCGGCCCATACCGGCCCCGATACACCGGCGCCCAGTACAAGTGCAGCCATTAAAAGGGAAATGCGTTGACGCATTGTATCCTCCTCCATTAACTTTTTTATCCCCAGTGGATGTTGCCAAGCATACCGGCTTTTTTTCACGATGCAAGCTAAAGAATAACAAAATGTCTATATTTTTCAACAAGTAGTATAAATGTACCAGTTGCATAAGTATATTACGAATGATGCATCTTTGGATGCCGGGCACACTCCCCCACCCCGGCGCATCCACCTTGCCAGCGAACTGCGTAAAATGTGTTTGTCAATTTCCTGATTTTCCCTCAGAATTGGGCGAATTTTTCACCCGCGCAAGGCGCGACCGCACGGGTTTCAAGCCCGCATAAAAGGCTGTCCAGTTACATGATTAGCTACGACTATCCTCTTAACGAACGGGTTCGCACCTTGTTGCGGCTTGAGGATTTGTTCGCCAAAGCAGAATTTTTCGCCTCCCAGTCGCAGGCGCTGGACCATCATGCCGCCCTGCTTTCCCTGTTTGAGATTCTGGAAGTTTCCTGCCGCGCCGACCTGAAAACAGACCTGCTTCAGGAACTCGAACGCCAGAAACAGATGCTGGAAACTCTGCGCCATAACCCCGCCATTTCACAGGAAGCGCTGAACAGCATTCTCGCTGACATCAGCCAGACCGCTTCCAAACTGCATGAACTGTCAGGGAAGCTGGGGCAGCATGTCCGCGATAACGAATGGCTGATGAGCATCAAGCAACGCACCACCATTCCGGGCGGCGTATGCGAGTTCGACCTGCCCTCCTATCATTTCTGGCTCAGCCTGGACGTAGAAATCCGGCGCAGCTCCCTGGACGAATGGTTCGCGCCATTGCGGCCCGTGCATAAGGGACTGCAACTGGTACTGAAATTGCTGCGCGATAGCGGCAAGACCACATCCCAGGTTGCCCAGCATGGCGCTTTCCAGCAAATGCTGGCTGGGCGCGTGGCGCAGTTGATACGCATCTCCATGGACAGCGATACGCCCTGCTTCCCCGAGATCAGCGCCAACAAATACGCCATCAACATCCGCTTCACCTCGCTTGGCGGAATACAAAAACCGCGCGCCTGCGATCTCGATGTCAAATTCGACCTGACCCTGTGTAACTTCTAAGAACCCCTGCCGATCCAACATGTCCCAAGCACCAGCAAAGCTACGCACCGTTCCCTGCCCGGTCTGCGGAAAGGCAGCGCCTTTTACGCCTGACAATCCCTTCCGCCCCTTCTGCAGCCAGCGCTGCAAGCTGATCGACCTGGGGCAATGGGCGAACGAGGAATACCGCGTGCCCGATTCAGGCACACGGCTGACGGAAGAACCGGAAGACTAACTCCAGCTGGCGCGCAGCATGGCAATCCCATGAGCGCCTCTCTGCCGGGCCACATCAAGCGCATCCAGTCCCATGCCGCCAAGGGCGTAAACCGGCAGCGGATAATCCCGAATCAGGCGCACGAAACCCTCCCAGCCCAGCGTTTCCGCCCCCGGATGGGTCAGGGTCGGCAACACCGGGCTCAACTGCACATAATCCAGCCCCAATCGCGCAGCGCGCTCCAGCTCCGCGGCTGAATGGCAGGAAGCCCCCACCAGTCCGGCTGAAGGCCGGGTCTCAAGCGCCATCAGTGTTGCACCGGGCAAATGCACGCCATCCTCGCCCACGCTTGCGCCCAGGCCGGATTCGGTATTGATCACCAAGCGCGCGCCATGCGCATGCGCCAGCGCCACCATCTGCCGCGCCACCCTTTCCAGCGCTTCCGCAGGCAAAGTCTTCTCGCGCAACTGGATCAGGCGCAGGCCACGCTTCAACGCGGCTTCCATGCGCTCCATGAAAACCGCCTCGCCCAGGCTTTCCACCTGGCTGATGGCCAATATGGGCGGCAACTCCAGCGCCCGCAAAATCGGCCCGTTGGCGGGCAACAGCGGCGCCACCCTGACCTCACCCGGCACCTGCCATTCCAGCGACTGGTTTTCCTTCCCGTGCGCCTCACCGTGCCAGGCCACCACACGAAAGAAATGCAGCTTCACGCTGGCATGCTCATAATCAAAATGCCGCACCAGCCACGGCCAGGCATGCTTCACCTCGATCCCCAGCTCTTCGTGCAGCTCGCGCTTCAGGGCGTGCTCAAGGGATTCCCCCGCCTCCACCTTGCCGCCCGGGAACTCCCAGTAACCGGCATAAGGCTTGCCCTCCGGCCGCCGCGCCAGCAGAAAGCGGCCATCCGGCTGGAGAATCACTGCCGCGACCACATCCACAATTTTTTTGCGTACTTCCATCGCTTATCCTAAATCGATTTCACCGCAAAGGACGCCAAGGCTCGCAAAGTAAAAACGTCGGCCAAGGAATCTCAATAGAACCGCCCAACTTTTCGAATTCCTACGCGTTCCATTGCGTCCTTTGCGGTTCAACTGCTTTTCAAGGTTTTATTTTTCAGCCCCATGCGCCCCGCCCAGTCGCGCGCGAACTGCCAGGCCGAGCGCCCGCTGCGCGAGCCGCGCCCCAGCGCCCATTGCAGCGCCTCGCGCCGGACCTCGTCCGAATCCACTTCCGCCACACCCAGTTGCGCCAGCCAGTAGCGCGCGATAGCCAGATACTCGTCCTGATCAAACGGGTAAAACGACAGCCACAGGCCGAAACGCTCGGACAGCGAAACCTTCTCCTCGGTGGTTTCGCCCGGCCGGATTTCCCCGTCCACCGTGGTGGTTTCGAGATTTTCAGCCATGTATTCCGGCATCAGGTGGCGGCGGTTGGAGGTGGCGTAGATCAGCACATTCTCGGACGGCGCCGCCACCGAACCATCCAGCGCCACCTTGAGCGCGCGGTAGCCCGGCTCCCCGGCATCGAAAGAGAGATCGTCGCAGAACACGATGAAGCGCTCGGGGCGCTGGCACAACAGCTCCACGATATCCGGCAGGTCGACCAGCTCCATGCGCTCCACCTCGATCAGGCGCAGGCCCCTGGCGGCATGCTGGTTCATCACCGCCTTGATCAGCGAGGATTTTCCCGTGCCGCGCGCCCCGGTCAGAAGCACGTTGTTGGCCGGCAGCCCGCGCACGAACTGGCGTGTATTGCGGTCGATCTGCTTCTTCTGCTCCGCCACGCCCTGCAGGTCGGCCAGGCGGATGTGGTGCGGGTGCGACACTGGCTGCAGAAAACCCTGTCCGCCCCGCTTGCGCCAGCGGAAAGCCACCGAAGCATCCCAGTCCGGCTCGGATGGCGGGCTGGGGAGGATTTGCTCCACGCGCTGCAACAGGGATTCGGCGCGATTCAAAAATTGTTCAAGATCATTCATCAAATCGTATCCAATGGACTGGTGACGCCTCGGCCACCACGGTTCAAAACATGGGTGTAGATCATTGTGGTGGAAACATCGGAATGCCCCAGCAACTCCTGCACAGTGCGGATATCGTAGCCGCCTTCAAGCAAATGGGTGGCAAAGGAATGGCGCAGGGTATGCGGGGTGGCCATTTTTGCCATGCCTGAGGCCTGCACCGCCTTCTTCATCGCCCGCTGCAACAATTTCTCATCCAGATGATGCCGCCGCTCAACACCGCTGCGCGGATCAACGGAAAAGCTGCCTGAAGGGAAAACATACTGCCAGCCCCATTCCATCTGAGCGCCCGGATATTTCTTAGCCAAGGCATCAGGCAAATACACCAACACCTTGCCGGCGCGCGCATCATCCTCGAACAAGGCACGGCGCTGCCGCAAATGCGCCTGCAAGGCAGGCACCACCAAGCTCGGCAACATCGTCACCCTGTCCTTGGCCCCCTTGCCATCGCGGATCAATATCTCCCCGCGCTCAAAATCCACATCCTTCACCCGCAGCCGCACGCATTCCATCAGCCGCATCCCGGTGCCATACAAAAGACTGGCCATCAAGCCATACACGCCCGCCATCCGATCCAGCACCACGCGCACCTCATTGCGCGTCAATACCACCGGGAGGCGCTGAGGCTGTTTTGCCCGAGTCACGTTATCCAGCCAGGGCAATTCGACTTCCAGAACTTCCCGATATAAAAACAGCAAGGCCGACAAAGCTTGATTCTGAGTCGAAGCCGCGACATTTCCCACAACCGCCAAATGCGTCAAAAAAGCCTCCACCTGCGCGGCCCCCAACTCTCGCGGATGGCGCTTGCCATGAAAGAAAATGAAGCGTTTTATCCATTGAACATATTGCGTTTCTGTGCGGATGCTGTAATGCTTTACCCTGATTTTATCTCGAACCAGGTCGAGCAATTTTGGGCTTGCAGCAGGAGGGGTGTTCAGGTTTTCCATATTGGCACCTATCCAGAGACGATTTGAATAGAATCAATTCAATACAGTGCTGTATACACCGTTACCGGATTTTTATATACACCTAAAAAGGTGTCGACTTAACGTTAGGCGGCAACTTCCGCCACAATTTCCCATGTCTCATATTCATCGCCAGCCTGCTTTTCATCGCGCAGCTTTATCGCTGCCTCAATGCTGTCTGCCGGTTCTGGTATTTCCATTTCCTCGCCAGTGCTACACACAACAAACCGCTCAATGTTCAACGTCATCAGTTTTGCCACGATCATCTCCTTTTTCAAAATTCCGCCTAACTCAGCGGTCAAGCGGGAAGCCGCGGAGCGGCTCCCCTTACCTAAAAGTTAGAGAGCATATGACACCACATCAAATCGTCGCGCTTGGAATTAGGTTAATTTCCCTATATCTAGGAATCCACAGCCTCAGATATTTGGTTGAGTTGCCTGCGGCAATGGCGACAAATAATCTGGCTCCCCAGATTCATATCTCCTACATAACCGGCGGTGCCTTTTTGGTCTTGGCCGTAGTTCTCTGGTTTTTTCCAATGTTTATTGCTCATCGCATTCTTCCCAGTGCGCCCTCTGAGCGCACCTTAAATTTACAAGCCTTCGACGCGGCTCGTGTTGGTTGCAGTCTTATTGGTCTTTGGTTCACCGTATATGTTTTTCCCGCTTTGTCGTGGCTCATTTTTAGTCATACGGTTAATTCAGACAATCAAGCCGGTTCACTTTTCGGCGCTCTAAGCCCAGATGATAAGCGTGCATTTTTCTTTCTATTGGCTGAGCTAATATTCGCCCTCATATTGATCTTCAAGTCCCACTTTTTCGCCCAAATTGTTGTCGGAATACAATCCAATGAGAAAGGCTCACCGTAATGCTCTCTCTCAAGAAACACCACCCAAGTAACTGATTTTCCATGACGTATTTAAGCGGGGTTTTCACTGGCGACGAGTTTCATGCCCATCTTTTCGGCACGCTGGGCCAGTTGCCGCAGAACCCGTTCGCGGTAGCGCTCCTCGT
>JAUSBJ010000012.1 GCA_030652035.1 Sulfurimicrobium sp.
GTACACTTCCTCGATTTCCTTCAGGCCGCTGTAAAGACGGTCCCGCAGCATGCGGGCACGCTCGTTTTCCGCCGCCATCTCTTCCTTGGCGATGCGGAAGGCTTCGCCCATGCCGACGATCTGGTGCGTCGCCAGCGTGCCGGAGCGCATACCACGCTCGTGGCCACCGCCGTGCATCTGCGCTTCCAGACGGATGCGCGGCTTGCGGCGCACGAACAGGGCGCCGACGCCCTTGGGGCCATAGGTCTTGTGGGCGGAAAAGGACATCAGGTCCACTTTCAGCTTTTGCAGATCGACCACCACCTTGCCGGTCGCCTGGGCCGCATCGACGTGGAAGATCACGCCCTTGCTGCGGCAGATTTCGCCCAGTGCCGGAATATCCTGGATCACGCCGATTTCGTTGTTGACGTACATGACTGAAGCCAAAATGGTATCAGGACGGATCGCCGCCGTGAATTTGTCCAGATTCACCAGGCCATTGGGTTCGGGGATCAGATAGGTCACTTCAAAGCCCTGGCGCTCCAGTTCGCGGCAGGTGTCCAGCACCGCCTTGTGCTCGGTGGCCACGGTGATGAGGTGCTTGCCCTTGCCGGAGTAGAAGTGCGCCGCGCCCTTGATGGCGAGATTGTTGGATTCCGTCGCACCTGAGGTCCAGACGATCTCCTTGGGATCGGCATTGACCAGATCGGCCACCTGCTTGCGGGCATTCTCCACCGCTTCGTCGGCTTCCCAGCCGAAGGCGTGGGAACGGCTCGCGGGATTGCCGAATTTCTCGGTCAGGTAGGGGATCATTTTCTCCGCCACGCGGGGATCCACCGGGGTCGTGGCGGAATAATCCAGATAAATCGGCAACTTCATTACATTCTCCAAAAAATCACATGACTGACACGGCTGACAAGGCTCGCAGACGTTCCAGTTCAATCCGCAAGACCCTTATAAATTCCTCTATCTGCTGCATGCTGTTGCCGCGGCCCAGACTCACCCGGATCGCACCCCTGGCAAGCTCCGGCTCAATGCCCATGGCCAGCAATACCGCGCTCGGCTCTGTGCTGCCGCTGGCGCAGGCAGAGCCGCTGGCCACAGCGAATCCCGCGCGGTCCAGCGCCATCAGCAAGGTTTCCCCTTCGATGCCGGGAAAACAGAAGTAACTGGTATTCGCCAGACGCTGCGGGCTGGAGCCGAATATCGTGCCGCCCAGCAAAGCCACGCCAGCTTCCAGTTCGTCCCTCATCAGGCGAATCCGCTGCTCATCCTGTTCCATACGCCCAATCGCCAAGCCGCAGGCGGCGGCAAAGCCGACAATACCCGGCACATTTTCGGTGCCGGCACGCAAACCTTTCTCGTGCCCTCCCCCAGTCATCTGGGGTATCAACTCGACACGCTTGTCGAGCACCAGCGCGCCGACGCCCTTCGGCCCGTACACCTTGTGCGCCGACAGGCTCATGGCATGCACGCCAAGTGCCGCGAAATTCAGCCTGACCTTTCCCAGCGCCTGCACGGCATCGGTATGCACCCAGGCACCCGCCGCACGCGCCTGGCGGGCCACTTCGGCCACATCCTGGCATATGCCGGTCTCGTTGTTGGCCAGCATCACGCAGACCAGGCCAGTCGACACCTGCAACGCCTGCGCCAAATCATTCAGGTCGAACCGGCCCGCCTCATCCACTGCCAGCGGGCGCATGGCCCAGCCCTGTGTTTTCAGGCTCTGGCAGGTCTTGGCAACACACGGATGTTCGACACTGCTCCACACCACCTGGGACGGCTGCAATGCTGCCGACATGCCGCGAATGGCCAGATTATTGGCCTCTGTACCGCCGCTGGCAAACACCACCTGCGAAGGGTGTGCCCCAACTGCATTCGCCACCTGTTCACGCGCCTCTTCAACCGCTTGGCGCGCAATGCGGCCAAAACCATGACGGCTGGATGGATTGCCGAACTGCGCCTGCATGTAGGGCATCATCGCTGCCAGCACGCCATCGTCAAGCGGCGTCGTGGCATTGTGGTCGAAATAGACCTGAACCATAGATCAAGCCAGAAGGGCTGCCTCGCCGTGATTGAAGCGCTTGTCCAGTTGAGCCGGGTTTTTGTGCCCGTTCTGGGACGCTACCAGCTGGGCCAGGCTCACGGACTGCAAATAATCAAAAATCCGCACATTGAGGTTGGTCCACAGATCATGCGTCATACAGGGAAGATCATCGTGGCAATTGCCCATGCCGCCGCACTTGGTGGCGTCAATCGGCTCATCCACGGCCTGGATGATGTCAGCCACAGAAATCCCCTCCAACTCCTTGGCCAGGCAATAACCGCCGCCTGGGCCGCGCACGCTCTCGACCAGCCCATGGCGGCGCAGCTTGCCGAACAACTGCTCCAGATACGACAGGGAAATTCGTTGCCGATCGCTGATTCCGGCCAGTGTCACCGGGCCTCCGCCATGACGCATGGCCAGATCGATCATCGCCGTTACCGCAAAACGTCCTTTGGTGGTCAAACGCATTGTTTTGCCTCTTTATAGTGGATACATCTTGCGGACACTATATGAAACCCTACCATTTTAGTCAACTATTTTATTCAAATAATTAACATCAAATTTTTCCGATGCTTTTTCAGCATCGCTGATCTCAACGCCCAGGCGGCCCAGATGATCCAGTATCTGCTGGATACGGTGGTCGGTTACCACGGTATGATCCAGCAGGCTATGCACCGCCTTGACCATCGGGTCATTCATGTCCTCGCTGATGGCATAGGCGGAAAATCCCATCTTTTTCGCCTGGCTTTCCCGCATCTCGGCCTGCGCGCCATCCAGAATTCGAGCCGGAATGCCCACCGCCGTGGCCCCCGCCGGTACATCCTTGACCACCACCGCATTGGAGCCGATTTTGGCGCCGTCCCCAATACTGATCGGCCCCAGCACCTTGGCGCCGGCGCCAATAACCACCCCCTTGCCAAGCGTGGGATGACGCTTGCCTTTCTTCCAGGAAGTTCCGCCTAACGTAACGCCGTGATACAGCGTGACATCATCGCCAAGCTCCGCCGTCTCCCCGATCACCACGCCCATGCCATGATCGATGAACACACGCCGCCCAAGCCGCGCGCCAGGATGAATTTCGATACCGGTTATCCAGCGCGCAAAATGGGAAGTGAAGCGTGCCAGCCAGAAAAACCGCCAGCCCCAAAGTCGATGCGTGAGGCGATGAATAAGCACGGCATGCACGCCGGGATAGGTGGTCAACACCTCCCAGCGGGAGCGGGCAGCGGGATCGCGGTCGAACACCACTGCAATATCTTCACGCAGATGTTTAAACATGGCTGATAATCGGATATAGTAATCGCATTATGATATAGTCTACTGATTTAGTCAACTATATCCGTTATCCTGCTTGCCTCGGCGGGCCTGCGCTGCTTTCAGCACTCCGCGCAGAATATTCACTTCTTCCTTCTCCATGTCCGCGCGGGCAAACAAGCGGCGCAAGCGCGTCATCAGGCGTTTTGGGTGCCTGGGGTCAAGAAAACCGATTTCGATCAAAGTCTGTTCGAGATGGGCATAAAACTGGTCCACATCTTCAAAGGTGGCAAGCGGAAACCCACCCGGCAGGGGCACTGCGTCCACACTGCACATGCGCAACTCGTAAGCCACCACCTGCACAGCCGCCGCCAGATTCAGAGAGCCATATTCCGGATTGACCGGAATGGTCATGAGCTGCTGGCACTTTTCCAGCTCCGCATTGGAAAGGCCTGACATTTCCGTACCGAAAATCAGGGCCACTGGTGCGTCCAGGGCAGTAGCCACAATTTGTGGCGCAGACTCCCGCAGCGTCAGCATGGGGTGGGAAAGATCCCGCCGCCGCGCCGTCAGGCCCACCGCCAGCACCGTGCCCTGCAAGGCCTCATCCAGGCTGGCGCAAACCCTGGCGCCGGCCAGCACATCGGTGGCACCGGAAGCCATGGCATCAGCGGTCGCATCCGGAAAGTGCTTGGGGTTGACCAGATAGAGCTGCGACAGACCCATGGTTTTCATGGCCCGCGCAGCCGCGCCGATATTGCCTGGATGACTGGTGTGACTGAGGACGACACGGACGTTTTCCAACGCGGCGTGTTTCCCATGTAAAATAGCGCCTAAATCTTGTTCATTAACAGTCATTGAAAACCTACCATGCACCCTATGCTCACCATCGCGGTCAAGGCCGCGCGCCGCGCCGGCAATATTATCAACCGCGCATCTCTCGACATCGACAAACTAACGGTCAAACGCAAGAACCACAATGATTTTGTCAGCGAAGTGGATCGCGCCGCCGAGGACGCGATTATTGAGATCCTGCTGGAAGCCTACCCGGACCACGAAATTCTAGCAGAAGAGAGCGGAGTTCGCGGCGATTCCGAATATCAATGGATCATTGACCCGCTTGATGGAACCACTAATTTCCTGCACAACTTTCCGCAATATGCGGTTTCCATCGCCCTGCTCCACAAGGGCGTGCTGAATCAGGCGGTGATCTACGACCCCGCCCGCAATGACCTATTTACCGCCACCAAGGGCCGCGGCGCCTACCACAACGACCGGCGCCTGCGTGTCACCAAGGAAACACAGCTCAAAAATGCATTGATCGGCACCGGCTTTCCGTACACCGACTTCACCCATATCGATGCTTACATGGGCATGTTCCGCGACCTCATCCAGAAGACCTCCGGGCTGCGCCGCCCGGGCTCAGCCGCACTCGACCTGGCCTATACCGCTGCGGGCCGTTTTGACGGATTTTTCGAGATCGGGCTGAAACCCTGGGATATCGCGGCAGGCTGCCTGCTGGTGCAGGAAGCGGGGGGTCTGGTGGGCGACTTTCAAGGCAACGAGAATTATCTCAAAAGCGGCAACATCGTTGCCGGCAACCCGAAAATCTTCGGGCAACTGCTACAGGTCATTGCACCTCACCTGACCGAAGCGCTCAAAGCCCAGTAGCCGCTGCTTCAACGGCAAGTGTACCGTTTGGCATGCAACACTACACTAGTTGAGCAGCTTGCCATTGCGGGAAATGGCATTGATATCGACGTAGCTGGAGCCTCGATTGCGGGATGGTGAGAAATCCAGGTAATAACCGCCGATATCCATCCTTCTTGAGGTTCTTAGCGCGTCGCCTAGTTGCATGGGCGTGAAGTCCTTGCCTAGTTTCCTCATGGTGCTGACCAGCATTTTCGCCGCAATAAAGCCTTCCAGGGTAAGGTGAGAAGGCGCTTCGTCACGGTAGATCTCCATGATTTTCCTGTGCTCGATGACGACAGGCACTTTCCAGTCGCCGGGGTGCGGCACCACCTGCGCAATCATGACGCCTGCAGCCAGATCTTTTCCGGCAATATCGAACAGGATTTTGTGATCGATCCGAGAAAGTCCCAGCATGAATGCGCCAGCATCGAGACGGCGATAGTTTTTAACAAATTGCGCGGCGGGCAGCGTGTCGAGCGCCAGGATGATGGCCTGTGGCCTGGTGGAAAACGCAGCTTTGATAGCTGCATCAAGCCCGCTTCCATCCGCCATGATGGGGTACTTTCCTGCCAGCTTCATGTTCCGCCCAGCCAGCATGGCTTCAACCGCCTTCAGCGCGGACTTCCCGTCATTGTTTGCGGAATAAACCACAGCGACACGGGTCAAGCCTGAAGAGAGCATCGGTCCGGCCAGTTTTACTGCTTCGCCGTCGAAACCGGGCCGGATAAAAAAGACGTTTTTGTCTTGCTCGCCAGCTTCTCCGCCGGAGAGCGGCGCAAGCAAAGGAATTCCCGATGACTTGAAGGCACCGTTGCTCAACAGGGTTTCAAGGCTGCCCTCGCCAAAATAGCCGAAGAAAGCATCGATTTTCTGTCCGGAAAGCAGGAACTGCTGGTTGATGTGAGCGGACTTCTCAGTCGAACCGGCATTATCCATAACCAGGTGGGTGATTTTCCTGCCGTTTATGCCGCCACTTGCATTGACATGGTCGAAATAGACCTTGGCGCCGGTCAGATAATCCTGGCCAATGTAACCGAGCGGCCCGGAAAGATCGACGGACTGGGCAATGACGATATCGCGGGCGGGTACTGCCGCAGCGGGGGAAAGCAGGCCCGGAAAAAAAAGCAGAAATAATATCGCCCGCAAGAAATACGGAATGCGCATACGCCACCCAGCCTGATCGTAAAGGAAGGGAGGAAATTCTAGCCAGCGATTGTTACAGCCGTTATGCGCCTTACACTCAACATTGGCTTACGGCACTCACAGAACCCATGCCGCTCGAGGAACTTAGACCAGTGAGAAGCTACTTGCCTGAACGTGCAGCCACATCGCGCAGGAACGGCAGATATTGCAGCCAGCCCGATACCGGGCCGACATGAGAAAATACCACCATCCCATGCTTGTCCAGCACATAGGTGGTCGGGAACACCCGGGCCAGATCGCGGTCACGCATCTTCTTGCCATTGGCCAGGGTCAAGGTATCCGAGCCGGCATCCGCCACCCCGGAATCGAACAACGGCAGCTTGAAGCCCTGGGCGTCCATCCACAGGCTGGCTGTTCCGTAATCCTCGCGCATTTGCAGCAACACCAGTTGAATATCGGAGGAACCCCCCAGGGCCTGGTGCAATTTCTGCAACTCAGGCATCTCGTTACGGCAGGGCGGGCACCAGGTACCCCAAAAATGCACCAGCAGCACCTTGCCGCGCAAGTCTGACAACTTCATCGCCTTGCCGGCGGGCGATTTGATCGCGAGGTCGAAGAAACGCTCGCCGCGCGCCTTGCCCGTGTCGGCTTTCGCCGCCTCGGCCCGGCTGCGGTAAGGACGCCACAAGGCACTCCAGTCCTTCGCGTTGAACACCACCCGGTCGTTCAGCGCATAGAGAACGCAGGTCTGACTCGTGCTCTCCTGACAAGCCTGCAAAGCCCCGTCGGAAGCCATATCCGCAGTCACTTCCCCGCCCTTCCAGGACCATGTCCCGCCTGGGGCGATGGCAAAGGCACGGTGTTTTCCAACCTGGAGGAAATCCTGATATCCCTGACGACCGGCACTGTTGAGATGGGGCACGGCATTCGCGTCATTCAGCGCAGCCGCCCGAGCCGCATCCACCCCGAGGATGCCCAGACTGGCCAGCAGGATGCGCAGCAAAAACAATTTGACCTTCAAATTCATTCCCCTATCAAGTGCATCGCCACCCTGCGCCGCTGCGGCTGGTGGCGATGTTCATACAAGTAGATGCCCTGCCAGCTTCCCAGCGTCATTGCGCCCTGATGCACCGGGATGGAGAGATGGACCTGGGTCAGTGCGGCGCGCACATGGGCCGGCATATCGTCCGGGCCTTCCAGGCTGTGCGCGAACAACGGGTCGCCGTCCTTCACCAGCCGGGAGAAAAAACGCTCCAGGTCGCCCTGCACGTCCGGATCGTAGTTTTCCTGTATCAGGAGGCTGGCGGAAGTATGCTGGACAAACAGCGTCAGCAGTCCATCGGCAATGCCCGAAGAATCAATCCAGCGCGCAACTTCGGACGTAAAGGCGTATAAGCCGCGGCCCCTGTTGGCCAGTTCGAGCATTCCCTGAGCCTGTTTCATGAAAGCATTATACCCCTGTGCTTAGAACATAAAAAAACCGGGCGCCGAGCGCCCGGTTTTCAGCGTCATGACCATCAGACCTTCACGAATGAAAATACGCCGTCCCTGCAATCCACCCGGATCGTATCCTTGGCGGCGAAATGACCGGCCAGAATTTCCTTCGCCAAAGCATTTTCCAGATGAGACTGGATCGCCCGTTTCAGCGGACGTGCGCCAAACACCGGGTCGAATCCGGCGCTAGCCAGCTCGGACAGCGCCGCCTCGCTGACTTCCAGCTTCATCTCCATCTGTGCCAGACGGCGGTCCAGGTACTGCAGCTGGATGCGCGCGATGGACTTGATGTGCGCCTCGCCGAGAGCATGGAACACCACCACTTCATCGATGCGGTTGATGAATTCCGGACGGAAATAGGTTTTCACGTCCTCCATCACCGAGGCCTTGATGAGATCGTAAGGCTGGCCCGCCATGGCCTGGATATTCTGCGAGCCGAGGTTGGAGGTCATCACGATCACGGTATTCTTGAAATCGACCGTGCGGCCCTGGCCATCGGTCATGCGGCCGTCGTCCAGCACCTGCAAGAGCACGTTGAACACATCCGGGTGCGCCTTCTCCACCTCGTCCAGCAGGATGACGGAATAGGGCTTGCGCCGCACGGCCTCGGTCAGGTAGCCGCCTTCTTCATACCCCACGTAGCCGGGTGGCGCGCCGATCAGGCGCGAGACACTGTGCTTCTCCATGAATTCGCTCATGTCGATGCGGATCAGGTGATCTTCCGAGTCGAACAGGAATCCGGCCAGCGCCTTGCACAGCTCGGTCTTGCCCACGCCAGTGGGGCCGAGGAACAGGAAGGAACCATAAGGCCGGTTGGGGTCGCCCAGTCCGGCGCGCGAGCGGCGGATGGCGTCCGCCACCAGGCGCACGGCCTCGTCCTGCCCCACCACCCGCTCGTGCAGCTTGCCTTCCATCTGCAAGAGCTTGTCGCGCTCGCCTTCCATCATCTTGGAGACCGGAATGCCGGTGGCACGCGACACCACCTCGGCGATTTCTTCCGCGCCCACCTCGGTGCGCAGCAGCCAGTGGGTCTTGGCTTCTTTTTCGCCTGCCGTATCCGCGTGCTTCAATTGCGCTTCGAGTTGCGGAATCTTGCCGTATTGCAACTCGGAAACATGCTGCCAGTCACCCTTGCGTTTGGCGGCTTCCATTTCGATCTTGAGCCGGTCGAGTTCTTCCTTGATGTGGGCGGAGCCCTGAATCTGGGCTTTTTCCGCCTTCCACACTTCTTCCAGGTCGGCGTATTCGCGCTCCAGTTTCTTGATCTCGTCTTCCAGCAAGCCCAGGCGCTTCTGCGAAGCTTCATCCTTCTCGCGCTTCACCGCCTCGCGCTCGATCTTGAGCTGGATCAGGCGGCGGTCGAGCTTGTCCATCACTTCAGGCTTGGAATCGATTTCCATCCGGATACGGGAAGCCGCCTCGTCGATCAGGTCGATGGCCTTGTCGGGCAGGAAGCGGTCGGTAATGTAGCGATGCGACAACTCGGCTGCGGCAATGATGGCCGGGTCGGTGATGTCCACGCCGTGATGCAGTTCGTATTTCTCCTGCAAGCCGCGCAGGATGGCGATGGTATCTTCCACGCTCGGCTCGTTGACCATTACTTTCTGGAATCTTCGCTCCAGCGCAGCATCCTTCTCGACGTACTTGCGGTATTCGTCCAGCGTGGTGGCGCCGATGCAATGCAACTCGCCGCGCGCCAGGGCGGGCTTGAGCATGTTGCCGGCGTCCATCGCGCCCTCCGCCTTGCCGGCGCCGACCATGGTGTGCAGTTCGTCGATGAATAGGATGATGCGGCCTTCGTCCTGCCCTACTTCCTTCAATACGGACTTCAGGCGTTCCTCGAATTCGCCGCGGTACTTGGCCCCAGCCAGCAAACCGGCCATGTCGAGCACCAGCACGCGCTTGCCCTTCAGGGTTTCCGGCACTTCGCCGTTGACGATGCGCTGGGCCAGCCCTTCCACGATGGCGGTCTTGCCCACACCCGGCTCGCCGATCAGCACCGGGTTGTTCTTGGTGCGCCGTTGCAACACCTGGATCGCTCGGCGAATCTCGTCATCGCGCCCGATCACCGGGTCGAGCTTGCCCAGGCGGGCGCGCTCGGTGAGGTCGAGGGTGTATTTCTTCAGCGCCTCGCGCTGGCCTTCGGCTTCCTGGTTTTGCACGTTTTCACCTCCGCGAACCGCATTGACAGCCTGTTCCAGATGCGCCTTGTCCACCCCGTTTTCGCGCAGCAGACGCCCGGTCTCGCCCTTGTCCTGGGCGGCAGCCAAGAGGAACAGCTCGCTGGCGATGAACTGGTCGCCGCGCTTCTGCGCGTCCTTGTCGGTCAGATTGAGCAGGTTATTGAGATCGCGCGAAATGCTCACTTCACCGCCGTGTCCTTCCACTTTGGGAAGGCGCTCGATGGCCTTGCGCAGGGCAGGTTGCAACCCGCCAATATTTCCACCGGCGCGCTGCAAGAGCGACGCCGCGCCGCCATCATCCTGCTCAAGCAGCGCCAGCAGCAAGTGCTGCGGCTCGATGAACTGGTTATCCTGACCAACAGCCAGGCTCTGCGCATCGCTGATGGCCTGCTGGAATTTAGTGGTGAGTTTATCGAAACGCATGGCATTGTCCCAAGTGAATGAACTAACCCCTACTTGGGGGAGGGTTAGGGAATTTCAAGCAATGACCGCAGCATCCTCTTGACCGTGGAGGTATCACGGTATAGAAAGTATTTTTATCACAGCAGACGCCTCCATGCCCCCTTGCCAGGAACACCCTCCAGCCCCCCGTCCAGCCTGTGTGCTGGACTCAGGCACGGGCAGCGCCGTCAGCCAACTGGCTTTCGACCGGGCATGGCTGGTCCTGCGCGCCGGGAAGCAGCGCCCCGACCTGCTGCGTTTCTACCGTTCCCTTCCCTGCGCCAGCGTGGGGCGTTTCCAGGCCATCGACCGGGAGTTGCGCCTGGAGCATTGCGCCGCCCGTGGCATCGAAGTGATGCGACGTTACACAGGCGGTGGCGCGCTGTACATCGACCCGCGGCAGCTGGGATTCACCCTGCTTTTGGGGGATATCGGCGGCAGCCTGGAATCCCATCTCAAGACGGCCTGCTCAGCCATTATCGAGGCCCTCTCTGATTTCGGCCTGAAAGCCGGATTCAAATTTCCCAACGACGTGGAAATCGGGGGGCGGAAAATCGCCAGCGTGTTTGCCGTTATGGAACGCGGGGTAATGCTGCTTCACGGCATCCTGCTGCTTGAGGTGGACATCAGCACCATGCTGGAAGCCTTGCGCGTGCCGACGGAAAAACTGTCGCCGGACGGACTTGCTGCGGCGCGAGACCGCTTCGCGCCTTTTAACGAACAGTGCCCTGGCACTCCGGAACATGCCTTGCAGCACGCTTTGGAGACACATCTGGCGCAAGCCTTTTCCCTCTCGCTGACATCGGCCACGCCAGGCGAAGCGTTTTTTCCGGAAGAAGCCGCGCCATCCGAACTCCCAATTCACGCCATCGACTGGCGCGGAACGGGCGATAACTGGCTGGAAGCACTGTGGAAAACAACCGGCGGGGTACTGCTGCGCGGCCGCGCCGCCTTCACGCCGCAAGGGGACATCGGCGGCATCGAATTCGCCGCCGATGTCCAGGCCGCCGACGCCGGCCTCCTCGCCGCATTGCAGCAAGCCCTGCGCGGCATTGCTGCTGCGCGTGTGAAAAACACGATCCGCAGCCTCATCGTGGAGAATACGGGAAATATACCCGGCGTCGACGTGGAGGATTTTTTCGGCCTGACCCAGATACTGCTCGACAAGCACCAAGGCTGCACTGCCCTGGGATTGACCCGGCAGCAAGCCAGCCGCCTGATGATTCATAGCGCGGGAAACGCCGCTGCAGGAGACATCCTGGAACGCGCATCGGTAATGCTGGTGCCTTACTGCGCCAAGCCCGCCTGGTGCGAATGGCGCCACCAGGATGACTGCACCGAATGCGGCCTGTGCGAGGTGGGCGAAGCCTACCGCCTTGGCCGCGAACGCGGCATGACGGTGAAAACCATCGTCCGCTACGAGCATCTGGTCGAGACCCTGAAGGAAATGCGGGACGGGGGCGCCAGTGCCTACGTAGGCATGTGCTGCAGCCACTTTTTCATCAAGCGCCACCGCGCCTTCAGCGAAGCAGGCATGGATACCCTGCTGATGGATATCGACGGGGCAAATTGCTACGAACTCAAGCAGGAGCACCAGGCCTACGCTGGCACCTTCCAGGCCGAGGCATTCCTCGACGAACCCCTGCTACAGCGGATCATGGAATTCGTTCCCGGCGCGAAAGACTGCGGCAAGGCGCGAATACCAGGAAAATCATAGTCCATTCGTGCCATTACAGCCCCATGCGGTTTGGGTTAAACTGACCCACCCCTTATCTATAATGGAATCCGGACTTGGTTCTCTCCCGGCTTTACGCGCTTGGACTGGCGTTGCTGCTCTCCATGGGCACGGCTCACGCCGCTCCGCCTCCTACCCTGAGCCTCTCCAATGGCACGGAAGTCCACTTGCGCAGCTACCCGGCCCAGGGCGATACCGTGCTGCTGTGGTTCGCCTGCGACGAAGGGCATAGCATCCACGAAACCCGCGCCGCCCAGGCGCTTGCCGAGAAAGGCATCGAAACCTGGCTGCCGGACATGCTGGACGCCCATTTCCTGCCCATCCTGCCAAGCAGTCTGAAAGAGATCCCCCCGGCGGAAATCAGCGAGATCATCGGTCTGGCCATCAAGCACACCGGCAAGAAAATCGTCCTCGTGGTGGGCGGCCACGGCGCTTTGCCCATCCTGGAAGGGGCGCATGCCTGGCAGGGCCAAGCTTCCTCCGCAACCAGACCTTCACTGGCCGGCGCCATCCTGTTCTACCCCGATCTCTATTCCGTCCCCCCTGCCCCAGGCGTCGAAGCCGAGTATCATCCTGTCGTCACGCAGATCAAGCTGCCCATGTTCATTTACCAGGGCCAGCTCTCGCCCGGCCGCTGGTGGCTGGAGCATCTCAAGGTGGCGCTTTCCCAGGGCGGCAGCCAGGTACAAAGCCTGGTCCTGCCCAAAGTGCGCAGCCATTTTTACGTGCGCCCCGACGCCACCCCGGATGAAAACGCCATGGCGGCGCGCCTGCCGGAGCTGATGCTGGACGCCCTGAAACGAATAGAACCAAACCCATTGGAAGCACAACCATGAAAAAACTTTTACTGGGCCTTTGCTGCCTGTTTTTCCTTGCCTCAGCCCAGGCCAGCGAACTCAAGCCCTGGAAGGGTGGAGCAACGCCGCCCCTGGCTTTGCAGGACCTGAAAGGCAAAACCCACAAGCTGGAAGACTATCGCGGCAAGGTGGTGATGGTGCAGTTCTGGGCCACCTGGTGCCCGCCCTGCCTCAAGGAAATGCCCGCCATGCAGCGCCTCGACCAGAAAATGGCCGGCAAGCCCTTTGTCATCCTGGCCGTGAACATGGGCGAAACCGGCAAGGACGTGAGCGATTTCGTGAACAAGATGAAAATCAACTTCAACGTGCTGATGGACGAGGAAGGCAATGGCGTGGGGGCCTGGAAAGTGTTCGTTGCGCCGTCCACCTTCCTGGTGGACCCCCAGGGCAATATCCGCTACACCCTCCAGGGTGGCGCGGAATGGGATGAGCCGGAATACGTGAAAGTTATTACAGGGCTGATGCCCGCCAAGTAACACGGCAGGCTTTCCGGCCTGACCTGACAGCGCTGTCCTGCACGATAGTTTGACGGGTTGCGCTGCGCTTCACCCATTCTGGGCGTGCTATTTTAAGAGGAAACACATTCTGTGAAATGCCTCGTTGTCATCGCACATCCATTGCACGAAAGCCTTTGTAACTCGTTGGCTGCGAAGGCGATTGAAACGCTAAGCGCAGCGGGGCACGAGGTATTGGTCGAAGACCTCTACCGCAACGAGTTTGCTGCCGCTCTAACTGTTGCGGAAAGAGCGAGCTACTACGGGCAGTGCTATGAATCAACCGCAGTTCAATCCGAAATTGATCGCTTGCTTTCTGCTGATGGTCTTGTCCTTTGCTTCCCAACCTGGTGGTTCGGTTTTCCCGCAATTCTCAAGGGCTGGTTTGATCGAACTTGGGGGCCTGGCATCGCCTACGATCATGCGAATGATCTCGGTTCAATCAGGCCGAGATTACACAACCTGCAGCAGGTACTTGCCGTCACGTCCCTAGGTTCGCCGTGGTGGGTAGACTGGATCGTAATGCGCCAACCAGTGAAGCGCGTTTTGAAGACCGCAATTCTTGGAACCTGCGCTCCCGCCTGCCATTTTGAAATGCTTTCGCTATACAAGAGCGAACATTTGGACGGCCAACAGGTTAAGCGCTTCACCACGAGAGTTGAAAGAACTCTCTCCAAATGGGGCTAGCCCGCGTAGGATGGGTGAAGCGATGCACAACCCATCAACCCATGACAACGCGACGCACAAACCTCCTGAACAAACCGCAACGCCATGGCCAATTACCGACGCAGCTTCTTCATCCCAGGCGGAGCTATTTTTTCACCGTCGCACTGACGGAGCGTTCGCGTCATCTGTTGACGAACAATATTAAACTGTTCCGGTACGCGGTGGTGGACGTAAAACGTGAATTGCCTTTTGGACTGATTGCCATGGTGGTCTTGCCGGAACATCTGCATTGCGTGTGGATCCTGCCCGCGGGCGATGCCGACTATTCGACGCGCTGGAAGAAGATCAAGGCGGCTTTCTCGCGCGGCTTGCCCAAGGAAGAGCACCGCTCGGCGAGCCACGTTGCAAAGGGCGAACGTGGCATATGGCAACGCCGCTACTGGGAACACAGCTTGCGAAACGACGACGATCTGCACCAGCAGGTGGATTACCCATCCATTACAATCCGGTCAAGCACGGCCATGTGCGTTCCGTGAAGGAATGGCCGTATTCGACTTTTCACCAGTATGTCCGGCGCGGCTTATATCCTGGCGACTGGGCGGGCGGCAGGTTCGACGCGGAACGATTTTGGAAAACAGACGCTGCGCTCCACCCATCCTAACGGGCTCTGGGTGGGGGCCTATTTGTTCATTAGGTTTACTCTGCAATGAAAATCATCCTCATGAGGCACGGCAAGCCACTCTTAACCCAAACCAACTGGATCGCGCCGGTCGAGATGAAACACTGGATTGAACATTACAATCTTTCCGAGGTAGAAGCAGACGGTGTGCCCATTACTAGTGCTAGTTTGAGATTGGCGAATTCCGCTGTCAGCATCGTCGCAAGCACCGCACCTCGGGCATTGTCATCAGTGCAAGCTCTGGGTCATACAGTATCTGTTGCAGATGCCGCGTTTTGCGAAGCACAACTTCCGTATGCTCTCTGGCGCTTTCCGCGCCTGTCACCTTTCGTCTGGGCTGCATTTTTCCGTCTGCTTTGGTTCTTCGGCTACTCGCGAGGCTCTGATTCAATTCAAGTCACGAAAGCCCGCGCCAAAACCGCTGCCCAGAAATTGATTTCTCTTGCTGAGAAAGGCCCTGTTTTGCTTGTAGGGCACGGCATCATGAACCACCTCATCGCCAAGGAACTTGTCGCCTTGGGGTGGACTGGCCCCGCGAAGCGAGAGAGCAACTACTGGAGCGCAAGTGTCTATAGACACCGAACCAACGCAGTCAAGCAGGTCGCACAAATAGCGCTCCCCTGACCTTTACTGCGGGGGGCTTCCCTGTCATTGCTGCCTTCTCGCAATTCCGTTCAGGGTGAAGCTGTCAATCCACCAGAACCGTCACCACCGTCTCGCCCGTGATCCGGTCGATATCGAATTGCATTTCGCAGTATTCATTGTTTTCGCTGATGGGCGTGGGATCGTCCGCGCAACTGCATCCGGCGATGATGCTGGTGTAAAAGATACCTGCTTTTGCGCGAATCATCCCTTCATCCTCGTCCACCTTGAGGATCATTGCGCCGACCGGGCCATCGGTCGCGTGGCTGCCGATGGAAAGCCCTTGCTGCAAGGGAAGCAGGGCCGGGTCCGCTTGCGCGATCTCCTGTTTCAGGGCTGTCGCGAACTCGGGCGTCCCCCAGGCATTCAATGCCTTGTGAAAATTCAGCGTCATTTATGAAACCCGCTCTATTTTCTGCGCCAGTTCCATATCCAGGCGGGTGATACCCTGGGCGTCATGGGTGGCAAGGTCGATCGCCACCTGGTGGTAAACATTGCTCCACTCGGGATGGTGATTCATCTGCTCGGCCAGCAGCGCCACCCGGGTCATGAAGCCGAAAGCCTGGACAAAATCCTCAAAGACAAACGCCTTGTGCAGCTTGCCATTCTTGATTTGCCAAGGGGCGGGCAGGCCGGCATTCAGGGCGGCAAGGCGGGCGTGCAGTTCAGTGGTTGAAAGCAGCGGATTCATAGCAACTCCTGCGGTAGAGGCAGTGCCTCATGATGGTTCATTGAGCAACTTGGTGATGCCATTTACAACAATACGGCATATTCCATGGCAAATACCACACCCGGATAATTCCGCTGTGCGAATTCAGCACCTGAGGTAAGCTGAAAAACAAAGTCCACCGTTTCTGTAAAATAACGCATTGGCGCTTGCACAGGCCAGCGCCAATTCACTTGAATAATGGAGCCTATTGATGACATCTTGCCCCTGCGGCTCCGGCCGCGACCTTGGGGATTGCTGCGGCCCCATCGTTGCCGGAGCCCCCGCACCCACCCCCGAGGCATTGATGCGCTCGCGCTATACCGCTTTCGTGCTGGGCAAGCTCGAACATATCGACCGCACCCATGCCCCCGAGATCCGGGCCGACTTCAACCGCGCCGAGGCCGAGCGCACCGTGGCCGAGGTTGAATGGCTCGGGCTGGATATCCGCCAGGCCAGCGAAGACGGCGACTCGGGCAGCGTGGAATTCGGCATCCGTTTCCGCCGTGACGGCCAGGATCTGGTGCAGCACGAGGTGTCGAGCTTCCGGCGCATGGATGGGCAGTGGCTGTACGAGGGCGGACAGGTCAGCCCCAAGGCGCCGCCGCGCCAGGTCGTCAAGATCGGGCGCAACGATCCCTGCCCCTGCGGCTCGGGCAAGAAACACAAGAAGTGCTGCGGCGCCTGAGGGAGTCCGCAAGGCATGGACCGGCATTTCAACTGTACGGCGTGCGGCAAGTGCTGCTTTGGCTGGCTGCCGCTGACGCTCAACGATGCCCTGAGCCATGCGGGGCGTTTCCCCCTGGCCCTGGTCTGGACCCCGGTGCCGCACGGCACGCGGGCCTTCGCCCTGAGCGCGAGGCTGGGCGCCACGATCCGGCTGCGCAACCGCAGGCAGATCGCCGTGCTCGTCACGCCGACTGCCTATCTGCCGCCCTCGTTTCCCTGCCCTGAGCTGAGCGCCGAGGGCCTGTGCGGCATTCACGCGGACAAACCCCTGCGCTGCCGGACCATGCCCTTCTACCCCTACCGCGAGGAGCAGGACCAGGCCGACCTGCTGCTGCCCCGCAAGGGCTGGGCCTGCGATACTTCAGCGGCCGCGCCGGTGGTTTATCACAACAGGATTATTCTCGAGCGCAGCGATTTCGACCGCGAGCGCCTGGAGTTGCACGATCAGGCCCCCACGATGCGCACCTACGCCGATTATGTGCTGAAATACATGCCCTGGATCGTCGACAGCCTCGAAGCGATTGCCCTGAAACCGGGCGGCAATGTGATTACCAGCCTGTCTTCGTTTCTAACGGCGATCAGGCAAATTGATGCGGCGGACGTGGCTGCGCGGCAACTGCCCGTGCTGAAGGCATATGCGGCCAGAACTGCGAACGCGCCCGAACTGGCCGAGTACCAGCGCAACTATTCCGGCTGGGCCAAGGAAATGGAATACCTGGCAGGCATCGGCCCCTCCCAGACACCGGGGTAAAACGCTGCAAGGCCCGCCTCAGGCTGCGGGCTCGCCGGCTGCGACGCGCTCCAGCGCGGCGATGTCCGCGCTGAAGAACTGCTCGTTGTGTTTGCCCGTCCTGACCATCAGCCCGAGACCGGCAAATTCTGTGATCACACGGCTGGCCGTTTCCAGGGTCAGGCAGAGCATCGCGCTGAGATCCTTGAGACTGAAATGATAGATCCGGTCGCTGTCGCCGTCGCGCAGCCGCAACAGCAGGCGCGCCATGCGTTCGCGCGCCGGCACCGAGCCGCAGGTCAGGTCGACCAGCCATTGCTCGGTTTCCCTGAGCGAGGATTGCAGCTGGCGCATCATGTTCCACTGGAATTCGGGGTGTTGCATGCAGAGCTGCTGCACAACCGGGAGCGGAATCCTGCAACCGCGCACCTCGCCCACCGCAACCGCATGGTGCTGTGCCATACCTGCCAGCATGGCATCCAGGCCCACGACATCACCGGGCTTGAGGATGCGCACGATTCTCGGCTTTGCGCCCTTGCCCGGATAGCGCACCAGCTTGACTGCGCCGGTACGAATCACCAGCAAAGTCTCGGCAGGTGCATCAAGTTGATAGATGGTTTCGCCGGGGACGTAGTACACATTGTCGACCTGGATATGCAGCGCGGCGACGTCCTGATGCGCCACACCGGCAAAGAAGGCATTGTCCCGGCCGTCGCAGGCCCGGCATTCCTTGTCGCCATGCCAGGCGGTGCAATGTGTATTCATGAAATGCATGTAGTCTCCGGTCTCACTTTATATCAAGCCAGACTGAATTGTAGTGCCAGCCCGGCTTACGGCAAAACCGGAATACATGCGCTCGGGCCGACGCCCCGCCATGCAGGGCGTCTGTTGCTCCGGACCGGCTCAATCCTCAAGCAGGCTGCGCAACATCCAGGCGGTTTTCTCGTGCACTTCCATGCGCTGGGTCAGGAGATCGGCCGTGGGCTGATCGTTCGCGGCATCCACCACCGGGAACAGTTTGCGGGCGGTGCGCGCCGTGGCTTCCTGGGCGCTCACCAGGTGGCGGATCATGTCGTCGGCCTTGGGCACACCCTCGACTTCCTTGATCGATGCCAGCTTGACGAACTCCTTGTAGGTGCCGGGCGCCGGATGGCCGAGCGCACGGATGCGTTCCGCGATCAGGTCGAGCGCGTTCCACTGCTCCGTGTACTGTGCCATGAACATCAGGTGCAGGCTGTTGAACTGCGGCCCGGTGACGTTCCAGTGAAAGTTGTGCGTCATCAGGTAGAGCGTGTAGCTGTCGGACAGCAAGGCGGAAAGGCCCTGCACGATTTTCTTGCGCTCGTCGGCCGTGATGCCAATATCGATAGCCGGGGTCTTGGTTTTCTTGGTGCTCATGATCGTACCCTCCTGTAAATAAACTAACGGGCATGGCAGATGGGCCACCCCTAATGATGAAACTGACTGGGCTGCTAACCCCCC